>JAVBOK010000031.1:0-15000 GCA_031550605.1 Desulfovibrionaceae bacterium | reverse complement strand
GAGTTTTCATGACCACTATCCGCAAAGCACCCGGACCCGCAAGCGGTAGTTTTCAAAGTTCCGAAATCCATACGCCCGGCGCTGAATAAGCTTCATTTTCCGGTGAAAGCCTTCAGTTATTCCATTGCTCCGCGTAAAGCGCATTCTGGGCGGAGCGGCGGTCGGCAGGGCGCTCGGGTGAAACCCTGACACCCTTTACGGCTCTTGTCCCCCACTGTATGGTAAATGTTTCCGGTTACGGAGGGGGTATGTTCCGATTCAGACGGTCCGTCTACTGTGACAACAATGCTACGACAGAGGTCAGCAAAACTGCACGCAAGGCCATGTGCCAGGTCCTTGCGCGATGTTACGCCAACCCCTCATCTCCATACAAAATGGCGCATAAGGCCGCGTCCATCCTTGCCGACGCCCGCGAACGCATCGCCAGAAGCATAAACGCGCCTCAGGAAACCATTCTTTTTACATCCTGCGCAACCGAATCCAACAACACGCTGCGCGGCATTGCTCCTTTATTGCCCAAGGGAAAACCCGCAATTTTGTATAACCCGCTCGAACACCCGGCCATGCTGGAAACCTTGTTCCATCTTCGGGACAAGGGTTTCCCCCTTATCGCCCTCACTCCCGACCGTCAGGGGCGTATTTCCCCGGAAAGCGTGAAGGCTGCCTGGCGCGACGATATCGGCCTTCTCGTCTGTATGGCCGCGAACAATGAAGCCGGCACGCTCTACGATATCAAAAGCATGGCCGCCATCGCCCGGAAGCACGGAGCGTTTGTCTTCAGCGACATGGTCCAGGCGCTTGGCAAAATTTCCCTGGACGTAACGGATCTCGGCGTGGACTACGCCTCGTTCTCTGCCCACAAAATCCATGGGCCCAAGGGGATCGGGGCGCTGTATATCCGCGAGGGATCGCCTTTCGCGCCCTTCATGCTGGGGGGGCACCAGGAGGAAGGCCGCCGGGCCGGGACCGAGAGCCTGCATAACATTGCCGGTTTCGCCGCCGCCGCCGGGGAGATCCCCCGCCTGCTTGCGCTGGCGCCGGGACTGAAGCGCCGCAAGGACGCTTTTATCGCCGCGCTCAGGGAAATCGCTCCGGATTGCGTCATCAACTCGCCGGAGGGGCCGGACTGCCAGCCCGGTACGGTGAGCGTAACCCTGCCCGGCACTGCCAACGCCGTTATCATGGGTCAGCTTGACTATTACGGCGTTTCCGTGGCCGCCGGTTCCGCGTGCAACACCGGGGAAGACACCCCCTCCCATGTGCTGACCGGCATGGGGTTGAAGGCCGCCGAAGCCAGGTCCACATTGCGCGTTTCTTTCTCCCACAGTTTCTCCGACAGCCAATTGCGGTATGTCACGGCTGTATTCCGTGACGTGCTGACCGGCAAGGGCGCCGCCATCACCGCGTTACAGCCCTCGCAACTGAACGAGGAGGTTTTGTTCGCCCCCGAACTCTTCATCATTGATCTCAGGCGAACGGCCAAACCCGCATATATGCTGAAACCCTTGCCCAACAGCAGGCGGTTTCCGTTCTTCAGCATCGGCAAGCACCTGCACGAGATTCCTCGTGACCGGAATATTCTCGTAACCTGCGAAGTCGGATATGATGCGCCGATTATCGCCTACTACTTGAAGCGGAAGGGTTTCAGCCGGATTACATTCCTCATGTGGGGCATCCTCGGCTGGAAGATCGCACGCCCCGAATTGTACGCGAAATTCGCCGTTTCAGGTGGAAGCGGCACGAGCGGAGAATCTGTATGATCGAATTGCCCATGGCTCCCGCTCGATGCTGCGGGCCTACAGATGGAGCGGTCGAATTCGGAGAGACCAATCTCGGCAGTACCGGCGCCTGGTGCCCTGACTGCCGTGAGGTGGAACACGCCCTGTATTCCGCGTCAGACGAAGGCGTATTCATGGAACGAATCTGCCCGAGCCGTGGTGCGAGGCGAACGATCGTCTGCCGGACGGCAGGATGGTTCACAGACCGCATGCGGCTGCCCCGGCGCATCCGGCAAAACAAAACGCTCCTACCGGCGGCCAAAGGCTGCCCCTTTGACTGCGGTCCCTGCGGCAACCACGCGGGGAGCCTGCGCCTTCCCATTTTTTCCATTACCAACAACTGTAATTTGCAATGCCCTATCTGCTTCACCCACAACCGGCCGGACAGGATATACAACAAGTCCATGGAAGATCTGGAGGCGATTCTCGACCGGATCGAAGCGGAACAATGCGGCTTTGATCTTCTGAATCTCACCGGCGGCGAACCCACCCTCCATCCACGTCTGTTCGAACTGCTGGACCGTTGCTCGGCGCGTTCCTTCCGCCGCGTCAGCATGAATTCCAACGGCATCGTCCTTGGCCGGGACAGGTCTTTCGCGGAGAAGATCAAGACCGCCGGGGTACAGGTCATTCTCTCCCTGGATACCCTGGATGAAGCGAAGAGCGTTATCATCCACGGCCGCGACATCGTGCGGGACAAGCTGAACGCTTTGGCCATGCTCGAAGAATTGGAGATTCCCACCGCGTTGCTGCTGGTCTGGATTCCCGGCGTCAACGAGGAGGAAGTCGCGAACCTGATTGAAACTTACCTGCCCAAAGCCTTTGTCTGCGGGGTGACCATCCAGAACATGGCTTACACCGGGCAATACGGCAGCCTTTTCTCTCCCCGCAGGCACAGCACGCTGGAAGACGTGGAACTGGGTCTGACGAAATGGGGAAATTTCAAGAGCACGGACTTTTTCGCCCACGGCTCGTATCATCCATTTTGCTATTCGGCCTCCTATTTCATCATGGACGGACCGACGCGAATCCCCTTCACCGAGCTTGCGGACAAGGACCTGCTGACAGCGGCCACGGAAGGCAGTTTTTTGATGAGAGCAACGCCGGAAGTGGAGCAGGCATTCCGCGAGAGTGTTGACGTAATTTGGGCCGAAGGCGCTCCCAGGGAAAAACTGCTGTTGCTGAAAAAGTTCATCTCTCGTTTCGCGGATGAGGACGCCCGCAAGCAGGGGTTCTTCCATGAGATGGTCAAAACCGTAACCATCCACGCGCACATGGACGAAGACAACTTCGACCTGGCCCGCGTCGCCCTGTGCGGCGATCTCGTGCCGGACGAGGACGGGAACATGGTGCCCGCGTGCTCGTACAACCTGCTGGACCGCGAGATAGACCCCCGGTTCGGGGTGGAGCCCGAATGAGCGCGCATCTTTATTCATATACTACCGGTTATTGCTCTGAGTGCCGTAAGATGGTCGCCGCGCGGGTAATCGGCCGGGACGGCGACGTTTTTCTGCAAACCCTCTGCCCGGCGCACGGCAACTCTGAAGCCCGAATTTCGGGACGGGAATGGCACGAGGAGAGCCGCCATTACGTCAAACCACGCCAGATCCCCCGTTCCCTCGGAACAAGCAGCTTCACCGGTTGCCCGGATTCTTGCGGCCTCTGCCCGGAACACCGCCAGCACACCTGTCTGCCCGTGGTGGAAATCACAAGCCGGTGCGACCTCGCCTGCCCCGTCTGCCTGAAGCCTCGCGACGGCGATTTCGGCATGACCCCGGACCAGTTCCGGCATGCCCTGGACCGCCTGATGGATTATGAGGGGGGCATCCCGCTCCTCAATTTTTCCGGCGGGGAACCGACGCTGCATCCGGAGTTTCCGGAATTCCTCCGGATATGCAAAGACAGGGGCGTCATGCAAGCTTCCGTATCCACGAACGGGCTACGGCTCCATGCAGATCCGGATTTGCGTTCGTTGTTCCGCGAAACGGGCACGGTGGCTTCCATCCAGTTCGACGGATTCCGGCCGGATACCTGGCTGCGGCTCAGGGGGCGGGATCTTTCCGCCATGAAACTGGACCTCATCCGGCTGCTGGAAGAGGAAGGGGTGCGCTACTCCTTGACGGCCACCGTCGCGCGCGGCGTGAACGATACCGAGGTCGCGGCAATTGCGGATTTCTTCTTCGCATCCAAGGGGCTGAGCCTGATGTTCCAGCCCATGGCGATAACCGGCGCCGCGCGGGCGCATTTTTCGGAACCGGACCGCATGACCGTAGACGACGTGGTCAGGGAGCTGAACGTCTGCCGCCATATCAGCGAAGGAGATTTCAACCCGTTGCCGTGCGCGCACCCCGCGTGTTTCGCCCTTTCCTACTACTTCCAGATCGACGACGATACGTTCTATTCGCTCAAGGATTTCCTCGGCAAAGAAGCGTTTCTGGATGTCGTCGCCAACCGCACGCTCCCGGGACTGGACAGGGAGGGGCACAACGCCATCCGCGAACGGATTTACGAGTTCTGGTCCGCCGCGGACAGCGTGGCCGACAACCGGCTGGTTCTCCGGCGCATCAAGTCCATACTCGGGGAATTGGAAGGGAAGAATTTTTCGGCAAAAGCCGCCTTCGACGTGGGCAGCACGGTCTTGCGGAGCGTGTTCATCCACAGCTTCATGGACGCGAATACCTTTGATCTCGGCCGCATCATGAAATGCTGCAACCACTACCTGCAGCCCGACGGCCGCCTCGTCCCCATGTGCGCGCACAATGTGACCGGCTGCGGGGATCTCCCGTAAACCGGCTCACATGCGGAACGTGAATACATAACGCCTTAGTATGCGCCAAAAATCGCTACCCTGGGTTGCGGCCGCTGATTTCCGCCGCAATTCGCAAGGCCTTTTCCGTGAACGAGGGCAGGTCTTGTTCCGACGTGATCCGGCAGGCCTGGATGATGGTGGTCAGCTTTCCCTCGGACAGGAAAAAGGTGGTCATGGTCGCAAGGTTCACCGGCTCCATTCCCGTTTTCCCTTCCAATTCTCCCTGCCCGTACGCCAGCATGGAGCGGTAGCCTAGTTCTTTCTCCACAAACCCCTTGTGGGTCATGGACCGGACCGAGAACCTACGGTTCAGCGCGCCCGCGATGACGGCCCCCAGCTTTTCGCGAAACGCCGGCTCGGCGTATTGCTTAGCAATAACGCTTTCCACCAGCGCTGTCGTGACGACGAACCCGGCTTCCCCGATGGACACTTTGGAAAAGATGCTGTCGTACACCAGATGGGCGTACCATGAGGGCACGAACCTGCGGTCCCGCTTGCGGGCGTCCAGGTCGGTGCCGGGAATGAACGTGGCGAACACCACGGTATCCATGCCGAACTCTCTGTCCAGCTCTTTCAAATCAATGGCGAACAGGCCGTCGGCCCGGAAAAATCCCCAAGGAAGCGCATAGGAGACGGATTTTCCGCCGATGCTGACCGTTTCGCCATGCGCGTTGCCGCAGAGGCAGAGAAGCAGGACGAGAGCAGAAACAGCAGCAACCACTCGAAGGCGCATCAGAATACTCCCGGGATGAAGCGGAAACGGACACAACGCATATAGTCCGCGTAAGCTTGGTCCTGGTCTGCCAGGAACCGTTCTTCCAACATGGCGCGGGCGACGTAACAGGCGGAGGAAGCCAGGAACAGGACGGCGGTGAGCCACGAGGGGTGGCCGCACAGGTAACCGAGCCGCATCACGATGTCCGAGAGATCCATGGGGTGCCGCACATATGCGTACAGCCCTGTGGTGCGCACTTCCCTGATCGCGATCAGCACGCCGAAACTCTTGCCCATCTGCACAAGAGACAGGATGCCGATGACCACGCCGATGAAAACGAGCCACCAGGAAAGCTCCAGCAGGACGGCCGATTCCGTTGCTACCGGGCCCATGAAAAACACTCCGGAATAAAAGGCGCAGACCGCTACGGCCTGGTGGCTGACCGCGGTCTGGATCGCCCTGGCCGGAGACCGCAGGAGAAAGCACAGGCACAGGATGACGTTGTGCGCGATGAACACGCCTTCGATGAAATCCAGCCTGTTTTCGGCCACAACCTTCCAGGTCTGCCAGGCAAAGTATCCGGCAACGTTCAGGAACAGGTAGATGTCCAGCCAGCGTTGCCTGCGATAGGGGATAGTGGCCATTTAACGGTGCTCTTCGCGCGTATGCTCTACGCGGGCTTGACGAGGGGAATGGGTTTGATCATCCGGTAATACGCGGCCAGGTTCGCTATTTTACGCTTGCCGTAGAGCAACGCCTCGATGCTGCCCCGACAACTCGTCCAGCACTGCTGGCAGTCCTGGGAGAGATACTGGCTGTGCAAGCCCGCAACGATATGCCTGAGCGAATCGTTGAAAATGTTTCCCACCGGATCGTCAAGCCGGTCTATGCAGCGTGTGACGTTGCCCTGGCAGTCGATATTGTACAGGTTCCTGCCCGCGTAACAGGGGCCGATGCCGTGCCCGGCCTCGCCCGCTTCCGCGAACCGGCCGAGATATTCCGGAAGGGATACGAACTCTGGGTACCGGCTCTGGATGTCCAGCAACCGGCGGGCGATCTCCTTGGGCGCGATGCGGGCTTCCTTCCTGCCCCGCGAGTTGCAGTAGAAGGATAGCAGGTAGGTTATGCCCATTTCTTTGGAGAGTTTCACCAGCGGTTCGATTTCGTCGATATTGTCTTCCATCACCACGGAAATCATGTGCACCCGCTGGTCCGCGTGTACCCGGTTCTCGTTGAGCATGGCCAGCGCTTTCAGAGCCCTGTCGAAAGCGCCCGGCATGTTGCGTTGCGCGTCGTGTTTCTCCGCGCTGGCGTAGTCCACTGAAATGCTCACCTCGTATATGCCCGCCTCGAAAAGCGCCCGGGCATTCTCCGGAGTCATGTACCAACCGTTGCAGATCATGACCGGAAAATTATCCTTGGCCAGAAGTCGGATGATGTCGAACAGTTCCGGGTGCAGCAATGGTTCCCCACCGCCCACGGAAATGAACTGCGGGCCCAGTGGCTTGAGTTTTTCCGCAATGAGGCCGATCTGTTCCAGGTTCATTTTGGGCATCTCAGTGAAGGGCGTCTTCCAGAAATCGCAGATGTCGCATTTGAAGTTGCACTGGTAAAGCAACTGAAGGTTCAGGTGAATCAGCTTCTTGCGCAGGCCAGAGTAAAGGAGCCTTGCCCGCTTGGAAAACTCATGCGCGCTGATCATCGTCATCTTCTCCGCTACCGGAACACTCACCGGCACTATTCGTCTTCCGTTTTTTGACAATCGCCGGCACCCCGATTCCCACCTGCCCGGCAGGTATGGGGGTGACCGTATAGCTGTTCGCCGCAAGCACGCCTTCCTCGCCGATACGGGTGACGGCCAGAATGGCCTTACCCCCGACCAGCGACCTGCGGCCCGCGACAACCCTGCTGATGACTATCCTGTCCGGCGTGTAGACGTGGGCCACGACCATGGCCTCCATGCCCAGCACCGCGCCGTCTTCGAGGGTGATGAGCTGGGGGAACAGCAGGTCGAGCGTCACCCCCGGCGCAATATACACGTTTTCGCCGATGGTGACCCCGGCCCGTTTGTACCAGAACACCTTCCAGCCCACGAACGGCGTCAGCATTCCCATGTAGGCGCAAAAGGACCGCCAGCGCTGGGCCAGGCGCTCGGAAAGCGGGCCTGAGAAAAGGAGCGCCGTCAGGGAAAACGCCTTGTCCGCAAAGTCGTCCGGGTACAGCGTCAGCCGCTTTTCCGCGCCGGAAGCGAGCCATGCGCGCAGTTTGTCCGCCGCCGGACAGGGCGTTCCCATCGGGGCGTAACAGCAGGACTTGTTGCGTATCATGGCCGCAGCTCCCGCCACAGGCACGCCCGGTCCTCCGGGATATGGCGCTCCTCAAGCGGCGCGAAGGCGACGGAAAATAGCCCCGCAGCCTCCGTGCGATCCGGCCGGATTCCCGCGTCCGGCAGTTCTCCTCCCGGCTTCACCCGCCAGTGGTGCGCGGCCAGGGTCATTTGGCTTTCACGCCGCTCAACGGCGAGCAGCAGAACGCAGTACCGCTCGCCGGGGCGCAACCCTTCCATACTCCGCCAGTAGTCGATTGCCAGAAGGTCGCAACTGAGAGTGAAGGACGAGCTTGCCTCCACCAGCCAATGGGCGGCATGCACGCAGCTTTCGAGCAGGAGCGCCGGGGGCGCCTGCCCCGGTTCCCCCCAGCGTTCGAGCAGGCTGTATTCTTCCAGGGAACCGGCCTTGACGGTCATGATTCCTTCCCATGGTTCGAAGAAAAGAGCCCTGTCAGTGAACCGCCAGCGCATAGTTTTACAATCCCCCGTTCAAATGGATGAGTTGGGCGTTGATATACGAGGACCGTTCGCTGCAGAGAAATTCCACCAGATCCGCCGCTTCCTCGCAGCGGCCGGGCCTTCCGGCGAGGCAGTAACGGAGGTATTCGTTTCGTTCCTGTTCCGGAATGTTGCTGGAAACCCCGTCGTCCAGCATGCCGGGAGCCACGGCATTCACGCGGATGCCATAGCGGGCGACCTCGCGGGCAAGCCCGAGGGTGAAGCCCACAACTCCGCTCTTGCTGGTAGCGTAGGTAACGGGCACTTCCAGGACACGCTGCCCGGCAATGGAACTGATGTTGACGATTACCCCGCTCCTGCGACGTATCATACCCCGGATCAGAGCGTGGGTGACCAGAAACTGGCTCTTCAGGTTGACGGACATGGCCGCGTCCCAGTCTTCAGCCTCAAGCAACGCGAACGGCATGATGCTCGTTTTGCCTGCGTTGTTGACAAGGGCGTCCGGGTTGCCGAACTCGGCCTCCACTTTTTCCGCCATGGTGTTGACCGCGTCCGGATCCTCCAGGTCGGCCTGGAACGCGAGCGCTCCGGTTTCGACCGCGAGGGCTTCGGCTTTTTCCACGCTCTTGTTGTAAGAAAACGCGACGCGCCAGCCGTATTCCTTCATTTTGCGGACAATGGCTGAACCTACCGCCCCGCTGCCGCCGGTGACAAAAACGCTTTTGCTCACAGGCCGCCTCCGTTGTTCCGGGCATAGGCCACGAGGTTCATAAAGGTTTTCACGCGAAAACTTTCGGGCAGCTTGCTGATGGGCATGCCGGGATACAACTCTTCTTCCGGGACTTCGGGCATGGTTTTTTTGAATTCCGCGACAGCCTCTTCCGTATACCGCTCATCCACAATCATCGGACTCTCGCCCAAGGCCTCGCGCGTACGCCGTTCCAGGTCGCGGGGGTTGACGCGGACGTTAAAAGCCTTTTCCAGGCGGAAAATAAGATCGAGAAAGTCGAGCGAGTCGGCGTCGAGATCCACCACCAGGCGGTCGCTCTCGCTCATGCCCGGCATGTCTTTTTGCAGCGTTTCCCGTATGCAGGCGCATACCCCCTCGAACAACGTCCGGTCATCCATCATGCGTATCCTTCTTGGTCCCCAGCGCTATCAGCAGCACGAGGCTCTCACGTTTAGGCACGGCGAGGCGTGCCTCCATTTCCCGCCATGCGACCAGGGGGCCGGTCAGGCAACAGGCCCCGAGCCCGAGACTTTCAGCCGCCAGCAGCAAGGCGAAGGCTCCCATGGCCGCGGACAGTTCGCCCCCCCAGAGAAGCGCGGCTTTGCCGCCTGCGGCCGAGCGCAGGTATGCCGGTTCTTCCCTGCAGGTGATCACGGCCAGCGCCGGGGCGTTCCCGAACCAGAAAAAATTCCCTCCATAGCGGGCCATCTCTTCGCGGATGAACGGCGAATCAATGCCGCCGCACCAGGCCGCGAATGCGGCCGCCCCGGCATCCGCCGTTTCGCGTATCCTCTCCCGGTCGGTAAGGAACGCGCAGGCCAGGTTCCTTCCTCCTCCGGCTTGCGGCGCGAGAAGAAACGCCTGCTTCAGAGAATCCAGGGTGGCGTCGTCCAGAGAGGCCGGGGAAAAGTCGCGACACGAACTACGTTGCCGCAGCAGCTCCATCAGGCTGCCGTACTGTGCGTTCAGAGCAGCATCCCCCCGTCAACGGACAGGACCGCCCCGTTGATATACCCAGCGCCCTCTCCGGCCAGGAAGGCTACCGCGCGGGCCACGTCCTCGGGGTCGCCGAACCGGCGGCAGGCTATCCGTTCGAGGAGTTCCTCCCCGTATTCGCGCCGGACCCGTTCGGACATTTTCGAAACGATGACTCCCGGCGCGACGCAGTTGACGGTAACGCCTTTGCGGCCCACTTCCAGAGCGAAGACCTTGGCCATGCGTTCCAGCCCGGCCTTGGCCGCCGCGTAATTGATCTGCCCGCGGCCCCCGGCCCGGCCCGAGATGGAGGAAAGATGCACGATACGGCCATACCGTTGCGGCAGCATGCAGGGCAAAACGGCCTGCGTCAGGCGGAAGGCAAAGGTAAGATCGAGGTCCAGGACAGTCTGCCAATCTTCCGCGCGCATGCCCGGTGCGCTGGATTCGATGTTGACGCCCGCCGCATTGACCAGAATGTCAAGCCTGCCGAACGTGTCGTGAACGGATCTGACGGGTCCATCCGGGTCTTCTCCGGCCCGCAGGGGCACAGCCACCCCTCCGCTCGAGGCCGCAAGGGATTCGGCAGCCTCGCGCAAGGCGGCGTAGCCGACAGCCACGCGGATTCCGGCCGTGTGCAGTTCACGGCAGACGGCCCGGCCGATATCGCCCGTGCCGCCGGCAACCAAGGCTACCCGTTGCATGCTTCGCCTCCCGTTAGAATAAGCGTGGCGTTCTGGCCGCCGAATCCGAAAGAATTCGTCAGCACGCATGATGAGGAGAAGGACATCGCGTCCCGGGCGACATGCATGAGTTCGCACCCTGCCGCCGTTTTTACCAAGCCGATGTTCGGCGGAACCGTCCCCCGGCGTAGCGTGCCTATGCAGGCGATTACCTCCAGAGCTCCGGCCGCGGCAATGGAGTGTCCAAGCATGGATTTGACGGCCGTCACCGGAATGCGCTCCCAAGTATCCGCGAACACCCGGCGTATGGCCCGGGCCTCGACGGGATCGTTCAACTGCGTCCCGGTACCGTGGGCGTTAATGTGGTCCACGGCTTCCGGGGGCAAGTTCGCATCGCGCAGGGCTGCGAGCATGGAGCGGGCCGCGCCGTCTCCATCGGGGTCCGGGGCGGAGAGACCGTGGGCGTCCAGGCTCGATCCGTACCCCGCGATTTCCGCGTACACGGGTTTCCCCTCGGCCAAGGCCAGTTCCCGGTCCTCAAGAACCACAAACCCGGCGCCTTCGCCAAGAACCAGCCCGCCGCGGCCGGCGTCAAAGGGACGGCAAAGCGACCCTCCCACCGGAGGCTCGCCCGTCGCCGGGGCGCCGAGAAGCTGAAAGCCGCCGACTCCCAGAGGGTTGATCATGGAATCGAAGCCTCCCGCGAGCGCGCGGGAGAACCTGCCGTCGCGCACCGCGTGAAACGCTTGCCCGATGGTCTGCGCGCCCACGGCGCACGCGGAGCAGTTCGTGGCCGCCTGGCCGGGAGTGCCGTACCGCGTGCGGATGCGGGCAAAGGCCGCGTCTAGGGGGAGCCGCCAGGGATGGGTGACCAGCCGGTTAAAAAATTCATCCTCGCCCGCTTGCCCGCTGACGGAAAACTGCTTGAAAAAAAAGGTCTCAAGGCTGGTTCCGATATGGACGAGATCAGAGGGATGAAAGGCGTGAATCCCGGCCATGGCCAGGGTTTCGGCCGCGGCCGTCAGCGCGAACCCCACCTTGGGGTCGCGGCCGGCGAAGCGTTGATCCGTTTCGTCCGTAAATGCAGGCTCGTCCGTAACCTCTCCGGCGAAGCGGACATCAAGCCCACTTGCATCAAATCTGGTGATGGGCCGAATGCCGTTCACACCCGCGCAAAGGGCGTCAAAAAAGGTGTCCGCTCCGGATCCGATGGGAGAGACCACACCAAAGCCGGTAATCACGACACGGCGCATCAGGCGATCTCGAAGGAAAAAACGTGGCCGCCGCAACCCGTTAGGCGGCGCGGCAGATCGCCGCTGGGGGCGAAAGCCGCGAGGAGCAACGGCGCGGCAGCAATCGTGCGGCCGATCAGGGGGGCCAGGGGGTCGAGCGGGCGAAGCCCGTCCTCCAATGTGAGGCGGATATCTGCGAGCAAAAACGAACCGGAGGGATGCGAGGCGGCCGGGCGTTCCAGCACCAGGCACGCCGCGCCGGGCGCCGCGATTTCCCCGGACGCGAGATAGCTGGCCGAGGCAAGCTCGACAAGGCTCGCCGGATGGTGGGGCGTATCAGAGGCTACCACCACCGCGCAGTCTATATCTCCCCGGTCCAGCGCGTACGCCGCTTCGACCAGGGCGAAGGCGGTCTGGTCTTCCCACGGGGTGTAGATGCCGTTATCACCCTTGATGGATTCAAGCACGGAAACGATGCAGGCGGGCATGTTGGCCAGGGTGTGGAAGGACCAGAGCGGGTGAATGGCACGCAATCCGTCTTTGGCGAAAGCCTTTTGACAGAATGTCCCATCCTCGTCCAGGGACTTATGGAGCAGGTCGGCGCTGGCTTGTATGTCAACAGCGGCGAGGCCGACCCCTGCGTACAGGCCGATCCGCTCAGAGACGATGCCGCGCGCAAGCGGCGCTGCCGCCTCCAGAGCTTGGCGGGCGGCGGCGGCGGCGAGCTCCGCATGCCGCGACATGAATTTGCGCATCCGCCTGTCGCTTATGTAGCCTGCTACGTCTGGGGCCTCCTCTCGGGCGGCCAGACAGCCGGCGTAGGGCGTGTTTGCGAGATGGCGGCTGGGTTCGCCGCAAACGCGGCGGCCTTCGGCAAGGGCGTCGAGAGTGGCCCCGCGGGACGCGCCGAGGCAGGTAACAGCCCCGGTGCCGGTCACGCACACTTCAGGGGTGCTTTTTCGCATCGGCAAGCCAGGTATTGAGAATGCGTCCGCGGACGGCGTCCTGCGTGGGAGTGCCGAACGCATGAAAGGAAAACAGCAGCCCGCACTCCGCGCAGGCGCTCCCATCGACCGAGGCTGTGGCATCTACCTTCCCGCCGAATTCGTTAATCTGCTGGATTTCACAAATATATTCCAACTGTGAACCGGGATAGACCGGATGGCGGAACTTAGCCTTATCCACCATGGACATAAGCGCCTTGATCTTGACGCCACGCAACAGCATTGTGTCCTCAAGCAGAAGGCCGGAAAGCTGGGCCATGCCCTCAATAATGAGCACACCGGGCATGATGGGTTTCAAAGGGAAATGGTCATCAAAAAAGTCTTCGCTGAGGCTGACGTTCTTGATGCCCTTGGCCCTTTTCCCGAGATCCCATTCACGTATGGCGTCCACAAGTAAAAACCGCATGAGTTCCCTTTCCGGGGCACTTGGCCAGCCCTATTTTTTTATACCAGGTTAAAAGTTAGTGGCATGCCTCATGAGGCTGTGTCTCTGCCACCCGTATAGCCGATAACTCCTGTGAGGGCCAGAGCGGGATTTGTCTTACTCAAAAATATACTCAAATAAGCATTTGCTATCTAATAGCGGAGTACGGACCTGAATTCGATTGAGAAAATTCAGATTGAAGAATTCTGCATAATAAGGTTGTAAGACCCATCGCTTGGCCTTAAATAAATTATAGAACGCCCTTTCTGTAATCAGCCAGGCGTAACCATCGTTTTCAGAAGCTCAACAAACTTGTCAAAATCGTAGTCTGGAAACTCACGCCCACTACCAGTATGCGCTTGTTTTGTTAAGCGCGGTATTACAGTTAGGAAGGGAACTGGCGCATACTTGATTTTATTCACAGGGTCGATGACCTGCACACTAAAATGCCCTGAAAAACCAATGGAGCCATCCGTGTAGGTGCCGACCTGCTCGTAACTGACATGCATGACAACTATGGCCGCGCATTCACTGGCTGTTGTGGCGTAGTATTTTTCCGCAAAAGATATTTTCGTCCCAGCTATTTTTTTATTGCCATGCCGAAAAACAAATTTAATTGGTTTGGAATCTTCTTTTTCCGCTAAGAGTATTTTATCTCTGATCGGTGGTGGTGGGGCCGAAGATTCTTTGTAAGACTCAAGTTCCGACTTGAGCATGTCAGAAACTACACCGGCGGTAAAATGATATTTCTGCAGGGTGTTATTTAGCTCCGTCTCCGGTGCCCAATCGGCAACAGGTTTCCCGTTTATGGTCTGTATCGTCTTTCCGGCCTTAATGCCTCGGGACAGGGCATAATAATACTGACCTCCTGGTTGTCTAATGGTCAGCTCACGTAGCTTGGTACAAGCCATTAAATTATCAATCGCGCCTTTGACTTCCTCGCCATTACGAAAATCAAAAGAACCTATCTGTAATACTTCAATATTCGCATATGCGGAGAGATTATTAAGACTTCTGCATTCCCCGGCGATGACAAGCTCTTTTACGTTATCAGCAATTGGAGTAAACAAAGAGACTAGATCATCAGCTCCTCTTTGTCCGTTCAGGACAAGTGTATGAAATTGTTTTTTACTGCTTTTCAACTTTTGAAGAATGTCCTCATGGGCTTTCTTTTTTTCGTTAAGATCACGAATGTCATCCGTGCTCACAATCGCCACACCATTAGAAACTTTCAGATATTTCGCGTCATCACCGCACGCGCTCAGGCACAGCAACACTATGAAAATAAATGAATAAAGTCTGATATGCCTCGGTTTGCAGAAAAAAATGAGGCTTGAAAAATACGGATATTGTTTCATACTTGGCCTTGTCAGCTTATGATGGATATAACTTTGAGCAAACCCCGCCAAAATACCCAAACATCGCGGTCGCATCCCCAGAGTTGTAAAAAGCTCTCAACTTTTCGTTAAACTCTTCTGCCGTCTCTCTCAGAACGGTAATCGGGTAATAGCCCGCCGACAAAAGCACTCCGTTCATCATCAAAGAGGCGGTTCGCTTGTTGCAATCAAAGAAAAACTGCGTCCGGGACATGAACAGGAAGGCGGCAATTGCCCGTTCTATGGGGTTTTCCATCTGCTCGCGTAAAAAAGAAAATCCTTTTTCAGCAAGCGTGGGAAGCTCATCCGCTGCCGGTGGGACGTGCGATACCCCGTGGATATGAACTTGTTGGCTCCTCAGCACTCCCCATTCCAGAGCCTCTTCCTTGCCGACAGTGGCATGAAGTTGCTTGGCGAAGTCCATATCAAGGCGATAGGTCGCATTTTTTGCGGAATCAATCAGTTGGGTCGCCGCATCGCCAAAAC
>JAVBOK010000089.1:0-5875 GCA_031550605.1 Desulfovibrionaceae bacterium | reverse complement strand
CGCGGCTGGTGTTGGGATTTCGCTATTTGCACATGCGAAACTGCTCGGTGGCTGCGACAACGCCGGAACCCCGCCACGCGGGCCTGCGGTGCTTCGCTCGGACGGCGGGCGCGGTCCGGGCCGGAGCAGATTACCAAAGGGAAACTGCTCCAAAGGCACGCCGCGCTGTCCGCTTGCGGGCGGCCGTTGCGTTGCACCGCGCAAGCGCCGGAGCATGCGCGGTGCGCTCATGCTCCAAACCCTTTGTCCGGCGGCAGGTCCGGCCGCGACGCCGCGGTCCGGGCCAGCGTGTCCACGCGCTCGTTTCCCGCGTGGCCCGCATGCCCGGCCACCCAGCGCATGCTCACGTCGTGCCGTTCCAGCTGCGCGCCCAGCCGCAGCCACAAATCCTGATTCTTCACCGGCTTTTTGTCCGCCGTCTTCCAGCCGTTCTTTCGCCAGGAGGCCAGCCAGCCCTTTTCCACTGCATCACGTAAGTATCTGGAATCGGTGTATAATTCCACGCGACAGCGTTCGCGCAATGCTTCCAGGGCCATAATGGCGGCCAGGACTTCCATGCGGTTGTTGGTGGTGCGGCCCGCCCCGCCGGAAAGTTCCTTTTCGTGGCCGTTATAGGCCAGGACGGCGGCCCAGCCGCCGGGACCGGGATTGCCCAGGCAGGATCCGTCCGTGTGCGCGCGCACCGTTTTCAGCGAAGAGCTCATCGCGTCACGCCCCGCAACGTGTTCCGGATGCCCCGCAGGGCCGGTTCAAGCCCGTCCTGCCAGCGGCCGCCGATGAAATCCTGCTCCAGGCCGCGTTCCACGTCGCGGGCGAACCCGTCCCCGGCGGCGCGGCGCACCAGGGGCGGCAAAACCAGGTACGCGCGCCGCCGGGAGGGCACAAGATCAAGGTACACGCGGTTTCCGTCATGCCGTTCCAGAGGCGGGGGCGCGCGCAGGATATGCACTTCCAGGACCAGGCCGCTCTCGCGCCGCACCGCCCTGATCTGCTCCAGAACCATGTCCCGCTGCGCGTCGTTCAGGCTGCCCGTCTCGTCGCTGAACAGGTTCTGCACGGCGAGCCGGTCCAGGCGTTTCTGGGAATTGCTCCAGAATCCCCAGCACACCGCCAGCAGCACCGCCGTCAGCAGCACGGGGCGGAATACGCGCAACGCGCCGCTTTCATTGCGGGGGAAGCGCCCGCCGTACCGGGGAAACGCCGCCACGGCCTAGCCTCTGCCCGCGGATGCTTCGGCCACCCAGCGGGCAAGGGGTTCTTCCAGCAGCGCCCGGATTTCCTCCAGGCGTTTTTCGCTCTCCGCTTCAAAACGCAGAACCAGCGCGGGCTGGGTATTGGACGCCCGGACCAGCGCCCAGCCGTCGGGAAAAGTCAGGCGTACGCCGTCTATTTCCAGCATGGGGACCCGGCCTCTGAAATGCTCTCTGGCCTTTTGCACAACGGCGAATTTCGCCTCTTCGGGGCAGGGCATGTGGATTTCGGGGGTCACCACGCTTGGGGGCCAGTTCAGCAGCGCCGAAAACGGCCTGTCCGCGGCGGCGAGGATTTCCAGCAGCCGGGCGGAAGCGTACAAGGCATCGTCAAACCCGTACCAGCGGTCGGCGAAAAACATGTGCCCGCTCATTTCGCCGCCCAGTTCCGCGCCGGTTTCGCGCATGCGCGCCTTCATCAGGGAATGGCCGGTGGCGGCCATTTCCCCTTTGCCGCCGTGCGCGTCAATATCCCGGAACAGACGGTGGGAACATTTCACGTCCCCCAGAATAACCGCCCCCGGCTTGCGCGAGACGACTTCGCGGCCGAACAGCGCCAGCAGTTCGTCGCCGTAAAAAAGCCGTCCCGTTTCATCCACCGCGCCGATGCGGTCGGCGTCGCCGTCCAGACCGATGCCGGCGTCGGCGCCGGTTTTCCGCACCATGTCCTGCAGCGCGGCCATGTTTTTTTCCACCACCGGGTCCGGATGATGATGGGGGAAAAGGCCGTCGGGCTCGCAGAACAGGGGCACGACGTCCGCGCCCAGACGGCGCAGGAGTTCCACGCAATATTCCCCGCCCGCGCCGTTGCCGCCGTCCACCACGACTTTCAGAGGGCGGGCCAGACGCACCCGGGACGCGACATCGGCGTAATACGCGGGTACGATATCCCGCGGTTCGCAACGTCCGGCGCCGCGGGCGAATTCGCCCTTTTCCATCAGCACGCGCAGGGCGGTGATGTCGGCGTCGTACAGGGTCGATTCCCCGCACCAGACTTTGAACCCGTTGTATTCCGAAGGATTGTGGCTGGCGGTGATCATGACCCCGGCCCCGGCCGCCAGGTGTTTGACCGCGAAATACAGGAGCGGGGTGGGCGCCATGCCCACGTCCGCCACCGCCATGCCGGTGGCGGCCAGCCCTCTGACCAGCGCGTCGCGGTACAAGGGCGAGCTGGGCCGGCAGTCGCGGCCCACAACGCAGAAAGTCCGCCCCCGGTCCTGAAAAAGGGTGCCGCAGGCCCGGCCCAGACATTCCACCCATTCCTCGTCGAAATCGACGCCAACCAACCCCCTGATATCATAGGCTCTAAAAACATGAGAACTGATCGCACGCATGCGGCGCAAGCCTCCATTGGCTTTTATGGGAGAAGAATCCCAGTAAGTTCGCTTCGATCCTCTTGACCAAGGGGCCAATACTGCCCTAAGGTCGTATGCATTATGAACTGGGATTGGGAAAAACTGCAAGAAAAACGGCAACGGCAGCCCGGCAGAAAACCGGACAGCGGCACACCGCCGCCCGGCATGGATAATCTGGGCGAAAAATTTAAAAACTTCAAGGGCTTTCCTTTTCCTGTGGGAAAGATTCTCGTCGCGGTCGCCCTTGTGCTCTGGATCGCATCAGGCATTTTCATCGTCAGCCCCGACGAAGAAGGCGTGATTCTGCGTTTCGGCAAGTACGACCGTACGGTGGGACCGGGTCCGCATTTCCGCCTGCCTTTCCCCATCGAAGAAGACCTGAAGCCGAAAGTCACCCAGGTGCAGCACATCGAGGTGGGGTTCCGCTCCCCGCCCAACGTGACCGCCGTGCAAAGCCAGGTCCGCCCGGTGCCTGAAGAAGCTTCCATGCTGACCAGCGATGAAAACATCGTCATGGTGCAATTCATCATTCAATACCGGATCAGCGACTCGCAGAAGTTTCTCTTCAACCTGGCCCGCCAGCATGAAACGGTGAAAAGCGCCGGCGAGGCCGCCATGCGCGAGGCCATCGGCAAAAGCAAGATCGACGCCGCCCTGACCGAAGGCAAGGTGCAGATCCAGACGGAAACCCAGAAACTGCTGCAAAAAATCCTCGACAGCTACGACGCGGGCATTTCCGTGCTGACCGTGCAGATGCAGGACGTGCACCCGCCCAAAGAAGTCATGACCGCATTCAGGGACGTGGCTTCCGCCCGCGAAGACAAGGTCAAGGCCACCAACGAGGCCGATGCCTACCGCAACAAGGTCATTCCCGAAGCCCAGGGTATCGCCGCGGAAATCATCAACCAGGCCGAAGCATACAAGGAAACCGCCATCCGCAAATCCCAGGGCGAAAGCCAGCGTTTTCTGTCCATTCTGGCCGAGTACAACAAGGCCAAGGACGTGACCAGGAAGCGGATGTACATTGAAGCCATGGAAGAAATCCTTTCTTCCCCCGGCATGGAGAAAATCATCGTGCCCAAAGATACCGGCAGCCGCACCCTGCCGCTTCTGCCGCTCGGGCCGCTGCCCGGCGAGGCCTCTTCCGGGTCCGCGCCCGCCGCCAGGGGGGTGAAGTGATGCCGAAAAAATATTTCACCCTGGGCACCGTCGTCTTTTTGTTCGTTCTGGTTTTCATGCAGAGCGTGTTCACGGTGCACCAGACCCAGAAAGCCCTGATCCTGCAACTGGGCAAACCCGTGGGCGCCTACCTGGACCCGGGCCTGCATTTCAAGCTGCCCTTCATCCAGAACGTGCTGTATTTCGATTCGCGCCTGCTGAATTATGACGCCCGTTCCGCCGAAGCCCTGACCAAGGACAAAAAAGCCATCCTGCTGGACAACTACGCCAGGTGGCGCATTGCGAATCCCCTGGTCTTCTACCAGCGCCTGCGCACCGTTCCCAACGCCCAGTCGCGGCTGGACGACATCATCTATTCGGAATTGCGCGTCGTGGTCGGCACCTATGACCTGACGGAGGTGGTATCCACCAACCGCCAGGAAATTATGGAAAAGGTCAAGGACCAGGCCAATGCCCAGGCCAAGGAATACGGGGTCGAAGTCATTGACGTGCGCATCAAGCGCACGGACCTGCCCCCCGAAAACCAGCGGGCCATTTTCAACCGCATGACGGCCGAACGCGAACGGCAGGCCACGGAATACCGTTCCGAAGGCCAGAAAGACGCCACCATCATCAAGTCCACCGCCGACCGCGACCGGGCCGTGCTCCTGGCCGAAGCGCGCAGAAAAAGCGAAATACTGCGCGGGCAGGGCGATGCGGAAGCAACCCGCGTTTTTGCCCAGGCCATTGAACAGTCACCGGAATTCTATGAATTCTCGCGCAGCCTGGAAGCCTACAAACACGCGCTGCACGACAAAACCCGCCTTCTTCTGACGCCTGACGACAGTTTTTTGCGATTCCTGCGCCAAGCGCAACCCTGACAGCCGCCCGCCCCCTTTCCGGCGGGCGGGCTTTCCACAACGCTTGGGGGAATGGCGCGGAACAGCGTGGAACAACAAGAAAGGTCATATTCCATACTTGATTGCTGGGTGAATAGAGATTACTTACCTCTTGTGGCAATCCTTTCCTGGCCAGTTTCCCGGATTGCGTAACAATCGGGTTTAGGGGCGCCGGTCGTGCCCCTATGGAGGAGTTAGGCAACGTGTCGAACTTTGAAGAGGTCTTCGAACGGATCAAGCACGCAACCAATACCAGAACCCAGGTGGAGTTGGCGGCGGTGCTGGACATCCGACAATCGAGCATTTCAGACGCCAAGCGGCGCAATTCGGTTCCCGCCGACTGGTGCATGAAATTGTTTGAACGATTCGGGCTAAACCCCGATTGGCTGAAAAAGGGCACAGGGCCCATGTATTTGAGAACCGAAATGGGATACGCGCCGGTTGAGGCATCAGAGGCTTTGAATACGTATGAAGACGTGGCCCTGTACAGCGATCCGGATGCAAAAAGCGAAATTGTCAGCGTTTATTCCATGCAGCACTGGCCGGACAGCGACCCGGCCGACCCCGCGGACAGCACCGCAAGCCCCAAGATCATCGGCAAACTGAGCATTCCCCTTTCCTTCACTTCCTCCGGCACCAAAGTGTTCCAGTTAGACAGCACCAGCATGGAACCGCTGATCCGCAAAGGCGCCTTCATCGGCGTCGACACCACGCAAAAGCAAGCCGTATCCGGTGAATTGTACGCCCTGCGCCTGCCCTATGAAGGGCTGGTCCTCAAGCGCGTCTTTCTCAACCCCAACGGCGAAATCGCCCTGCATGCCGAAAACCCCCAGCACCCGGATACGGCTCTGGCCGCCGACAAAATCGGCGACGTTCTCACCGGGCGCGTTGTTTGGACCCTTAACCGTTACTGACATGGCCGTCATGTGCGGAATCAATATCCCCCTCAAAAAACCGCCTGGAAACAGGCGATTTTTTGAGGGGGGCAATCGTTCCCCCGAACGGGGTTTGGGGCGGCGGCCCCAAGAAAGGAGTACGGCCCGGGCCTAGTGTCGCGTTCACGAAATGAATTTGATGTATTTTACCTGACCCAAGCGACACTGGGAGCGCCGGGCGCCAGCCCGGCGCGCCCCCGAAGGCGGCGGGAGTGAGACGAAAACCACGTGTTTCGGCGAACCGGAGGTTTCCACCTATCTACCGCTTTTTCGTGAAC
>JAVBOK010000063.1:0-26018 GCA_031550605.1 Desulfovibrionaceae bacterium | reverse complement strand
CCTTGTATTCGTATTTGTAGGTGGCGCCGTCCAGGAAAATGCGGATCTGCCCTTCCCCGGTGTCGGCCCAGGTGTCCAGGGCGTAGGCCGCGCCGTTGACCGCGAAGGCCGCGGCCGGACTGAGGCCGTCCGCGCCGGCGACGATGTCTATGGTTCCCGCAATGCTGTGCCCTTCGGCCAGACTGCCCACCGCCGCGGCGGCGACGGCAAGGTCGGACATTTCGGCAGCAGGCGCCCCGATGCTTATGAACGGCACGTCGTCGATCACGTCAATATGCGCGTATACCGCCCCTGTCGTGGCACCGTTGAGACTGGAGGCGCTGATAAGGAAGCTGTCCACGTCGGCGGCCGTGTCCGTGCCCTGAACCACGCCCGCATGGTGTACGGCACCGGTAAAGGCATAGTCGAATTCCAGGCTGTACTGGCCGCCGCCCATATCTGCAAGACGCGGATCACTCAGGACGCCTGAAGCACCGTCGACTCCGCCGGCCGGAAATCCCGTCAGCGTGCCGTCGGGCTGTATGGTAACGACATGCGCCGTCCCGCCCGCGGTCAGCGTAAAAAGGGCTATTCCGTCGTTGGATGTGATAAGAAACGCCACCGTCGCATGCCTGGCTCCCGGATCAGGGGCGCTTCCCTCAGACAAAAATCTTTCATTCACCGTCAGATTGACTCCCTGCGTTTCAACCATATAGACAGGCTTGGTCGGAGGACCGCCCGGAACCGGGTCGGGACCGGGAATAATGCTGATTGCAGGCGCGGGAGCGGCTGCAGGCAACGCGGGCGGTTCCTGCGTGTCCATGGACACTTCAGTTGATCTGCCCCATTGGTCGGTGCCGAGAGATCCCAGGCGATTGACGCCGCTAAGCAGGTTGCCCGCATCGTCGGTGTAATCTCCCGAACCGCCGGACGGATTGCCACCCGCAGAGGGACCAGCCGCCGTGGACAACAGATCGGGGTTGAAGGCCGTCAAGAAATCCTTGCCGCTCAGCATGCTGCCATCAGCCAGTTCCAGGCTGGGCAACGCATCCACGCCCTTTTCGAAAAAGCCGCTGACAATGATTTGGGCTCCGTCGGGAAAGGAAAAAACAAGATCTTGTGCCGCGGATTCGGTACTGGCCGTATCGGGAGCAAAGTCCAACTTGAGCACCGCACCGGTTCCGGCGGTTATCGTTATGGATTGGCCGGCCGCCGGACGGGTAAGCGAAACAACCTGGGATTGCAGGTTGGTTGTTGTTGCTGTTGCCATACAGTCCCCCAAAAGAGACCACATTGTTGCGCCCGCCCCGGCCCCGGCCCCAGCCGGAACATCTGATTCGGGAAGGCGATAAATTGAGAACTATAATCAATTATCTTATAGTCAACGTTAAAAATGCCAATAATTTCAGTATTAAAAAATAAAAAAACACCATGGACTTCTAAAATTTGATAACTATTATCATATAAAATTTTCGAAAAATATTTCCGCTTGCCATTATCCGCGACTTGTGTTTATATAAAGCAACATGAGCCGCCGACAAAGGACACGCTGTGCCCATTCCTTTTGATTCTTTTTATAATCGTCTGATCCGGGCAACGGATATCAGAACCCAGATGGATATGGCCCGCGTGCTCGGGGTAAACCGATCCGCCGTTACCCAGGCCAAGAACAGGGATGCGGTGCCCCAGAAGTGGGTTCTGGCTTTGTCACGGCAGTTTGCGCTTTCTCCCGACTGGCTGGAATTCGGCAAAGAACCCCCCGGGCTGCCGGTTTCCGCGCCGGCGTCGGCAGATCTTTCCGCTGCCGGCACCCCGTTCCGGGCGGAAAAAACTCTTGCTCGGAATGATTCCGGCCTGATGGTCATGGTGCCTCAGGTCCGAGCCAGGCTCTGCGCCGGGGGCGGCTCTCTCGAACTGGAAGCGGTGCCCGTCGCCGAACACCCTTTCCCCCATTCCTGGCTGTCCCGCATGGGCAGACCCGGCGCAATGGTGTTCATGGACGTCATCGGCAACAGCATGGAACCGGGCATTCAGGACGGCGACATGGTTCTGGTGGATCAGGCCAATACCCGGATCGCGCCCAAAAGCGTGATGGCTGTCGGCTATGAGGACGCCATTTTCATCAAACGTCTGCAAACGCGACCGGGTGGCATATCGCTGCTGTCCGACAATCCGGATTATGCACCCGTCGAGATCAGAGGGGACGAAATGAATTCGTTTCGCGTTATCGGCCGGGTCGTCTGGCTGTGCCGTGATTGCCGGTATGCGTAACCGCGCCGGCCATGCATGGGCACAACGGGAACCGGCGTTTCCGCCAGCATGGCATGCCGCTATTTTTTTATCACGAATGTTTATATATAACAACACAAGGAGTTCGTCATGCAACAACGTTTCTGCAATTGCGGCGCTGCGGTCTGGGTGCGGTACTTTTTTGCCAACCGGCGCTGGCTGGCGTTCTTTTATCCCGGCGAAAACGCTTCTTCCGGCACAACGACCTGCCCCTGCTGCGGCTGCCGGCTGGACATTCAGACGCTACGTTGAAAACGTCTCAACTGAAATACCATTGCCGGTATGCGCATATTCCACCGGTTGCCGAAACTTTCCGAATGCCGCGTTCTGATGGAAGTTTCGGCCTGTGGGCCGTATCCCGTTGATTTTATGCGTCCCGGGTTGTTTTCGCTCCATTTCTCCATCCAAAAAGCATAAATCACGTTGACGCCCGACGCTTTGCGGGTCACAATCCGGCCGGTCGCGCGGGGTGCGCCCCGTGCGGCCGGCCGGTCCACACCCGCATATCCGGGAGCTGCATATGTTCCAGAATTTGATTCTGTGCGCGGACTCATACAAGTATTCGCACCACTTGCAATTCCCTGAAGGCATTGAAAAAACATACTATTATATCGAATCTCGAGGGGGTATGTATGATTTTGTGCTCTTCTACGGCCTGCAGGCTTTCCTGAAAGAATATCTGCAAACGCCCGTCACGCGGGCGGATATTGATGAAGCGGAAACCTTCGTCACCCGCCACGGCCTGCCTTTTAACCGCAAGGGGTGGGAGCGGGTCGTGAATAAATGCGGCGGCTATCTGCCGATAACGATCACGGCCGTGCCGGAAGGCACGGCCGTGCCCAACCACAACGTGCTGGCGGTCATTGAAAACGACGATCCCGAATTCTATTGGGTGCCCGGATTCATCGAAACCGCCTTGTTGCGGGGAGTATGGTACGGTTCCACCGTGGCCACCCGTTCGAAAAAAATCAAAAATCTGCTGGCGGGGTATCTCGAACGCACGGCGGACAGCCTCGACGGTTTACCGTTCACCTTGCACGATTTCGGCGCACGGGGCGTGTCTTCGCACGAATCTGCCGGCATCGCGGGCAGCGCGCATCTGATCAACTTCATGGGCACCGACAATTTGGACGGTATCCGTTTCGCCCAAAAATACTACGGCCCTGCCGATGAAATGTTCGGGTTATCCATCCCCGCTTCCGAACATTCCGTCACCTGCTCCTGGGGCAAAGGCCACGAACTTGATTTCTATCGCAACATGTTGACCCAGTTTGGCGGGCCGGGAAAAATTTATGCCAACGTGGCGGACACCTACAATATTTATTATGCCTGCAAGACCTTGTTTCCGCAGTTGAAAGACGAACTGCGCCGCATGAACAGCACCATGGTGGTGCGGCCCGACTCCGGCGATCCGGCGGAAGTGGTCAGCGCTTGCATCCAGATCCTGGCCGACTCCTTCGGCCACCATACTAACGGGCGCGGATACAAGGTCCTGGAAAACGTGCGTATCATCCAGGGCGACGGTATTGATGAAACCTCCATCGTCAGAATACTTGATGCAATCACCCGCCTGGGATTTTCCGCGGAAAACCTGACTTTCGGTTGTGGTGGCTATCTGCTGCAGCGCGTGAACCGGGACACCCAGAAGTTCGCCATGAAATGCTCCGCGGTCATGATCCACGGCGAATGGCGCGATATTTTCAAGGACCCGATCACGGACCATGACAAAAAAAGCAAACAGGGCCGGGTCACCCTGTATGCCGGGAACGGCGGGTTCTATTCAGCCCCGCTTGCGCCTGAGGTTCCGTCGGCCCTGGTTCCCGTCTACCGGAACGGTGAAATCATAACCCAGTACACGTTCAACCAAGTCCGCGCCAACGCCGGATGATTTCCATTCCAACGGAATAACGCCATGTCTACCGAAACGGAACAGACGGCCTGGCAACCGAAGCCGGGCCCGAAAACGCAATTCAAGATACTGGGCATAGTCAGCCTGACCCATTTTCTGAACGATACGACGCAGTCGCTGATTGTGGCCATATACCCCCTGCTGCGTCAAAATTTCTCGCTCAGTTTTCTGGAAATCGGCCTGATCACCCTGGCCTATCAGTCAACCGCGTCGCTGCTGCAGCCCCTGATCGGGCACTATACCGATCAGAAGCCGCAGCCGTATTTTCTGCCCGCGGGCATGACATTCACCCTGATGGGGCTGCTGCTCATCTCCTTTGCCCCGGCCTACCCCTGGCTTCTGCTGGGCGCGGTCATCGTGGGCACGGGGTCCGCCGTGCTGCACCCCGAGGCTTCGCGAGTGGCGCGCATGGCCGCCGGCGGGCAGTTCGGCCTGGCCCAATCCATTTTCCAGGTCGGGGGCAACGCGGGCAGCGCCACCGGCCCCCTGCTGGCGGCCGCCGTCGTCGTGCCCCTGGGCCAGAGCAGCCTGGCCTGGTTTACCGTTCTGCCTTTGCTGGCCGTCTATTTCCTGCTGGGCATCAGCAGATGGGCCAAAGCCCAACAGGCAACGGTCAAAAAATCCACCGGCGCGGCGGGCATCACAGTGCCCCGGCATGTGGTGCGCAATACCATTCTGCTGCTTGTGGCGCTGATTTTCGCCAACAATTTTTATATTTCCAGCATCAGCAACTATTTCACCTTCTACCTGATAAAAAAATTCGGCCTGTCCATTGAATCCGCGCAGGTGTATCTGTTCATTTTTCTGGCCGCCATCGCGGTGGGCACAGTGCTGGGCGGCCCCGTGGGTGATAAAATCGGCAGGCGGAACGTCATCCGCATCTCCATCCTGGGCGTTGCGCCGTTCACATTGTGCATGCCCTACGCGGGACTGGTCTGGACAGGCATTCTGTCCTTTTCAACCGGGATAATCCTGGCGTCCGCCTTTACGTCCATCGTCGTCTTCGCCCAGGAACTGGTGCCCGGAAAGGTAGGCATGATCGCGGGTCTTTTTTTCGGTCTGTCTTTCGGCATGGGGGGAATCGGCGCGGCGGTCATGGGGCCGCTGGCCGACAAATTCGGCATCGAATTCGTCTATTCTCTGTGTTCCTTTCTGCCGCTGCTGGGCGCTCTGGCATTTCTGCTGCCGGACTTGCGCAAATACGGGGGCAAGGGGTGAGCACGCGCGAAATATCCCGAGATCCACATTTTATCTGGAAAATATCTGGTGTCTCGTTGCAAAAATTCCACTTCTCATTTTGTGAAAAATTTTTGCACGGAACGGTGGCTGAAAAATACGATTTTCAGCTACCGTACACCGCGTATCGCGGCGCAAAGCTCCACGTGGCGGGATTCAGGGCTTCTGTTCGATCCGCAAGGCTGTACTATCCTCAATCATGGTATTCCAGCGGCCGTGGATATGCAGAAAGCGGTCAAGCGCATCGCTGCCCGCTTTGCCGAGTCTGTGGATCGTCTGGGTTATCAGAGCGCTGACCAGGGCAAAAGGCGCGGCCGGAGAATTGAAGAAGCTGACGCTGGCATAGTGGGATGCAAGGGAAATGTCGGCCTGCAGCCCGAGCGGCGAAGCATGGCTGTCCGAAATGCCCAGAACACGGCAGCCGGAACGGCGCGCCTCTTCCACCATCAGTAATGGGTCGCGCATATACCGCGGGAAGGAGAAAAGCGCCACTACGTCATCCGCCTTGAACCGGATGATATGTTCCACCAATTTGCCAGTGGCCAGATCGACCAGATGAACGTCATCCCGTATCTGCTCCAGGCACAGCGCCAGAAAATACGCCAGCGGATAAGAGCTGCGCAGGCCGAACACGTGCACGGCAGGGGCTGTGGCCAGCAGTTCCGCGGCGGCGTAAAACTGTTCTTCCGTATTCAGGGTGGAAATGGCCGCCAGATTTTCCCTGTCCTGTTCCAGGGATTCCATGCAGGACGGCGCATAGGATCTTTTTTGCAGTCTGCCCGATGGGGAAAGAGTTTTGAGCATGCCCTTGCGCATCAGGCGCTGCATATCGGCAAAGCCGTCGAAACCCATATGCCGGACAGCCCTTGAAACCATACCGGCGCTGGCCCCGACTGCTTCAGCAATATCTTCGATAGTCATCAGGGCGGCTTCGTTGGGGGACCGCAGCAGAAAGGCGGCCAATTTTTTTCTGCGGCCCTTTGCCGTGAGGCTGAACTGATACACGGTATCGTAAACGTCTTTTTCCGCCATGCGTTCTTTGTTCATTCGAACCCTTGCCGCCGTGGTGCGGCTTTTCTTTTGTCATCGGCCATGCATGGATTCCTTCCGGGACAGAGTTTTTTCAAGTATTGACAAAAATTTTTGCATTGTCTATCAAAAAGTAAAATTTATTTGTTGTAAATCGTTTTTTGCAACCAACAACTCGGGGAGTCATGATGAAACGCGCGCTTCTGGCCTTGTGTTTTTTACTGATCCTGGCAGTTCCGGCCCAAGCTCAGGAAACCGTCACCAAAAACGTAAAGGTCATCGTGCCCTTTGCGGCAGGTGGCGGGATTGACGTTTCCGTGCGCATGATGACGGACCTTGCGCCCAAGTATTTGAACGGCCAGCAGCTTATCGTGGAAAACCTTCCCGGCGGCGGCGCGGTCATCGGATTGACGGCGGCATCCAAAGCCAAACCTGACGGGTATACCCTGGTGACCTTCGCTCCGACCACGCTGACCAACCCGTTGACCAAAAAAACCAGCTTCACCAAAGAATCGTTCATGCCGATCATGCTGTATTGCTTTGACCCTACCATCATCGTGGTGAACAAGGATTCGAAGATCAAGGGAGTCAAAGACCTGGTGGAAAAAGCCAGGGCCAACCCCATCAGCGTGTCCACCGCCGGCCATTCCAACACGCAGCACTTGTGCGGGATGCTGATGGAAAAACAGCTCGGCGTGAAGTTCAACTATGTGCATGCCACCTCCGGCGGTACCCAGTTGCCGCAGATTCTGGGCGGCCATGTCGATGCGGCTCTGATGAGCCTGGGCGAAGTGGCCAGCTATCTGCAGGACGGCTCGCTCCGTTGCGTGGGCCTTGCTTCCGACAAGGATTACCCCGGCTTTTCTTCCCTGGACCGTCTTAGCAGCGTGGGCTTCAAGATCGGCGCTTCCGGTGCCGAATGGGGTACTCCCCGCGGCATCTGCGCCGTGGCCGGAACGCCGGAACCCATGTTGAAAGCGCTGGAAAAGGGCTTCCTCGGCATCGTGAACGATCCTGTGTTCGTGGAGCGCATGAAAAAAGGCGGCTATCCGCTGCAGGTTATGAACCGCAAGGAATTCACGCAGATGTACGAGGAATTGAACGTCGTTTTGAAAGCGATGCTCAGCTCCCTTGAGCAAAAGTAATATCTTTTTCCGGCGCGTTGCGGCCGTATGCCGCGGCGCGCCGGTTTTTTGCGGAATTTTTCCCGAAAGGAGCCTTTCTTGACCAACTGGAAGCAAAATCTGGCCATTGCCGGCGTACTGCTTGCGGTGGATGCGTTTTTTCTGAGCAACAGCCTGCGATACCCGCCCGATTCCAACACCTTTCCGTTATTGCTCAGTTCACTGCTCGGCGTTCTTTCACTGGCCCTTGCCGGTCAGGCCCTGTGGACCGCGCGCGCGGAAAGCGCCGCCGTCGCCTTTATGGATTTGCGCCAGTACCGCAAAGTAGCGGCGCAGGTCGTGCTGATCGCCGTTTTTGCCTTGATTGCGCCGTATATCGGATACCTTGTCGCAGGATTTTTGCTGTGTTTCGCCACGGCATGCAACGGCGGATATCCCAACCGGAGAATATCCGCCATCTTCTCGGCCGGGGTAAGCGTCTTTGTGTTCGTGGTGTTCAAGCTCATTCTTGAAGTGTCGCTGCCGCTGGGGCTGTTCTTTGACTGACGCGGATCGCCCTTTTGCCTGACAGGATAGCCGTACAATGGAAAACATACTGACTGCATTCAATACCATCCTTTTTTCGCCGGACGTGTTCCTGGTCCTGGCCGCCGGGGTATTTCTCGGCCTGATTGTGGGGGTCATTCCCGGCCTGAACGATACCATCACCATGGCCGTGATCATGCCCGTGACCTTCGGCATGCCGCCGCAATATGCGTTTATGCTGCTTGTCGGCGTCTATTGCTCCGCCTGTTACGGCGGATCCATCCCGGCAATTCTGCTGAAAATTCCAGGCACGGCTTCATCCGTGGTCACGACCTTCGACGGTTTTCCCATGGCGCAGAAAGGGCAGGCGGGGCTCGCCGTCGGCCTTTCCACCATCAGTTCCGTCTTCGGTGGCCTTTTCTCGACCGTCGTGCTCATGTTCTTCGCCCCGAAACTCGCCAGTTACGCCTTGCGGTTCGGCCCGCCCGAATATTTCGCGCTGGGCATTTTCGGATTGTCCACGGTGGCGGGCATGTCCGGGAAAAACGCGCTGAAAAACCTTATCGTCTGCGTTCTGGGCCTGCTGCTGGCTACAATGGGCATGAGCCCCCAGACGGGCTATCCCCGCTTTACCCTTGATTCCGATTTTCTGCTGGAAGGGCTTCCGCTCATATCCACCCTGATCGGACTGTTCGGCGTTTCTTCGGTGTTCCATCTGATGGAGCGTATCGCCCGTGCCGCCGGAGAAACAAAAAAAGAACTGCAAATTCCCGAGATCGGCAAAACCATGCCGGGCTGGAAACTGGCCAGAAGGCTGCTGCCCACCTGGCTGACGGGCAGCGCCATCGGCACGACCATCGGCATTCTGCCCGGCGCGGGCATGATCATGGCCATTTATCTGGCCTATGATCTGGTGCGGGCCCAGTATAAGAAACTGGCTTTCGGCACCGGCGTGCCCGAAGGTGTCGCCGCGCCGGAATCGGCCAACAACGCCGTGGTAGCCGGGTCCATGGTGCCGTTGCTTTCGCTGGGGGTGCCGGGCAACAGCACATCCGCCCTGTTCATCGGCGCGCTGATGATCCAGGGAATGCGGCCCGGCCCCGCACTGTTTCGCGAACATCCGGACATGGCCTTTCTGATCATCGTCGGCTTTTTCGTCGCCAACGTCATCATGGGCCCCATGGGGCTGATGATGGGCAGGATTCTGGCCAAGCTGGTGTTCAAAATTCCGCACACGCTGATGACTACGGCCATCGTGCTGCTCTGCCTTACCGGCGGATTTTCCTACGGCAACCATATCTTCCACATCTGGGTGGCCCTGGGCGCCGGCGTGGCGGGCTATCTGATGGATAAAACCGGTCTGCCCCAGGGACCGCTGATCCTGGCTCTTATCCTCGGCCCGATGATCGAGACCGGGTATGAACAGAGCCTGTCCATTTCCATGGGCTCGCACATGATCTTCCTGCAAAGCCCCATCAGTCTGGCCATGCTTGCGCTGTCCGCCATGTTTTGCCTGATCCCCGTTTTTTCAAAAATCAAAAATTCCCGTTACCTTAACGCCGAAGCATAAAGGAAACCGCTATGAATTTTTCAGACCGCCTGCTGCGCATGAAGCCCTCGGCCACCAGAGCCATGACGGACATGGCCGCCAAACGCAAAGCCGAGGGGCGGCGCACTATCACCCTGACCATTGGGGAACCGGATTTTCCCTCTCCCCCGGCCGCGTTCCGCTACGCGGAAAAAGCCATGCGCGAGGGGCACACCCACTACACCCCGACGCCGGGCATCAAGGAATTGCGGGACGCCATCATCGAGTATTACAAGGAGCGGCATCAGGTCACTTTCACGCCCAATGAAATCTGCGTGGGCGCCGGCGCGAAGCCGCTTTTGTTCGAAGCCTTCGGCGCTCTGGTGAATCCGGACAGTGAAGTCATCATCCCCACCCCGGCCTGGGTCAGCTATGTGGAGCAGATTGACGTTTTTGACGGCAAATCAGTATTCGTCGACACCTGCGACACCGGATTCACCCCCGACCTGACGGCCATAGAGAACGCCATCACGGACAAGACTGTCGCCATCCTGGTCAACTCGCCGCAGAACCCCAGCGGCGTCGTTTATGACCGCAAACTTATGGCGGACCTGTGCACATTGGCGATCAAAAAGAATCTTACCCTCATCAATGACGAAGTATACGAACAGCTGACCTACGGCGTGCGGTACATCAACCCGCTGGCTGACGTGCCGGAAGCCAAAAACAACGTCCTGACCATCAGCGGAGTCAGCAAGGCATACGCCATGACCGGATGGCGCATCGGGTTCGCGCTGGGCCCTTCCCCGCTTATCAGCAAAATGGCAGTCATGCAGGGGCACATCACGTCCTGCGCGTCCTCCGTTTCTCAATGGGCGTCCGTGGGCGCCCTGCGCGAAGGCGGCGAAGAAGCGAAGGCCATGGTGGCGGAATACGGCAGGCGCATGGAGTTCATGTACGGAGAACTGTCCACCATGCCCAATATCGCGGTGACCAAACCTTCCGGCGCGTTCTACTTTTTTATCGACGTGCGTCCCAGCTACGGAAAAAAATCGAACGACACGATCATCGCGGACGATCTGACGTTCTGCACGGAGTTGATGAACCACGGCGTTGCCCTGGTGCCCGGCGCGGCATTCATGGCCCCCGGTTTTGCGCGGATATCCTATGCAGCGTCCATGGATACCTTACGGGAAGGCATGGACCTGATGCGTTCTTTTCTTGAAAGTCTCCAATAAGCGTCTGCAATCGCCAGGAATGAATATCCCCCGGTCATGCTATGCCGGGGGATATTCATTCCTGGCGCCGTCAATACGTTATTTTGGCTTTTGCAGTTGCGAACCGCCATGGCCGCATCCAGAACCTTCCGCGCATTGTACGGCGGCCGCCTGGCGTAACCGGGCGGCCACGGCGGGAATGTCGGCATTGCCGCCGCTGCAGATGACGCCGGTTTTCGCGCCACGCGCCGTGGGAATTCTGCCGTGGAGCAGCGCCGCGATGCCTGCGGCCCCGGACGGTTCGACGACCAGCTTCATCCGGGTCCACAGAAATTCCACGGCATCCAGAATTTCATCGTCGCTGACCAGGCTGATCCCCGCGACATATTTGCGCGCCAGATCAAAAGCATACGGCCCCGGTCTGGCGCAGCGCAGACCGTCGGCAATGGTGGGAACGCCGTCCACGCGCCGGATTTCTCCGGCTTCCAACGATTGTTTGAAATCGTCGCAGCCTTCGGGCTCAACGCCAAAAACGGCGCAACCGGGGGCCAGCGCCCGGCTGGCCACAGCGCAACCCGCCATCAGGCCGCCGCCGCTGACTGGAACGACCAGATTTTGCAGATCCGGAACCTGTCCATGCAGTTCCAGAGCCACGGTGCCCTGCCCCGCTATGATGTGGGGATGGTTATGGGCTGGAATTTCCGGATATCCGCGTTCGCGCCGGATGCGGTCCACAACGTCTTCGCGGCGTTGGCTTTTGCGGTCGAAAAAAACGACCTCCCCGCCGTAATCACGGGTAGCCCGGACCTTGATCGCCAACGCGTCGGACGGCATGACGATGACGGATTGAAGTCCCAGCATGCCCGCCGCCAGAGCCACGGCCTGGGCGTGGCTGCCCGAGGATCCGGCCACAACCCCGGCCACGCCTTTGTCCAGGCGGCTGATGGCATTATAGGCCCCGCGTATTTTAAAGGCGCCCATGCGCTGGAAATTCTCGCACTTGCAGTACACTTGGCAGCCGGTCAGACGGTCCAGGGTTTTTGACGTGTGCACCGGGGTTTTGTGGGCCACCCCCACAAGAACCGCGGCGGCGGCCTGAATGTCGGCAAAGGTGACGGAATCGGATGAGGCGTCCATACCCGCGCTGTCCCGGTGGAGGCGTTGCTGCTCCGTGCTCATGACGTGCTCCGGCGCTGCTTCATGTAACCGACGATGCCGCCGGCCAGAACGATGTCCATGAGCTCCGGCGGCAGGGAACCGCCGTCAAGCGTTTCTCCGGCCCTGTGATTGGTCACCAGAATGCGGCCGTTTTCGCTTTTCACCGTCAGGCTGTCGCCGGGCAGGATGCCGGAAGTATCGCACTGGGCCAGCAGAATGCCATTGTTGATGCCGTTGCGGTAAAACGTGCGGGAATAAGATTTCGCCACCACTGCCGGAATGCCCGCCCCGCGAATGACCAGGGCGGCTATTTCCATGGCCGATCCACAACCGAAATTGTTGCCGGCCACCAGGATATCCCCGGGACGCACCGTGGCGGCGAAAGCCGGGTCCAGATCTTCCATCAGATATTTGGCCAGTTCCTTTTCATCCAGTGTATCGCGTTTGCGGCGCGAACTGATGATGTAGTCGGTGTTGACGTCGTCGCCCTGCACGCGGGCCGCGCCGGTGAAAATGCATTCAGCCATGGGCCGCCTCCTGAGGAAGAGTGATTGCGCCTGTCACCGCGGCCGCGGCCACGGAAGCAGGTGACCCCAGATAAATGTTCGCCTTCACATTGCCCATGCGGCCCAAAAAGTTGCGGTTGGCGGTGGAAAAAACGTTTTCGCCGTCGGAAGGAATGCCGGCGCTGGACCCGCAGCAGGGACCGCAACCGGGAGGCAGCACTGTCGCGCCCTTTTCCGTGAAAGCCGCCAGCATGCCGTTGCGCGAGGCTTCCAGATAAATGGCGCGCGAAGCCGGCACCACCAGCAGTTCGAATCCCGGCGCCACAGAGCGATCCCCCATGACAGCCAGGGCCCGGGCCAGGTCGTCCAGACGCCCGTTGGTGCAGGTGCCGATGACTCCCATATGGATGGGCGTGCCGACAAGCTCGCGCAAAGGGGCCACGTTGTCCGGCTGGTGGGGTTTGGCGGCCACAGGTTCAAGGCCGGCCAGATCCAGGCTGATCTCCCGTTCATAGACGGCGTCCGGGTCGGCGGCCACGGCGTCGGCCGCGTCAAGTCCCAGAGAGGCCATGTGTGTCCGCAGCACGCTGTCGCAGGGCATGATGGCGCATTTGGCCCCGGTTTCAACCATCAGGTTGCAGATGGTCATGCGCTCGGAAACGGACAGAGAGGCAATGCCGTCCCCGGCGAATTCCAAGGCCCGGTATGTGCTCCCCGCCGCGCCGATGATCCCCGTCAGCCGCAGGGCGATGTCCTTTGCCGTAACCCGGGGGCGCAAAGCGCCATTCAGGACGATGCGTATACTTTCCGGCGTTTTGAACCAGACCTTGCCCGCAATCATGGCGGACGCCAGATCGGAAGATCCCAGCCCGGTTCCCAGGCAGTTGAACGCGCCGTAGGTGGTGGAATGCGAATCTCCGCCGATGACCAGGCCGCCGGGCCGGATGTAGCCTTTTTCCGGCAGCAACTGATGGCAAATGCCCTCCCCCAGATCAAACAGCGTGCACAGCCCCCGGTCGCGGAAGCGCCGCATGCTGTCCTGCAGACCCGCCACCTTGTCGTTGGGACAGGGCACATAATGGTCAAGCACCATAAGCACCCGGCCGGGGTCGAAAACGGAGTTTCCTTCCATTTTGCGAAAAAACTCGAGGGTCAGAGGACCGGAACCGTCCGTGGCCATGACCGCGTCCACGCGGGCCATGATGACGTCGCCCGTATGAACCGGGCGTTCCGAATGCTTGGAAAGAATCTTTGCGATGATAGTCTGGCCTGGCATGCGGCGCGCCTCCTTGCGCTGACGGCGTGTTACGGAAACATTCCCTGGTCGGCTGCCAGGGCATGGTCGCCAATAAGTTTCTGGACTGTCTGCACATGCTCGCGCATGGCGCGTTCCGCGCCATCCTCGTCAGCCAGGGCAATATGGTGGATAATCGTCTCGTGCTCGGCCACGGACAAGGCGTGGCGCTCGGCGAACAGCAAGGTGCGGTAATGAAAGCGCGACGAGAGCGCATTGACGCGGATAGCCAGAGCGGCCAGTTCCGGATTGCCCGAAGCGGCAAAAACCAGTTCGTGCAACGCGCCCGTAAGGTGGTAATAAGCCAGAAGGTCATGGCCGGCAAGAGTAGCCCGCATGCGGCGAAGGATATCAACCCCTTGGGCCAGGTGGTCGTCCGTCCGGTTACGGGCGGCCAGGCGGGCAGCCATGCCTTCCAGCGCCGTGCGCACGTCGAGAATGCGCAGGGCCTCGGCGTGTCCGGGCATTTTGACGCTGAATCCCCTGCTGTCCTGGCGGTCAAGATATCCTTCCGCTTCCATCTGGCGCAGAGCCCAGCGCACAGGGGTACGGCTCATGCCCAGACGGTCGGCTATGTCGCGCTCCACCATCCTGTAACCGGGAGGATACAGCCCTTTCAGCAGTCCCTCGCGGATCAGAACATAAGCCTTTTCTTCCAGATTCTGCCCGTTTTCGCGGGTGCTGTCCGTATTTGCGGCCGGTTGCGCCATACGTGCCTTTTGGAATGCATTTTGGGATACCAAAATTTTCTGTAACCGACAGCCTCTTCCCCGTCAAGGGCGGTTTCAACCGTATCGCGCCATTCCGGCGATCGCCAGGCACAAGCGGCCCGAACCTGCACCATTTTGCGGCTTTCGTCCCTATGAAAAATCGTGCGCCTGCAATAAAAAAAGCCGCAACCGAGAGAATATCCCCCGAAACGGTCAAGTCCCGCAAGGTTTTGCAGGCCTTGCGGGACTTCGTCGGAATCCAAAATGGTGCCGTGGGAGGGACTCGAACCCTCACGAGACTAGCTCACTACCCCCTCAAGATAGCGTGTCTACCAGTTCCACCACCACGGCGGGAAAAAATTATTTCGCCGCGCCGCCCGTTGCGTTCTGCCCCGGCGTTGCGGGCTGAACGGGAGCAGGCGGAGTCTGCGGTTTCGCGGGAGCCGCGTCTTCTATTTTGATGTCGGGAAGCACGGATTTCGTGGGTCTGTGTTCCGTGGTCGCGATGTTGTACCCGAGCGAGGTGATCACAAACGCAATGGCCACAAACATGGTCAGCTTGGCCAGAACCCCGCCCGCGCCGGAACTGCCGAACAGGGACGAACTGCCGCCCCCGAAAATGACACCCATGCCTTCCTTGCCTGATTGCAGCAGCACCAGCACGACAAGGACGACACAGATGACGATGTGGGCGGTCAAAAGCAAAGTATCCAAAATATACTCCTTATCAGGCCAGAACAATCTTTCGCATGCTCTGCGCATCTAAAGAAGCACCGCCTACCAGGACTCCGTCCACATTGTCAAGTCCTATGATTTCAGCGGCGTTGTCCGGCTTGACGCTGCCGCCATACAGAATGCGCAGTTGCCTGCCCTGTTCCGGAAAACGCTTGACCAGAAGATTCCGCACCAGGGCGTGCGTCTCCAGAATTTCCCCGGGTCCCGCGACCTTGCCCGTGCCGATGGCCCACACCGGTTCATACGCGACGGACAAACGTTCAGGATCCACGTCGTCGGGCACGGCGCCGAGCCCGTCCCGCAGTTGTTCGCTGAGAACCTCTTCCAGCCTGCCCGCTTCCCGTTCCCACAGGTTCTCGCCGATACAGAGCATGACTTTCAGGCCCTCATACAAGGCAAAAGCCGTTTTTTTGCCGACAAATTCGTTGCTTTCCTGCATCAGGGCGCGGCGTTCGGAATGGCCTGCCAGCACATGGGTGCAGCCGCAATCGAGCAGCATGGAAGGGGAAATTTCCCCGGTGAACGCGCCCTGAGTTGCCGGGTACACGTTCTGCCCGCCCAGGAAAAAGCCGTTCTTGCCCGCGAAGAAGGGAGCGCAGACGGACAGCGCCGTGAAGGGAGCGAAAATGATGACTTCCCGATCATCCGGCAGGGTCGGGATGGATTCGACCAGCGTGGATACGGTGTCGCGGGCTTCGGCCTGGGTCTTGTGCATTTTCCAGTTGGCGGCCATTTGTTTTTTCACGAAAATTCCCCTTATTGCAGCGTCGAAAGGTCACAGGCGTAAACATGCGCGTCTTCGCCGGTATCAGGATAATATTTGGGCCGCGTCCCCACTCTGGTGAATCCAAGGGACCGGTACAGGGCAATGGCCGGGGCGTTGTTCTCGCGCACTTCCAGCAACGCGCGGACAATGCCGTTTCGGGCCGCCGCCGTCAAGGCGAGGCGCAGCAGTTTTTTGCCGGCGCCCGCCCGCCGGTACGGTGCCGACACGGCGATGTTGTACACTTCCAGTTCGTCCGCGCCCGGATGCGCACTGACCGCGATATAGGCCAGCAGGCCGCCCGCCCCGTCCGGCCCCGAACGGACGCCGAACAATCTGCAGCCCCCCTGGCGCAGCATCAGCCGGTACTGTTCTGCGCTCCAGGGGGTTGTGAACGAGCGGGCTTCAAGTTCCGCCACTTCCGAAAGGTCGCCTTCTCCCAGCACCGTAAAAAAAAGACTGCTTGTTTCCATGCCTTGAACCGGATAAATTATACCATTGTTGTCGTAAAGGAGGCAACGCCGCATTGGCTGAATCCGGCGTAATTTCGCGCCGCCGGAAAATTTGCGCGGCTTCGCTTCCGGACGCCAGGATTCCTCATGCCCCGTAAGACCGTCTTGCCTTCCGACACCGGACAGGAACCGCTTGAGGTTCTGGACAGCGCGGGCAAACCGCTGCTGATCATGTCCCGCGACAGCGTCCTGCGCCAGAAACTGCCGCATAAACTGGCGCTGGTCTGCCTTTTTGACGGCGACGGCAGGGTGTACATCCACAAGCGCAGCCGCGGCAAACCGGTGTACCCCGGGATGTGGAATATTTCCGCGGCGGGGCACGTGCGCGCCGGCGAAGCGCCCCTTGACGCCGCCCTGCGCGAACTGGAAAGGGAACTGGGCATACGCGGGCTGGAATTGACGCTGGTCGTCGCGGCAACAGCGTCCCCGGAAACGGAGAACGCGGCGGTCTGGCTGTACAGGACGAACCGGATTTCCGTCGTGCCCCGCCCCGACCCGCAAGAAATCGAAGAAGGCATGTTTGTTGACTGCGACGAACTGGAAGCCATGATTCGCGACCTGCCCGGCCTGCTGGCCCCCGCCCTGCTCTGGGCAGCAAAACACATCGGGCGGCGGCAGAATCCGGCGCCGGGCACCGTCAGTACAGCCACTTTGTAACAAGCGCCTCGCCGAACAGTTCCACCAGCTTTTCCTCGGTGATTTCCTCGCCGTCGGCACCGACAAAAAACGCCTCCTGCAGTTTGACCAGGCATCCTTTCAAATACTCGCCCGGCCTGTCGAACAGTCTGACCAGGTGCGGCGCGGTGTCGTGGTCGAAATAATACACGTCGTGCATGTCCCGGTGAAAACAGAACGCGTTGCCGTTGCCCAGGTATTCGCTGAAAGTCACAAGCTGCGGCAAGAGGGCCGTCTCTTCCGGCGTCATGAATTCTTCCGGCTCAAAAGGCGCGGCCCAGTCCGAAAGATATTCCATATTTTCCAGAGCCTGCAGTTCCTCGCCGATGTCCGCGACACCAAAAGTCCGGTAAAACAGAATCAGGTCTTCGGGCAAGGGCGCGCCCAGACGTTTTTCCGTGGCCGCAATCAGCGATTCGGCCACGGGTCTGTTCATGGGGCTGCCCCATAATTCGGCCTGTTCCTTCAGCAGCATGCGGGTGGCCTTTTCCCAACCGTCTTCCCCCATGGTTTGAAAAGGAACAACGATGTCATCCTTTGTCCGCAGTTCCAGCATTACAGCCCTCCCGGTTCGTCCAGCAGACGACGCAGGGTTTCGTGCACCAGTCCGTTGGACGCGAGCAGATCGTGGGACCGGATATGATACGCGGAACCGTTCATGCGGGTCACGGTCCCTCCCGCCTCGCGCGCCAGCAGCCAGCCGGCGGCCACGTCCCAGGGTTTGAGCCGCGACTCGTAATACGCGTCGTAACGGCCGGCGGCCACGTACGCAAGATCAAGGGAAGCGGCACCCCAGCGCCGAACCCCCTGACAGGCGGGCAATACCGCGCGCAAACGCCGCAGGATGGCGGGAAGCTCTTCTTCCACGTCATAGGGAAAACCGGTGGCAACCAGTGAATCCTGCATCTCGCGCGTGGCGGAACCCCTGATCGGCGCGTCATTCAGCCAGGCCCCTTTGCCTGCCTCGGCGGTGAAGCATTCGCCCATCAACGGCGAGAGGACCATGCCCAGCGTCACGTCGCCGCCCTGCCACAGGCCGACGGAAACACCCACCGCCGGCAGGCCGTGGGCAAAGTTGGTGGTGCCGTCCACCGGATCAATGATCCATGTGTCGTCACGCAGTTCGGAAGCGGCCAAGCTTTCCTCGGCCAGAAACGAAGAACCGGGGAGCAGTTTTCCCAGGTTCTCTTTCAGAAATTCCTCCACCGCGACGTCCGTGGCCGTCACCAGGTCGATGCGGCCCTTGTGGCGGATGTCGCGGGGCTTTCCCGCGTGCTCCGCAACAATGTTTCCGGCCTGCCGGATGATGCGGACAGCGCCGGCAAGCAATGTGTGTCCGGGCATGTCAGTTGATATAGACCTTGCTGTAGAATTTCATGTCATCCAGGGTACGCCCGGTGCCGCGCACGACCGTGGTCAACGGGTCGCTGTCGATGCTGACTTTCAGGCCCGTTTCCCCGGCAATCAGAACGTCCAGCCCTTTAAGCAGAGCCCCGCCGCCGGCCAGTAACACGCCGTTGCGTCCGATGTCGGCCACCAGTTCGGGCGGTGTCTTTTCCAGGGCCTTGCGCACCGCCATCACAATGGCCCGCACCGGGTCGGCCAGCGCTTCGCGCACATGGCCGTCGGTGATGCGCACGGTGCGCGGCGTTCCGGAAACAATATCCTTGCCCGACACCTCGGCGACCAGCTGTTCGGGCAGCGGGCAGGCGGAACCCACGGCCATCTTGATGCGCTCGGCCATATTGTCGCCGATCATCAACTGGAATTCGTTTTGAAAGTACCGCTGCACGGCGGCATTCATGGCGTCCCCGGCCGTGCGCACCGATTCGGCGTACGCGATGGCCGAAAGGGAAATGACCGCCACTTCCGTGGTGCCGCCGCCGATATCCACCACCATGTTTCCCAGCGGCTCATGGATGGGCAGATTGGCGCCGATGGCCGCGGCCATGGGCTCCTCGACCAGATGGGCGGCATTGGTTCCGGCCAGTTGGGCGGATTCGATGACCGCGCGTTTTTCCACCTGGGTAATGCCGGTGGGCACGCAGATCACAATGTTGGGCCGGGCAAAGTTAAAGCCCCGGATCACCTTTTTGATGAAAAAGCTGATCATCTGCCGGGTGACCTCGAAATCGGCAATCACCCCGTCGCGCATGGGGCGTACGGCCCGGATATGCCGCGGCGTACGGCCCAAGAACTCCTTGGCTTCATGCCCCACCGCCAGTACGTTCCCCCGGTCGGCATCAAGGGCCACGACGGAAGGCTCGTTCAGCACCACCCCCTGGTTGCGCGTGTACAGCAACGTATTGGCCGTCCCCAGGTCCATGGCCAGATTTTTGCCCAGCATGCTGAAAATATTGCGAAACATGTAGCGATCCCGCCCCCGGAAATTCAGGTTTCATCCCCTTGGTCCTGCCGTATGGCTGCCTCTTGCTTTGCAACAGCGGCGCAGACATCGCGCAACCGGCATTTCACATAGAGATTTTCCAGAAAAAGAGCCAGATGTTCCGAAGCCATATGCACAAAATCGCGCGTTGCGTCGGAAATTTCCAGGGGCGCTTCCCTGGCCAGGCAGAGCACTCCGCGCGTTCTGCGCTGTATCTGCAACGGCAGCGCCATGACGGTCTGGAACTGCGGCGTGCCGGCTCCTTTGCCGAACAGCGATGCCTCGGGCATGCCGCCGGGCGCGTTGCTGAAAAGCGGCACGCCGTTGCGGAACACCCAGCCGATGGCGCCGCCGGACACAGGAAAAGACGGCGCCGGCGAGCGGGGTTTACAGATCAGGGGAAAATTTTCCCCTTCAAGAGTATACCGGTCCTCTTTCGGCGTGACGGCGCAGAATACGGCGTAGCTGCAGCCCGCCGTAACGGCGATCAATTCAAGAAGGCGACGCAGAAATTCCGCCCAGCGCGAATGCTGCCGGCGCAGAGTGTACACGGTTTTCAGGGCCGCGTAATGACGCACCGCCTCTGAACGTCCCGCCTCTTCACCGGCGGAAACGGACAGCTCCGCCATGAGTTCCGCGAACAGATACAACAGTTTCTGGTCTTTATCCGAAAATGAATACTGCCGCTTGCTGTCCACGCACAGCACCCCGATGCCGCCAGGCAGGGGACAGCCCATGAACGCCTTGATGCGCAGCTCTTCATTGTCGCGGTAATAGCCCAGATGATTTTTCCTCTGGTCAAAATTCGGTACCAAAAGCGGCTCGTGATTTTTTATGATCCAGCCCACCAGCCCCTTGCCCGGCTCGATGGCCGCGGCGGGGTCGATGGCATCCCCCAGGCTGAAGCGTGCGACCATGCCGTATTTTTTTTCGCCCCCCCTGGTTTCGCCGTCCGCAAGAAACAGCACGGCGGAATAGGCGTCAAGCACGCTGCAGAGAATGCCGAGGATACGGGAAAAGGAGCTGTGGCGCATACGGGTCCGTGTCGGTGACGTCAGTGGTGTCCGCCCGGCATCACGCCAGGCGTTTTTAGGAATTACAGCAGACCGGGCTATCTTTCAACAGTTTGTCGAAAAAGCCCGCGTTTTCCTTCACCTCCAGTCTGGTCAAGAAGGTTCGAACGCGCTATACGAACACCATGAATACGCAACTTTTTCGCTTGTGTCTTTGCGCCGGCGCTCTTTTGTTCCTGCTGGCGGCGTCCTGCCAGACGAAGGTTCAGGGCAGCCTTGATGCTTCCGGCTCGATCCGCTCGAAATAACACCATTTTCAGGAAAACATATGGAACTGAAAGGAACGACCATTCTGGCCGTCAGGGATAAGAATGCGGTGGTCGTGGCTGGGGACGGCCAGGTAACCATAGGGCAGGCCGTGGTGATGAAACATACGGCCCGCAAGGTGCGCCGCCTGTATTCCGGCAAAGTGCTGGCGGGTTTCGCCGGGTCCACCGCCGACGCCTTTACCTTGTTCGAGCGCTTTGAAGCCAAACTGGAGGAACACGGCGGCAACCTGACCAGAGCGGCCGTGGAAATGGCCAAGGACTGGCGCAAGGACAAATATCTGCGCCGCCTGGAAGCCATGCTGATCGTGGCCGACATGAGCGCGATCCTGGTGCTGTCCGGAAACGGCGACGTCATTGAGCCGGACGACAATATCGCGGCCATCGGCAGCGGCGGCCCTTACGCGCTGGCGGCGGCCAGAGCTCTGGTCAGACATTCCGGCCTGGACGCGGAAACGGTTGCGCGCGAATCCATGGGCATCGCGGCGGACATCTGCGTGTATACCAATACCCACCTGACGGTGGAAACGCTGCCGCCGGCCCTGTCCGCATGAAAACGGTCCTCAGGGCCGGGTGCAAGGTCAATATTTTCCTGACCGTCACGGGCAGGCTGCCGAACGGCTATCACACCCTTGAAAGCCTGTTCCTGCCTCTCTCTGATCCCCACGATACGCTCGAGATAACCCCGAAAACGGAAAACGGCCTGGAGCTGACATGCAGCGACGCATCCCTGGATGCGCCGGACAACAGCGTGCGCAGGGCCTATGCCCGCTACGCGGCCGCGACCGGATTTGCTCCGGGCCTCTCGGTTTTTTTGCGCAAAGGCACGCCGCACGGGGCGGGGCTGGGCGGGGGCAGCGCGGATGCCGCGGTGTTTTTACGCCATCTGAACAATCTGGCGGCGCGCAAAGGCACGGCGCTGGATGATGCTGCCCTGCGCCGCATGGCGGCCGGCCTCGGGGCGGACGTGCCGTTTTTTCTGCTGAACGGACCGGCCCTGGCCCGCGGCATCGGCGACGAGCTGACCCCCGTCGCCCCCCCCCTGCCGGGCTGGCACATGGTACTGGTTTGTCCGGAAATCAGGGTCAGCACCGCCTGGGCCTTCCAGGCCTGGGATGAAAAAAATAATGCAGAAAATTCGGGCGCCTTCCCCGTCGGCGGCTTGACAAGCGAGGGGGATACGGATAGAAACCCTCTCGTTCACAACTGGCGAGTGGAAAACAGCTTCGAATCCGTGGTGCTCGCGGCATATCCGCAACTGGCGGCCATCCGGGCGAAGCTCCGATCTCTGGGCGCGGATGCTGCCTGTATGAGCGGCACCGGGTCGTCCATGTTCGGTCTGTTCCGGGAGAAAGACATCGCGGGCAAGGCGGTCAGAACCTTGCGGCGCGCCGGACGGAAAGTATTCCTCCACGCGTTGTGAACGCATGCTGGGGTGTAGCCAAGCTGGTTAAGGCAATGGGTTCTGACCCCATGACCGAGGGTTCAAATCCTTCCGCCCCAGCCATTTGTTTTTATGACGCGTCATAGCGTACTCTGAGTGTCTGTGCCGTTGGGGTGTCGCCAAGTTGGTAAGGCAATGGGTTTTGGTCCCATCATCCGAGGGTTCGAGTCCTTCCGCCCCAGCCAATACTCAATGTCAGCGCCGTATGCGGTTCGGTGCCACATACATCGCGCGTGTGACGGAAATTTCTAAAATACCCCGAATACTATGTATTTTTCATCACGGGAATTTCCGTATTGGCTGCCGCTTCTTCAACCTTCTCTCTCGGAAAATTCCATGTATCGCGATCTGAAGATAATGGCGGGTACCTCGAACCCCGCCCTTGCCACGGCCATCTGCGATCATCTGGGCTGCAGGCTGACGCCTGTTTTATGCGACACCTTCAGCGACGGGGAAATCCGCATTGAGATCGGCGACAACGTGCGGGGCGACGATATTTTTATCGTGCAATCGCTGTGCGCGCCGGTCAACTTCAACCTGATGCAGCTGTGCATTATGCTGGACGCGCTCAAACGCGCATCCGCCGGTCGGGTCACCGCCGTTGTTCCCTATTACGGATACGCCCGCCAGGACCGCAAGGTCAGCGCCAGAACCCCCATCAGCGCCAAACTGGTGGCGGATTTTCTGACTGTCGCCGGGGTGCACCGGCTGATGACCGTGGATCTGCATGCCGGCCAGATTCAGGGCTTTTTCAATATTCCGGTGGACAACCTGTATGCCGCGCCGATTTTCCTGAGCCACCTGAAACAGATCGGCGGCGACGTGATCATCGTTTCTCCGGACGCGGGCGGCGTCGAACGGGCGCGAGCCTACGCCAAACGCCTTGACGTGGGACTTGCCATCATCGACAAACGGCGCGACAAACCCAATCAGGCGTCCGCCATGCACGTCATCGGCGACGTGGAAGGCAAGGTCGCCATCGTGCTTGACGACATGATCGACACCGCCGGCACCATGGTCGCCGCCGGCGACGTGCTGCTGAAAAACGGCGCCAAGGAAGTCATGGCCTGCGCCACCCACGCAGTGCTGTCCGGCCCGGCCATCGAGCGGCTGAACAATTCGGCCTTCACCCAGGTGCTGGTGTCCGACACCATCCCGTTGGGCGAAAAAACGAAAGCATGTTCCAAGTTGAAGGTAGTGTCCATAGCCGGCCTTTTGGCCAAAGCGATCAACAACATTCATACCGAGTCCTCCGTCAGCGTGCTCTTTGTGTAAGAAAGGAGCATCCGTCAGCAACGGCGCAAGTCATGGCTGAGGATCACCAAGGAGTTCCCATGTCCGATTTTCCCACCCTGACCGTCCAGAAACGTACGGCCACCGGCAAGGGCTGCAACCGCCGTCTGCGCAAGCAGGGGATCATTCCCGCCGTCTTTTACACCCCCGGCGGAGAAAACGTGCCCGTGCAGGTCGCTGAAGCCCCGCTGAAGAAAATTTTCGCCACCATGGGCCGCACCACGGTCTTTAACGTGGAAATCGAAGACGGCGCGAAAAAAACCGTATCTCCCGCCCTGATCTGGGATGCGGATTATTATCCGATCAAAAACCGTTTTCAGCATGTGGACTTTTTCGGCGTGGACCTGGACAAGGAACTGAAAATCCGCGTACCCCTCGAAATTACGGGCACGGCCAAAGGCACCAAGCTGGGCGGCGTTCTGGAAACCTTCTTTGAATCCATTGAAGTCTTCAGCAAACCCCTCTCCCTGCCGAGCAAGCTTGTCATCGACGTTACGCCTCTTGAACTGAACCAGAGCCTGCGGGTGGCCGACCTTGTTCTGCCCGACGGCGTGCGCGCCGCCACGAACGGCAGTTTGACCCTGGTCAGCGTACTGACCAAATCCGCATCTGATGAGGACGAAGAAGGCGCCGGCGCTTCCGCGTCCTGATCTTTCCGTGCCGCATGATGACCGCACGGCCCTTGGCTTTTCAGGGGCCGTGCGTATCTTGGAAGCATATGCATACCACCGGCTTATTTCTGGGATTGGGCAATCCGGGGCCGACATACGAGCATACCCGCCACAACTTCGGCTTTATGCTTGCAGACGCGCTGCTGGCTGCCTGCCGGGACGGGGGCGATGCCTCGTCCCTTTCCGGCGGCAAAAATCGCTATGCCGCCTGGAAATGCCGGCTGCCCCGTTCCGGCAGTACATGGATTGTAGCTAAACCATTGACATATATGAATAAAAGCGGCGAAGCCGCTGTGCATCTTCTGGGATATTACCGCATCCCCCTTTCTGGTCTGTTTGTGGCCCACGATGAACTGGATCTGCCGTTGGGAAGGATGCGCCTGAAAATAGGCGGCGGCAACGCCGGGCACAACGGAGTGCAGTCCATCTGCGACCTGGCGGGATCTCCCGAATTCTACCGCCTGCGCCTCGGCATCGGCAAACCCGCCGGATACGATGCGGCGTCCTTTGTGCTCAACCGTTTTTCCGCGGCCGAGGCAACGCTGATTAAAGCCGTGCTGCCCGCCGCTCTGGACGGATTTTTACGTTTCGCGTCCCAGGGGCCGCAGGATGCCCGGCAGTTCATCAACGCATTCAAACCCGCAACGGAGTGACCGCGTCGGGATCGCCGCCGCCGTCATGCGGATGGTAGCCTTTCCCGTCCGGTCCCTTCCCTTGGGGCAAATTTCCTTTCCGTTTTCTCTTCGCGGGGTTTGAAAAGGTCTTTTCCCGGACACGGCGCGGCAAGGCGGCGTGCCGCCATGCCGTATTCAGGGCGAAAACGCCGCGCCCCCCCCCGTTTCTGGCGTGCAAGCCCGTGTTCCGACGGGGATGGACGGGACGGACGCTTTCGGCTATAGTTATAATTCATCGCTCGTATGCTCTTGCAGGAGTCAGGAAATTTTCGTGTTTGCCCCCAACCAACTCGTCGTCTATCCCGCCCAGGGCGTGGGCAGGGTGGAACGCGTCGAACGCCGGGAAATCGGCGGAGTCGGCATGGAGTTGTATATTGTGCAGATCCTGGGCAACAACATGACTTTGATGGTGCCCGTGGGCACGGCGAAAAACGTGGGTCTGCGCCCTCTTTCCAGCAAGGAAAAAGCCGAGAACGTTCTGGAATCGCTGAAAGATCGCAGCAAATTCACGGGCTACATCGGCCAGAACTGGAACCGCCGCTACCGCGAATATTCCGAAAAACTCAAAAGCGGCGACCTGGCGGACGTGTGCAATGTGCTCAAGGAACTGATCCTGATCAGCGGCGAAAAAGAATTGTCTTTCGGCGAGCGCCGTCTGTTGGAACAGGCCATGGGCCTTGTCTCCATGGAACTCGCCTGCGTGCTGGGCCAGGAACCGGGCACCGTCAAAACGCTGGTGGAAAGTTTTTTTGCCGATGTGCTGCAAAAATCCGGCCCGGAACATGAATAATTTTCTTGCCAAGCCCCTGCAGGTGCGATAGGAAGCGTTTGCTCATCGCAAATCCGGCTGAATCCGTATGGCCGGTACGTATATCATCCCTTGTTATGCAGCCAGTTTGCACCGAACGCCCATGAGGACGTCAGCGTATCACGGCATGGCCGTACCATTGCCCCTGCGGTAATGAAGCGGCGTGTATTGACCTTTTTGCCCCCCTCCGGCGTTGCGGGGGGGGTCGGGGGGG
>JAVBOK010000099.1:0-22940 GCA_031550605.1 Desulfovibrionaceae bacterium | reverse complement strand
GCGCAATGCGGGCAAGCGCGCCCGCCCGGCGGGCCCGCCAACGCCGGGGCCCCAACCGCCGGGGCGAAACACGGGGGACGGCTTGCGAACCGCGGCTTTTCCGCCCGGGCTCAAAGCCCGCGTTTCGCCAGTGGATGCACGCCCGGGGTCAGGCGAAGGCTTCGAGGTGGTCCCTGGGGCCCACGGAGGCAACCGCATACGCGTGGTCCGCCGGCGGCTGCGGCAGCGCGTCCAGAATGGGCTTGACCATTTTGCCCAGCACGCCTTTGGGACCGCACTCCACGAAACGGCGCGCGCCGTCGGCCCATTGGGCGCTCACGGTGTCGATCCAGCGCACGGAAGAGGTCATCTGGCGCAACAGTTGCGTTTTCAGTTCCCGCGCGTCCGTGGTCCCCTTGCCGGAGCTGTTGGGGTAGACGGCAAATATCGCGGGGGACCATGATGCCGCTTCCAGGGCTTTGGCCAGCTCTCTGGCGGCTTCCTCCATCATCGGGCTGTGGAATGCGCCGGAAACGGGCAGGGGCAGAGCCCGGCCCTTTTTCGCCTTGACCGCGTCCTGCAGGGCGGCGATGGCCGCGCGGGTTCCACTGGCCACGAACTGGCCGGGGGTGTTGTAGTTGGCGATGCCGATCATTTCTCCGGTTGCGGCGCGCACTTCGGCCACCGCGCTTTCCGCGTCGTCAAGAGAGAGCCTGAGCATGGCGGCCATGGTTCCCCTGCCTTGAGGGTCGGCTTCGCGCATCAGGCGGCCGCGCAGGGACACCAGATCGAGCACGGCGTCCACGCTCAACACCCGGGCCGCGGCAAGAGAACTGTATTCCCCGAGGCTGTGGCCGGCCGTGCAGGCGGGGGCGATCTTGCGGGCGAGCGCGGACCACAGGCCCAGGTTGACCACGGTCAAGGCGGGCTGCAGGGCGCGGGTGTCGGCCATGGCCGCCTCTTCTCCTTCCCAGTATATGGCGCGCAAATCAAGGCCGCTTATGCGTTCGGCCTTTTTCCACAGTTCCATGACGTCGCGGTCCTTTTCGGCCATGTCGCGGCCCATGCCGCTTTCCTGCGAGCCCTGGCCGGGAAAAAGAAGGGAGGTGGCGGGATGCATCAACGGCAGCTCCTTGTGGATTGCGAAACGGCCCGCAACGGCCGCGCGCCGGGTTGGCGCGGAGCGGGTGACGGGCGTTTGAAGCAGGGGTTTGGACCGTCTGTCCGGGTTGCTGTCAGCACTTTTTCAGTTTGCGCAAAGGCATGCACACATCCGGCCCCAGTTCCATGGCCTCGGCGAGGTTACCCAGAGAAGCCAGCGTGGACGGGGCAAGAGGAGTCCCGCATTCACTCAGCATGTCGATCAGGGTTTCCAGGGCGGCTTCATATTCCTTGTTCGCCATGTATTCCTTGACCTCTTCCTTCTCACCCAGGCTGAGCAGAGAGGATGTTTCACGCAGGACTTTGGCCATTTGGGAGTCGAATTTCTGGTATTGCTCGTTCATGCGGACACTGTACACTCGAGCGGAGCAGGAAACAATACCCGAGCGCGCGGAAAGTAAATAGCCACCGAAAAAACTTGCGGCGGAGCGGCGCTCGGGCGGGCAGCGTTTTTCCCATGAAAACGCTTCCGGTTTGTTGGCACCCCGCATGGCCGGGGGCGCGGCGCGCCATTCCGGCGCGTGACGGCGGCAATGAACGCTGCCCGCGGGCGGGGGGGACCGCCCGTCAGGCCGGCATCCCGAAGCGAAAGCGCTCGGGGTGAGCCCCTCGGCTTGTCCGCGTCCGGAAAACAATGTATTTTCCCTTTTTCAGTTCTGCGCATGAAGAGTCATTCCCACGAGGATCCATGAGCGAAACGACGATCCCCCCCCTGTGCGACGCAGAGGTCGGCCGCCGGGCGGCGGCGCTGGGCTTTGCCCTGCCGCCGGACGCTGTTTCCGGCCTGGCCGTATACCTGGGCCTGCTGATGCGGTGGAATGCCGTCATGAACCTGGTGGGCGCGGGCGATTGGGTGGAGGCTTTGGAAAATCTGGCCGCGGACAGTTTTCATCTGGCCGGGTATATGGACAGCCTGGAGCTGCCGCCGGACCCGGTGACCTGGGATCTGGGCGCCGGCGCGGGATTGCCGGGCATCCCCCTGCGCCTGCTCTGGAAAAAGGGCGCATACTGGATGGTGGAATCCCGCGAAAAGCGCGCGCTTTTTCTGCAAACGGCCCTTGCGCGGCTGGCTCTGCCCCGGACTTCGGTCGCGCGGGCGCGGGCGGAAGAGTTCTTCCGCGCCTCGGACAAGGCGGACTGCATCGTCAGCCGGGCTTTCATGCCCTGGCGCGATCTGCTGGCTCTGGTCCCGGATCAGATGCGGCCGGCGGGCAAGGTGGTGTTTCTGACTCTGGAACCCGGCCCCGGCCCGCTGCCGGACGGCTGGCGCGCGCATGCGCCGCGCGGCTACGTCTGCAACCGCCAGAAGCGGTATTTCTGGTGTCTGGAGCGTTGTTCATGAACAACCGGCGGAAAAGACGATGCCGGTGAAAATCCGCATCCGGCCGCCGCGCGGGCCCGGCGCGCGGGAGGGCGCGGCCGGATGCGCCGGCGCGGCCGTTCCCGACAGCGTGGCCATGTTCCTGGCCCATCTGGAGATGGAAAAAGGCTATTCCCCCGCCACGGTGGCCGCATACGGCGAAGACCTGCGGCAGTTCACGGATTTTCTGCGCGAAAAAGGCCCTGACCCGGATGACCCGGCGACCGCCGGAAAAGCCCATGTGCGCGCGTACTTGGCAGACATGCACCGGCGGCGGCTCAGCAAAAGCAGCGTGGGCCGCAAGCTCTCGGCCCTGCGCTCCTTTTTCCGTTTCTGCGTCCGGCTGCGCCTGATCGAAGCGCCTCCGACCGAGGGGCTGCACAACCCGAAGCAGGAAAAGCGGCACCCCAGGGTGCTGAACGTGGACCAGGCCTTCGCCATGCTGGATGGGGAACGGTCCGCCGCGCCGGAAAAAAGCAGCCCTGCGGTTCTGGCCCGCGATCTTGCCCTGGCGGAACTGCTGTACGGTTCCGGGCTGCGCATCAGCGAAGCCCTGGGCCTGAACGCGGACCAGGCCGGATCGCGGGACGCGGCCCAGGTGCGGGTTCTTGGCAAGGGAGGCAAGGAACGGGTCGTCCCGCTGTCCGACGCCGGGCGCGACGCGCTAGGCGTCTGGCTGGCCCTGCGCGGCGGGATGGCGAAGCCCGGCGAAAAGGCCTTGTTCGTCGGGGAGCAGGGCGGCCGCCTGAACCGGCGGGTGGCGGCCAGGGCGATCGCGGACCTCTGCCGCCGGGCGGGCCTGCCCGAGGCCGTGTCCCCCCACGCCCTGCGGCATTCGTTCGCCACGCATCTGCTGGAAGCCGGGGCGGACCTGCGCAGCGTGCAGGAACTGCTGGGCCACGCCCGCCTGACCACCACGCAGCGCTACACGCACCTCAATTTGGCGCACCTGATGAGGGTGTACGACGCCGCGCACCCGAAAGCCAACGGATCCGGCAAATAGACGCCCGTTGCGGCATGTTGCCTGTCGGGTTTTGAAATCCGGACAGCAACGGGCGTCGGCAGGGATTTGTCCGCAATTCTTGCCGCGAACGGGCGAGGGCGGGCCTTGCGCGCCGGCAGGCGTAAATTGTTTTAGCGGACGGGGGGCTGCATGCCCGACGGCGGCGTGATGCCGGGGATGATGGTCCGTTTTTCCGCGGCGTTGTCCCGAGTGCCGTTGCGCTGGGTGTCGAACCGCATCTGCCGTTTTTGTTCCTCGGTCTGTTCCGCCGCGCTTTCCAGAGCGGCTTTTTTCATCCGGATCTTTTCCTTGAGGGTGAAGTGGACCACGTCGTCGCGCAGCGTATTGGCGTAATTATGGATGAACTCGGGATTCAGACCCAGGCCGTACAGGTATTTTTCCACCAGAACCAGGTTGACGCGGCAGTCCTGACGCAGGATTTTGATGAAGGGCGGGTAGGTGGCAAGGATGCGCTCCACCGTGGAATCATCCGCGTCGGTGACGGTTTTCAGGCCACCGGACACGCAGATATAGTAATTGCGGGAGACGGTGGACAGGCCGTCCAGCTCTTTGTCCGTCAGCATCTCAAAGGTGCGCGGGGCCGCGCTGTGGGCCGGGGGCGGGCAGAGCAGGCAGACAAACAGAAAAAGCAGGATATTTTTTTTCATCGGGCTTTCCTCGGTGCAGGGAGCGTCATTATTCCGCTATACGGTTCCGCCTGTTCCGGCAAGAGGACTTCGCGCCCGGTCCATATTGCATATTGTCGCCGCACCTGCTAAATGTACCCGTTTACCGACAGCATAGTAAGGAGTAACCCATGCGCCATACGGTGGAAGACCTTTCCCCAGTAAAGAAAAAAATCGTGGTCACGGTTCCCGCCGACGAGGTGAATGCCGCCCTTGACCGCGCGGTCATGCAATACCGCGCCAGAGTCGCCCTGCCGGGTTTCCGCAAGGGCAAGGCCCCCCTGCCCATGGTGGAAAAGCGGTTCGCCCAGGACATCTACAGCGACGCCGCCAACGAGATGATCAACGGCAACGTGGCTGAAATTTTGCGCGAACTGGATCTGGAGCCCCTCTCCGGCATCGATTTTCAGGGCGGCGACAATCCGCTGCTGCGGGGACGGGATTTCAGCTATACCTTCAGCTTCGAGATCATGCCCGCCATGGATGTTCCCGCCTACGCGGGGATCGGGGTGCAGCAGGAAGAGGTTGTTGTCGCCGATGACGAAATCGACCAGGTCATCGACCGCGTGCGGCGCAGCATGGCCACGCGCGCGCCGGTGGAAGAAAAGCGCCTGCCCGCCGACAATGACGTTGCGACCATGGATTTCGCCGGGTTCGACGAACAGGGCGAAGCCGTGCCCGGCGTTTCCGGCGAAGGGTTTGCCGTGTCCCTCGGCGAAAATCAGGTGATCCCCGATTTCGAAGCTCTGGTTCGCACTGTGGCCCCCGGCGATTCCGGCGAAGGCGCGGTGAAATTCCCCGACGACTACGGCAACAAGGACCTGGCCGGCAAAACGGTGACCATGAAAATCACCGTGAAATCGCTGGAACAGCGCGTCCTGCCGGAAGTGGACGACGAATTCGCCAAAAAGGCGGGCGGCTTCGAATCCGTCGCGCTCATGCGCGACAACGTGCGCGCTTCGTACATGCGCAGCCGCACGGATATGGCCAAAGCCAAAGCCCAGAGCATCCTGCTGGACGGCCTGCTGGAAAAAACGCACTTTCCCCTGCCGGAAGGCATGGTCGACCGCTATGCCCACAACATCATGCACGAGCGGCTGGAAGGCCTGGGCCGCCAGGGCCAGGACATAGAAGCCTTGTCCGGGGCGGAACAGGAAAGCCTGAAGGCGGAAGCGAAGACGGAAGCGGAAAAATACGCCAAAACCCAGCTGTTTCTGCTGACCGTGGCCAAAAAGGAAAACCTGGAAGTTTCGGGCCAGGAAATGACCGCGGCCCTGCGCCAGATCGCCATGCGCGGCGGGCACGACGTCAAGGAAGTACAGGAACACTACGCCCGCAACAATCTGCTGCCGGCCCTGCGTGACAGGCTGCTGGCGGACAAGGCCATGGACGCCATCTATGACGCCGCCACCGGCGTGACGGAAAAGGCGGCGGAAGGGAAAGAGGAAGCGCCGGACCAGGCGGCCGCGGAGAAAAGCAGCGCCGGGAACGAATCCGCGGCGGAATAGCTTGTTTTTGCCGTGACTGACGGCAAGACCCGCGAGATATCCTGGTGCGGGGCCAGGGGGCCGCGGCCCCTGCAATGGCTTCGGGTTCCTTGCGGGGCGCGGACGGTGCCCCGCTTCCGCACGGCGGCTTCGGCACAGCCCGCGTACGCGAAGAATTCCACGGGGAGGGGCCGGCACGGCTCTTCCCCGTTATTTGCCGAAAAACGGCGGCGCCCCGGTCTGGACTTTTCCGCCGGAATGCCGATACTACTCACAGCCTACCAACGACGCCACAGGGGGAGTCAGCATGCCGGTACCCATAGTCATAGAAACCACGGGCCGTTCTGAACGGGCGTACGACATCTATTCGCGGCTGCTCCGCGACCGGATCATCCTGCTGGGCGACGTCGTGAACGATCATGTGGCGTCCCTGATCTGCGCCCAGTTGCTGTTTCTGGAATCGGAAGATCCGGAAAAGGAAATTTACCTGTACATCAACTCCCCCGGCGGCGTGGTCACGGCGGGTTTGGCCATTTACGACACCATGCAGTACGTCACCTGCCCCGTGGCGACCCTGTGCATGGGGCAGGCGGCCAGCATGGGCGCGCTGCTGCTGGCGGCGGGCAGCCCCGGCCTGCGCTATTCGCTGCCCAACAGCCGGATCATGATTCACCAGCCTTCCGGCGGCTTTCACGGCCAGGCCACCGATATCGAGATCCACGCCAAAGAAGTGCTGCGCCTGAAAACCCGGCTGAACGAAATCATGGTCAAGCATACGGGGCAGTCCATGGAATCCGTGATCGAACACACGGAACGGGACCGCTTTCTCAGCCCGGAGGAAGCAAAAACCTTCGGCCTGATCGACCGGATTCTGGTCTCGCGCGAGGATCTGGCCGCCCCCGCGGCGGAATGACGATTTTTCAGGAAACAACCATGAGTGACGAAACAAAAAAAACGGATCAGCCCCTGCGCTGCTCGTTCTGTGACAAAGGCGAGGACGCGGCCAAACGCCTGATCTCGGGCCCCGGCAACGTGTCCATCTGTGACGAGTGCGTGGCTCTGTGCACGGACATCATGGCCGACCAGGTCAAGCAGGACGTGCGCGAAGAGGGCAAACTGCTGTCCCCGCAGGCGCTGAAAGCCCGGCTGGACGAATACGTCATCGGCCAGCAGCAGGCCAAGAAAACTCTGGCCGTGGCCGTGCACAACCATTACAAGCGCGTCTTTTTCAGTGACGCCATCGGTTCGGACGTGGAGCTGGAAAAAAGCAACATTCTGCTGATCGGCCCGTCCGGCAGCGGCAAAACCCTGCTGGCCAAAACCCTGGCCCGGGGCCTGAATGTGCCTTTTGCCATCGCCGACGCCACGACCCTGACGGAAGCGGGATACGTGGGCGAAGACGTGGAAAACATCCTGGTGCAGTTGCTGCAGAACGCCGACTATGACCTGGAGGCGGCGGGCAAGGGCATCATCTATATCGACGAGATCGACAAAATTTCCCGCAAGGGCGATTCGGCCTCCATCACCCGCGACGTTTCCGGCGAAGGCGTGCAGCAGGCCCTGCTGAAAATCATTGAAGGCACGGAAGCGAACATCCCGCCCAAAGGCGGGCGCAAACACCCGCAGCAGGAATATATCCGCCTGAATACCGCGAACATCCTGTTTATCCTCGGCGGCGCCTTCGTCGGTCTGGACAAGAACGTGGAGCAGCGCCAGCGCGGGCGCTCGCTGGGCTTCGGGGCCAAGATCTCGGAGAACAGGGCCGAGGCGGAAACCGTTCTGGCTCAGGTACACCCCGACGACCTGGTCAAGTTCGGCCTGATTCCCGAATTCGTCGGCCGCGTGCCGGTGATCACCCACGTGGAGGATCTTTCCGAGGAAGACCTGATCCGGGTGCTGACGGAACCGAAGAACGCGCTGGTCAAACAGTACCAGAAGCTGTTCTCGCTGGACGACGTGACGCTGCGTTTCACCCAGGACGCGTTGAAAGCCGTGGCCCGGCAAGCCGTCAAACGCAAAACCGGGGCCAGGGGCCTGCGCAACGTCATGGAGCAGGCTATGCTGGAAATCATGTACGATCTGCCGGAACGGCGGAACGTGCGCGAATGTGTGGTCAACGCGGCGGTTATCGAAAAGGGGAAAGAGCCTCTGTACATCTACGACGCGGATGCCCATACGGAAACCGCCTGACCGGCGCGCGCGAGCGGAGGCGAGTATGAGCATAGTGATCTGGCACGACGACGAGCGGGCGGGGCGGGTTCTGCCCCTGATGTCCCTGCGTGAAGTGGTGATGTTCCCCCGGGCCATCGCCCCCCTGTTCGTGGGGCGCGAGGCGTCCATCCGGGCCATCGAGCGGGCGGCCGGCGACTTTGACAAACAGATCCTGCTGGTGACCCAGCGCGATTCCAACGTGGAGCGGCCGGGATTTTCCGACCTGTTCGAAATCGGTACGGTTTGCCGCATCCTGCAGCTGTTGCGTCTGCCCGACGGCACCATCAAGGTGCTGTTCGAAGGCCTGCACCGGGCGTCCTGGTCCCGGCTGGACGGATCGTCCCGCGTGCTGGAAGAGGACGGCGGCGATTTTTCCCGCGTGCGGGTGAAGCCCGTGCCCGACGAGAATGATGACTCGTCGGAATCGGAAGCCATGATGCGCGCCACCGTCGAAAGCCTGAAAGAATACGCCAAAATCAACAAGAAGCTGTCGCCGGAAGCGCTGCAGACCCTGGCCGCCGCCGCCACCCCCGGCGTGCTGGCCGATTCCGTCATGGGCTATCTGAAGGTGGATTACCGCAAGAAGCAGGAAGTCTTCGCCACCATCAACGCCGCTGTCCGGCTGGAAAAGGTGTTTGAGCTGCTGCAGGCGGAAATCGACATCGCGTCCGTGGAACGGCGCATCAAAAGCCGGGTCAAGACCCAGATGGAGCGCAACCAGCGCGAATATTACCTGAACGAGCAAATCAAGGCCATTCACAAGGAAATGGGCCGGGAAGACGACCCGCAGCAGGAAGTGGCCGAACTGGAAAAGCGCTTCGTGGAAAAGGACATGCCCGGCGAAGCGCGGGAACGGGGTCTGCGCGAGGTGAAAAAATTGCGCCAGATGCCGCCGTCATCCGCCGAATACACGGTGGTGCGCAATTATGTGGACTGGATTCTGGACCTGCCCTGGAACAGTTTGAAAGAAACCTCCATCGACATTGACGCGGCCAGGGACATTCTGGACGCCGACCATTTCGGCCTGGAAAAACCCAAAGAGCGCATTCTGGAATACCTGGCCGTGCAGAAGCTGGTCAACAAGCTCAAAGGTCCCATTCTCTGCCTGGTGGGCCCCCCCGGCGTTGGCAAAACCTCGCTGGTCAAATCCGTGGCCAGGGCCACGGGCCGCGAATACGTGCGCCTGTCTCTGGGGGGCGTGCGTGACGAGGCGGAAATACGCGGGCACCGCCGCACATACGTGGGCGCGCTGCCGGGCAAGATCATCCAGTCGCTTAAACGGGTCAAATTCAACAACCCGCTGTTCTGCCTGGACGAAATCGACAAGATGAGCATGGATTTCCGGGGGGATCCGTCCGCCGCGCTGCTCGAGGTGCTGGACCCGGAACAGAACAATACTTTTAACGACCATTACCTGGATCTGGATTACGACCTGTCGCAGGTGTTCTTCATCACCACGGCCAATTCGCTGCACGCCATCCCGCTGCCGCTGCAGGACCGCATGGAGATCATCCGCCTGCCGGGCTATCTGGAGAATGAAAAACACCACATCGCCCGCAAGTTCCTGATCCCCAAGCAGCTGGAAACGCACGGACTGACGGCCGACAACCTGCACATATCCGATCCCGCCATTCTGGAGATCATCCGGTCCTATACGCGGGAAGCCGGGGTGCGCAGCCTGGAACGCGAAATCGCCACCATCTGCCGCAAGGCCGCCATGCGCATCGTCAAGGAAATGCCGTCGCAGGCGGCGGCGGAAAACGCGGAAGCGCCGGCGGCGCCTCCGGCGGACGCGGCGGCGGAAACGCCGGCCCGGGATCGGTCGGAAACGGGCGCGGAAGGCGGGGCGGAAGCGAAGCCCGCCCGGGTCTCCGTGTCCCGCAACAGCCTGGAAAGCCTGTTGGGGGTCAAGAAATACCGCCACGGCGAAAAGGAAGACCAGCCCCAGATCGGGGTATGCATGGGCCTTGCCTACACGGATCTGGGTGGCGAACTGCTGCTGGTGGAGACCGCGCTGATGCCCGGCACGGGCAAGGTGAACATCACCGGAAAGCTTGGGGACGTAATGACCGAATCGGCCCAGGCGGCGCTTTCCTACGTGCGGTCGCGGTCCGACCTGTTCGGCCTGCGGCCGGATTTCCACAAGGATATCGACATCCACATCCATGTGCCCGAAGGCGCGATCCCCAAGGACGGCCCCTCCGCCGGCATCACCCTGGCCACCTCGCTGGTGTCCGCGCTGCTGGGCATTCCCGTGCGCCACGACATCGCCATGACCGGGGAGATCACCCTGCGCGGCCGGGTGCTGCCCATCGGCGGCCTGCGCGAGAAACTGCTGGCCGCCCATCGCGGGCTGCTCCAGAAGGTAATCATCCCCAAAGACAACGAGAAGGATCTGAAAGAGGTGCCGGCCGATATCCTGAAAGGCATGGCCATCAGCCTGGTGGAAAGCGCCGACGACGTTCTGGCCCAAGCCCTTGCCGGATCCGCCGGGGAAAATATCTTTCCCGGCCGGGCGGACTCTCTGCCCGTGTACCGCTCGCTGCGGGTGGACAAGCATTGCGCGGATACTCCGGTGCCCACGGCCCAATAGAGAGAGTTGTGTATTGAATTGCCCATCCGGATACAGTGTTCCGGACCTGTGAAACGCAGGCGGCAAGGTCCGCGAGATTGGCGTAAGTGCGTTTTGCCTGCCGTTGCGCGACAATCTCAAGGCGAAACTGCTCTACCGACTGCCGGTAAAACGGAAAGGCTTCTCCATGACCGTACTCCAGCAGATTGTTGATAAAGCCTCGTCCCTGTCTCCCAAACAGCAGATTGTTGCGAAGCACATTCTGGACAACTGGGAGAGCGTCTCTTTCGAATCCGCGGTCACGATCGCGAAACGTCTTGACATGAGCCAGTCCAGCATCATCCGGACGATCAGGGCTCTGGGATTCGAAGGCGTGCCCCAGTTCCAGGCGGCGCTGTCCGACTACATGAGGTATCGTCTGTCGACGATCGACCGCATGGGGTTGGCCTCCAAGTACGAAAACAGCGTGCAGAACCTGATAGGCAAGACGTTGAAGCAGGCCGGGGACAACATAGAGGCGACGTTCATCAATCTGACGCCGAACAGCATCAATGAAGCTGCCGGTTTCATCACCAAGGCGAAAAGAATTTATGTGCTGGGTATGCGCTCTTCCGCATCAATGGCGCATTTTTTAGGTTTTAACCTCAATTTGTTGTTCCATAATATTACAATACTGTATAATGATTATGCATTGTATGAAAAAATACGCGGAATCACAAAAGATGATTTGCTGATAGTGTTTACCTTCGCCCGCTATACACGATTGACTGTTGACGCCACGCAGTTCGCGCGTAACTACGGGTGCAAGGTCATAAGCATTACCGATAGTCTCAATGCGCCTGTCGCCGGATTGAGCGATTTGACGTTCGCTATGCAGGTGACGTCATTTCACCTGACAAACTCATACGTGGCCGTGGCGGCATTTTCCGATATCCTGCTCGGCGCGCTGCTTCTTGATAATCCCGAAAAATATAAAAAAGAGCTGCATGATCTTGAAAGCGGGTTCCGCAAACTGCGTGTTTTTGAAGCCATGTAATTCCCTGTTGTCCGATTCCATGTGAAAATGCTCAAGAATCGTCAACGCCAACCGGGCGCAGACGGGCTTTGCCCCCCTCTGCGCCCGGTTGGCGTCAAGGTTCTGAAAACAGATCTTTGCGGGTATTTCACGCGCGGGATAGTTTGTTGTGACGTATCTGCGTCTTGGCGTGGATAAAAAAGATTTACGTACAGCGTGCGGGTCCCTTTTTCTGATACTGCCTTCCCTTTTTTTGCTCCGCATTTTCTTTCTCCCGTAATAAAAGTATCGACTGCAGGATATGTTCGTGAATCCTGCTTGCCGGTCATGCAAAACGTTTTCTATGTAACTATGTTTAAATACTGAAAAATTCTTTACAAGATGCATATACGTCTGTATAGCTGCGGATAAGACGTGCGCACGTCATATGTGATTCATCCTTCAACCAGGCCCGCACGGGCGTTCAGGAGGCAGGTTTCACCATGACTGCAAAAACAACGACTGCCGTGGCCGTCATCGGCGCGGGCAACGGCGGTCTGGCTCTGGGCGCGACGGCCGCTCTTCGCGGCGCCGCTGTTTCCATCTGCGACGTGTCCGCCGACGCGGTCCGGCCCGTACGGGATGCCGGGGGCGTTGTTCTGCTGCGCGGCGGCGAAAAAACTTTTGTTCCCTTTCACACGGTATCCGCCGATTTCGCCGGGGTTGTGCCCGGCGCGGCGCTGGTCCTGGTGGTCACGCCCGCGTCCGCCCATGCGGCCGTGGCGGCGGGCATCGCCCCGCATCTGTCCCCTGGCGCGGCCGTACTGCTGAACCCCGGGCGGACGGGCGGCGCGCTGGAAGTCGCCGCCGTTTTTAAAAAACAGTGCCCCGAAAAGAAGATCATCGTCGCGGAAGCGCAGACCCTGCTGTATTCCTGCCGCAAAACCGGCCCGGCCGAGATAGGCATCAAAGGCGAAAAAAACGTCGTGTATCTTTCGGCGGTGCCGCGCAGCGACACGTCCGCGGTTCTGGAGCGGGTCCGGCCCTTCTTTCCCGCCTTCGCCCCGGCCAACAGCATCTGGGAAACCAGTTTCGCCAACATAGGCGCCATGTTCCACCCCGCGCCGACCCTGCTCAACGCCGGGTGGATCGAGTCGACCCGGGGGGATTTTGAATATTACATGCAGGGCATTTCCCCTTCCGTGGCCGCCCTGGTGGAGCAATTGGACCAGGAACGGCTTGCGGTGGCCCGCGCTTACGGCGTGAATATCCCCAATGCCAGAGAATGGCTGCACCTCGCGTACGGCGTGCAGGCCCCCACGCTGTACGAAGCCATCCAGGCCAACGCTCCCTACAGGGGGGTCAGGGCGCCCGCCAGCGTCAGCGTGCGCTATCTGACCGAAGACGTGCCCACAGGCCTTGTGCCCATATCGGAGTTGGGCACGGTCGTCGGGTGCCCCACGCCCATCATCGACGTGGTCATCGCCGCCGCGTCGGCGCTGCTGCATACGGATTTTCGGAAAACAGGCCGCAACCTCGACGCATTGGGGCTGCGGGGTTTGTCGGCTGAGGAAATTGTGGCGTTGGCCTAACCACCGGCGAAGAGCCAAGGAGGGCGTTATGAGGAAATTACTGCCGCGAAAAGCGGGGCGTTGTGCATTGCTGGGGGCGGCGTTGCTGCTGGCGGGAATCTGTTTTTCGCCGTCTTCCGCCACGGCGGCCCCTGAACGGACGGATTTGAAGGTCGGCTACGTGGCGCAGCCGAGGAGCATGGACCCGCATCAGTCTTCGGACACGCTGACCTGGCTGACTCTGCTGCAGATGTACGACTGCCTGATCAGAATCGAGCCTGACGGATCCCTTACCCCCTGGCTTGCCGAATCGTGGAAAATCACCGACGGCGGCAAAACCATTCTGTTCAAGATCAGAAAGGGCGTCAAATTCCACAACGGCGATACCATGACCACGGAAGACGTGGCCTATTCGCTGAACCGCAGCATCGCCAATCCGGCCACCATCAAATTCACTAAGCCGTTCGACAAGGCGGAAGCGCTCGACGACACCACCGTCAAGGTCAGCCTGCGCATTCCGTACGCGCCGGTCCTGTTCTGCGTGGCCAATCCCTGCATGAGCATCATCAGCAAAGCGGCCGCCGAAAAGTACGGCAAGGATTTCGCCCTGCATCCCGTGGGCACGGGCGCGTTCAAGTTCGTGGAATGGAAGACGGGCGAACGGATGGTCTTTACCCGCTTTGATGATTTCTGGCGCGGTCCCATCGCCCTGAAAGACCTTACCATCCGTTTCATCGCCAACCCCAGCACGGCCACCATCTCGCTGGAAAAAGGCGAGGTGGACTTTTTGTTCGACATGGCGCCCGCGGACGTGCCCACGGTCAAGGACGCGAAAAATCTGACCCTGGTGACGGGTCCGGGGGCCGGCTGCTTCCATGTGACCTTCAATAACGGCAAGGAATCGGTTTTCTCCAACCAGAAATTGCGCCAGGCCGTCAGCTACGCCATCGACCGCGAAGCGTTTCTGTACGGCGGCTTTGACGGCAACGGATTTGTCGACGAATTCCCCGGAGCGCCCGCGGGTTTCGGCTACAACCCGGACTTCAAGCAAAATCCGTTTGACCTGGAAAAGGCGAAAAAACTGCTGGCGGAAGCCGGATACAAGCCGGGCCAGCTGACCGTGCGCATCCGGACCAACGAACATCCGCTGTACGCCAAGCCCTGCGAAATCCTGCAGGAAAGCCTGCGGCAGATGGGCATCAACGCCACCCTGGAACTGCTCGAACGGGCGACCTATCTTGAGGAAGTCACCCGCAAGTTCAATTACGACATCACCATCTACCAGATCACCGCCTCCATCCCGGATACCGACTATATGCTGTACACGCGCCTGCACAGTTCCATGTTCGGGGGCGGGAACAACTTCTCCCAGACCAACATCCCCGAACTTGACGCCGTGCTGGACAAGGCGCGGGTGGAGCAGAACCCCGACGTGCGCAAAAAGCTGTACACGGACGCCGCGCAGATCATCAAGGACACCGCCGTGTTCATCCCGCTGATCTACGGCCGGTACAACAACGCTTACAACGCGAAGCTGAAGAACGTCCCCTTCGGCAAGCTGAACTATTATTATTTCTACGATTACAGCTGGTAATCGTCACGCCCGCGCGGCGGCCAGGGCCGCCGCGCGGGCGTTCGCATACACGGAGTACCGCATGCTGTCATTCATCATCAGGCGTCTTGTGTACATGATCCCCGTGCTTCTGGGCGTTTCCCTCATCATTTTCACCGTGATGTCCTTTACCCCCGGCAACCCGGCGATGATGATCCTGGGGGAGAGCGCATCGGAAAAGGCCATTGCGGAACTTTCCCAGGAAATGGGGCTGAACGATCCGCTGCTGGTCCAGTACGGCCGCTACATCAAAAACGCCCTGACCGGCGATATGGGAATTTCCTATAACAACCGTGCTCCCGTTATTGACGAAGTGCTGAGCCGTTTTCCCAACACGCTGCGGCTGACCTTCGCGGGCGTGTGCCTGTCCGTGCTGCTCGGCATACCGATAGGCATTCTGTCGGCGGTCAAGCAGTACAGTTTCATCGACAACACCAGCCTGGTCATTTCGCTGATTTTCACGTCCATGCCGTCCTTCTGGCTGGGGCTTATGCTGATCCTGTTCTTTTCCCTGCGCTGGGACATGTTCCCGGCCACGGGGCTGGAAAGCTGGAAACACCTCGTCCTGCCCAGCTTCGCCCTGGCCGCGGCGTCCATGGCGTCGCTCATCCGCATGACGCGGTCCACCATGCTGGAGGTCATCCGGCAGGACTATATCCGCACCGCCAGGGCAAAAGGCGCGGCCGAGCGGCGCGTCATCTTCAGACACGCGTTGCGCAACGCGCTGCTGCCCATAGTCACCGTGGTCGGGCTGAATTTCGGGCGCCAGCTGGGCGGGGCCATCGTCACCGAGAACGTCTTCGCCATCGCCGGCATCGGCACCCTGATGATCGCGGGCATCCGCCAGAGGGATACGCCCGTCGTCATGGCGGCCGTTCTGCTGGCGGCCTTGATGGCGGGCCTGGTCAATCTGCTGGTGGACATTTTTTACACCTTCATCGACCCGCGCCTGAAGTCGGAATTCGCAAAGAAATAGGACGGCGTCACGCTTCCGACGGCCGGCGGCAGAGGCGGCGCCGCAGATGCCGGCCGTTTGCGAGGAGAGAAATTATGAATACGGCTTATGTCGAACCGGAAACGACGTATGATGAAGCCGATACCGGCGGCGTGAAAAAAAGGCGCGGCCAACTGGCCTCCATCGTGCACAGATTCGCGAAGAACAGGCTCGCGCTGCTGGGATTGATCGTTTTCGCCATATTGGTTTTCGCCGCGATATTCGCGGACCTCTTTGTCGACTACACCCGGGACGCCGTCACGCAGAATTACAGAATCCGCTTTATGTCCCCCAACTGGCAGCACCCCTTCGGCACGGACGAGTTCGGCAGGGATGTGCTGGCCCGCATTCTGTACGGGGCGCGCATATCGCTTTCCGTGGGGGTGGTCACCATCGCGGTGTCGCTGTTTTTCGGCTCGCTGATCGGGGCCGCCGCCGGCTATTACGGCCGGCGGGTGGATGATATTCTCATGCGCATCATGGACGTGTTTCTGGCCATTCCCCAGACGCTGATGGCCATCTGCATCGTCGCGGCCCTGGGCACGGGAACGGTCAAAATGCTGATCGCGCTGGCTGTGGCGCAGGTGCCGCAGTTCGCCAGGATCGTGCGTTCCGCCATCCTTTCGGTCAGGGGGCAGGAATATATCGAAGCCGCCAAAGCCTGCGGCACCGGCGACGTGCGCATCATCGTGCGCCATATTCTGCCCAACGCCATCGGCCCCATTATTGTGCAGGCCACGCTCAGCATCGCGGGCATCATCATTTCCATCACCATGCTCAGCTACCTGGGCATCGGCATCCAGCCCCCCACGCCGGAATGGGGGTCGATGATGGCGGCGGCCAAAGGGCAGATGCGCCATTATCCGTATCTGATCACAATCCCCGGCATTTTTATCTGCCTGACGGTCCTTTCGCTTAACCTGATCGGGGACGGGCTGCGCGACGCCCTTGATCCCCGGCTCAAGAACTGACCCCGGGGCCGCAAAGAGAGTGCACATGAGTGAACGCCTGCTGGAAATACGCGACCTGACGGTCGTATACGAGACGGAAGAAGAAACCGTCCGCGCGGTCAACGAGATCAGCCTGGATCTGGCGTTCGGCGAAACGCTGGGCCTGGTCGGCGAAACCGGCGCGGGCAAAACGACCACCGCGCTGTCCATCCTGCGCCTGTTGCCGGACCGCGTGGGGCACATCACAAAAGGGCGCATCCTGTTCGACGGGGTGGACATCACCGCCGCCACGGAAGCGGAAATGCGGTCAATCAGGGGCAACGCCATCTCCATGATTTTCCAGGACCCCATGACCAGCCTTAATCCGGTACACACGGTGGGCGAACAGATAGAAGAAGTGCTGGCCCTGCATCGAACAAGAGAGAGCAAACAGCGGATCGCGGAACGGGTGGATGAGATTCTGCGCCTTGTGGGCCTGCCCCCCGACCGCAAACGCGATTTTCCCCATCAGTTTTCCGGGGGCATGAAGCAGCGGGTGCTCATCGCCATGGCGCTGGCCTGCAAGCCCAAGCTTCTGCTGGCGGATGAGCCCACGACCGCGCTGGACGTGACCATCCAGGCCCAGGTGCTGGACCTGATGCAGCGGCTGAAGAACGTCTTCAAAACCTCCCTGCTGTTCATCACGCACGATCTGGGCATCGTGGCCCAGACCTGCGACAGAGTGGCCATCATGTACGCCGGCGAAATCGTGGAACTGGGCACGGTCAGGGACTTGTTCGAAGGCCGCCGCCATCACCCGTATACCGCCGGCCTGTTCGGGTCGATCCCGAACCTGGAGAAGTCTTCCCGCCGCCTGCAGGCCATTGAGGGCCTGATGCCGGACCCGACCAACCTGCCGAGGGGCTGCAAATTCCACCCGCGCTGTTCGCGGCGCATGCCCGTCTGCGAACGGATGCAGCCGGGCGTCGCGGCCGAAGGGACGCACAGCATCCGCTGCCATTTGTTCACAAGCGATGCCGCGGCAACGGAAAGAGGGGAGGTGGCGTGATGGATACCACTGTGGCGGAAAATGCGGCGCGTTCCCTTCTGCTCGAAGGCCGGGGTTTGAAAAAGTATTTCAAGACGGCCAAAGGCGACCTGCACGCGGTGGACGGCGTGGATCTGGAAATAGAAGAAGGCGGCACCCTGGGCGTTGTGGGCGAATCCGGCTGCGGCAAGTCCACGCTGGGCCGGGTTTTGCTGCGCCTGATCGAGCCGACCGGCGGCGAAATCCTGTTCAGGGGAGAGAATATCCTGAACTGCGACGCCAAACAGATGAAAGCCCTGCGCACAAAACTGCAGATCATTTTTCAGGATCCGTACTCGTCCCTCAACCCCCGGATGACCGTCAGCCAGATCATCGCGGAACCGATCAAGGTCTGCGGCACGGTCAGCGACAGCCGCGCGCTGCGGCTGAAGGTGCGGGAACTGATGGATACGGTGGGTCTGGCGGAGCGGCTGGCCAACGCCTACCCGCACGAACTGGACGGCGGCCGCCGGCAGCGTATCGGCGTCGCGCGCGCGTTGTCCCTTTCGCCGGAACTGATCGTCTGCGACGAGCCTGTCTCCGCCCTGGACGTGTCGATCCAGGCGCAGATACTCAACCTGATGATGGATCTGCAGGAACGCAACGGCCTTTCCTACCTTTTCATTACTCACGACCTCAGCGTGGTCAAGCACATCAGCAACCGCATCATGGTCATGTATCTGGGGCAGTGCGTGGAACTGGCCCCCACGGAAGAGCTTTTCCGCGCGCCGCTGCACCCGTACACCCAAGCCCTTCTGGACGCGATTCCCATCCCCAGCCTCAAGACGAGGCATCAGGAAAAGCGCCTGCTCAAAGGGGAAATCACCAGTCCGATCAATCCGCCGCTGCGCTGCCGTTTTATGCCGCGCTGCCCCAAAGCCTCTCCCGAATGCGAGACAAGCATCCCGTTGCGCGAGATTGCGCCCGGCCATAAAGTGGCCTGCGTCCACGCCTGACCGGTACCCCTCACGGGGCGCCGGCAATCCGGCAGCGTGGAAACGCGCTGCCGGATTTTTTTTACGACTTTATTTCTCCGGTTCTATACATGGAAGGCCGAACTATGATATGTCCGACGATATAGCCTGTTTTGTCTGTCTGTATCGACGGCATGATAACCTGTGGTTATGGTCGGGCATAAAAAAAGGCAATTTCACAGCCGGGAACTGATTTGCTAGAGCATTGCATGCCTGGAAAACGTTAGCCATCTGGAGCAGTTCATGAATGAAATGAATGAATCGCCCTGCAGGGATTTGTCTGCAAATCCTTGCCGCGAACCAGGCGCAGGCGAGCTTTGCTCGGCGTCAAACCGCTATTTCAAGCGAAAATTGTTCTAGTGGGATAACAGCGCGGCAGAGCCTCCGGTTGACCAGGGTGTCCCGCGTCGCGCCACGGCGTTTTGTATCCACCATGGAGGGATATGCATGACTGAGACTATCTTAGCTATAGCCGGCTTTCTGATGGTCGGCATCATCGTGTGGGGTCTGGTTCAGTCCAAGATCACCCCGGTACCCGTTTTTGTTCTGGTTTCCATCATCGTCGGCATGGCAGTGATCCTGCCGGACTACAACACCCTGTTCAAGGCCATCGACTCCGGCGTCAAAACCACGATGCCCGTGGCCGTTCTTTTCATTTTTTCAATCATCTATTTCAGCCTGATGAACGACGTGGGCATGTTCGACCCCTTTGTGAACATGCTGGTCAGAAAGGCCGGCACCAATGTGGTGCTGATCACGGTGACGACCTCCATCATCGCCATCATCGCCCACCTGGACGGTGCGCTGGCCTCCACGCTTTTGATCACCGTGCCCGCCATGCTGCCCATCTACAAACGTCTGAACATGCGGCCCCTGGTGTTGCTGGTCATCATCGGCGCGGCCATGAGCATCATGAACCTGCTGCCCTGGGGCGGCCCCGTGGCGCGCACGGCCGTCATCACCAAGATGGACATCAATGAACTCTGGCAGTCCCTGATCCCCCTGCAGATCGTGGGTTGTTTTGTTGTTGTGTTCTTTGCCGCCTTCATGGGCGTGATTGAAAAACGGCGCGGCGCCGGCCTTGCCGTGGGCGTCGACGGCACCGTGGCGATGCCGCGGGAAGAAGCTGATCCGAAGAAAGAAGCGCTGAAGCGCCCCAAGCTGATCTGGTTCAACGCGTTGGTGACGCTGGCCGTCATTTTGCTGCTCTGCTTTACCAAGATTCCTCTGTATTTCGCGTTTATGGCCGGTCTGGCCCTCACCCTGGTGGTGAACTTTCCCAATCCCAAGGACCAGAGCGCGCGCATCAAGGCCTATGCGCCCGAAGCGCTGGCCATGTCGTCCATTCTGCTGGCCGCGGGCGTGTTCCTCGGCGTGCTGACCGCCAAGGTTCTTCCCATTGCCGGCAGCAAAGAAAAGATGGACATGATCGGCGCCATGGCCTCGATGATCATCAACATCATCCCCAACGCCATGGGCCCCTATCTGCACATGATCCTGGGCTTCTTCTCCATTCCCATCGGCATGGTGCTGGGCACGGACTCCTTCTTTTTCGGCTTCGTGCCCCTGGCCATGAAAGCCGGCCAGAGCTTCGGCATTGACCCCGTCAACATGGCCAAGACCCTGTTGATCGGCAAAAACTACGGCGTGCTGGTCACCCCGCATGCCGCCACGACATACCTGGCCATCGGGCTGGCCGGCGTGGAACTGAAGGACCACCTGAAATACTGCACATTCTGGCTGTGGATACTCGGGGTGCTGTCCATGCTCATCGCCCTCGTCATGGGCATCATCCACCTGTAAGCGACAGGGCCCCCGCTTTCGGAAGGCGGGGGCTCTGCTTTGCGGGGCCGTTTTATAAATGCACTTTATGGACCGCGATAAGAAATCGATATTTGTTTTCCCCTGCTTTCTTCCGCTATTTTATTGAGGACCTTTTATTCCATTTATGAGGCGGCGCGCGCCGCCGGAACAGGAGGACATATGCTGGCCATACGCAAACCGGCCCAGGCCGGGACGCTGGAATCTTCCGACATGCTGGTTTCCGTGGCCCCGGCGGACGCGGGGACGGGCATCCGGCTGGAGTTGATCTGCCCGACGATGCAGCAGTTCGGGCAGCACATCAAAACCCTGATCACGGCCATCTTCGCCGAATACGGCATCACGGACGCCGTGGTGCAGGCCAACGACAAGGGCGCGGTGGACTGCGTCATCGAAGCCCGCGTGAAGACGGCGATCATGCGCGCCGCGCAATAAGGGAGGCTTCATGCACAACCAAGAAAAACTCCGCCGGACCGTCATGTACGCGGCCGGAAACAACGCCGCCCTGGTGCGCGACGCGGGCATCTACGGCGCGGACAGCATCATCTATGACGTGGAAGATTCCGTGTCCGTCCATGAAAAAGACAGCGCCCGCCAGCTGGTGTTCCATGCCCTGACCCGCATGAAGCGCACCGGCGAAGTCGGGGTGCGCATCAACCACCTCAGCACGCCCTGGGGCCACGACGACCTGGCCATGCTGCTGCCCGCGAAGCCGGATTACGTCCGGCTGCCCAAAGGGGAAAGCGGAGACGAACTTCGCGAACTGGACCAGGTCATCGCCGGGGTGGAGCGGGAACGGAATTTTGAACCGGGTTCCATCAGAATCATGGTGTCCATCGAAAGCCCCAGGGGGCTGCGCAACGCGTATGAAATCGCCACCGCCAGCCCCCGGATGATCGCCATCGCCATCGGCGGCGAGGATTTCGCCGCCGCGCTGAAAACGGAAAAAACCAGAGGCAACGACATCACCGGCGGCCGCGAACTGTTCGTGGCCCGCAGCCTGCTGGTTCTGGCCGCCAAGGAAGCGGGCATTCAGGCCATCGACTCGGTGTTTTCCGACCTGAACGACCCGGACGGGTTACGCAACGACACCCTGCTGGCCAAGGAACTGGGATTTGACGGAAAATCCTGCGTGAATCCCAGGCAGATCCCCCTCATCCATGACGTGTTCACCCCGGCCGCGAAAGACGTCGCCTACGCCCGCCGGGTGCTGGCCGTATACGACGAGGCCGTGAGCAAAAAGTCCGGGGTCATCGCTCTGGACGGAAAAATGATCGACATGCCGATGGTCACCCGCGCCAATCGGGTTCTGGCCCTTGCCGCCGCCGCCGGCTCCGGCCTTGAGGAGAAAAAATCATGAAAAACGCTGCCGGCCGTGAAATACCCACGTCGCTCGCAGGGTACAAATCCGTCGTTCCCTATGCCGGGCCTTTTGCCACGCCTCCCGCCGCGGATGCGCGCAGAGCCGGGCCCCTGCTGAAATCCGCCGTGCCCGGCCCGTCCGGAAAGGTTCTGCGGTCCGTTGAAGAAGCCATCGAGGCCAGCGGCCTGAAGGACGGCATGACCGTTTCCTTCCACCACGGGCTGCGCAACGGCGACTTCGTGATGAACATGGTCATGCGGGCCATCGCCCAAAAGGGGATCAAAAACCTGACCCTGGCCCCCAGTTCTTTTCTCGATTCCAACGACGAACTGATCCCGCTGTTCGAAAGCGGCGTGGTCACCGCCGCCCAGACCAGCGGCCTGCGCAGCAGGCTGGGACGGCACCTGACCATGAACCGTCTGGCCAGGCCCACCATCCTGCGGCCGCACGGCGGCCGGGCGCGGGCTCTGGATTGCGGCGAACTGCACGTGGATGTGGCCTTTCTGGCCGCGCCCGCCTGCGACAACTACGGCAACATCAACGGCGTGCAGGGGCCCGCGGCCTGCGGGTCCATGGGCTACGCCATGATGGATGCGCGCTACGCCGACACCGTGGTGGCCGTCACCGACAATCTGATGGATTACCCCCTCTGCCCGGTCAGCATCCCCCAGTACCAGGTGGATTTCGTCGTGGCCGTGGACCGCATCGGCGATCCCAAGGGCATTTCCACCGGGGCCCTGCGCGGCACCAGAAACCCGAAGGACCTGATCATCGCCAGGATGGCCTCGACCGTCATCGAGCACGCAGGGTACTATAAGGACGGTTTCGGCATGCAGCTGGGCGCGGGCGCGGTGTCCGTGGCCACGGGCCACAACCTGCGGGACATCATGCTGCGCGACAAGATCACCGCCGCCTTCGCCATCGGCGGGATCATGGGCGCGTTCTGCGAGCTTCTGGACGAAGGGTTGATCCGCACCATGTTCGACACCCAGAGTTTTGACGCCCGCACCATCGAATCCCTGCGCGACAACCCGAAGCATCAGGAATACGACTGCGGTTTCTACGCCAACCCGTGGAACAAGGCGACCATGGTCAACGCTCTGGATTACGTGGTGCTGGGCGCCACGGAAATGGAC
>JAVBOK010000057.1:0-16462 GCA_031550605.1 Desulfovibrionaceae bacterium | reverse complement strand
GGGCCCCGGCGTGGATCCGTTTCGTAATTACCCCGCCCCCCGTCCCTAAAACCGCTAAGCAGCCTTGCCGCGGCGCGCTTCGCCCGTGAAACGGGGGACGCGCTCCGCGGATCTGTCCTCAACTCCTTCCCCCAACTCCTGCGGTTTGATGCCAAACCCCGCAACGCCGCGATTTGGCGCGGCAACAGCCCCGGGCATTTGTCCGCACCGTTTCGCCCGATATTGTCATCCAAAAAAATGTCGACATTTTATCAAAACAAGGATACGTTTTTTCATCGCCGGGCACAGCCGGCCCCCGTCCCGTGGAGCGGGACCCTGAACCGGCTTTCCGCCGCCGCATTTTGTGCACTCTCTCAACGGCATAACGCGCAACGCAACCTGAGGAGGAACAATGCGTACCACCGCCATCTGGAAACTGTCATCCCTGGCGCTTCTGCTCCTGGTCTTTTCCGCGACCGCGGCTTTCGGGGCGACGAAAAGGCTTTCCCTCGGCACCTCGACGGTGGGCGGATCCTTTTACGTGCTGGGGGGCGTCTGGTCCAAACTCATCAGCGACACGCACAAGGATATCGACATCTCCGTCGAGGTCACGGGCGGCGCGGATACCAACATCGAGCTGGTGTCCGCCAAGGACATGGATCTCGGTTTCGTCACCACCTGGCAGGCCGGAATGCGCTATAACGGCGAAGGCAGGGACGGCAGAAAGTACACCGACATCAGGGCGACCTTTCCCCTGTACCCGGCCTATCTGCATATCTATTGCCTGGCCGATTCCCCGGTGCGGACCCTGGGCGACATCAACGGCAAACGCATTGCCTCGGCATCCGCGGGATCCAGCAGCAACCTGGCGTCAAAGGCCATCATCAGCTCTCTCGGCCTGTCCGTATCCCGCCACCACGAACTGACCACCGGCGCCATCAGCGGCAGCCTGCGGGACGGGCAAAGCGACGTCGCGTTCACGACCACCGGGGTTCCCGGCCCCTTCATGCTGGAGCTGGAAGCCACCAACGCCGTGCGCATGCTGCAGCCCACGGAAAAGGAATTCGCAACCCTGCTGAAGGCCGTCCCCTACTGGACGGTGAACATGATCCCCAAGGGCAGCTACAAGTGCACGCCCGAAGCCACCAAGGTCATCTCCCTCTGGAACGTCGGCCTCGCCCACAAGGATACCGACGAGGAACTGGTCTACCAACTGGTGAAGACGACCATGGACAATCTTCCCCTGCTGGCGGCCACAGTCCACGGCCTGAAAGACACGAAGGCCTCCGACATTCTCGTCAGCACCATCCCGCTGCACAAGGGCGCGCTGCGCTATTACAAGGAAGTCGGCGTCGAGATCCCGGCCCGCCTGCTTCCCCCGGAGGCGAAATAGCCGTGGCCATGGCGGGGGCGCGCAAGCGCCCCCGACCCAAACAGCCGCCGCGGCCGAAACCGGCCCGCGGGCGCGGCGCGCGGGCGGTGGCGCACGCCGCCGGCGCCCGGCGCATGGAGATTCCGCGATGAACAAGGGCGACATCGATCACGCAACCGAAGAGGAACTGGAACGCCTGGTCAATGAAGGGTATTCGGCCAGAAAGCTGCGGGGGCCGTACAAACGGATGTATCTGGCCCTCGGCATGCTCATGGCGGTCTTTCACATCTATTTTCTGGGATACGATTCCCTGCCGCCCTGGATTCTCTATTTCGCGCATGTCTGCTTCGGCCTGTGCATAGGGTTCATGATCTATCCGTTTTCCGCGAAATCGAACCGCGCCAGACCGTCCGCCGCCGACATCTGCCTGATCGCCCTCGCCTGCGTTTCCTGCGGGTATTTCATCGTGACCATGGAGGACGTCATCTTTCGCGTCGGGGTTTCCCCCACGTTCTGGGATCTGGTTTTCTCCTCCTGCATCATCGCCCTGGTTCTTGAAATAACCCGCCGGACAAACGGCCCCGTGCTGCCGGTCATCGCGGGGCTGTTCATTCTGTACGCCCTGTTCGGCAACCTGCTGCCGTACGAGCTGGGCGGGCACAGGGGATACCGTTTTCCCCGCCTGTTCAGCTATCTGGTGGGGCTGGACGGCCTGCTCAGCACGCCGCTCGCGGCCTCCGCGGGGTATGTGTACCTGCTGCTGCTGTTCAGCTCCTTTCTGGCCAGCATCGGGGCGGGGCAATTCTTCATTGACGTGGCCATGGCGTCCGCCGGCGCCCGCCGGGGCGGCCCGGCGAAGGTCGCCGTGCTGGGCAGCGCGCTGTTCGGCACCATTTCCGGCAACTCCTCCGCCAACGTGGTCGCCTCCGGCACCTTTACCATCCCCATGATGCGCAAAGTGGGATACAGCGCCCGTTTCGCCGGCGCGGTGGAGGCCGTGGCCTCCACCGGCGGGCAGATGACGCCCCCCATTCTCGGGGCCGCCGCCTTCATCGTGGCGGAACTGACCGGCACGCCGTATCTTGATGTGGCCCTCGCCTCCGTGATCCCGGCCGTTCTCTATTTCTTCTCCATTTTCTACATGGTCGATCTGGAAGCCATCACCCGGGGCCTGAAAGGCCTGCCCAGGGATTCGCTGCCCGAAACCCGCAGGGTCGTGCGGGAAAAGGGGCACCTGATCCTGCCCATCTTCGTCCTGATGGTCGCCCTGGTGGGCTTCAATTTCACCATCGTCAAGGCCTGCATCTGGGCCATATACGGCACCTTTTTCTGCGCCTTTCTCCGAAAGGCCACCTGGATATCCCCCGGCCAGGTTTTCGAGGGCTTCGCCGACGGCGCGAAGCAGGCCGTGGGCCTGATTTCCGCCTGCGCCACGGCGGGCCTGGTCATCGGCGTGCTGAACCTGACCGGAGCCGGCCTGAAATTCGCGGGGGCCGTCATCGCCCTTTCCGGCGGGCTGGTTCCCGTCGCGCTGATCCTGACCATGGCCGCCTCGCTGGTCCTGGGCATGGGCCTGCCCACGGCCGCCGCGTACCTGATCTGCGCCGCCGTCGTGGCCCCGGCCCTGGTCAGGCTGGGCATCGAGCCCTTTTACGCGCACATGTTCATTTTCTATTTCGCCTGCCTGTCGGCCATCACCCCCCCGGTGGCGCTGGCCGCCTTCACCGCGGGCATCCTCGCGCGGACCAACCCCATGGGCGTGGCCGTCACGGCTGTGCGCCTGGGTTTCATCGCCTTCATCGTGCCCTTTATGTTCATCTATTCCCCGTCCCTGCTGTGGCGGGGATCCTTGCCCGTCATTCTCGGCACCCTGTGCACGGCGATGCTGGGCGTGGTGTTTCTGGGTTCCGCCCTGCAGGGCGTCCTGTACGGCGAAAAATCCCCTCCGGCCAGCAGGGCTTTGTACTTCTGCGCGGCGCTGGCTCTGATAAAACCGGGAATGGCCACGGATGCCCTGGGCATCGGCCTGTTCATCCTGGGTTTTCTTATCCAGCGCATGGCTTTGAAAAAACAGGCGGTTACCGCCCCATGACCCTGGCGGTCCACGTAAACGGCCGCGACAATGTGGCCACGGTCACCGAAGACTGCGCGCCGGGAACGGAAATTCCGGTCGGCGAAACCGTCCTGACGGCGGCGACCCCAGTCCCGCGCGGCCATAAAATCGCCCTGAAGGATTTCGCCCCCGGCGAGGACATCGTGAAATACGGCGTGGTCATCGGCAGGGCGGCGGGTCCCATAGCGCGCGGGGCGCACGTGCACACGCACAACGTCGACGACATCACCCGGGAGTTGTGCGACGAGTACACCAACCTGTACCGGGAACGGCGCGGCGATGGAAACCTTTGCCGGATATAGCAGGCCCGGGGGCCGGGCCGGGCTGCGCAACCACGCGCTTGTGCTTTCCCTGGTCGCGTGCGCCAACAGCGTCGCCCGGCGGATAGCCGAGGCCGGCGGCGCCGTTGCCATCACCCACGAATACGGCTGCCTTGAATCCGCCGAGGATTCCGCCCGCACCCGCCTGGCCCTGCTTGGCGCGGCCCGCAACCCCAACGTCGGGGCCGTGCTGCTGGTGGCTCTGGGCTGTGAGCAGCTGCGCGCGGAGGAATTCCGCCGCGAATGCGAAAAGGCGGGCAAGCCGGCGGACGTGGTTTGCATTCAGGATGCCGGGGGGCCGCCCGAAGCGCTGGCCGAGGGAACGGCGAAACTTGCCGGCCTGCGGCGGGAGCTTGAGCGCGCCCGCCGCGTGCCCTGCCCGGCGAGCGCCCTGGTCGTGGGCGTGCAGTGCGGGGGATCGGACTGGACAACGGCGCTTGTCGCCAACCCGGCCATCGGCGCCATGACCGACCGCATCGTCGCGGCGGGCGGCACCGTGCTCATGGCCGAGGTGGGCGGCTTTTCCGGCAGCGAGCATCTGGTGGCCGGCCAGGCCGCCAGCCGGGAAGCCGGCCTGGCCGTGCTGGACATGGTCGCCGAACTGCGCCGGGATTTTTTCGCCCGCACCGGCCAGCGCCTTGAGGAAGCCAACCCCACCCCCGGCAACAAGGCCGGCGGCATCACGACCCTGGTGGAAAAATCCGTCGGCAATATCCGGAAAATGGGCGCATCCCCCGTCCGGGGGGTGCTCCGCCTGGAAGACGCCATACCCCGTCCCGGCCTCTGGGTTCTGGACCAGCGCACCCAGGGGCCGGACCCTTTCGTGACCTCCGGTTTCGCCATCATGGGCGCCACGGCGGCCGTGTTCAGCAGCGGCCGCGGCACCCCCGTGGGCAGCGCGGTCATGCCCGTGCTCAAGATCACCGGAAACCGGGACGGGTATGAGGCCATGCGCAGCCTGTTCGATTGCAGCGTGGCCGACGCCGTGACGGAAGAGGCGATCCGCGCGGCCGGCGGCCGCCTGTACGAAACCTTGCTGGCCGTGGCGGGCGGCGGGCCGACCCGCGCCGAGGAAAACGGCTGCCGCGATTTTGCGATCCCGCGCGAACAGTTCAGAAAAAAACACTGCCCCGGCCAGGAGCGGCAATGAGCAAAGACATCTCCGCCATCTTTTTTTCGCAGGAAGATTTTCTTGAGGCCGGCTGCCTCAACATGACGGCGGCCATCGACACCGTGCACAAGGCCCTGTGCGACCACGAGCGGGGCCGCGTCCTGTTTCCGGAAAAGACGGTGCAGATTTTCCGCGATTCCCCGCAGGACAGGATCAACTGCCTGCCCGCCACCCTGCTCGATGAAGAGGTCTGCGGCATGAAGTGGGTTTCGGTGTTCAACGACAACCCCGCCGCGCACAACAGGCAGGCCATCACCGCCGTGATGGTGATTTCGGAAATCCGCACCGGATTTCCCCTGTACGTCATGGACGGGACCTTTTGTTCCACCATGCGCGTGGCGGCCGTCGGCGGGGCCGGGGCGCGCTATTTCGCCCGCAAGGACAGCAGGGTCATCGGGTTTCTGGGCGCCGGGGAACAGGCGAAAAGCCATCTGCTGGGCATGAGGGCCGCCCTGCCCTCTCTGGAAGAATGCCGCGTCTGCGCCGCCGGCCCCGCTGAAGAGGACCGCTTCATCGGGCAGATGCGGGCCATCCTGCCGGACATGCGTTTCGCCGCGGGCAGGGGCGATCTGCGGCGCACCCTGGAGGGCGCGGACGTCGTGGTCACCGCCACCCCCCTGCAGCAGCCTCTCGTCACCGCGTCCATGGTCGGAAAGGGCAGCTACCTGAGCCAGATCGGACCGTATGAAACGACGGCGGACCTTGTCCTGCAAAGCGACAAGATCGTCTGCGACAGCTGGGAGGCCATACTGCACCGGGGTTCGCAGCCCCTCACCCTGCTGCACCGGCAGGGCCTGCTGCCCGCCGGGGCCGTCACGGAAATCGCGCAGGTGGCGTCCGGGCGCAAACCCGGCCGCGAAAACGCGGACGAACGCATTTATTTCAAGCATGTGGGGCTGTCGTACCTGGATCTGGCCATCGGGCTGCAGTTCGCCCGCGCGGCGGAACGCGCCGGGCTGGGCAAAAAGCTCGCCCTGCAGAAAACGCCGCTTTTCGAACACGAAAGCATCCGCTCGCGGATCACGCTGTAGACAACACTGTAACCGTAACGAGGCGCACCATGTCCGCAATCAAAAGAAACGGCCCCCCCAAACCCGGCGGCAACCCCGTATCCCAGTCCGTTGAAGCCGACGGCTGGCTGCACGTCACCGGTTGCACGCCTAAAGACGCCGAAGGGAATTTCGTCAGCGGATCCATCACGGTCCAGGCCGGGGCCGCCATGGACGGCCTTATGCGGCGGGTCCACGACGCCGGGTACACGGCCGGGGATGTCGTGCGCGTCGGCGTGTGGCTGGACGACCCGCGCGATTTTTCCGGCTTCAACGCCGTGTACAGGCGGTACTTCGCGGCGGAGCACGCCCCGGCGCGCGTTACCGTGCAGGGCACGATGATGAACGACTGCAAGGTGGAAGTCGACTGCATCGCCTGGAAAAAGAAAGGCTGATGCCGCCCCGGCCGGCGGCGCGCGCGGGAAAAGACGCTTTTTCGCCTTTCCCCCTTCGCGCGTGCCGCCGCGCCGCAGGGGCCGGATGCTCCAGCGTCGCCGCCACGGAGGCCGCATGAAGAACGAATTCGATATTGCCGTCATAGGCGGCGGCGTGACCGGGTCCGCCGTCGGATACGGTCTGGCCCGGTCCGGCAAACGGGTCGTTCTCGTTGACGAGGTTCCGGTGCATTCGCGCGCGTCGCGGGCCAATACCGGCCTGGTCTGGTGCCAGGCCAAGGGCGCGGGAAGGCCGGCATACTCGCGCTGGTCGTTCGCGTCCGCCGCCGGGTACGCCGGCTTTGCCGCCGAGATACAACGCGCCGGCGGCATCGACATCCGCTTTGAGCTGACCGGCGGCATCACCCCCGTCCTTGGCGAGAAAGGCTTTGCCGACAGGGTCGCCTATCTGGAAAAAATGACCGGGCAGAGCGAATCCGGCCGCTTTCCGGTCCGCATGCTTGAACGGCCGGAACTGGAAAAGATGCTGCCCAGGGTCGAATTCGGCCCGGACGTCACCGGCGGCTCGTACTGCGAGGACGAAGGATACGTCAGCCCCCTGCATCTGCTGTTCGGGATGCGCAAAGCCTTTGTCCGCTCCGGGGGGACGCTGCTGCACGGCACCCGCGCCCGCCGGGTCCGCCGCGAGGGGGACGGCTACGCCGTGCAGACGGAGAACGCCGCGCTGCGGGCGGAAAAACTGGTGCTGGCGGCGGGGCTGGGTTCCCCGGCCCTGGGGCTGCAACTGGGGTTCAAGGTCCCCATCCGCCCCAACCGGGGGCAGAAAATGCTGCTGGAACGCTTTCCCGAGGACGTCCTGCCCGTGCCGCTGCACAACATCCTCCGTTCGCGGGGCGGCACCGTTTTGCTGGGCACGGAACATGAGGAATCCGGTTTCGACCTGTCCACGGTGCCGGAGGTGCTCGCGCTGACCGCCGCGACAAGCATGCGGATCTGGCCGAAACTGGCTGAAGCCAGAGTGCTGCGGACCTGGGCCGGCCTGCGGGTCTGGCCCGACGACGGCCTGCCCGTTTACGACCGCGTCCCCGGACACGCCAACGCCTTCATTTTCGCCATGCACAGCGCGGTGACCCAGGCCCCCATGATCGCGGACCAGGCCGCGGCCTTTGTTCTGGGCAAAGAGGTTTCCCCCGATTTTTCCCTGTTCAGCCTGAGCAGGTTCGCCGACGGGCGGCAGTGAGGATTCGCCATGAACACGCCAGCAGACGCGCAGGTGACCATTGTTTTCGAAGGCAGCCAATACCGCGTGCCCCGGGGGATCACGGTGGCCGCCGCCGTGCTGGGCCATGCCGGCGCGAACGACACCGGCGTGCACCCCCTTGCCGGGGACCGGCGCGGGCCGTTCTGCATGATGGGCGTGTGCTTTGAATGCCTGGTCACCATCAACGGCGCGCCGAACCAGCAGGCCTGTCTGACCCTTGTGGCCGACGGCATGCGCATTTCCAGACAAATCCCCGGAGCGGAGGAACAATGATACAGGCGCAATGGGATGCCGTCGTCATCGGGGCGGGTCCCGCGGGATTGAACGCCGCGTGCGGCATGGCCGAATTCGGGCTCCGCGTGGCCCTGGTCGATGAACAGCCCGCGCCGGGGGGGCAGATCTATCGCGGCGTCACCCACCCCGAAGCGGAACGGCGGTTTCGGGAACACGACGAATACCGCAGGGGCCTGGACCTGGTGCGGCGCTTTTTGCGCAGCACCGTGGAGTACATGCCCGGCACCCTGGTCTGGATGCTTGAGCCGAACCGGGTTTTCTGCCTGCGGGACGGCAGGCCCTTTGAGCTGAAAACCAGGCTGACCGTCGTCGCGGTGGGCGCCATGGAACGTCCCGCGCCCTTTCCCGGATGGACCCTGCCCGGCGTCATGACCGCGGGCAGCGCCGACATCCTGCGCAAAGGGGCGGGAACGGCGCCGCAGGGCCCCGTGATCCTGGCCGGAAGCGGGCCCCTGCTGCCGCTCGCGGGCAGCCATCTGGCCCGGGACGGCGCTCTGGCCTGCGTTCTTGATTCGACCCCGCCCGGCAACCTTCTGCGGGCCGCGCCCTGGGCTCCCCTGGCCGCCGCCGGGGCCGGTCTGCTGCTGCGCGGCGCACGCATGCTGCGGACCGTGAAAAAAAGCGGCGCGCCCCTGTTCGGCGCGGTGCGGGACATTGCGGCCCACGGTTCCCGCGCCGTGGAAGAGGTATCCTTCAGCGCCGGGGGAAAGACCCTGCGCGTTCCGGCAAAAACCCTGCTGTACCATGCGGGCGTCATCCCGCGCACCCAGATATCGCGCGCCCTGCGCCTGGCCCACGTCTGGAACGCGCGGCAGCAGTGCTGGCAGGCGGCCACGGACATTTTCGGCGAATCCAGCCGCCAGGGCATCTACCTGATCGGCGACTGCGCCCAGGTGCGGGGGGCTGACGCCGCGGCCCTGAAAGGAAAAATCTGCGCGGCGGCCGTGGCGAAAAAAGACCGGCTCATTCCCCCCCGCGAAGCGTTCCGGCTGCTCGCGCCCCTTTTTGCCGCCCTGGCCCGCGTTCTTGCGCCGCGCCCCTTTGTCGACGCCCTGTTCACGCCGCGCGGCGATATCTATCAGCTGGCCGACGACGTTGTGGTCTGCCGCTGCGAGAACATCACGGCCGGAGAAATCCGGGCCGCCGTGGCGGACGGGCTGCACGAGGTGAACGAGATCAAGCTTTTTACCCGGGCGGGCATGGGCAACTGCCAGGGGCGCACCTGCGGTCCGGCCGTCGCCGGCGTCGCCGCCCGGGCCCTGGGCGTGAACGCGGCGAAAACAGGATACCTCAGCTGCAGGCAACCCGTCCGGCCGGTGCCCCTGGGCGTTTTTTCCCGCCTGTTCCCCGAATGAAGCGGTCCCGGCGAACGCCTCCGCCGGGCCCGCCGCTGCCGGACCCCCGGCAGCGCGGCACGGCCGCCGGCGGTGATTTCCGCCGGCGGCCGTGCCGGAAGCTTCAATAGCTCTTGCCCCGGCTGGTCACCGGCACGCGGTCCGTCACCCTGCCCTGGCGCACGAAATAGATGTGATCATGCAGGTTCACCGTGGTGCAGCAATGGCCGGGGATGACATGCAGCCTGTCATTGATGCGGTGTTTTCCCTCTTCCGGAAAAGAGCAGTGCTCTTCGCTGAGCTTCAGGGGGGCGGCGGGATATTCCCGCAGCCGGGGCGCCTTCTGATCCGTGCTGAGGGATTTGAGCCCGCAGTCGGTGATGATTCTGCCGTTGTTGATGCTGATGATGGAAGTCAGCACGAACAGCGAATTCTCGAAGGAAAGATCCAGGGCATTGTACGCAACGTCCATGAAAATGTAGCTGCCCGCCTGCAGTTCCGTGTACACGCTCTTTTCGGGGCGCAGATGCGCGGTCCCCGTGCTGACCCCGCTGACTTCCCCGACCGGGATGCCTTTGCCCTCCACGTATTTTTTCAGTTCGGCCAATTCGCGCTCATATTTGTCCGTGTCCGCTTTTCTGGCCGCGAAATCCTCCTGATGGGAAATCTGGCCGGCATAGGCCTGAATGCCGTCAAAGACGAGATTGGGCGCTTCGTGGATCCGTCTGGCCAGCGCGTGAAACTCCTCGTGGGTCCGCACGCCGCAGCGGTTCATCCCGACGTTGTACTCCACCAGGCAGTGGATGACCGATCCCTGCAGCACGGCGGCGGCGCTCAGGCCGGCGACGTTTTCGGCGTGGTCCACGCAGACCGTCAGCCGGCAGCAGCCCGCGAGGGCCGCGACGCGGGCGATTTTCGCGGGATCGACGATCTGGTTGGCGATCAGGATGTCTTCAATGCCGGCGGCGGCCAGATCTTCCGCTTCGCCCAGTTTGGCGCAGCACAATCCTTTGGCGCCGTTTTTGACCTGCATGTGGGCGATGGCCGTGCATTTGTGCGACTTATAGTGGGGGCGCAGGGCGATGCCCAGCGAATTGCCGAGTTCCTGCAGATTGCTCATGTTTTTTTCGAATGCGTCCATGTCAAGCATCAAAGCGGGGGTTCTGATTTGCGATTCCAGCATGCGGCCGTCTCCTTGCGTGGGATGTTATACTGTACTGTCGTTCACACCAATCAACGAACATTCTGCAACTCAAGCAAAAACGCATCCATGTGCTGCCTGAATATCTGCATTGCCGCCGAGGTATAGGCGCGCACGTATTTGCTGGTTATGCAATAGACCACGCGGTCGGGGGGAGGGTCCAGAATCTCGTGCGCCTGCAGCGGGCCGGCCGCGGCAAGAACCCTGGCCACCGACGCCGGAACGATGGCCCAGACCCGCTCGTCGTCGAAAAAGCTCAGCAGCATGGAGGCGACGTTAAAGCGGGCGACCGCCGGCTTGTCCGGGCTCCACCAGAAATCGTGCCAGGCCTGATACTCGGGGAACCACGCGTGCAGAAGCTCCTTGGCGGGATCAAGATCCTGCGGCCTGATCGGCGAAGGCGGCCCGACGCCGCTTTTCAGCCGGATGACGAGAAAACGCTCCCGCAGCACGGGCACCGCTTCAATGCCGGGACAGCGGGCGTCGTGGTTGACGAAGCCGATATCCACCGCGCCCTTTTCCAGCAGGGCGTAAATTTCCGTGGAGTGATGCGTCGTTATGTTCATTTCAAGAGGCGGGTCGTTATGGATCAGCCGGCGGAAAAGAGGGGGGAAGATGTAGTAATTGACCGAATCGACGCCCCCCACGGTAAGGCGCAGCCGCGGGGCGCCCTCCATCAGCTTGTGCGTTTCCTCGTGCAGGGACAGCCATTTTCTGGCCAGCCCGACAAAAACGTCTCCCTCGGGCGTCAGGTTGATGTCCTTGCGGCCCCTGTACCGCTCAAGCAGGGTGATGCCCAGCGAATTTTCCAGCGACCGCAGGCGATGGCTGATGGTGGACTGGGAAAGGGACAGCGTTTCCGCCGCCTTCGATATGCTGCGCTCCCGTATGATGGCAAGGAATATCTCGATGTCGTGGATGTTCATCCGGACTCCGGGCGCGGCTGGGGCGATTTCGCTTCGAGGCGCCGCGCAACGGCGGACAAGGCCCGCCCGCAAGCGTCCCGCGGCAGGGGTTTGAGGACAGATCCGTACAGAACGGGCCGGCTTTTCAACGGTGAACCGCCCCGCGCCGCCGCCCTCCGGTGTTTCATACGAAGCTTTCTCCGCCCCTGCAAGGTTTTCCCGCGCCGTTACAATCCGTACCCGGCGGCCCTGCCCGCCACGTCGCCGCCCCGCAGGTAAAAACGGGGAATGCGGCGGCCGAGCACCGTCGTCACTTCAGGGCCTGATCCCGGGAAAAGATCGGCGATGGCGAACACGGACTGGAAGGCCGGCCCGTCCTGCCCGAACACGGTCACAATGTCGTCGGCCGCGGCTTCGGGAATATCCGTGATGTCGATAAAGCTCATGTCCATGCACAGCTTTCCGACCAGCGGCGCTTTTTTCCCGTGCGCCAGAAAATGCGCCCTGTTGCCGACACAGCGCGGCAACCCGTCGCCATAGCCTATGGGGACGATGCCGATCCGGGTCCTGCGCCGCGCGGTGTACAGCCGGCCGTAGCCGAGCGTGTCCCCCGCCCGCAGTTCCCTGACATGGACGATCCGCGTTTTGAGCGACGCCACTTCCTTCAAGTCCACCTCGGGCCGGAACCTGTTGAATCCGAAAAGCGCGGTCCCCGCGCGCACCATGTCCAGATGCGTCTGCGGAAAGCGCAGCAGCGCCGGGCTGTTGGCGAAATGGCGGATCAGGCGCAGGCCCGAGCGGGCAAGCTCTTCCGTAAAGCGCTGGAAAAGCGCGAACTGGTTCAGGGTGAACGCGTCGTCATCCGCCGCGCCGGCGCTGGCGGCATGGGTAAAAACGCCCCGCAGCGCCACGCCGGGCAGGGCGGCGATATCAAGGGCCTGGCGCAGCGCGTTGTCCATCTGCGTGGCAAGGGGAATGCCAAAGCGCGCCAGGCCCGTGTCCACTTTCATATGCACGTCGATCCGGGCATTGCGCCGCAGGGCCGAATCGGAAATCGCCGCCGCATGGGCATGGTCGAACACGGCCAGGGCAATGCGATGCCGCGCGACCGCGGGCGCGTGATCCGGACCGGCGGCGCCGAAAACCAGAATCGGCCCCATGACGCCGCATTCGCGCAGTTCCACCGCCTCTTCCACCGTGGCCACGCCGAAAAACGCACAGCCCTGCGCTTCAAGTTCCCGTGCGATGCGTTGCGCGCCCAACCCGCTGGCATTGCCCTTGACCACGGCCAGAACAGGACAGGCAGGGCCGGCCAGATCTGAAAGAATACGAAAATTGTGCATCAGATTGTCCAGGGAAACTTCAATCCACGTCCTATTTTGCTGATATTTCATGTTCATTTTCCCTATGAAGCGAAGACAATGCACAACAAGATGCCCATGTCATTACGAAACAAGACACATGATGCAAAGATACTAAAAGGATAACAGGGAGAATATTGCAAGGATAAAGAATATTTTTCATATTGCAACAAAAAAATACAAACATTGAGCCACATGATAAAAAACATCGACCTTTTAAATAATTGATAGACAAACAAATACTGCACCGGACTTGACGAAATACAGTCTATAATGCGATGATATCTGTCGTGCAGCAGTGAGACAGCAAGGAGGATGAAAAAAAACGGTGCCGCGCAACAGGCACGGCGCACCGGCCAATCGTGGCAAAACCCCATGGAGGAAACAAGGAATGATCAAACGCATCGCGCTGATTCCGGTGTTTTTCGCGCTTGTCCTGGCCGTTTGCCCTGCATACGGGGCGAGCAAGGCCGCGTACCCCCAGAAAGCCGTCACGATCATCAACCCCAACGCCGCGGGCGGCGGCACGGACCTTATCATCCGCACCGTGGCCGCCCTGGCCGAGCCCTTTTTCGGACAACCCCTGCGCGTGGTGAACAAGCCCGGCGGCAGCCTGGCCATCGGCACGGCGGAAGCCGCGCGGTCCAAGCCGGACGGGTACACCATCCTGGTCAACGACAAATCGCTGATCAGTTCCTACTATCTCGGCGTGGGCCAGGTGAAATGGACGGAAATGGAATCCGTCTGCCGTCTGGACATCGCCTCGCACGTGATTCTGGTCCACAGCGCTTCTCCCTATAAGAACGCCAAGGACCTGGCCGCGGCGGCGAAAGCCGCGCCCAGCACGCTGACCATCGGCGTTTCCGGCATCGGCGGCATGTCCCACCTGGTGTCCGAAGCCTTCATCGCCTCTTCCGGCGCGCCGATCAAGGTCGTGGGGTTCGACGACGGCGCATCCAACAAAGCCGCGGTCACGGGCAAGCAGGTCACGGCAAGCGCGCTGCAGCTGGCCGAAGCCATGCCGCTCGTCAAGTCCGGCGATTTGCGCATCATCGGGCTGGCCGAGGAAAAACGCAGCCCCTACTTCCCGGACATCCCCACCTTCAAGGAACAGGGCATCAACTGCGTTCTGAACCAGTACCGGGGCATCTGGGCGCCCAAGGGCACGCCCAAGGATGCCGTCGCCAAACTGGCCTCCGCGTTCAAACAGGCCATGGAAACCGACAAGTTCAAACAGTTCCTGAAAGATTCCTTCACCGTGAACGGCTATCTGGGCTCCGCGGAATTCGTCGCCGAACTGAAGAAGCAGGACGAGTTCCTGAAAAATCTGGTCAAGAACGCGGGCCTGCTGAAAAAAGAATAAGGATCCGGCCTGTCGGCGTCGCTTCACACCGGGCCGGACGGCCCGGTGCGGGGCGGCCCCGTCTTCCCCCCGCAGGAGGTGCGCGCCTTGTCCCATTTTCTTGACGCGATGCAGGTGATGCTGCAGCCGTCCCTGATGCTGATCATGCTCTTTTGCGTGGCCTGCGGCCTGGTGGTGGGGGCCATTCCGGGCCTGTCCGCCACAATGGCCATGGCCCTGCTGACGCCGCTGACCTTTGCCATGGACAACGCCACATCCATGGCCGCGCTGTGCGCCATATACGTCGGCGGCATCTCCGGCGGGCTGTATTCCGCGATTCTGCTGCGCATTCCGGGCACGTCCTCGTCCATCGCGACCACTTTCGACGGCTTTCCTCTGGCGCGCAAAGGCAGGGCGGCGCAAACCATCGGCATCGCCCTGGTCGCCTCGTTCATCGGGGGCACCTTCAGCTTCGTCATGCTGGGCTGTTTCGCGCCGTTGCTGGCGATGGCCGCCCTGCAATTCGGGCCGGCGGAATATTTCGCCGTATCGCTGCTGGGGCTTTCCACCATTGCCGCGGTGCTTGGCGACTCCACGCTCAAGGGGCTTGTTTCGGCCACTCTCGGCCTGGCGCTGGGCACCATCGGCATGGACGTCATCATGGGCACGCCCCGCTTCACCGCCGGAAGCCTGCACCTGATGTCCGGCTTTGACTTCATGGCCGTTCTCATCGGCGTCTTCGCCATTCCGCAGATTCTGGCGGATATCGCGAACAGCTCCGCCGTGTCCGCGGTCAGCGAAACAAAGGTCAGGGACATGTTCCCGCGCCCCGGGGAACTGCTCGGAAAATGGGGAAATTTTCTGCGTTCCAGCATCATCGGGACCTGGATCGGACTGCTGCCCGGCGCGGGGGGAAGCATCGCCTCCCTGCTGTCCTACGACCAGGCCAAAAAGGCGTCAAAGCACCCTGAAAATTTCGGCAAGGGCGAAATCGACGGCGTCATCGCATCGGAAACCGCAAACAACGCGGTGATCGGCGGCTCCCTTATCCCCATGCTGACGCTGGGCATCCCCGGCGACACGGCCGCGGCCGTGCTTCTGGCGGCCCTCACCCTGCACGGCCTGCAGGTGGGGCCCCTGCTGTTCAAAGAAAACCCCGAGGTCATCAGCGAAATTCTGGCTTCCCTGTATGTCTCGAACATCATGATGATCTTTATCGCCTTTTTCGGCGCGCGCTATATCGTCAAAGCCCTCAAGATCCCCAAATGCTATCTGCTTCCGGCCATCGTCGTCATGTGCGTGGTCGGCTCGTACGCGGCCAACCAGCGCCAGTTCGACATCTTTGTCATGATGGGCACGGGGCTGGCGGGGTTTCTCATCGAGCGCTACGGATTTCCCGTGCCGCCGCTGATCCTCGGGCTGATTCTGGGGCCCCTGCTGGAAAAGAACCTGCGCCGCGCCATCCAGGTCAGCAACGAAGGCGTATGGGGCATAATCTCGCGCCCGCTGACGGCGGTCATCCTGCTGGTGGTCGTGCTGAATTTCTGCCTTCCCCTGATCCGCGCAGGGCTGAAACAGCGCCGGGCGGGCGTTGGCGCGGCCGGCCCGGACGCGGACGGGGGCAGCCCCCCCGACCCCCGCATGCGCAGGGCGAACCGCATCCTGGGCGCGGGCATTGTCGCCCTGGCGGCGGGGTACTATCTGGCCGCGAGTTTTCTGCCCGTCACGGTGCTGGAATCGCCGACGTACGGCCCCAGTTTTTACCCCAGGATGCTGGCGCTCTGTCTGGGCTTTCTCGGCCTGCTTGTGGCCCTTTTTCCCCATCAGAAGGGGGACAGGGTCACCGACTGGCAGATGGACAGAACCAGGCTGGCGGTAAAAGCCGTTCTGATGGTGCTGTACCCCGTTCTGGCCGTGACGCTGGGCTTTTATGCCAGCACGGCCCTGTACCTGGCCGCCTGCTTCATCTATTTCGGCGGGTTGCCCGGAAATCAATACTGGAAAGGGTTTTCCATCGCCGCGGCCGGCGCCGGCATGATCTGGGTGGTCTTTGAATGGTTGCTCGAGGTGCTTCTGCCGGGCGGCCTGCTCTTCTGAAGCATGCCGCCTTTCCCGCCGCCCGTTCGGGGGGGGGCCGGGGGGATCATTTCCCCCGGGCGGGGCGCGGGGCGGCGGATCCGGGAAAGCACCGGGGCCGGGCCGGAAGCGGTTTCGCTTTGGGATTGCCACGCAAAAGCGCGCTTCAGATCGATGCCCAGCCCCGCAAAGCCGGGCCTGGCCGGGGCACGCCCGTTTCGGCGCGTTACGGCGGCATGCGGCGCCGCCGGACACCGCCCGCCGGAGGCTGCCGGGATCATACTGGATG
>JAVBOK010000098.1:0-14611 GCA_031550605.1 Desulfovibrionaceae bacterium | reverse complement strand
CGTGGCGCGTGGACCGGATAATACCCACTTTCTTTTTATTATGGCTAGATAATGTGTCTGGTTTATTTTTAGTGTGTGTTGGGGGGGTTGTGGCCCCGGTGGCTTGCTGGCGGTCTACTATTTGGGGGGGTGGTTGCCCCCCGCGGCGCCGCGCTCGCCTCCCTTGGGCGGCGGGGCCAATTCCCCCCGCCACTTTATGGTGAATGCATGTCCGCTGTGTTTCTGGCCGATGTGGCCCTGCTGAGCCCCCCTTACGCCACGCTCACGTACAGCCTGCCGCCCTGGTTGCCGCAAAGCGCCTGGGCAGAGGGGTTGCGCGTTGGCGTCCCTCTGGGCAAGGGCTGCCGCGCTGCCGTGATTCTGGTCTTGCGGAAACAGGCGGAAGGCGAAACCCCGCCGGCCGGTTTGAAGCCGCTGCTCTGGCCGCTGGAACGCGCGCCGATGCTGAGCCCGGAATATCTTGATCTCACCCGCCAGCTCAGCTTGCGCCAGTTTTCGTCCGTGGGCCGCATTCTGGGCACGGTGCTGCCCGCTCCGCTACGCAGCGGCAAGGCCCGGATCCGCTTTTTCACCGAAGAATGCCCGGACGGGGCCAGGCGCGATGTGACTTTGGCCGGGTTCGCCGCCCTGCCGGAAGAGGAGAAGGCCGCCTGCGGCGCGGCCTGGACCGCCAACAGGGCATTTTGTCTGGACGGGGGCTGCGATCCTTTTGATCTGGAGTTGTGCTCGCTGGCGCAGGACCCGCCCTGGCCCGTGCGGCCCAGAGCCCACCGCCAGACGGAAATGCTTGAATATCTGCTTGCACGCGGCTGCGTCAGCCGGCGGCGGCTGGCCGAAGATCTGGGCCGGGAAAGCGCCGCGACCCTCGCGCTGCTGGTCCGGCGCGGTCTGGTGCTGATTCGGCCCGGGGGCGGGGCCGAAAAAGCGGAACCGGCCGGCGGCGGCGTTCCGGCTGTCTGGAACGCGCCTTTCGAACTGACGCCGCCGCAAAGCCGGTCGCTGGATGCCTTTGTCCGCTGCCTGGACGCGGGGGAGGCGGCCACGCATCTGCTGCACGGCATAACCGGCAGCGGCAAGACCGCCGTGTATCTGGCCCTGGCCGCCGAATGCCTGCGCCGGGGCAGATCCGTCATGCTGCTGGCGCCGGAAGTGGCCCTGGCCCACAAATTGCGGACCGATGTGGAAACCCATTTGCCCGGCGCGACGTTGTTTTTTTTTCATGGCTACCAGTCCGCGCCGGAACGCGAAGCGGCTTTCCGGGCGTTGGCGGAACGCTCCGCGACGGCGAAGGCGGACGATGCCTCCGATTGCGGGGACCGGGGGCCTGAGGCCCCCGGCGGGTGCGGAGCGGCGCCCCGCTCTCGTCAAATGGCTTCTTCCGACACTCCCTGCCTTATCGTGGGAACGCGCTCGGCGTTGTTCCTGCCGGTGCGCGGGCTGGGGGCGATTATTCTGGACGAGGAACACGACAGTTCGTTCAAACAGGACGAGGGCCTGCCTTACCAGGCCAAAGAGATAGCCTGGTACAGGGCGGGGCGGGAAAAAGCGCTGCTGCTGCTGGGTTCCGCCACGCCGGACGTGAAGACCTATTATGCGGCGCGGCAGGGGCAACTGCCTCTGCATCACCTGGGGGAACGCGTGGGGGGCGGGGTGCTGCCCCCGGTACGCCTGGTGCCCGTGCCCCGGAGCATGCCGGACGGCAGCGTGCTGGCGGAAGAAAGCGCGGCGGCTCTTGCCGCCTGCGTGGACCGGGGCGATCAGGCGGTCATTCTGCTGAACCGGCGCGGGTACGCGCCGCTGATGTACTGTCTGTCCTGCGGGGAAGTGCTGCGCTGCCCGCATTGCGCCATCAGCCTGACCTATCACAAGGGCAGGGAGCGCGCGGTCTGCCATTACTGCGGCCATGCCCTGCCGTACCCCAGCCCTTGCCCCGCCTGCGGCGGGATGCATTTTCTGCCCATGGGCGAAGGCACGGAGAAACTGGAGGAAAGCCTTGTCCCGCGCTTGAGGACCGGCACACGCATTCTGCGCCTTGACCGGGACAGCACGCGGAGGGCCGGCAGAATGGAGGAAATCCTCGGCGCTTTCGCCAGGGGAGAGGCCCAGGTTCTGGTGGGCACGCAGATGCTGTCCAAGGGCCACCATTTTCCCGACGTCACCCTGGTCGTGGCGGCTGACGCGGATCTGGGGCTGAATCTTCCGGATTACCGTGCGGCGGAACGGACCTTTCAACTGCTGGTGCAGGCCGCCGGCCGCGCGGGCCGGGGGGAAAAGCCGGGGGAAGTGCTTATCCAGACGCGCGATCCTTCGCATTATTGCTGGCAGTACGTGCGGACAGCGGATTATGCGGGATTTTACGCCGAGGAGATAGCCCGGCGCGAGAAGCGGCTCTATCCTCCTTTTGTGCGTCTGGCCCTGGTGCGCATGAGTTTTCCGGCGGACTGGGCCGGGGGCGTGGCGGCGGTGGAGGATATGGCCAAAACGTTGCGCGGCAGAGGCAGGGAACTGGGGCTGACCGTGCTGGGTCCCGCACCCTCGCCCATTGCCATGTTACGCGGGTTCCGGCGTTTCCATTGCCTGATCAAGGCCGCAGCCTGGGGTCCCGTTCGTGAATTGTACGCCGCTGCGTTGCGCGCGGCGGGCCGCCACCCCAAACTGCGCCTGGCGCTGGATATGGATCCGGTGAATATGCTGTAGGCCGGGTGAAGCCGTCCTCAGGCCAGTTCCCGCAGGAAGGGCAGCGCCGCGTCCTTGGCGGAAAGCAGGGGCTCGGCCACTGGCCAGGCCACGGCCAGATCCGGGTCGTCCCAGCGGACGCCGTCTTCGTCTTCCGGGTGGTAGAGTTCGGTGCACTTGTAGTTGAAATCGGCGACCTCGCTCAGCACGCAATAGCCGTGGGCCAGACCCGGCGGCACCCAGATCTGGCGCTGGTTCTCTTCGGTCAGTTCCGCGCCGAACCATTGCCCGAACGTCGGCGATCCCTCGCGGATATCCACGGCAACGTCGAACACCGCGCCACGCGCCACGGATACCAGTTTGCCCTGGGGAAATTTTTTCTGAAAATGCAGGCCGCGCAGGGTGCCCCTGGTGGAACGGGAATGGTTGTCCTGCACAAAGGGCAAGTCAATCCCCGCCGCCCGGTATCGTTCCCGCTGCCAGGTTTCGACGAAGAACCCGCGCGCGTCGCGCCAGACCTGGGGCTTGATCAAAAGAACGCCGGCAATGGGGGTGGCGACGACTTCCATGAGGGCTCCTAATCGGTAAGACTCAGCAGATATTCGCCGTAACCGGATTTGCCCAGTTCCCGCCCCAGGGCGTACATGGCCTCTTTGGACATGAAGCCCTGCCGCCATGCGATTTCTTCCAGGCATGCCACTTTCAGGCCCTGGCGGGTTTCCACGGCCTGCACGAAAGTGCTGGCGGCCAGCAGAGCGTCGTGGGTGCCGGTGTCCAGCCAGGCGATGCCCCGGCCCATGGTTTCCACGTGGAGCAAACCCGCCTGCAGGTACCGGTTGTTGAGGTCGGTTATTTCCAGTTCTCCTCTGGCGGAAGGGGCAAGGCCGCGGGCAATGTCCGCCACGTTGCGGTCATAAAAATACAGGCCCGTGACAGCATAATTGGATTTGGGCAGCGCGGGTTTTTCTTCAATGCACACGGCTTTTTTCGCTTCGTCGAAACTGACCACGCCGTACCGTTCGGGGTCGCGCACGTGATAGGCGAACACCGTGGCCCCGTATTCGCGGAGCATGGCCGATTCCAGCTTTTGCGGCAACCCGTGCCCGAAAAAGATGTTGTCGCCCAGCACCAGGCAGACGTTGGACCCTTTGATGAACCCCTCGGCCAGCAGAAAAGCCTGGGCGATGCCTTCGGGCCTGGGCTGGACCACATAGCTGAGCGCGCAGCCCCACTGCGAGCCGTCGCCCAGAAGAGAGCGGAACAGCGGCACATGATCCGGGGTGGAAATGATCGCGATATCCCGGATGCCCGCGCTCATAAGCACGGAAAGCGGGTAATAGATCATGGGTTTGTCGTAAATGGGCATCAGCTGTTTGCTGACGCTGCGGGTGAGAGGATACAGACGGGTGCCCGATCCCCCGGCCAGAACGATGCCTTTCCAGTTGATGCTCATGCTGCCCTCGCGTGCGATGGTGTCCTATCGCTATCAGTGATCGCCGGGCCGCGCAAGCCGGCGGGGAAATGAACCGCGCCGCAATCATCCGTTTTGATTGCGGCGCGGCCGTCTCGTCCGTTTCGTATTCCGCTCCGGTCAGCCACGGGTCTGCAGCAGCATGGCGCTGGTCTGCCGGGCGACGACCTTGTGGTACCCCGCAAGGCGGTTGCCCTGTTCGCGGCTGCTTTGCAGAGCGGCGCGCAGCCTGCCGGATGCCGCTTCCGCCGTGGCCGTCAGGGCGTCCTGGGCTTTCCGGATTGCTTCCAGGCGGCCCCGCAACTGCGTGACGTCGCAGCCGGCGCGTTTTTCCCAGGCCCGGGCCATCAGGATCGTCCGTTCCTCGCACAGATCGTGCATGCGCTCCTCATCCTCCGCCGCCAGGGCGTCGTCTTCCCGCCGCGTCAATTCCAGGGCGGCATCCAGAAGGCGCAGGCTTTCGTGCATGGTCCGCTCCTTTCGGGGAACATCAGGACAGTTTGGCCGAAGCGATATCGTCGCTCAGGGCGGCCAGCACTTCGTTCCAGTTGTCGCAGCCGGGCAGGAATTCAAATTCCAGCAGGTCGGCCAGCAGCACCCAATCCTGATTGACCATAACGTCGCTCATTTCGGTCAGCAGGCCGTCCAGTTCGTTGCTGACGCCGACCAGGGTCGCTTCGTTCTTGGCGGGAAAGCGTTCGTACAGCATATTGATGATGCCGAGAAAATGGCGGGTGACGTCCAGAAGATCCTGCAGCACTTCCAGCGCTTCCGCGGCGTCGCCCTGGCGGAACAGCACGGCCACGCGTTTGCCGCCCCCCTGCATCAGGCGGATGACCTTGAACAGTTCCTGGGTCACGTCGGCGGCGATTTCGCCGAGGGACGCGGTGCGCACTTCCAGATTGCGTATTTCATCACTGCTGATGTCTTCCGCCTGGTGGGGATAAATTTCGCTGAACGCTTCGTTGTTGACGATGACGTCCGTGACCACGTGGTTTTCCAGCACTTCTTCTTCCATCACCTTGACCAGGATTTCTTCAAGGTTGGTGAAATTGCCGAGGTTCATGGCGCTTTGGCGCCCGTCGATGATGATCATAGTTGTTTCCTCCTCCCCCGAAGGGAAATTTTTACAGTATGCGGCGGAGGTAATGCAAATGACGGGCCAAATTTATAATATTCTGAAATATAAAAGAATAAAATAAAAAATTTACGAAAGGGATAATTCTGCCGCCGGAAAAACGGCACTCAACGCGCTTCGGGCCCGGAAACGGCCGCCAGAATGCCCGCCAGCAGGTCGCGGTATTGCCCGGCCAGCGTCAGAGCCGGGCGCACATCCGCGCTGTTCTGGGTTTCTTCCTGCCAGAGCAGGAAAAGGGCGGCCAGGCGGGGGGATTCGCGGAAAAACGCCGCAAGCCGCTGCCAGGTGGCCAGAAAGCGTTCCCGCACCTGGGGCAGGGGCCGGACAAGCAGCAGTTCCCCCTGCTGGATGAGGGCGTCAAGCATGGTCAGAACGGCGCGGCATTCCTCGGTCAGGGGCTCCGCCGCATCCGGCGGCAGGGTCGGGGGGAGGGGAGGCGCCTGCGGGGCAAAGGGCAGGGACGTATCCCTGTCAAGAAACTGGCGATAAAAATGCCGCTGGACGCGCAGCCATGCGGTCCGCGCTTCCCGCTCATGGCCGGACAGGGAATGCAGGTCGGCAAAGCCCTGGGCATCCGCCGTGCTTTCCCAGACCCTGCTGCCCGCATACAATCCCGCTCCGGCCGCTGCCGGGTCATCCCAGTTCCCGCCGGCCAGATACACGCGGCCGAGAGCCAGCACGGTTTCCGGCCGGATCGCCGCGTGGCAGGCAAGCGTGTTCGGGCAGTCCGTGCCAAAGGCGCAGGGGTGGCAGGGCAGATCCGGCTCCAGGGAACAGTTGCCCGCTTTGTACGGCCCGGTGTCCCAGGGTTGGGCCGTGGCCAGGAAGATGCCCAGGACGGGAACGCCCAGGCCGGACGCCAGGTGCAGGGTTCCGGTGTCGTTGCTGATCAGCAGCGAGACGGCGCTGACGGTCGCGGCCAGTTCAGGCAGCGCAGTGCGGCCCACCAGGTCGATGGCCGGACCCGGTGAAAGCGCCGCGTAGCGCTCGGCAAGGGGCCGCTCGGATGCGGATCCCAGCAGCACGGGGCAGAGTTTTTCCGCCCGCCACAACTCGCCGCCGACAAAGGCGAAAGCCTCTTCGGGCCAGCGGCGGCGTTCTTCGCTGGCCCCCATCTGCAGGGCGACAAAGCCCCTGGTGCCGGAAGGGGCGGCGGATGCCAGATGTTCGCGCGCGGCGGCAAGAATGTCCGGAGAAGGCGCGGCCAGAGTCGTCCGGGCGTTGGGGGATGCGGCAACGCCGTCCCGGATGCCCGCAACCTTGCGGAACAGGTCCACCACGTTGAAGGGGCTGACCCCGCGCGAGCGGGACGCCCCCTGCATAAAGGCGGCCCAGGGCGTGGAATTGCAGCCGAAGCCCAGCCGGTCCAGACCGAACCCGGCCACGTCCTTTTCTTTGGCCAGATAGCGGCCGAGAAGCCTGGCGCTGGTGGTCGGGGTGATGTTGCAGATATGGTCCGGCGCGAAATCGGCCTGAATGCCGTCGGCCCAGCGGGCCAGATCGGAAAGCGCCCCGGCCCAGGCCGCGCCCGCTTTCGGCGCGGCGCGATTTTTTTCCACCTGCAGCGCCGCCAGCATCTTGCCGCCCGGGAAGGGGAAAATCCGGTCCACATGCGGCAGAAAAGCGGCCGCGGCGGCAAAATTGTCCAGGCAGACAAGGGCCACCCTGCCGCCGTCCGCAAGAGAGGACACGGCGGCGGCGCTTTGCAGCAGATCGCCGAAGCGGGTCAGATTGACAACCAGGACGTTCATGCCGGTTCCGTTTCTCCATAAAAGCCGCGCTGTTTTCCGACCGAATGGCGCGGCATGCGTGAGGAAAAAACGCTCATCCGAAGGCCCCTGCGGGGACGGCGGCACCGCGCGCCGGGACCACGCAGCCGCGCGGCCCATTCCAATGCCCGATCAAACGAAGAGACTGCTTGGACGGGCATTACCGCCGCGACAGTTCACGCTGCACATCGCGCTGTTCGGCGCGTTCTTTCAGGTCGTCCCGCTGGTCGTGCAGTTTTCTGCCCCTGGCTACGGCCAGTTCCGCTTTGATTCGTCCGGTTTTGAAATGCAGGTTCACGGGCACGACGGTCAGTCCTTTCTGATTGACCCGCGCCTCAAGCACCGCAATTTCGTGCTTGTGCAGCAGCAGCCGTCTTTCCCTGTCCGGATCGTGGCTGACGTATCCCGCATTGGCGTACGGCGCGATGCGCACCCCGACAAGGTATGCCTCTCCCGCGCGGAAGTTCACATACGCGTCGTGAAAGCTGACGTGGCCGGCGCGAATGCTTTTGACTTCGGACCCGGTCAGTTCGATGCCCGCTTCCAGAAATTCGAGCAGATCGTAATAGTGCCTGGCTTTTTTATTCTGAACGATCAGGCCGGGCGAAGGTTTTTTGCTCATGGTCATTCTTCCGTATCCAGAACAGAGACGTAAAACGGCAGTTCTTCGGCAAAGCGCTGGGAAAGGGTTTGTTTGGCCATTCTGTTGACGGTTTCCACCGTGGCCGCAGATGCGGCCTGACGCAGCAGATCGCGGCATTCTTGAAGATCGACGCTGCGCAGGATGTGCTTGATGCCGGGGATGGCCTGGGGGGCCATGGAAAAGTCGTCGATGCCCATGCCCAGCAGAATGGGAAGGCAATACGGGTCGGAAGCCATTTCCCCGCACACGGAAACGGAAATGCCTTCCTGATGGGCCATGTCCGCCACAAGCTTGATCGCCCGGATAATGGCCGGATGCAGCGGCTGGTACAGATACGCCACATGTTTGTTCCCCCGGTCGATGCCGAGGGAATACTGGATAAGGTCGTTGGTGCCGATGCTGAAAAAATCCACTTCCCTGGCCAGGGCGTCGGCAATCAGCACGGCGGAGGGCAGTTCGATCATGATGCCCACAGGAATGTCGTGGTCAAAGGGCACGTTCGATGCTTCCAGTTCCTGGCGGACTTCGCCCAGAATGGCTTTGGCCTGGCGCAGTTCGCGCACCCCGGAAATCATGGGAAACATCAGCGCCGCGTTGCCGTGCGCGCTGGCGCGCAGAATGGCCCGCAACTGGCGGCGGAAAATATACTGGTTGCGCAGGCAGAACCGTATGGCCCGCAGGCCCAGGGCCGGGTTCGCCTCCTGCAGCGACCGCTGGGTCCAGAGCATCTTGTCCGCGCCCACGTCAAGGGTGCGGAACGTCACTTTGTGCGGGGCCATGGTGGAAAGCAGCTTTGCGTATTCTTCGTACAGTTCCTGCTCGGAGGGGATGGCGGTACGGGAAATGAAGCCGAATTCCGTCCGGTACAGGCCGATGCCTTCGCCGCCGTTCTTGATGACCAGCGCGGCTTCGTCCGGGTTTTCAATGTTTCCCCGCACGGCGACGCGCAACCCGTCAGGCGTTTCGGCGGGCAGATGGGCCTTGCCGGCGATGGTCCGCTGAAACAGAACGAAATTTTTCTGCAGGACCTCGTATTTGCCGATGGTTCCCTGGTCGGGGTTGATGAGCAAAAGCCCGCGCAAGGCGTCAAGAATAACGGTGTCACCATCGGCCGCGCTTTCTTCCAGCCCGTTTACGCCGACCACGGCGGGCAGTTGCAGGCTGCGGGCCAGAATGCCCGTATGCGCCGTTCTGCCGCCTTCTTCGGTGGCGAAGCACAAAATGGTGTCCGGCGACAGTCCCATGGTATCCGTGGGGGTCAGGTCGTGGGCCAGCAGAATGATGCGTTCGTCATCCGGCAGCGAGGATGCGCCCCGCCCCTGCAGATGGCCGGTGATGCGGGCGGCGACGGCGCGTACGTCGTGAGATCGTTCGCGGATATAGGTGTCGTCGATCCGGTTAAAGGCTTTGGCGATATTGTCGACGGTTTCGGCAATGGCCCATTCCGCGCTGTAACAGTGCTGCCGGATGAGATTTTTCGCGGTGTCAACCAGTTTGGGGTCATCGCAGATCATCAGATGGGCGGACAGGATGCCCATCTGATCCTGCAGCACGAGGGGCACGCGTTTTTCCGCCTCGGCGATTTCCCGTTTGGTTTCGCTGACGGCCAGTTCCAGGCGGGCGATCTCCGCGAGGATATGGGCGGAAGGGATGCGCTGCGGTCTGGCGGAGGTCTTGCTGCTTCTGTTCAGAAAAAAGGCTCTGCCGATGGCGATGCCGGCGGAAACGGCGATTCCGTGCAGCACGGTGCTGGTCATGGCGTTCCTTCTCTGAATTGGGCGCGGATCAGGCCGGCAATGGCTTCCAGGGCGGGCTGCGCATCGCTTCCTTTGCCCCGGATGGTCAGAGGCGTGCCTTTGACCGCGGCCAGAGAGAGAATATCGAGAATACTTTTGGCGTCAACACTCTGGTGCGGCGTGACCAGGCGCAGTTCCGCCGCGTATTCCTGGGCCGTCCGGGCGACCAGGGCGGCGGGCCGCGCGTGCAGTCCAAGCTCGCTGGTGACGGTCACCCGGATTTCATACTCTCCCGGAGCGGTCTCATGTATTTTGCGCATACGGTTTCACCTGCACAATAAGATCATTCCACCCATGACGGCCAGAGCGATGACGATTCTGGACGGATATATACGACGCGTCAGCCATGCGGCAAGACAAAGGACCGCGATCAGTGCGGCCCATAGCGGCGCCGACTGATCCGGGGGCATGGTCTGAACCAGGAAAAGCGCCAGTAAAAACGCATTGGCCAGTTTCAGCCTGTCGCCCCAGTTGATCAGATCCCAGCGCCGCAGCCAGAACAACGTGGAAAGACCGTACCGCAACCCGGCGGCAAAAATGCAGACTTTGAAAAACTGCAGGGCCAGAAACAGGGAAATGCTCAGGAAAGCCGCCGCGCCGGGTTGGCCCAGGGCGACAAGCAGGGCGCAGGCAAGCGCCCAGGCCACCAGCATGCTGCCGCCGAAAACCGAATCGCCCAGGGCGGAAAGGGTGTTGGTGGCGGTGTCTTTCACCGCCATGAAGGCGCCGGGGGACAGGTGTCCCCCGGCGATGTCCGTTTCCGCGCGCAGAAAGATGCCGACCAGAAGCGGCGCCCAGAAGGGGTGGCAGTTGTGGTGGCGTATGTAGCGTTCCCTTGCCGCCCGCAATCCGCCCGAACCGGCATGGATGGCGGCAAGACCCGGTTCCATGGCGTAAATGAAGCCCACGTTCTGCAGACCCTGCATGTTGTAGGCGGCGCCCACCAAGTAGCTGCGCAGAAAAATGCGCAGAAGGGTTTTCTGGGAAATTCCCCGCATCACCTGTTCCCGTGCGCCGCGGACCGGGACCGCTTTCGTCGCGGACCACGCCGTCCGGCCTTCCGGCATGGCGGTTGCCGTCATGCGTCGCTATCCTGCATCAGTTTGTAAATATCCTTCAGACTCCAGCCCGTCACTTCCGTCTGCACCAAGCGGGCCGCGTCCTTGGGTTTCGCCGCGCCGCCGCGCGATGCGCGGATGCGGGCGCGCACCTCGTGTTCCGGGGTAACCGCGCTTTTGTCCGGCGGCCCCAGAACAACGGTGATTTCGCCCAACATCTCGCCCGACGGCAGAGGGTCGCCCAGTTTGAACAGGATAAACTCCTCGTAAGTCTTGGTCAATTCCCGCGCGATACAGCCATCGCGCCGCCCCAGCATCCGCGCGGCGTTTTCCAGCGTTGCGGCCAGCCTGTCCTTGCGCTCGAAAAAAACGAGCGTGGCGGCAAGGGTCGCGTAGGGGTTGAAAAAATCCAGTTGATCCCCTTTGGCGCGGGGCGGAAAACCCAGGAAAACAAAGGGATTGGGCGGTAGGCCGCTGGCGCAGAGCGCCGCCAGGGGGGCCGAAGGTCCGGGTACGGGGGATACCCCCAGCCCGGCTTCGCGGCAGGATTTGACCAGCCGGTATCCGGGATCGGACACCAGCGGGGTGCCCGCGTCGGATATAAGGGCGGCCGTCGCCCCTGCGCGCAACTCTTCCAGAATGGCGGGCAGGCGTTCTTCCTCATTGTGTTCGTGCAAGCTGACAAAGCGCCTGGCGGTCACGGAGCAGCGGGACAGCAGCAATCCGGCGCGGCGGGTATCTTCAGCCAGGACCATGTCCGCGCCGGCAATGACTTCCCGCGCTCTGGGGGAAAAATCACCAGGGTTGCCAAGGGGTGTTGCCACCACCCACAGGCTGGTCGATTTCGATGACATGGGCATAGTGTTCCAGCGCCGGCGGGTGGCCGGGAATAAAGGTGATGCAGGCCAGATCGAAACGGCAGGGCCGGTCCCAGCAGCCGTTTTCCTGCAGATAGGCCTTGGCCGCCCTGATTATTCTGTTCCGCTTGGCCGGGGTGAAGTTGTCCCTCGGCCCGAGTTCCGACTGCGGCGCATCCGGGGAGCCCTGCCCGTCCGTGTTTCGTCTGGTTTTCACTTCCACGAAAACCAGACTTCCTTTATGTTCCGCCACAATATCCAGCTCCAGCGAACGGGCGGGACCGGCGGGGCGCCAATTGCGGGCAAGGATGCGAAATCCCCGGGCCGCAAGACGCCGGGCGGCTTCCGCTTCGCCCGCGGCCCCAAGGGCCAGATGTGCGGGACGGGAAGGAGCGTTCGTGAATGTCGGCATGGCCGCATCATGCCCCTTCATGCACACGGGCGCAAGGGTATTTTCCGTTCGCCTGTACACGGCGCTACGGGGATGCTATACTTTTCCCAAATCCGTTCCATCATGTACCCCAGAAAGGAGCTTTCCCATGAAACGTTTCTTCCGCTGCTTCGTCGCTCTGGCTTTTTCCGTGCCGGTGTAGGTTCCGCCCTTCCGGTCAGGGCGGAATTAATCACCGTGCCCATGGTCCAGACAGGCCTGACCAGTGCGTTTCAGACCATCGGCACAGTGGTGTTCACGGACACGGACATGGGTTTGGAAATCATCACCAGACTGGGCGAACTGCCGCCGGGACCGCACGGTTTCCATATTCATGAAAACCCCAACTGCAGCCTGTTGCAAAAAGACGGAAAAATGGTGGCGGGGCTGGAAGCCGGCGGTCATTATGATCCGCAAAAGACCGGCAGGCATCTGGGGCCCGGCCATACGCGGAACGGGCACCTGGGAGATCTGCCCGTGCTGGTGGCCGACGAAAAAGGCCGCGCCGACCATACCCTGCTGGCGCCGGGTCTGAACGTCGGCGACATCCGCAACCGCTCGGTCATCATTCACGCCGGCGGCGACAATTACGCGGATATGCCCGTTCCCCTCGGGGGAGGCGGCGACCATTTTGTTCCCCTTTTTGCTCCGTCGCTTCAAGGTGAGTGGAGTAAAAATGGAGCACTTTTGCGGAGTGCTCCATTTTTGCAAAAGCCTTGCGGCTGTAAGTTTCTGGCGGAGAGGGTGGGATTCGAACCCACGTACCGGGATTAACCGATAACCCGATTTCGAGGCGCATCTATAGCTCAATTTTATCCATGCGTTATCAAAAATATTCTTTAAATATCAATGGATTGAGTATCAACGAATATTGGAAAAAGTTCAATGTTTGTCGATGGCAGTGGAGCAAAATTGGAGCAAAAATTTTACTCCAATTTTTAAATCATCAAACTTACCGGGGCAGTGCTTTTATGTATTTGCCATGAACTTCAAGAAGTTTATTAATTAAGGGAATTAACTCTGACTGTGGAAGTTCGAATTCACAATGTTCGTTCCTGGGAGAGTCATCACTAAAGATAACTGACCTTTCTGGTTCCTCTAAAATTTTTACTTTGGCGTGTGCGATAGCATTACGCATGTGATTTACATATCGAATTGTTGGTACATCTGATTTATAATTTGTTTGGCTTGTCTTCACAATTTTAGCGATGTATGCATCAATTCCATTAAATTCTGATACGTATTGATTTTGTAATAACTCTTTTGGCACAACAAGAAGTGCATATATTACCATTAAGAATGTGCCTTGATTGCCAACTCCAATCTGATTTACAATAATATCTTTCACTTCTGGTGTTAAAAATTCTAGACCATTAAAGAAGTCACTTTCTAGCAGCCTGTTATCTCTATTTAGTTCGAGCATTAGAACAGATGCACATGCACTTTGGAGTATTAAATTTGCTTCTTGGGAAAATTTTGCCATAACAACCCACAGTCATTTGATAAAATGAGTTCATATTTAACTATGTACCCGTTAAATTTTTTCTCGCTTTCCGCCATGCTGTGAAAGCTCTTCCGCCTCCATCCACGCCTCTGCCTGATAAATATAGTCCATGTATTCCGCAAAATTCCAAGTGAGGCGCTCGACAAAAAGCTCCCTGGCCTTGGCAAGATTGGTGTCTGGGTTTGAAGGCGGCGGGTCGAGTGCGTCAACCACAGCACGAATCAGGCCCGCGCCTGGGGCTTGATGGGTGCGCAGGTATTCTTCATGTTGCTCAAAAGGGAGTGACCAAAACGGGCTTTCCTCCGGTTGACTGAGGAATTCATCCAACTCCTTGAGCTTTGCCTCGTCACCATTCCTGAATTCATCCGGCAATCTGGCGAGAAGATACTCCCGCACATGCGGCAGAACAAAGCATAGGGCCAGGGCATATTGATCGCCCATGACCTGATCCCCCGCTACATTCTTCATTTCTCGAAACAAGTCATTGCCACCGGCCTGTAATGCCAGCCAGCGCTGAGTGAATTTGGGCCGCATCCGCTCCCGCTGACGGTATTCTTTGTCCGTACTTCTGTAGTTGTGGGCCTCGCAGAGTGGTGGGCCATTTTCAGAGGGGTAGCGGTATACCCTGCGCCAGCAGTGGCGGCATTCATGCCATTGCTGCTCTATTCGCTTCGGGCTGAATGTAGCGTCTTCGCCGTTTTTACTGATGCGATCGCCGAGGCCATAGGGTTTGGGCTTAGTCAGCACCTTGAAAATTTCGCGCAGGCTTTCAACAAAGTCGAGACACGGGCTGTCCTCGTGGAACTGGCCTTCCAAACTCGCAAGATTCCGGTTTAATTCAGCTAAATAGATAGGCTGTTTTTTGTAATGCTTCGGATACAGATGATTGAGAACACGGAGTTGGATGCCGGGCACAGCAGGGTAAAAAGCTGCGAAGGTGTCCGCTATCATGCGGGCCATATCGCGCGGGTGCTTGCCGTTGAGCACGTCATAAAGCGCATAATGCTCTGGCGAAAGGATTGTTTGAAGCCTCTCCACATACTCTTGACCTGCCCCTAAAAAACTGGTCCACCGCAAAAGTTAGTATAAGGTGAGGCCACGGAGGAGAGGTCATGGGTCGGAAAACATGTACGGCGGAGCAGATTATCTTCAAACTCCGCGAGGTTGAGGTGCTGGTCGGCCAGGGCGAAAGCATAGCCGATGCCTGCCGCAAAATAGCGGTGACGGAGCAGACCTATTACCGTTGGCGCAAAGAGTATGGCGGCATGG
>JAVBOK010000006.1:0-22777 GCA_031550605.1 Desulfovibrionaceae bacterium | reverse complement strand
GGTGGGGTTCGCCATCGCCCCCGGGGCCGGGGGGGGTTGTGGGGTAATCTGGCCGGTGTGGGGTTGGGGGGGCCGCCGCCCCCCAACACATTCAAGCCAAGGAAACGACAGTGTTGACAGCCAACGAGATTCGCCGCCGGTATATTGAGTTTTTCCGTAAAAACGGCCACGAGGTGGTACGTTCTTCCTCGCTGATCCCCCGTGACGACCCGACCCTGCTGTTCACCAACGCGGGCATGGTCCAGTTCAAAACCATTTTCCAGGGCAAGGAACAGCGCGCCTACACCCGCGCGGTCACGGCCCAGAAATGCCTGCGTGTGGGCGGCAAGCACAACGACCTGGAAAACGTCGGCAGAACAGCCCGGCATCATACCTTTTTCGAAATGTTGGGCAACTTTTCCTTTGGCGACTATTTCAAGTCGGAAGCCATCCGCCTGGCCTGGACCTTTGTGACCGAAGAACTGGGTCTGGACAAAAACCGCCTGTGGGTCACGGTGTTCGAAGACGACGACGAAGCCGCCGGCTACTGGCGGGAAATCGCCGGGGTGGCGCCGGAACGCATCCTGCGCATCGGCGAAAAGGACAACTTCTGGTCCATGGGCGATACCGGCCCCTGCGGCCCCTGCTCCGAAATCTTTGTGGACCAGGGCGCGGACATGGCCTGCGGCCCGGAATGCGGCATCGGCAAATGCGACTGCGACCGTTTTCTGGAAATCTGGAACCTGGTTTTCATGCAGTTCAACCAGATCGAGCCGGGCAACCGGGAAAAACTGCCCAAACCCAGCATTGACACGGGGATGGGTCTGGAACGCACGGCGGCCATTTGCCAGGGCAAACGGTCCAATTTCGATACAGACCTGTTCCAGGATCTGATCGGATACATCGCGGGCCTCGCGAATTCGAACTATTCCTTCAGCGCGCCGGATACCAACGATACGGATACGGCCCTGCGGGTCATCGCGGACCACAGCCGGGCGGTCGCGTTCATGGTGGCCGACGGCATCATGCCTTCCAACGAAGGCCGCGGCTACGTGCTGCGCCGCCTGATCCGCCGCGCCTACCGCTTCGGCCGGTTGATCGGCATGCCTGCCGCGTTTTTGCACCTGACCGCCGGCAAGGTGGTGGACCTCATGGGCGGCGACTATCCGGAACTGACGGAATCGCGCGATTTCATCGCCCGCCTGGTGCGCGAAGAGGAAGACCGCTTTGACAAGACCCTGGACAAGGGTCTGGCCCTGCTGGAAGACGAACTGGCCCAACTGCCCGCCAAGGCGACTCTGTCCGGGGATGTGGCCTTTACCCTGTACGACACCTATGGGTTTCCTCTGGATATCGTCAACGACGTGGCCGAGAAACGCGGCTTTTCCGTGGACGAAAACGCCTTCCGCGCCTGCATGGCGCAGCAGAAGGAACGTTCCAAGGCGGCCTGGAAAGGCTCGGGCGAACGCGACCTTACCGCCCTGTTCGCGGCTCTGCTGGAAGAGGGCCTGTCCTCGGAATTCTGCGGCTACGGCGAACTTGCCGCGAAAAGCCGAATCACCGCCCTGCTCAGCGTCGACGGCGAACGGGTGGACCGCCTGCGTGAAGGCGAAAAAGGCTATCTGGCGGCGGGCCGCACGCCTTTTTACGGAGCATCCGGCGGCCAGATCGGGGATACGGGCGAAGTCAGCGGCCCCACGGGCGCGGCCGTTGTCACCGACACCCTGAAACCCCTGCCCGCCCTGACCGTCATGGCCGTGACCGTAAAATCCGGCGAACTGTTCCTGGACAGCGAGATCACCCTGACCGTGACCGAGGGTGAACGCATGGCGTCCGCCCGCAACCACACGGCCACCCACCTGTTGCACGCGGCCCTGCGCGACGTGCTGGGCAGCCATGTGCACCAGGCCGGATCCCTGGTCGCGCCGGACCGGCTGCGCTTTGACTTCACCCACATGGCCGCCATGACGTCCGAGGAAATCACGGCCGTGGAAGACAAGGTCAACGCCGCCATCATGGCCGATATCGCCCTGGAGGACGAAGAGATGGGCTATGACGCGGCCGTGTCAAAAGGCGCCATGGCCCTGTTCGGCGAAAAATACGGCGACAGGGTGCGGGTGGTTTCCGTACCCGGCGAATCCGTGGAACTGTGCGGCGGCACGCACCTTTCCCGCACCGGCCAGGCCGGATTCTTCACCGTGCTTTCCGAAGCCGGCGTGGCCGCCGGCACCCGGCGCATCGAGGCCGCCACCGGCTGGAACGCTTTGCGCCTGGCCCGCGAACAGCGGCACGAACTGGCGGAAACCGCCGCCATTCTGAAAGCCCGTCCCGGTGAAACGCCCGTCAAGGTCGCAGCCCTGTACGCCGAAATCCGCGGTCTGAAAAAAGACGCGGAAAAAACCGCCGCCCGGGCCGCGTCCAACCAGGGCAAAAATCTGATGGACGCCGTGGAGAACATCGGCGGAGTCAGGGTTCTGGCCTCCCGTTCCGGCGCGCCCGGCATCAAGGCCCTGCGCGACACCATGGACGACGTGCGTTCCAAGCTCCCCTCCGGCATCGCCTGCCTGACGGCGGAAGAAGACGGCAAGGTTTCGCTGGTCATCAGCGTGTCCAAAGACCTGCTTGGTCGCTTCACCGCCCCGGCCCTGATCAGAGATGTGGCCGTAAAAATCGGCGGTTCCGGCGGCGGGCGGCCCGACATGGCCCAGGCCGGCGGCAGCGATGCGGCCGGCATCGACGCGGCGTTTGAAGAGTTGAAACGGATTGTGAAAGGATAGAAGATGCAGGAGGGGAAAACCTTTCGAAAAATTTCCCCCTCCCGGGCTCTCTCTTTTTTTACTGTGCACCATATGCATAACAGGCAGACCTCCTTCCGCTCCCTGGCGATCTGTTCAACGTCCCTGGCCCTGGTTTTCGGCCTGATGGCGTACGGACTTTTGCGGGAAACGATATCCGGCCGGGCGGCGCTGATCGGATACGCCGCCGTGTTCATGGCCGGCCTTGCGGCGGCCTGCGCCGTTTGCGGCCCGCGCCTGCCCCGCCTGTGCTGGCTGCTTGCGGGATTCGGCCTGTTCTACCTCTGGCTGGCCGTGCCTGCCGTGGGGCTGGAAGCGTACACCCGCTCCATCACGCCCGGCCTTCCGGAACTGCTTGAAGGATGCGGCAAACACTTTCATGAAAGCGGCTGGAAATGGCTGCTCGGGTTGTGCGCCCTGGGCATCGCCCTCGGCGTGCGGCTGCTGATCCTGTGTTTTGCCATGCGCCGTAAACTCTGACGGCAATCCGCCGCGCACACGGGAGGCGGAAAATGGGAAAAGCAAAAGCGGCCATCGTTTCCTCGACCCCCGACACCGCCTCTTCGACCGCGCGCCAGTTGCGGGCGATATTCGACGGCCTGGCGGTCTTTGAGTATTTCGATTTTCAAACGCTGGAAAAAACGGGCGCCGTCGTTGACGCGGATCTGGTGCTGGTTACCAGCAAGCATATCGCGAGGCAGGCCAGAGAGTATATCCGCCCGCCGGCGGAAACCATCACCGCCGCGCGCACCATCAATGTCGACACCATCCACGAACTGTACGAACTTGCCGAGAACGCGCGGGTACTGCTGGTCAACAACGTCGAGGAAACAACCTTCGAAGCCATCCGCCAGTTGCAGGCCGTCGGATTCGACCACCTGCGCTATTTCCCGTATTATCCCGGCATACCGCGCTATCAGGCCGACTGCCCCTATGTGGTGTCCTTTGACGAGGTCGACCTGATCCCCAAAGGCGCGTACACAAAAATCATCAACCTGGGCTCACGGCCCGTCGATCTGGTGACCATCATCGATCTGGCCACCAGACTGGGGTTGTACGACCGGTTGAAAGACGTTCTGTCCGCCACGTTTTTGAAGTCGTCCCTGAACATGGCGCAGAACATCTACCGGCAGTTGCAGACGAACAGATACCTCAGAGAAAAACAGACCTTCATCCTGAACATGTTCGAAGCCGGCGTTCTGGCCTTGAACGCGGACAACAAAATCGACTACTACAACAGCAAAGCGGAAAAAATACTAAAACTGACGAACGGATCATCAACATACCTTGACGCAATAATTAAAAAATCAAAATACGACCACAAATTTTTTATTACGATCGATAAAAAAAATTACTATACTGAAATAAATAAATATAAAAATAAAAAATTCACTGAATCCATAATAGTCATTGACGGTGCGAACAAGATTGAATCCATAGAAAAAGATTATCGTATCTATACGCACCAGAAAGGTTTTGTTGCCGATTATACGTTTGAGAATATATTCCACGAATCGGCGGCCATGAAAAAAACCGTCTTAAAGGCCAGACAGTTCGCCAAAAGTGATTCCAGCATCCTGATTGAGGGGGAAAGCGGATCCGGCAAGGAAATGTTCGCCCAGGCCATCCATAATGAATCCTCCCGGCGGCGCCATCCCTTTGTGGCCGTCAACTTTGCGGCGCTGAACGAAGCGCTGTGCGAATCCGAACTTTTCGGCTATGTGGAAGGCTCGTTCACCGGCGCCCGCAAGGGGGGCAAAAAAGGCCTGTTTGAAACCGCGCACAAGGGAACCATATTCCTGGATGAAATCGGCGACGCCCCCGTGACCATTCAGAAAAAAATCCTGCGCGTCCTGCAGGAACGGCGCATCATGCCCGTCGGGTCCAACCAGCTGATCCCTGTCGACGTGCGGGTCATTGCCGCCACCAACCAGAACCTCTGGGACATGGTGCAGCAGAAAACGTTCCGCCAGGATTTGTATTACCGCCTGAAAGTGCTGCCGCTTTCTCTGCCCGCTCTGCGTGACAGGCCGGACGACATCATCCCCTCCTTCGCCCATTTCCTGCGGCACGTCTTTTCCGTGAACGCGCGGGCGCTCCGCGACGCTACGGCCTCGCGGGAAGTCGCCGGCATTCTGACCGCGCACCAGTGGCCGGGGAACGTGCGGGAGTTGCGCAACGTGGCCGAATACGTATCGAACTGCATCGCCCTGGAAATGGACTGGATTCCGGAACTGGAAGTGATCCTGCACGGCGGGGGTCGGAAAGACACGCCCCCGCCCGATCTGGCCGAACTGGAGCAATACGGCCCGGCCGAGGACATGCTGCGGCTTCTGCGGGCGCTGAACCGGCCTCCGTATGTCTTCGGGCGGCGGGAACTGGAAGGCGCGCTGCCCCCTCTGAGCCAGAGCGTGATCAAAAAATATTTGGCAGGACTGAAAAAATCGGGATTTATCCAGAGCAGGACGGGTTACGGAAGCTATCTGCTCGAGGCCGGCAAACGGCTTTGCGCCGCCGTTTGGTGATTGCGGCGTCTGGCGGGCGGAGCATGGGCCGGAGCGGGAAGTCGCCCGCTCCGGCCTTTCGGGGCACCAGACCTTTCACATTGCGTCTCGCGCGAAAAGGGAAAGAATCGCTCGTTTCCCGAATGCGGACAAGAGCTGTGCGCGCCAAGCCCAGCAAATGGTGATTTCCGGCATGTGGTTGCGGCACTGATCCGGCGGCGGCCGTTTTGTTGCGCTCCGCATCCGCCGGAGCATCCGCGCGGTGAAAATGCCGGGTCATGGCCGGGAATTGATCCGGCGCTGCACGCCGTAAAAGATCCCGGCGCAAAGCAGGAACAGCCCCCAGGTTTCCGGCGCGCAGGGCCGGATGACAAGCACCAGCCCCGCGGCCAGAAGCAGGGTGTAGTTGGCCATGATCCACACATAGTGCCAACGGAAGCCTTTTTTCGCCAGGCACATCAGGAAAAACCAGAGCACCCGCGCGCTGAACACGGCGGTGATGACCCCCAGGGCGTCCTGGACCAGAAAAAAATACTCAAACTCCATACAGTTCCGTTTTGGCCGCGTCTTCCTTCGGCGCGTCCTCTTCCATGGTGATGGTGAATCCGGTCAGAGCGTACAGCACGGTAAAAATCGGCGTGATGTAGCCCAGAAAGCAGTATGGAATGAATTCGAAGGGCGACACTCCGATGGCGCCGTGCGTGTACACCGCGCCCGTGTTCCAGGGGATAAGCGCGGCGGACATGGTGCAGGTGTCCTCGATGGTCCGCGACAGGTTTTCTGGTTTCACGCGCATTTCCTTGTACAGGGGGGACATCAGCGTACCGGTCATGACCACGGCGAAGCTGAGGGTCGCGCCGATGCAGTTGGAAACATAGCCCACCACCATGGTGCTCAGGATCAGGTGTTTCTTGTTCGCGATGCGGGAAGAAAAAATACCGAGCACGGCGGCCAGGATGCCGCTTTTCTGCAGCAGGCCCCCCAGCCCCAGAGCGAACAGGAACAATGCCGCGATGCTGTACATGCTGGCCATGCCCCCGCGATTGAGAAGCTTGTCCAGAAAAACCGTGCCGCTTTTGCCGCTGTAGCCGCTGTGCAGGGCGTCAAGGGCCACCTGGACGGAAGCGCCCTGGTACAGCACCGCCACGACGGCTCCGGCCAGCGCCCCGATCATGATGGAGCTGACCGGTGGCTTGCCCATCACCAGCAGGGCGATGACAATGATGGCCGGGATCAGGGGCACGAAGCCCAGCCTGAAAATGGTGGACAGCCCTTTCATGATCTGCTGGATGCCTTCCGGATTGATCTGGCCGCCGTACTTGATGCCGATGACCGTGAACAGAATGGCGCAGACCACGTAAGCGGGCCCGGTGGTGTACACCATGTGTTTGACGTGTTTCATCAGTTCGGCGTTGGAAACGGCGGCGGACAAATTGGTGCTGTCGGAAAGGGGCGACATCTTGTCCCCGAAATACGCGCCGCTGACGACGGCTCCCGCGGTCAGCCCGGGGGGAATGTCCAGACCCGCCCCGATACCCACCATGGCAAGGCCCGCCGTGCCGATGGTTCCCCAGGACGTGCCGGTGCACAGCGACACGATGGAGCACAAAAGAAGCGTGGTCAGCAGAAAGAACTGGGGCGTGATGATGTCCAGCCCGATATAGATCATCAGCGGCACGGTGCCGGAAAGAATCCAGGTGCCGATCATGGCCCCCACGGCCAGCAGAATGATGCAGGGCTGCATGGCTTTACGGGTCATGTCATAGGCCGCCTCTTCCAGTTCCCTGTAGCCGAACCCCAGGTACATGGAAGCGGGAATGGCGATAAGCCAGCTGAAAAAGATGACCGTATTCAGTTTCGCCTTGAACACGATCATGCCGACGCACATGAATGCGACGATCAGGGACAGAACGGACAAAGCGAATCCAACGGAAGGCATTTTTTTCGTCGTTTCCATCAGCGGTTCCCCTTCATGGTTGCGAAAAACTTTTCCATGGCGTCACAGGCTATCCTGATATCGGCAAGCGACGTGGAATAGGCCAGCCGGATATACCCCGCGCCGTTCTTGCCGAAACTTTCGCCGGCAACTGACACGACGCCGGCTTTTTCCAGCAGTTGCCGGGCCGCCTCGTAACCGGTCAGGCCCAATCCGCGTACGTTCAGGAAAACATAGAACGCTCCGTCCGGTTTGACGAAATCCACCCCCGGCATCCGGGACAGCGCATCGCAAAGATACTCCCGGCGGGCCGTGAATTCCTCCAACATCTTCATCGGCTCTTCCTGGCTGCCGCGCAACGCTTCCACCGCCCCATACTGCGCGAAGGTATTGGTGGAGGTCAGGACGTACATGTGCATCCGGAGGATGGGTCCCATGTATTTTTCGTCCCCGACCACATACCCGATGCGCCAGCCGGTCATGGAATAAAATTTGGACATCCCGTTGAGAACCAGCGTACGTTCCCGCATGCCGGGCAGTGTGGCGATGGAGACATGCTTCGCCGGCTCGTACATGATTTTTTCATAAATTTCGTCGCTGAGCACAATCAGATCATGTTTGACGGCCAGAGCGGCGATCCTTTCCAGTATCTCCGGCCTGATCGCCACGCCGGTGGGGTTCGGCGGCGAAATAAGGGCGATCATTCTGGTGCGCGGGGTGAGCAGACCTTCGATTTCCGCAACGTCCGGCTGAAAATTGTTTTCCATGGTCAACGAATACGAAACCGGTTCGATGAAGTGCATCAGGGGCACGATGCCGTAGTTGATCCAGGCAGGGTCGGGAATCAGCACCTGATCCCCGGGGTTCAGCAATGCGCTGATGCCGAGATAGATGCCTTCAGCCACGCCGTTGGTCACCACCACTTCCGTGGCGGGGCTGTACGGCAGCCCGTATTCGCGCTCATATTTCTCGCTGATCGCCTGGCGCAATTCCAGAATGCCGGCATTGGGACAATAATGCACCTTTCCGTCGTTCAGGGCCTTGATGGCCGCATCCTTGATCGGGCGGGGAGTGTCGAAATCGGTCCTGCCGATTTCCATGTGCACGACCTTGCGGCCCCGCTTCTCCAGCTCGGTGGCGGCATCCAGCATCTTTCTTATCTCGGAATAGGGAATGCGGTCGCTGATGATGGAACTCATGGGCACGTCCTTGTTGAGTATGGTCCAATGGATCAAGCAATAATGGTGCCATGAATATCCACATGCGGATCAAGTGGTTACAGGAAGCAAAAGGATGCTTTGGCGCGATTAGTCATGAACAGTAAAGACAAGAAAGACAAAACGCAGCCCCCGCCGTCACGGCGGGAGCTGCGAAGCAGTCGGCAAAGCCTTCTTTGGCAACAGGCTTCCACGCGGGCGCAGGCGGCATTCATTGCCGCCGGTAAGCGCCGGAGCGAACATGCCTTTGCAACCCGGCTTGGACGGGGTTTGTCCTCAATCTGGCAGATCCGCCGTGACGGCGGGGGGGTGCGAACGGGACGCGCGGCCGGGCAAAATGCCGGTTCAGGCCGCGGTCCGCCATGCTTTAAAGGTGTATCCCGCCACGGAAAGGATATCGTGCAGCACCGGGAAACGATGCAGAAAACCGGACGCGGGAGCCGGCTCTTCCTGTTCCTCTTCGCGCAGCAGCCGCGAATGCAGCCGTCCGGCGGTGGACGCGTGCCCGACGTCCACCAGGGCCTGCACCAGGTGCCGCATATGTTCTTCCGGCGCGGGTGTGAACAGGCAGGCCCGACCGATCACGGCGTGCAGCGGAGTGTCCGGATCCAGAGCGTGCGCTTCCATAAAGATCAACGCCGCGACCTTCACTTCGCCGGATTCCAGCCAGGAAGCCGCCTCGCGCAGCAGGGGGGTCTGGCCGCTTTTGCCGCGGGGCAGCCGGATGAACACTTCCCGCGCCCGAGTCCGGTCGCCGCGGCGCAGATATGCCGCCCCGGCCCGGCACAGCCAGATGCGCGCATCCTCTTCCCGCCCCTGCGCGGCCGACACCCGGTTAAGGGCCACACAGGTTTCCGGCCGCAAGGGATCCAGAGAGTGGCTTTTTTTCAGCAATTCCGACGCCCGGCTCCAATCCTCGCTCTGCGATGCGGCGAATCCGGCCCGGAACAACGCCTCCGCGCTTTCGGCCGCGGGTTCCGGGGCGGGTTTCGCGCCGTTCGTCCGCGACAGGGGCAGGGGCGAAAGGGGCGGCAGATCGCCCATTTTCCGCCTTTCCTGACGAAATGTGGCGGCAAAGGACGGGGGCAGCGCCAGCGGGGCGTGCAACGCATCCGGCATGACCGCGGCCGCCAGGGCGGATGCCGCCTGGTTTTCAGTATACGGGCGGCACAAAACCGCGCAGGAATTGCAGGCCAGCGCCGCCCGGGCTATGGCGCTATCCCTGTTGCCGACCAGCAGCAGCGCGGGAATACCGCTTAGTCCGGGCGTCCCGCGCACGTAGGCCAGAAATTGCAGGCCGCTCATATCCGCCAGCCGCTCGTGGCAGATCAGCATGTCCGCGGCATGGCGGGCGGCGCTCATGCCGTCCCCCACGGCCCGGCCCAGGGAGGCCGCGGCCGCCAGATGGTCCAGGGCCTTGCGGCCCGAAGAAAAAAAGACCGGGCGCGGCACGCCCATGCGGCGCAAAATCTGCCGGTCCAGGGCCAGCAGGGATTCGTCTTCGGCCAGGAGAAGCGCGTTGGTGAAAGAGTGCGAAGTCACGGCGGGCCCCCTTGCTCACTTGGCGAAGGGGATGACGATCGCCTTGCGCGAAGCGCGGGCGGCCGGCATTCCCACGGCAACGGGTTCTTCCCGCCGGCGTTCCGGAACCGGTTCGCTGCCGGAGGCCGCCTTGGCCTGCGCGGGCCGGTTCCGTTCAAACCGTGATCCGCAACTCAGGCACTGACGCAAAACGCCGTCATCCGCAAGCCGCAGCAGCAACCCGTCGCGGTTATAGCATACAGGGCAGAAAGGCCCCTGCTTGATGCTGCCCGTGACCAGCCAGTAGAACGCGCCGTCAAAAATAAGATTCCGCGACAGATAGAGAACATCCTCGTACCCCTGTATCTGGGTACGCAGCATGGAATTCTCGTCGCACAGGGCCACATAGCGGGCCTGCAGTTCCGCCATGTGCTGCCGGGCCTCGTCCGTGCGGCCCTTGATGAAAAGATCGTGGATTTCCTTGAACCGGTAATATTCCAGCATGGCCTCTCTCCCTGAGTTCCAGGCCGCCATCCTTGGCAGCTATCTCTTATTCGGCGGGGAGAGGCAAAACTTTAGAAGGCTCCGCAAAAATACCGGCGCGCCGCGAAAAACCGCCTGCCGTCAAGGCGCAGGGGATTTCCTTTCCGGCGCGAGGAAACGGCAGAGAGTTTGATACAGAACGGCCACGTCGATAGGTTTCGTCAAATGCCCGGCCATGCCGAGGGCCAGGCAGCGGTCCCGTTCGTCCGCCAGGGCGTGGGCCGTCATGGCGATGACGATCAGGTCCCGGTACGCCGGGTTCGCGCGGATGCGCCGCGTGGCTTCGTAGCCGTCAAGCACGGGCATCTGCAAGTCCATCAGCACCAGGTCAAAGGGGGGAGAATTGCCCTGCGCGGCGGATTCTTCCAGACGCCGCAAGGCTTCCGCGCCATTCGCCGCCGTGGTGACGCGAATGCCCGCATCCTGCAGCAGTTCCACCGCGATCTGGGTGTTGATTTCATTATCCTCAACCAGCAGGACATGGTGCCCGGCCAGTCCCTCCGGCACCCCGTCCGGCGCGCACACCGGCCCGGAATCCAGGGGATCGCGGCCAACGGCGAACCGGCAGGTAAAGACCATGGTGGTTCCCGTCCCCGGTTCGCTGTCCACGGAAATATCGCCGTCCATGAGTAAAATCAGACGTTTGCTGATAGCAAGCCCCAACCCCGTGCCGCCGTATTTGCGCGTCACGGAACTGTCGGCCTGGGCAAAGGCTGCAAACAGGCTTTCCACCTGTTCCCGGCGCATGCCGATGCCCGTGTCCCGAACGGAAAACCGCAGCACGGCGCCATCCTCGTTCCGGTCCTGCAGGACGGCGCGGACGGCGACAAAGCCTTTTTCGGTGAATTTGAACGCATTGCCCACGATGTTCAGCAGCACCTGCCGCAGGCGCAGAGGATCCCCTGTCAGAAAGTCGGGTATCGCGGGGTCTCTCTCCATGCGCAGTTCGATGGAACGCGCCGCGCTCTGCTCCCTGAAAAAAGTTTCAACGTCGTCCAGCACGTCGGAAAGACGGAACACCGTGCGGTCAATGACGATTTTTCCCGCCTCGACTTTGGAGAAATCAAGGATGTCGTTGATGACGCCGAGCAGAGCCTTGGCCGAATTCTGTATTTTTGCCGCATAATCGCGCTGCGCCGCGGTAAGGTCCGTTTTGAGCAGCAGATGGGACAGGCCGATGACCGCGTTCATGGGCGTGCGGATTTCGTGGCTCATGTTGGCCAGAAATTCGCTTTTGGCCTTGCTGGCCTGGACCGCCGCCTCGATCCGCTGCTGCAGGATATGGGTCACGGAACGCAGGGCCTGGGAAACTTCGCCCATCTCGCCTTTTCCGCTGACCGCCAGATGCTGCAGCAGGCGGGTGCGCACGTCTTCAGAATGCTCGTAATCGCCGCTGGAAATGATTTTTGTCGCTTCCACAAGTTGTTCCATGGGCCGGACAATGCCGCGGGCAAGAATGGCGGCCATGCCCAGCGCGAGCAGAAAAATGACCCCGGCGCCGCACAGCATGGTGTACAGGATCTGATAGGGAGATTCCCGCAGTTCCGCCATGTCGAAAACCACGGCCAGTTTCCAGTTCAGATTCGGAATGGTGCGCGTAACCACGTATTTTTCAACACCGTCCGAAGCCCGGCCGACATATTTCCCGTCCGGGCCGGAAGAGATCAGCCGCAGCAGGCCGGAATACTCCCGCACGTCGCGGGACGTTCCGTCCCCCTCCCCGCCGTGGGATAAAAGCTGGCCGGAAGCGTCCAGGGTCACGATGTAGCCTGTCTCCAGAACCTTTCGGGCATCCAGGTCCGCGATCAGACTTTGCAGGCTGTAATCCACCCCAACCATCCCCAGCGGTTTACCGGCCAGGTCGAAGGTTTTCACCATAATGCTGCACACCATGCCGCCGCCCGTCGTCCGGTAGGGCGAACTGACGGTCACCTCCTTGGAGTCATTCATGACCTCCGCATACCAGGAGCGTTTTCGGGGGTCATAGCCCGCCGTCTTGATATGCCCTTCGGGCGCCTGCGCATACTGCCCGTCCGTATTGGCCATGAACACCAGTCCGTAATTGCCGTTGGACCGGTGCACCCGGATGAATTCGTCGTAAATGCGCTGTTCGTAAGGGGGATGATTCACATAGCGCAGGGTCGTCGTCCGCGTGGTGTCCAGGTAGCTGGTGAGCATTCCCCGCGAATTGCGCAGCAGATCCGTATTCGCCAGATATCTGATGCTCATGGCGCCCGGTTCAATAAACGTGTTGATGCGTTCCTGGATCCGTTCAAGCTGGCTGATGGCCAGGGCGTAAAACGACCGTTCCGCTTCCCGGTTCACAAAGGAAAAGACAATGCTGCATATGCCGCCGAAGGTCAGCAGCAGGCACAGGGAAAACGCGAGTATCAGGCGGGATCGGATCTTCACGGAACACCCGCCGGTACCGGTTGCATCGCCAGGGGCGTTTCAAGAAGCAACAGCATTTTCCGCACGGCTCCCGTGTTTCTGAAACTGCGCAGGAACCGGGCCCGCCCTTCTTCCGTGCCGCAGGCCATGCGGGAACTTTTGCCCGCTTCCGGGGTGGCGTGATAGAACCATACCCCTCCGTCCGCCGCGCGGATGAACAAGCCCACGTGATAATACCGCAGAACATAGGGTTTGGGGCCGCCTTCCCTGCTGAAAGCCGCAAGATAAAGAAACCCCGGCCTGATGCGCTCAAGCAGTTCCGGCCAGAACGACGGCGCGTGGATGTCGTACCCGCGCGGCCCCCTTCCGGACGCCGCCGCGATATCCCCTTCCCCGCCGCCGGGCAGCGGAAGGCGCCGGGGCAGACCGTCCGTGATATTCATGACCAGATCCCAGCCGAAATCCCAGTCCCGCCCCAATGCCGCGTTCACACCGCTGTCGCCGAGGCGGTCACGCGCGGCCGCGGCCGGGGAAATGTTCCGCCGCAGCAGCAGCCTGGCCCCCTGCACAACCAGCCCGCTGCAGTTCAGGCCGGGGGAAACGAAGGTCTTTTCGGGTTCCGCGAACAGGGTGTAGCGGCCGGCCGCATCGCGGACGCCGTCGTTGCGGTAAGGAACGCCCAGCAACGGGGACAGGATCGCGGCCGGATCAGCCGTATCCGGAGGCGGCGCCGGGGATCCGGCGGCGGGAAAAGCGGATACGCAAAAGAAAAACACCAGCGCCGCCGCAAAAAAGAGGCTGGGCGGGACGAAGCGGCAACGGATATCGGAACGGCCTATCATACGGTTTCTGCGGTATTACGCGGCTGATGATACCCCGCCTTGCGGGCCGGGGCAAGCGCTGTTTCCAGCACAATGCGCGCATGCAGGGGGTCGACGGTGATGTCGGCCCTGCTGCCCGCCGCCAGATACGCGCCCACGGGTTGCGCCGGATCGGCACAGGACGAGGGATCCAGATCCTCCGCCAGCGCGTGGTAGCGCAGCCGCAGCAGACGCACGGCGTGCATATTGTTGTAACTGACGTAGCGGTTGCCGAACAGTTCCACAAAAACCGAGCCGGGCCGCTGCATCAGAACCAGACTGCAATTGGCCCCGTGAGCCATCAACGAGCAATCCGCTCCGGTCATGGCCCGCAACTGTTCCTTCAGAGGCAGTTCCTCCGGCACCATCGCCGTAAAGCCGAAATCGTCCAGAACCGGCAGCAGGTCCTCTTCGTTGGCGATCCGGCGCGTTCCAACACGCCGGACATACCAGCGCCCGCCGCCGGGAACCGTGCCCGCCGCCTCCAACAGGCGCTGCCGCAAAAAGGCGGTCAAAGGCATGTTCTCCGCCAGCGAAAAACCCGACAGACGCGGCGGCACGACAAGCCGCCTGACCCGGTAGGCACCGCCGGACCGCAGCAGGCGGCCGGGGTCGATGCCGAGCAGAGCCAGGCTTTCGTCCACAACGCGGCTGCCCTCGGGCACGATGTACAAACCGTCGTACCCCGCCTCTTCAAGGGCCAGCAGCTGGGGCAGGCTTTCGGTCATCCAGTGCCAGAGATTGTCGGCGCCGGGCGGAAAAAACGGCGCGGCTTCGTCGACGCCGGTTACCCGCGCGTTCAGACCGGCCGCCGCCAATCCCGGCAATTTGTGCTCGTTGGCAAGATAGGGGCAGGAATCTCTGAGCAGGTACGGCAAGGTGTCGCCGTGCACCGGCAGCAGGACCTGCCAGGGAAAACCCAGACACAGGCAGTCCTTGAGGCGGTGGAAGGTCAGGCCCAGACGCTTCAGGCTGAAAGGCCGTCCGCGGTCGCGATGCCCGCAAAGGTATTCATGCGCGAAAAGCGCAAGGCACGCATTCGGGTCAAAGGCGAAAGGCATGTCGGCCTCCTGTACCGCGATAGCGGAACGACGTCGACGCGCAAGGCCGGGCTGCAAAAATCCGCCGGATCCGGCGTGTTCCGGCGAAGCGGCCCGCATCAATCGGCCATGGGCGATTGATGAAATGATTCACCGATGCATGGCGAGATATAAAACGGATTCCACTTGAAAAGCAAGGGGATATCCCGAAGAGGCATTGTGTTTCTGCTCCGCCGGGGCTATGCAGGAGCATGCGCGGCGGCGTGGAAAGGCTGCCGCCACGCAAGAACAATACAGGAGTGATGTATGGATGTGAAAACGCACGCGGGCATCGCGGCGGATCTGTGCGGTGTGCCGGTTTCCCTTGCGCCGGGGCGCAGCGTGGTGAGCATGGCGACGACCGCCGCCATGGCCGCGGATGAAACGGGGCTGGTCCACGGCGGTTTTGTTTTCGGCATGGCGGATTACGCGGCCATGCTGGCCGTAAACCACCCCAATGTGGTGCTGGGCGCGGCGGAAAGCAGCTTTCTGAAACCGGTGCGGGTGGGCGAGGTCCTGACCGCCGAAGCCGCATTGCAGGGGGAATCCGGCCGTAAACGCATGGTGCGGGTCAGCGTGCGGCGTGAAGATACCGAAGTCTTCACCGGGCTGTTCACCTGCTTCGTGCTGGACAGACACATCCTGCAGTGACGCGGGGATTTTTGTCTCCGGCCGGAACCACGCGTTTTCACGGGCGGAGACGAAAATCCCCCGGTTCAGCGGGAACGGACGGCGGTGTCGTCGGCGTTGCTCATGTGCTGATTCCACAGCCTGATGGCCGAAGATACGGAAATGGACCAGCGCAGAGGGGCATGGCCGCACTCGCAGACCACGCGCCAGATGTCCTGCTGCCGCCCTTCCGGCCGGGATGATTCCAGGCTCTGGTTGGAGCCGCCGCAGATGGCGCAAGGCAAAATGTTGGGTAATTCGGGTTTGCTGCTCATAGTCCGACCTTTATCTGAATGGTGCGCGGCGCACAATAGCACCTGATCGCCCGGTTGCCCAGTGGGGGTTGCGGACGAAAATGCGGGCCGGACTCCACACGGCTTCCGGCGCCGCATCCGCTTTTTCGTCACACGCCTGTTTCGCGCCGAAAAACGAACGGTACGCGAATCCGCCCAGAAAACCGCCGGACAGCGGGACCAGCCAGAAAAAACCGCAACTGCCCCAGGCAGCTTCCCCCGGCAAACAGGGCGACGCCCGTGCTGCGCGCCGGATTGACCGAAGTGCTGGTGACCGGAATGCCAACCGGAGGGATCAGGGTCAGGGCGCCGAAAACCAGCCGGAACGTGCCGAACACTTCCGCCATATACCGCTTCATCGCTGCCCCCTCGTGCAGAAAGATCGCCATTCCCCGGTGGTACACGATTACCCGCAAAATGGAAGGCCGTTATACGGAAAAATCGGGACTGGCGCCCGCCGCGCTGCTCCACGACAATGCCCCCCTTTCCCTCCGCCGGTTTCCGGCGGCATGGAAACGCCGGTTGCAGCGGCGTGGGAGAGGGGGAACAGTTTCGTGGAACAGCACACCGGAAATGATGGATGGAACAAGTGCTTTTCGGGGACCGCAAGTGGTTTTGCGCGCTGGCCGGCAAGGGATTACAGCTATTATTTTATTTCATAAAATTTAATGAAATTTAATGAAAGCTTGACCTAATTGCAAAAACAGATCATAGTCCATTCCCGACGCCTTGCGAACCGCCATGCCGCCGCGACATGCCCGGCGGCATGGCGGACCCGGCAGCACCCCGTTTCACGGCGGACCCGCGTGCTGCAGAGGGTACTCCGCCCTGTGCGCCGGGCGTTTTCTTGCCGGCTGTCCAGACGTCCAATTGTTTGTTGTCCGGAGTGAGAACCTTTCACCTTTCAGCGGAAAAGGAGAAACACCATGACTGTTAACGGTTTGCGCAAACTGGCAATCCTCTGGGGGATCATGACGCTCACCCTGATCCCCTCCGTATCCCGGGCGGCCAAACCCGTTGTGTGGAAAGCGGCGTCCATTTACGCCACGCCGGTCAACCAGACCACGAACTCCAAGGGCCTGGCCCTGCAGAAGTTCGCGAGTCTGGTCGAGGAACGGAGCGGCGGAAGGATGAAAATCGAGATCTACTGGAACGCCGTCCTCGGCGGCAGCATGGAAATTTTCGACCAGATGCGCATGGGTGAGATCGAAATTTTTTACGGACAACCCATGGCCACGTCGGACAAACGCTTCGGCGTCTGGAACGTTCCGTACCTTTTCGCCTCCGAAGAGGAAGTCATCAGGATAGCCTGCGATCCCAACGGCAAGATGTTCAAACTGGCGGACAAATGGATGGCCGAGAAGAACGCGAAACTTCTCGCGGTGGGACTGGCCGGGATGCGCGGCTTCGTCAATTCCATGCGGCCGGTCAAGCGGCCGGAGGATCTGAAGGGAATGAAGTGCCGCATATACCAGGATCCCATTGTGGACCTTTTTTGGAAAGGCATCTGCAACGCCGCCCCGCTGCCTTTGAGCGAGCTGTACACCTCGCTGCAGACGCGCACGGTGGACGGTACCGAATTCCAGGCGACGGCCGTTCTGACCAACAAGTTGTACGAGGTTGCCAAGTACTACAGCGACATTGACTGGCAGTGGGTATCCAACGCCAACATGATCGCCTCGAAACAGCATTGGGACGCGTTGCCGGATGATCTCAAAAAGACGGTTTCGGACGCCGCGATTGAAGCCATGCGCTATCAGTCCGAACTGGAGCGGAAATTTCTGACTTCGGCCTATGCGGATCTGCGCGCCAAGGGTGTGGAAGTGTATACGCTCACCCCGGAGGACAAAGCCGAGTGGGTCAAGTACGCGCGGTCCCTGGATGCAAAAATGCGCACCGCCATCGGCGCGGAAACCTATGATGCAGTCATGGCCATCATTCAGGAAGCCAAAACCGCCAAATGACGCGCGCGGGAGGAAAACCCCGCGGCGAAATCCCGAGGTGACAGGGTCATGAAATCGCACTTAGCGCAACTCGACCGCTGGCTGGCCAGGTCAATATCCGTCTTCGGCGGCGTGGCCATGGTCCTTCTGACCGCCATCGTTTTTTTGCAGGTTTTTGCCCGGTACGTGCTCAACCTCCCGATCGGCGCAGTGGAGGAACTGCCCATCTACCTGATGATGCTCGCCATCTGGACAACGGCCGCCGTCAACGTGAAGCGCAAGGACCATATCTCGATCGATGTGATCAACCTGTTCGTCAAAAACCAGCGCACCCAGAAAGCCATCGATTCGGCCGTGGAGTTTGCAACGGCCGTCGTGCTGGTCCTGTTCTTCAGGCTGATCTACCGCTACTTTCTGTTCAACCTCAAATCCGGCAACACGACCGCCGGGCTTGAGATTCCCATCTGGGCCCTTCTGTTCGCCGTCCTGGTCTGCGTGGGGCTGATGGCCCTGTACAGCCTCATCAACGCCGCCAAAGCGGCGAAGGAAGTGGCAGCATGGAAATAGGGATAGCCTGCTTTCTCGTCCTCGCGTGCATTGTCGTGGGGATGTCCATACCATTTTCCTTTCTGGCCGGTTCCGTCTTTTACGTCTACACCACCGGGATCAGCATGGGCTCCGTGGCCCCCACGGCGTTTTTCGCCCTGGAAAAGGTGTCGCTTCTCGCCATTCCCCTTTTCATGATCGGCGGCAGCCTGCTGGAAGTTTCCGGAATCGCGTCCAAGCTCATCAACTTCGCCGAGGCGCTCCTGAAAAGGGTCAAGGGCGGCATGGGCGCGACTATTCCGCTGACCTCCATGTTTTTCGGCGCCCTGTGCGGCTCGGGCACGGCAACCGTGGCGGCCCTGAGCAAGATCATGATGCCCAGGCTCGAGCAATTGGGATGGGACAGGCGGTACACCGCCGCCCTGATCGCCGCCTCCGGGCCTCTCGGCTATATGATTCCCCCGAACATGAACGCCATCGTGTTCTCTCTGATTGTCGACGTGTCGGTGGCCGCGCTTTTTCTGGCCACGGTCATTCCCGGCATTATCTGGGGACTGCTGTACATCGTCATCAACCGGTTCGTATACCACAAGTGGTGGAGAAAGCCCGAGGACGGATGCTCCGCTTCCGAGACGGCCATTCCCGCCCCGTCACAAGCGATGCGGCCGGCCGGAAAATCCGCGTCCTACTTTGGCGCCCTGACCTTGTCTTTCCGGGAAGCCCTGCCGGCTTTCGGGATGCCCGTGATTATCCTCGGCGGCATCTACGGCGGCGTCTTCACCCCCACCGAAGCCGGCGCCGTGGCCTGTGTCTATGCCGTGTTCGTCGGCATGCTGCTGTACAGGAGCATCTCGCTGAAGGGAGCTTTCGAAGCGTTTGAAGACACGGGGAAATCCATCGGCTCCATTCTTATGATTCTGCCCATGGTCCATGTCTTCACCAAGCTGCTGATTCTGAACCAGGTACCACAAAAGATCACGGCCGTCATGACCGGCATATCCGACGAGCGGATTGTTATTCTCCTGGTCATTGACCTGATTCTCTTCATTGCGGGATTTTTCTTGGACGCCAACGTGCTGATCCTGGTGGTGGCCCCGCTGCTCGTGCCCACGGCCCAGGCTATCGGCCTTGATATCGTGCAGTTGGCGGTCATGCTCTTTGTGGCTGTCGGGGTAGGCACCATTACGCCGCCGATGGCCATCAGCCTGTTCGTCGTCTCCAAGGCGGGAGGTGTTCCGGTCAGCGACATGGTCCGGCCAATGATGCCTTTCCTGTTGTTCGGCGGCATACCGGTATTCCTGCTGGTCACCTTTTTCCCCGAACTTTCCCTCTGGCTGCCGCGGGTGGTCATGGGAACCGGGGGATAGAGGGCAAACGGGAAGAGAGGAGAAAAACACGTGAGCACACAACAGGATTTTTCCACTGCGACCCTTGTGGGCCGCAAATCCGGCGACGCGGGTTCCGTGCGGGAGCTATCGGCCGACGTTTGCATTGTCGGCGCCGGCATTGCAGGCGTTTCCGCGGCCGTCGAGTCGGCCAGGCTGGGAAGAAGCGTCATTCTTGTCGATTCGCTGCCGGCCCTCGGCGGGCAGAGTGCGCATTCGCTGATCGGCCTGTTTTGCGGGCTGTATTCCTGCGGATCCGCGCCGGTCCAGCTCACGCACGGCATCGCCGACGACATACTTGAAGAGTTGCGCGGCGTTCCCGGCGCGTATCATGAACGCTGGGGCGTCCAGCTCACCATTGTCTATGACGAGGTGATTCTTGGGCGCTGGATCGAGCGGACCCTCATCCGGGAAGGCGTCACCGTCATCCTCGGCGCGCTTTTGTCCAAAGTGGAGGTCCGCGACAGAACCATCACCGGCATTCGCATTCTGACCCGGCACGGAGAGGTCGCCATCACGGCACCGGGCTACATCGACGCCTCGGGCGACGCCGCCCTGGCCTGGAGTGCCGGCGTGGAATGCCGCACGGCGCGGGACGTGACGGTCTACGGCAGCCACATGGCCAGCCTTGAATTCGTGAACACGGACGCGCTGCCGTCCGCGTCGGAACTGGACGCGGCGCTGCGCTCCAAAGGGGACCAGTACGGCCTGCACCGAAAGCAGGGCGGCATCTTCCCCCTGCCGGCGCGCGGCATTGTGAATCTGAACATCACGCACACGGAAACGCCGTTGGATCCCGTCAGGGCCAGCCACCTGGCCGTGGCAGGCAAGGACCAGGTTGACGCGGCGCACCGCTTTCTCAAAGAGACGTTCCCTTCCGCGTTCGCCGGCAGCAGAATCAGGGCATACGGCCTGCCGGGCATACGCCAGACCCGCTGGATACGCGGAATCGTCCAGGTGGGCGTGGACGACGTACGCCAGGGGCGGTTTTTTCCGGACAGCATCGGCAGGACGGCCTGGCCACTGGAACTGCACGACACGCTTGAAGACAGAAAATGGGAGAGTTTCGGCAACGGCCATCTTCATTACATACCATTGCGGTGCATGCTTTCACCCGAACTGGACAACTACATTGCCGCCGGCCGGTGTATTGACGGCGACGTGACGGCGCTTTCCAGCATCCGGGTCATGGGGCCGTGCATCGCAACGGGAGCCGCGGCCGCCCACGCCATGGAGATTGCCGGATCATCCGCCGTGCACGCGGTGGATACGGCAATGCTTCAGGAAAGGCTGCGGCACAATATTTCCTCGGAACCGACCGTATAACGGGAAGACGGTCCGTTGCGGCTCCACCCGCCGCATTTCGTCGCGATGCGTCGCGATTTCCTGCGGATGCCGGGTGCCGCGAATGCATGCCGGACCGTTTTACGAGCGCCGCTTGGCAACAAAGGGAGAGAATATGAAACTGACGGATGCCGAAAAGGCAATGCTGCATGGTGATCAGGGGCTCGCCAGACAAAAGGCTCTGGAACTGCTTATCCGCTATGGCGAGGCGCTCGGGGCCGAACGCCTGGTGGACACGAACAATGTTTGCGGGTCCATGGTCACGGCCTTTCCGCACATGGAAGATCTGCTGAAACGTTTCGCCGACAACAACGCGTTGTCCAGGGAGCTTTTCTGCAACACGGACGCCGAATTCGACTTCCCGCAGGTCACGGCCTTTTCTTGCCAGATACAGCAGGCGTTTGACCCCGACCGCTGGCAGGAAATGGGCGTAAGCAAGGAAATGGCCGAGGTGACGCTTCTCTGTGACGAGGCGGAGGCCAGGATGGGCATCAACCTTACCTGCACCTGCACGCCGTATCTCGCGGGCAATCTGCCCGTGTTCAAGGAGCATTGCGCCTGGCAGGAATCGTCCGCCGTGTCCTACATCAATACGGTCCTTGGCGCGAGAACGAACTGCGAGGGCAGGGAAAGCACCGTCTGCGCCATGCTGACGGGGAAAATTCCTTACTGGGGTTACCATACTGACGCGTACCGCCTGGGCACGCAGCTGATCGACGTGGAATACGACGTCCGAAGCGTGCTGGACTGGGGCTTGCTCGGGTACTACGCGGGCCTGGTAGTGGGAGAGAAGGTGCCGGTCTTTTCCGGCGTACGGGGCCGGCCCGAATTGGAGATGTTCAAGTATTGCGGCGCGGCGGGGGCTTCTTCCGGAGGCATAGAACTCTACCACGTGGAAGGACTGACGCCGGAAGCGCACACCCTGGAACAGGCCCTGGGCGGCAAAAAGCCGCAGGCCAGATTCAGCTTCGGCCCCAGAGAGCGCCGCGAAACGTACGAAAAGCTGAATTCCGTCGGAAGCAAAACGGATATCGATTTTGTGGCCCTCGGCTGCCCGCACTATTCGATCAAGGAAGTGTGGCGGCTGGCCAGACTCCTGGAAGGGAAAACCATCCGCAGCAAGGTGGCCTTCTGGGTGTTCGTGGCCAAATCCGTAAAAACCGTTGCCGACCGCAACGGGTACACGAAAATTATCGAGAAATCCGGGGCCAGGCTTTTGGGCGATTGCTGCCCTTCCATGGGCAAAATCATTCCCAAGGGAGTTTCGGTCATGGCCTGCGATTCGCCGAAACAGGTCCATTACCTGCCGGCTGTCTGCGGCATTGAAGCCTGGTATGGAACCATGGAAGACTGCGTACGCGCGGCCGTTACCGGAAAATGGGAAGGAGAATTGTTGTGAACCCGATCATATTGCATGGAAGAAAAGTCGTTGGCGGGGTTGTGGAAGGCGAAGCCCTGGTGACCAGGGACACCATTTCCGGCTGGGGCGGCATCCATCCGCCCTCGGGCACGGTGACGGAGGTCAGGCACGAGTTGTGCGGCAAGAGTTTCAAGAACAAGATTCTGGTGTTTCCGGGAGCCAAGGGATCCTCGGGCTGGTCGATCTATTTCCATGTGGCCAGGCTGCTCGGGGCGGCGCCCATCGGGATGGTCTTCAACACCATGACAACAAAGATGGGGCTTGGCGCCGTGGTCATCGGAGCCCCGGCGGTCACGGATTGCGACCGGGACCCGCTGGAAGTGAGCCGGACCGGCGATTGGGTCAAGATTGA
>JAVBOK010000093.1:0-38689 GCA_031550605.1 Desulfovibrionaceae bacterium | reverse complement strand
ATAGCGTATGGCATGCAGGCGGCGCGCGGAATATACGCGCGCCGCCGTTTTTGTATGCCAATGTTGCAAAATTTATAAAAAAGAAACATCTGCAACATGTCCGATTTGCGGGTTCGGCGGTTGTTTCCGTATTTTCCGCCTTGTTCTTTACTGGCATGTTTTGTGCTGCCTCTTCCGGCAACGTTGATTTTCAGCATACATATTGCAGCGGGAGCGCTTATGCAGGCACAGGTCAGTCCGTACAATGCCGAAGGCTGGGATGGGGCGCGGCGCGGCGTAAAAATTTTCCTCTGCGACGTGACGGCGCGGGATGGCGAACAGACCGCCGGCGTGTTTTTCTCAGTGGAAGAAAAGGTCGAACTCGCCCGGCGGCTTGATGCGTTGGGCATCGGGCAGCTGCAGTACGCGGCGGCGCTCAGTTCCCCCGACGCCATGCGCGTGGCGAGGGCCGTGTGCGCGCTGGATCTGGCGGCGGACATCGAGATCATGACCTATATCAATACCGGGAACTGGAAAGATCAGGTCCGGGCCGCCGTTGACTGCGGGGCGGACGTGGTGCACGCGCTGATTCCCGTATCTCCGCAGACGCGCGGGTTTTATGACCCGCTGGATGACGACGCCACTGTGGACCGGGCCTTGCAATATATCGGGTTCGCCAGGGAAAGCGGCGCAAAGCGGGTCAACCTGAACATGCTGGATTGCCCGCGCGCGGAGGAACCGTTCTTTGAGCGGCTGGTCGCCGCCTGCGTCAGCGCGGGCGTGGACCGCATGCGCGTCAACGACACCGTGGGCACCGCCACGCCGGACAGCATTTTCTATCTGGTGCGCAAAGCCAAGGCCATCATCAGCGCCCAGGGGAAAAAAACGTTGATCGGCGTGCACTGCCATGACGATTTTGGTTTCGCCGCCGCCAACACGATCGCGGGGGTCAAGGCGGGCGCGGATTTCGCGGACGTGGCCGTCAACGGCCTGGGGGAACGCGCGGGCAATGCGGATCTGGCCGAAGTGGCCGTGGCCCTGACCGTCTTGTACGGGGTGGATTGCGGCATGCGGGATCTCTCCGCGTTGTACGGTCTGAGCCGTTATGTGGAATGCATATCCGGGATCCGGGTGCCGGACGGCAAAGCCCTGGTGGGTGATCTGGTATTTTCCGACCAGTCGGATAAGCATAACGCCGCGTTCGCCGATGAACCCTTTGCGTTTCAGGGCATTTTACCTGAAAGGGTGGGCAACCGCCGCCGGGTGATGATCGGCAAAAGAACGGGCCTGTACACTCTGGGCCTAAAGCTGGCGGAACTGGGATTGAGTCTGGCCGAAGACAAAAGAGAGGCGGCTCTGACAGCCCTGCAGGAGGCGGCCCGGAACGTGCGCGGCCGGACTTTGTCCGATGCGGAGTGCGAAGCGGTGATTATGGAACAGGGCGGCCTTCGTGTGAACGCGAAAGCCTGATACCGCACGGCGCTTATGCATGGGGCATTTTTGCTTTGAAATTGTCTGTTCGGATACAATGTCCTGGCCTTGCGAAAGGCAGTGTAGCAAAGCCCGCGAGATTGGCATGGGCGAGCCTTGCTTGCCGTTACGTGGCAATCGCAAAGGGAAATTGCTCCAGCCGACGCATTTCCTTGATGCACAAAGGGCGTAAACGGTTCGTGGACAGCTTCCCCCCTTTTCTGCGTCATGGTTTTTGTCCCGCTTTGTCCGTGCCCCGCTTCATTTTACGCCACAGCGTTATCCTGCTGATGCCCAACATGCGCGCGGCCTGGCTGGCGTTGCCCCTGGCGCAGCGCAGCGCGTGCTCAATGGCGGCCAGATCCGCATCGGCCGGCGTTCCGCCTTCTCCCGGTTGTTCCGGGGGAGACGGCGGAACGCCGGGTTGCGGCATTCTGGCTCCGGGCGGCGCGAAGAGTGTTTCCTTCTGTTCTTCCGCCAGCAGGGCGGCGACTTCTCCAGCGTCCACCACCGCGCTTTTGGTCACCACCGCGACCCGTTCCATGAAATTGCGCAGTTCGCGGGCGTTTCCGGGCCACTGATGTCGTTGCAGCACTTCCACCGCTTCCGCGCTGAGGCGTATGCGGCGTTTCAGCGCGGCGGCATGCTCCCGCAGAAAATCCGCTGCCAGCGCGCCGATGTCCGACGGCCGTTCCCGTAGCGGCGGAATGGTCAGCCGCAGCACGTTGAGGCGGTAATACAGATCCTGCCGGAAACGTTGTTCGCCGATCAGCGCCTGAAGGTTGCGATTGGTGGCGGTCAGCACCCGCACGTCCACCGGTATCAGCCTCTCGCTTCCCAGGCGCATGATTTTACGTTCTTCCAGCACGCGCAGCAGCTTGCCCTGAATCATCATATCCATTTCACCGACTTCATCCAGCAGAATGGTGCCGCCGTGAGCCAGTTCGAACATGCCGGGTTTACCCTTGGGGCTGGCCCCGGTGAAGGCCCCGGCCACATAGCCGAAGAGTTCACTCTCCAGCAGGTGGCTGGGCAGGGCCGCACAGTTGATGGGTACAAATGGCCCCTGGGCGCGCTTGCTGAAATTGTGGATGCTCTGCGCGAACAGTTCCTTGCCCACCCCGGTTTCACCCAGCAGCATCACCGATGAATCCGTGACCGCGAATTCCTTGGCGATGGAAACGGCGCGGCGGAGCAGGGGGTGTGTTCCCCTGACGGCGTCAAAGGTGTTGGTGGCGGCGTGCCCGCGTTCGTAAATCTTGCTGCGCACCCGCGCTTCTATCTGCTGGATGCGGCTGACTTCCTGAAATGCGGCAAAGGCCGCCACGGGCTGGTCGGCGACCAGAACGGCGCGCTTGTGGCAGACCACGTCAGTGCCGTTCAGAGTGAGGATGGCCCCTTGTTCGTCTTTGCCTTCCGCTATGGTTTCATCCAGCTTCAATTCCGGACAGAGCGCGCGCAGATCCTTTCTCTGCGCGGTTTCGCCGGCCAGACCGAGAATGCGTTCCGCTTCCGGGTTCCAGGCCACCACCCGGCACTGGTCATCCACAGCCACGATGGCGTCGCTGGTATAATCAAGCAGGGTTTTGAACAGCATGCTTCTCGCCCGTTCCTGGACCAGGTTCATGGATATGCGCTTGGCTTCCGCCGCGGCCTGGAGAATCACGTCGGGGGATGCGGCGATGACCTGCGCGGGCAGGCCCATGTCCCTGGCCACGCGGGTGGTCACATAGCTGCCGGCGATAACGTCGGCCCCGTCGCGCAACGCCTGCTGCACCAGGGTTACCGGTGATACATGCTCGTCCAGATGGTACAGGGTCACGGAAAGCCCCAGGCTGGGCCCCAGGCTTTCAATGCCCGAAAGCATCCCTCGCGAAGCCACGGCCGCTATGCGCCGCCCATATTTTTTCGCCCGGGTCAGCGTCGCGATAAGGTCCGGGGTCAGTACGGGCAGATCCACAACGGAAACGGGCAGGCCCAGGCCCCGCACCCTTTTTGCCACGGCTCCCCGGGAAATGACGACTTCTATGCCGTTCCCCTTCACTTCCTGCACCAGGCCGGAGCTTGCGAAATCCACATCCCAGGGAATCTGGAAAAAACGGATGTCCGGATGGTCCTTGCGCAGAACGCGGCGGGCCAGCGTCAGCATATCCGGCGACGTGGCGGCAAAGAGCACGGGCATGGCGTTTCTCCTTTCTGTGTGTTTCACTGTGTTGCATTATATTTTATTTTGCAATAAATATCCAGCCATCGACTATCCCGCCCGCAACGGATGACAGCAAAAAGACGCGCTTGCGGCCCGCGCGGCATATGGCACCGTATTTGCTATATCCTGTCCGCTTGAATCTTGTTTCATTACCACTCAGATGCAGGAGACGACCGTATGCGTAAATTCACGTATCTTTTTTTCGCCGTGGCGTTTATGTGCTTTGCAGCGAAACCGGCTTGGTCCGCCGAGCAGTACCTGCGCATCGGAACGGCCAGCGTGGGCAGCGGTTTTTACATGATCGGCAACACCATTGCTCAACTGGGCCAGAACGCCATGAAAGACTTCGTCTTCAGCGCGGTCACCGGCAGCAGCAACAAAAGCTGCATCAGCCTGGAAAAAGGCGAACTGGAATTCGGCATCATAGGCTCCCCCAATCTGACCGCCGCCATGGCCGGCTCGGCTCCCTTCAAACAGCCCCTGAAACGCCTGCGCCATGTGACGACCGTGTACCCCATGGCCGCGCACGTGATGGTGGGCGCGAAATCGGGCATCAAGAGCATTGCCGATTTCAAGGGCAAGCACGTCGATCTTGCCAACGCGGGCAGCAATGTGGAAATGAGCACCCGCGAAGCCCTGCCGTTCTGGGGCGTAAGCGACAAGGAAATCATCGTCGAGCGTTTCGGCCGGGCCGAATTCGACGAAGCCTTCAAGAACGGCCGCATTGACGGGCATATCTGGAGCACCACCTTCCCCAACGCCCAGATCGCCGACCTTATCCGGGTGAAAGCCGCGACCCTGATCACGCCTGAACCGGACAAGGTGAAAGCGTTGATCGCGAAGTATCCGCACTACATTCCTTTTGTGATTCCCGGCGGCACATACGAGGGCCTGCCCAACGACATTCCGACCTTCGCTCCCGTGGGTTCTCTGGTCACCCATGAAGGCATGCCCGAAGACGTGATTTATCGGGTCACCAAGATGATGCATGAGAATGTGGATTTCCTGAAAGGGCGCCTCGGCAACTACTTTGCGGACTTCGGTCTGAAGCTGGCCCTGCTGGGCCGGGGCGACCTGCCGCTGCATCCGGGAGCGGCCAGGTACTATAAAGAAAAAGGCCTGCTGTAATCCGCCGGGTTTCCCTTCCCGCCGTTTCGTGCGAAGCGGCGGGAAGGGAAACCGGTTTTTTGTGCCCCGGCGCTTTCGAGGGGCGGACTTTTCAGCCGCCATTCATGCCCCGCATCGAATTTTCCTTAGATGAGTATTGAAAGGAGCAGGTATGTCCCAGGCAACTGAGATGGCCGCAAGCCAGACTCCGCTGAAAAAAAAGGGAAAACGCCGCATTTTCAGCGGTCCCATGAAGTATTGCATTACCGCGCTGACGGTGCTGTTGTCGCTTTTCCAGTTGTATACGGCATTTTTCGGGCTGCTGCCCGCCATTGAGCAGCGCAGTTTTCATATCGCCCTGGTGCTGCCGCTGATTTTTCTACTATACCCGGCGACGGCGAAGTCCCCCCGGGACAGGCCGTCCATCGTGGACTGGCTGCTGGCCGCTGTTGTTGTGGCGGCTTCGTTGAATGTCTTTTTTTTCTACGAAGACATAGCCGTCAACGTGGAGCAAAGCGACATTTATCTGGGTGCGGCCCTGGTTCTTGTAATTTTCGAAGCGGCGCGGCGGGTTCTGGGCAACATTCTTCCCTGCTTCTGCGCATTTTTTCTCTTTTTCGCCTATTTCGGCAAATTCATGCCCGGTCCCTTTGCCCATGCCGGGCTTTCCGTGACCAGCATCATCGAAAACCTGTACCTGACCACGGACGGTATTTTCGGCATGGTCACGGGTGTTTCCGCTTCGTACATCTTCATGTTCATCCTGTTCGGGGAGTTTTTGAACGCCACCGGAACCGGCGCGTTCTTTAACGACGTGGCCATGAGCCTGACCGGCCACCTGAAAGGCGGGCCGGCGAAAATCGCCGTGGTTTCCAGCGCGTTGATGGGCACGATTTCCGGCAGTACTTCGGCCAACGTGGCCACTACGGGCACTTTCACCATTCCGTTGATGAAAAGGGTCGGATACCAGCCGCACTATGCGGGGGCGGTGGAAGCGGCCGCTTCCACCGGCGGCCAGATCATGCCGCCAGTTTTGGGGTCCGCCGCCTTCATCATCGCCGATACCGTGGGCGTGCCTTACCTGAAGGTTGTGGAAGCCTCTCTGGTTCCCGCGCTGCTGTATTTTTTCGGCATCTGGTGCAGCCTGAGCGTGGAGGCCAACCGGCTGGGGTTGCAGGGCCTGCCCCGGAACACCTTGCCGGCCATGAAAGATGTGTTGCTGAAAACCGGCTACAAATCCATTCCCCTGATCACCATCATCACGCTGCTGGTCATGGGGCGCAACGCTTTGTTCGCGGCCTGCGTGGGCATCGTCAGCTGCCTGGCCCTGTCCTTTGTGCGCAAGGAAGACAGGATGAGTTTCGGCGATCTGATCGACACCTTGGAAAAGGGCGCCAAAGGGGCGCTTTCCGTGGCCATCGCCTGCATCATTGTCGGCGTGGTCATCGGCATGATGGGCGCTACGGGCGTGACGTTGCGCATCGGCGACGCCATTTTGGGATATACCGCCGGCAATGTGACTCTAACCCTGGTTGTGACCATGGGCATAGCGCTGCTGCTGGGCATGGGCATGCCCACAACGGCCAGCTACGTCATGGCCGGGGCGGTGGGCATCCCCGCCCTGATCCGGCTGGGCTGCACCCCGTTGGACGCGCATTTCTTCGTGTTTTTCTTTGCCGTGCTCTCGTCCGTTACACCCCCGGTCTGCGTGGGTGCGTATACCGCCGCCGGACTTGCCGGCGCGCATCCCAACCAGACGGCGTTTACGGCCATGCGCCTTGCGTTGCCGGGGTTCATCGTTCCCTTTGTGTTCATGTATTCGCCGACCCTGCTGCTGACCAACGTCACCAGCTGGCCCGAATTTTCCCTGGCTCTGTGCTCGGCCATAGTGGGGATAGCCACTCTGGCCATCGGGTTGGAAGGCTACCTCAGGGGGAACCTGCGACTTTATGAGCGCGCGGTTTTGGTGGCATCGGCGCTGTGCATGATCAAGCCCGGACTGTATACTGACCTGTTGGGCCTTGCCGGGCTGGGCCTCATTTACATGCTGGCGACGTGGCGGGCCGGACGCAAAGCCGTCGCGTCCGCCGCCGTTTGCGAAGGAGTTGCGCATGAAAACCGGTAAAAATCCCATGTATCGCATGCCCATAGTCTACGGCCCGGCCACCGGGCCCAGGCGTGGGCCGGATGGCGACAAGTTTGACGAAACCACCGGACGCGAGTGTTTCAAGTACACCATTTCTTTTCTGACGGATCGCAAGCAGCTGGAAGATCTGTTGCCGCCGGGGTTCAGTCTGGCCGGGGAACCGATTGTTTCCGTCTATACCCGCTACAAAAAAAACATTCAGTGGCTGGGCGGGCGCGGATACAACGTGGTCAACGTGTCTTTTCCCGCGGTGTTCAAAGGTAAAAACGACACAGTGGCCGGCGATTTCGCCAGCGTGGTATGGGAAAACCTGACCGAGCCCATCCTGACCGGGCGCGAGGAACTGGGCTGCCCCAAAATATTCGCCGACATTCCCGACCCCATGGAAGTAGGGGACACGACATACTGTTCCGCAAGCTGGATGGGCTTCAAGTTCATGGATTTCGTCGCCAGCGGCCTGCGCGCGCCGACGGAGGAGGAAAACCGGGAATATGCCGCCAGAACGGCTCAAAGCCAGGGCATTCTCTACTACAAATATATTCCCAAATCCGGCCTCTGGGGCACCCCCGAAGCGGAATATCCCGTGCTGAACCCCAAAGGCGACACCTCGCTGAAAGTGTTGCAAACCTGGGTCGGTGATGCGAAGCTGGTCTTCCATCGTCCCACCTGGCAGGAAATGCCCACCCAGTATATGATCGTGAACGCGCTGGCGGATCTGGAAGTCAGGAAAATGCTCTGCGCGCGAGTCATAAAGACCGTGGGCGGCAAAGATTTGAGCGACGTGCGCATCCTGTCCTGATCGGGTTTGCGGGCGGCATCACGCCGGAACGTGGAACCGGAGCGCGGATAACAGTATGGCCGGAGACAGTCGCCATGAACAGCTCCGGCTCTCTGAAAATACAGCGTTCCCGGTTCATCATGCCGGTCACCCGGCGTGCGGCGCACGGGCGGAAAAAAGGGCAGGACAACGGTGCGGTCTATGCGGAACTGCTCGGTCTTTCCGAAAAAGAAATCAACGCGCTGGCCGAACGTGAAATCATGTGATGCCGGTCGTCCGGGGCGCGGAACATGCGCGCCCCGGTTCCGCGCGGCCGCGATTACCGCTTGCGCAAAGCCTCCGGTCGGTGGCACATACTGTGACTGGAGGCGCTTGCCATGAACATCTCCAGGCTCACCGTCGCCGGGCTTTCCGGCGGCTCGGGCAAGACGACCGTCAGTTTGGGGCTGGCGCGGATTTTTTCCCGCCGTTCGTTGCGGGTTGTTCCCTTTAAAAAAGGTCCCGACTATATTGATACGGCCTGGCTGGGCCTTGCCGCGGGTTCCGCCGCCAGCAATCTGGATCTTTTTTTTCAGGATGAGGCTTCCTTGCTCGCGCATTTCCGCGCATGGTCCGGCGACGCGGAACTGGCCCTGATCGAGGGCAACCGGGGTTTTTTCGACGGCCGCGATCTTGCGGGCAGTTGCTCCACTGCGGAACTGGCCCGGCAGCTTTCCTGCCCCGTCATTCTGGTTCTCGACTGCACCAAGATGACCCGTACGGCGGCCGCGCTGGTCGCGGGCTGCAGGTCCTTTCCCGGCGGCGAGCGGATCGCGGGGGTCATCATCAACCGCAGCGGCGGCCTCCGCCACGCGGCGCTGGTCCGCCGGGCCGTGGAAGAACTGGCGGGGGCACCCGTGCTCGGGGTGCTGCCGCGTCTGGACGAAGCACCCATACGGGAACGCCGGGAAGGGCTGGTGACCGTCGAAGCGCATCAGGCAGCGGAAGCGGCCCTGGATCGCATTGCCGCCTTTGTGGCCGATCATGTGGATACGGATGCCGCGCTTTCTCTGGCGCGCGGCGCTTCCCCTTTGCCGGGGCCGTTGCCGGAACCGGCGGAATCCGTCCAGAGCTCTCGCGCGCGCATCGGCGTCGTGCGCGATTCCGCCATCTGGCAGTATTATGCGGCGAACCTGCGGGCGCTGCGCGATGCCGGGGCTTCGTTGGTTCCCGTGTCCATTCTCGACGCCGCGCCCTGGCCGGATCTGGACGGGCTGTATATCGGCGGCGGCGATCTGGCCCCCTATGCCGCAGCCATCGCGGCCAACAGCGGCATCCGGTCGCATGTGGCGGATATGGCCGCGTCCGGCCTGCCCATCTATGCCGAACAGGCCGGATTTTTTTTCCTGGGCGAATCGCTTGCTTCGGGCGGAACCGTCCGGCCCATGGCCGGAATTTTCCCCATCCGGGTGACGCTGACGGATGCGCCGGGAAGTCTCGGCTACGTGGAAGCCCGCTCGCGGGCGGATACTCTTTTTTATCCCGCCGGGATGACGATCCGGGGCCATGCCTATCATTACGCCGAAGTCGCGGGTCTGGACGGCGGGGCGCTTCTGGAACGGAGCGTCGGCGCGGCCCGGGCGGGATCGGGGGACGGCCTGCTGCGTTATGCCGCGTTCGGAGCCTGCATGCAAATTTTTGCCCCGGCCGTGCCGCATTGGGCCGCCGGGTTTGTGGCGGCCGCCTCGCGCGGGTGATGCCGCCTGTTGGGCCTTGACAACCGGGCGATGATGAAGTGGAATCGCAATAATGCCAAAGCACGCCGCCAGATTGCGTTTGCCGCGTCCGCGAGCCCGGATTGCGGGCCTGTTGTGGGCGTTTGTCGCGGCGGCATGTTTGTGCGCCGCGCCGTTTTCCGCGTTTTGCGGCGAGATGCAACCTCTTGCCGGTCTGGCGTCCTGGTACGGTACGTCCGCGCACGGCAAAAAAACGGCCAGCGGGCGGTTTTTTCATCATGCCGAATTCACCGCCGCCCATCGGGTCCTGCCTTTCGGCACCGTGCTTCGAGTTTATAACCTTGCCAATACCCATCGCGTGCTGGTCATGATCACCGACCGGGGGCCTTTTGTCCGGAACCGGGTGATTGACGTATCCTATCGGGCGGCCCGGGTCCTGAACTTCGTGCGGCGGGGGGTGACGCCCGTCTGGGCGGAAGTGGTCGGCGCCCCCGACGGGACGCCGCTGGAATCGGGCCGGGTCTATTACCTGCAATTCGGCCTGCGGCCGGATATGCCTTCCGCGCTGGAACTGCAGCGGGACCTTCGTTTTCGTCTGGGCATGCCCACTAAAGTTTTCCGCTCGCCTGGCGATAAGACCGTGCCATACCATGTGTGCGCGGGGCCGTGGAAAACGTTCGGAGAAGCGGAAGACGCCCTGGAAGCGGTGCCGACATGGTATCAGGAAACGCAGATCGTGCTTGGTCCTGAAACCGGCGACCAATGGCCGCGGCTTGTGGAGCCCGACGCTGTCACGACACTGCGGAAAAAACCTTCTTTTGACGCACAACGCCGACAACGGAAATAAGTTATGTTGCATGTCGCGCGCCGCATTCTGGCCATTGATGACGACAGCGGGGTCCGCGCCAATATCGCCGCGTATCTCGAGGACAGCGGCTACACCGTGCTGGAGGCGGAAAACGGAGTCGCCGGCCTGGACGCCTTCACCTCGGGCAATCCGGACATCATATTGGTGGACCTGTGGATGCCGGTCATGGATGGCCGTGAATTTCTGAAACGCATCCGCATGATCGCGCCGAAAGTCCCGGTCATTGTCGTGTCCGGCATCGGCGTGCTGGAAGACGCCGTGGAAGCGTTGCGCCAGGGCGCCTGGGACTATGTGACCAAGCCCATCAACGATATGCGCGTGCTGGAACATACCATCAAGAAATGCTTTGAGCGCGCCGATCTTCTGGAAGAGCGGGAACAATATCAGGAACGCCTGGAAGCGGAAGTGCGCGAGCGCACCCGGGAACTGGAACGCAGCAACGCGAACCTGCGGGAATACCAGAATCTGATTCTGGAAAAAAATCAGCTGCAGCAGGCCCTGCTGGAAAATATTCCCAACTCCGTGTTCTATACGACGCTTGACGGGATGTTCATCGGCTGCAACCAGTCCTTTGCCAGTCTGGCCGGCGCGCAGGGCCCGGCGAACCTGACAGGCAGAAAAGTCGAAGCCGTGCTGGAGCCGGCAATGGCGTCGGCGGTCAACTGCGATGATGCGGGCGTCGGGGAAGATATCATCGCCTGCCGCGAAGTGCGCATTCCCGTCAACGACAAGTTGCGCGACATGCTGGTGTACAAAAGCCTGTTCCGTGACCGCAACGGCGCGCCCGCCGGGGTTGTGGGTTCGTTTCACGACATAACGGAGCTGAAGGAGCAGGAAGCGCGCATCATTTACCAGGCCACGCATGACGAACTGACCGGGCTGCTCAACCGGACGGGCATGCGCGATTATGTGGCGTCCCTGATCCGGCAGAGCGGCAATTCCGGCGGCTTTTCCCTGTTCTGGGTGGATATCGACGACTTTAAAACGGTCAACGACAGCCTGGGCCACGCGATTGGCGATCAGGTGCTGTGCGAGGTCGGGCAGCGCATTTTGTCCACTGTCGGAGGAAAGGCCGTTGTCGGCAGGGCGGGCAGCGACGAATTTTTGGTGCTGTCTCCGGATCACGGCACTGCCGGGGCGGCGCAGGATCTTGCCCATATCCTGCTGGAGGCTTTCGCCGATGTGGTTTTTGTGGCCGGGCACGAGGTCTATATTCAGCCCTGCATCGGATACTGCCTGTATCCGGATGACGCCCCCGACGCGGACCTTCTGATCCGGAACGCGGACTTGGCCATGTACCGGGCCAAGGAACACGGCAACCGGTCGGGGCGATTCGACGCGACCATGCTGACGGACGTGACCCGCCGCCTTGAGTTGGGAAAAAAATTGCGCAAAGGGATGGAGAGCGCGGAATTCGTGCTGCACTATCAGCCCAAGGTCCGCGCGGAGGACAATGCGATTGCGGGCATGGAAGCCCTGATCCGCTGGCGCACGCAAGAAGGGTACATTCTGCCCGGCGAATTCGTGCCCGTGGCCGAAGATACGGGCTTGATCATCGCGATGGGGGAATGGGGCCTGCGCGAAGCCTGCCGCGCCCAGCGCCGTTTTGCGGCCAAGGGGCTGGACCTGGTCATGGCGGCGAACATTTCCGCCCGTCAGTTCCAGGCCAATCTTCCCGCCGTGGTCAGCCAGATCCTGCGCGAAACCGAGATGCCCCCCTCGCGTCTTGAACTGGAAATAACGGAAAGCGCTATGATGCGCGATCTTGATGCTTCGGTGGCCGCTCTGCGTTCCCTGAAGAGGCTTGGGGTGCGCATCGCCATTGACGACTTTGGAACAGGGCATTCCTCTCTGTTCTACTTGAAGAATTTCCCAGTGGACACGTTGAAGATCGATAAAAGTTTTGTCAGCGACGTCTGCAAGGATCCGCATGATTCGGCGCTGGTTGCCTCCATTATTTCCATGGCCAAGAATCTGGGGCTGGACATCGTGGCTGAAGGCGTTGAAACGCGTGAACAGCAGGATTTTCTGCGCGACGCCGGGTGCACGGAAATGCAGGGCTATTATTTCAATCCCGCTGTGCCGGAAGATGATTTTTACGCCTTTGCCATCAGGTACGGCAAATAGCCGGATCGCGTTTTCCCGCCATGAACGTCTATTCCCGCTATACTCCGGATGTCACGGTCAGCGCCTGCGGCCGCGACTGGGTGCTGCACCGCCCCGCGGAATTGGAATGCCTGTGGGAAGCCATGACCGATGCGGATTTCGACGATGACGAACGGCTGCCTTACTGGGTGGAGTTGTGGCCGGCCAGCATCGCTCTGGCCGACCATCTGGCCGGCCGGGCGGACATGGTGCGCGGCCGCCTCTGCCTGGACATGGGCTGCGGTCTGGGCCTGACGGCCATGGTCGGGACCTGGATCGGGGCAAAGGTCATCGCTATGGACTACGAGGCGGAAGCGCTGGCCTACGCCCGCAGAAACGCGGCGGCCAACGGGGTGCCCCAGCCGTTCTGGACCGTGATGGACTGGCGTTTTCCCGCGGTCCGCCCGGGCAGCATTGCCTTTTTATGGGGCGGTGATATCATGTACGAACTCCGGTTCGTGGATCCGGTACTGCGGTTCATGAACCATGCGCTTGCTCCCGGTGGCATGGCCTGGATGGCGGAGCCGAACCGCGACGTGTACCAGTCGTTCCGGGCCGCGCTGTTCAGCGGAGGCTGGACGGCGAAACGGGTTTACAGCGGCCGGCTGCCTGCCCTGTATGAACAGCCGGAACGGGTTTCCGTCAACTTGTGGGAATTGTGCCGAGGATAAGCGCATGGGCGATACGGTCCGGTTCGGAGTCTCCATAGGCCGGGATTTGCTGACGGCATTTGACGGGTATTGCGAGGCCGGGGGGTATGATACCCGTTCCGAAGCGATCCGCGACCTGATCCGCGACGCCCTGGTCGCGCGCAGGGGCATCGGGGGCGGCGGCGATGTGGCGGGCACTCTGACCCTGGTCTACGACCATCACAAAAGCGATCTGGCCCAACGCCTGACAGCTGCCCAGCATGACGCCCATATTCTGATCATCGCCACGCTGCATGTGCATCTGGATCACGACAACTGCCTGGAAGTGCTGGTGCTGCGCGGGGAAGGCGGGGCGGTCGGCGATTTTGCCAACCAGATGCTGGCGGTCAAAGGCGTCAAACACGGAAAATTCGTGCTGACCGCCGCCGGCGGGGAGTTCGCGTGAACATGACGGTTCCGGAAAACGGCATGGCTGACGTGCAGAATCATCCGGCCGGGGTGGCTCTTTCCATTGACACGGTGGGGGTCAAGGGGCTGAAACTGCCGCTGGTGGTCAGCGACCGGCAAAACGGCTCACAGCACACCGTGGCTTTGGTGGACCTGGGGGTCGACCTGCCCGCGTGCTTCAAGGGTACGCACATGAGCCGTTTTGTGGAAGCTCTGGAAAACTGGAATGAGGATCTCAGCTACCGTTCCATGAAAACCCTGCTGGCGGATATGAACAGCCGGCTGATGGCCCGAAAGGCATACGCCCGGTTCAGTTTTCCCTATTTCATCCGCAAGCGCGCGCCCGTATCCGGCGTTTCCGGCCTTCTGGCCTATGAATGCCGTCTGACCGGCGAACTGAAGGATGGCCGGGTCGGCATGCTGCTGGAAGTTGCCGTTCCGGTGATGACCGTGTGCCCTTGCTCGAAGGCCATCAGCCGCGAAGGCGCGCACAGCCAGCGGGCGGAGGTGCGCTTTGCCGTGCGCATGAGCGGGCTGTGCTGGATAGAGGAATGCGTGGAAATCGCGGAAGCGGCCGGATCGTCGCCGGTCTATCCCGTGCTGAAGCGGGAAGATGAAAAGTACGTTACGGAAAACGCTTTCGCCCGCCCCGTCTTTGTGGAGGATGTGGTGCGCGATGTGGCGAAACGGCTGGACGAACATCCGATGATCACCTGGTATCGGGTGGAGGTTGAAAGCCAGGAATCCATCCACGGGCATAACGCCTTCGCCCGGCTGGAACGGGCCAAGGCCTGAAGCATCCCTCTGGACAAGAGGCGGCAACGGATATAGGTATCATGCATACCACGGTCCGGCAGGAGTTGGCATGAACATCGGCAGCATCGCAGCCTCCGCGCTGAACGCCTTCGGCGTTGACATGCTGGTGCGCGCCAACAACATCGCCAACGTCAACACTCCCGCGTTCCAGTCGCAGCGGGTGGACCTGATGAGCGGGCACGGCGATCAGGGCGTGACCATCGGGGCCATTTACCACAACACCACGCCGGGGCCTCTTCTGCCTTCGAACGTCACGGTCGCGGAAAACGGCCGGTCGGCGCTGGCCACGGGATACCTTGAGGGCAGCAACAGCGATCTGGCCCAGGAATTCGTGCGTATGACCGCAGCCCAGCGGGCGTTCGAAGCCAACGCCGCGGTTATCCGCTCTCATGATGACATCACCGGTACCCTGCTTGATCTGAAAGTCTGAACACGCCTGCCCGCCCGCATGCAAAACCGCGGGATGCGGTTTTTTTGCATTCTTTCTCTATATTTTCTTGAAAATACCACTGACCTCTTGACTTTGCGTCATATTATTGACAGGCAGAATACCAGAAGCAGTGCATAATCCGCTTTCCCGCCAGGAGAGGTGATGAGCATAAAAACAGAGGGCATTATCGGCCAGAGCACGACGCTGAAAGAAGTGTTCCGCGTTCTGATCAAGGTGGCTCCCACGGAAAGCACCGTTCTGGTTACAGGAGAATCGGGAACCGGCAAGGAATTGCTGGTCCGCGCGCTGCATTCCAACAGTTTGCGGCATGACAAGCCTTTTGTCCCCATCAATTGTGGAGCCATTCCCAAAGATCTGCTGGAATCGGAACTGTTCGGCCATGAAAAGGGCGCGTTCACGCATGCCATACGTACCCGGCCCGGCCGTTTTGAAATGGCCGAAGGCGGCACCATATTTTTGGATGAAATCGGGGAAATGGATCTGACCCTGCAAGTGAAGATTCTTCGCGTGCTGCAGGAAAAAGAGATCGAGCGGGTCGGCGGCGCGGGGGTGAAAAAAGTGGACGTGCGCATTGTGGCCGCCACCAATCGCGACCTGGAACAGGAGGTGCAGGCTGGCCGTTTTCGCGAGGACCTGTATTACCGCCTCAACGTGATCCCCCTGCATCTGCCCGCGTTGCGCGACCGGGGCGGCGACATTCTGCTGCTGGCGGAACATTTTCTGCGTGAATTCTGCCGCAAGCGCGGCCGTTCGCAACTGACGCTTTCGTCCGACGCGCGCAAGGCCCTGGCGGCGTACAGCTGGCCCGGCAACGTGCGTGAACTGGAAAATTTCATGGAACGGATCTCCATTCTCTGCGAGGGCGATACGATCCATGCCGTCGATTTGCCGCAGAAAATCCTGACCGCCGTGGGCGATCTTCTGAACCTGCCTGAACCCGCGACCGTGCTCGACGGCGCCGTGTCCACCCCCTTGTGCGCGGACCCGGTGACGCGCAACGGCTTTGTCTGGCCCACCCTGGCCGACATGGTGGAGCGGGGCATGGACCTGAAAGTCTTTCTGGACACGGTGGAAGAGCGCCTGCTGGCGGAAGCTCTGCAACGGGCCGACGGCGTCAAAAACCAGGCGGCGGAAATTCTGGGCATCAAGCGCACAACCTTGATAGAGAAGCTGAAAAAGCGCAATATGGAATAACGTCACGGTTCTTGCATGAAATATAGCGTGGATGGAATGTCTTTTGCCGGCCTTGTCCGGTCGCTGCTCTGGCTCTGCGTGTTGCAGGCGTTTTTCGTCTGTGACGCCTTTGCCGCCACGCTGCGGTGGGAAATTTTGCCCGACCGCGAGCGCGCCACCGTTACCCTGAACAAGGAAGAAGGCTTTGCCGGCCAGGTCAGGCGGGTGGACCGCCATGGCCTTTTGCTGGACCTGGGGGTGCCGCCGCTGGGAATGAAGGAGGAATCCCCTCCCGACAACTCCCGCATTTTCTACAAAGGCGTGCCGCGCGGCAGGGCTTTCGCCTTTTTGACCAAGACCCCGGCTTTCGGTTTTGTGGTCACTCGTCCTGACCGGAATACCGTGGTTATTGACGTGTTTTCCGACCCCCTGGGTGCGCGCTGGAAACCCGATGACACGGATGCCGGCCAGAGGGGTCCCGCCGCCACGCGGTCTGCCGATGCGGCGACAGCGCAGAATCCGCCCCCGGCGACGCCGGAAAACGCGCGGGCGCAACCCGCCGGCCAAACAAACGCTCCGGCGGATACCCCGGTCGACGCCCAGGCGCAATCCGCGCCTCTTGCGGGCGCGGCGATCCGGCCCACCTCCGTCGCGCCGCCCGCTCGGACCGCACAGGAAACCGGCGCTGCCGTACTTTCGCAGCCAGCGGCACAACCGGCGGCGCAACCAGCCGTTCAGGCACCGTCCGCCCCGCAGGCACCGCCCCCGGCGCCGTCCGCGGTTCCTTCCGCGTCACGCCCCGCGCCCCCTTCCGATGCCGCCGGCGCTGCTTCCCCGGCGGGACGCGGCGTTTCCGCGGCACAGGGAACCGGGCCGTCCGGCGCCGGGACACGAGGCGTTTCTTTGCGTAACCTGATGCAAGCTGACGCACCGAAACGTCAGCCCCCCATGCCTGTCCTGCCCATGCCCAAAACGGTGCCGCCGGTTCAGGCCGCCACTGGACCGAACGCGACGGCTGCCGTATCCCCGGCGCCACCGGCCGCGCACAGTCCGTCCGTCCGCCAGCCGGCGCAACTGGCCCCGGCCGGGCAGACAAACGCGACGCAGCGGGCCGCACAGCCATCCGCCGCCCGGGACAATGCGACTATTCTTCCGGAGCAACAGCCCGATCGGGGACCGTCCGTCCGCCAACCGACGCAGCCGGCCCCGGCCGGGCAGGTCGCTCCGGTTGCGCGGGTTCGCCCTGCCGTCGCCGGACCGTCGTATTTCTTCCGGGCGAAATTGAATCCCGGAGGCCCCACCGACTGGAAAGACATGCAGGCGGAAGGCGTTGCTCCGGCCATCCCGGCTGCCGCCCCGGCCAACGGGGCAGCCGGTTCCGACTCTCCGGCGACAATTCCGGCCAGCGCGACCCGGCAGCGCATTTCCAACATGACCGGCGCGGCGTCCCAGGCCGCCCCGGGAGGAGCGGCCGCCAGAACAGCCGCCAACGCCACGGAAAAAGTCGTGTACGTCGATTCCCAGGGCAAACCCGTGGAGCCGCCGGCGGACCCCGTGCAGGCCATTGCGGACGTCCGGCGCGATATTGCCGCCGGCAGATTCAAGGACGCTCTGGAAAAAACCGGCAAGTTGATGACGCATCCGGAACTGAACCGCGAACAGACGGAGGAAGTGCGGCATCTGAACGCGGAAATGTTGTTCACGGTCAACAAGGACGACTTGCCCGCGCATTATGACGAGATTATGTCGGCCACCATTTCGGCCATGAACTACAACCAGCAGTCGCCACGCAATGCCGGGGCCTACCTGCGTCTGGGGTACCTGAATTTAAAGACCGGCAACATTGCGGAAGCGGAAGCCTATTTCAACATGCTGCGCCGGCAGTATCCTCTGGATGAGCACGTGCCCCTGACCTATTATTACTGGGGAGAGTATTTTTACGGCCGCAACGAAATGCAGAAAGCTGCCGACCAGTTCCAGTATGTGATCCAGCATTTTTCCGAAAGCGATTACGTGCGCGAATCCGCCCTGGGGCTGGCCCGCAGCTACATGGCCCTGGGCTATTACCCGCAGGCCATGAAGGTTGTGGAATACATCGATTCCCGCTGGCCCCGGTTCTATCTGGATTACCCGCCGGTGCTCGAAATGATGGGCGACGCGGGATTCCGCCAGGGAAACCTCGATTACGCGCTGACCAAGTACTGGACCTATTACAACCTGATGCCGGACGGGCCCAACGCGGACATCGTGCTGACCCGCATCGGCGATGTGTACGCCCGCAGGAAACAGATGCCCGCGGCCAAAGAAATCTATCAGGAAGCGGAACGGCGGTTCCCCAAAAAGGACGGCGGGCTTGTGGCCATGATGCGTCTTGCGGAAGCGGGCATCAACGACAAACCCTTGATCGAGGACATGTTCGCGCTGTTCAAGGGGCCTTTCACCCTGCGCCCGGCGGAAGTGTATACCAGGATCATCAAGGAATTTCCCAACAGCCAGCTTGTGCCTCTGGCTCAACTGAAGCTGTCCATGTGGTACTTGTGGAACAAGCGCTATGAGGACGCGCTGCAATTGTGCTCGGACCTGGTACAGCGTTTTCCCAAACATGAACTGGCCCCCCGGGCGGAAGAAGTGGCCTTGAAGACCTTTGCCATTCTGGCGGCGGAAAGCATTTCCCAGAACCGGCCCGCCCAGGTGGCTGCCCTGTGGGACAAGTTTCCCATCATCCGGAAACAGCAGGAATCCCTTGATCCGGCCAGCAGGCTGGCGCTGGCGACGGGCATGTGGAAGGACGGCGATTCCGGCGCCGCGCTGAACATGGTGGAGCCTTTCTTTCTGGGGGCGAAAATTCCGGGCCATTCGGAACAGGCCCTGCGTCTTGCCCTGACCGTCAACCTTGAACATGAACAGTGGAAGGAAATCGAAAAACTGGCAGAGCGCGTGGAATTGTGGGAATTGACGGGCGACGCGTCGCGCGAGTTGCAGTATGCGTTGGCCCTGGCCAAGGAGAACCTGAACAAAAGCGCGGAAGCCGCGCCCATCTGGAAAAAACTGGCGGAAAGCGGCAAGCTGAAAGCTGCGGAACAGGCCTATGCGGAATATTTTCTGGCCCGCGATGCGGAAGCGAAAAACGATCTGCAGGACGCCTATCTGATGGGCCGCAGTTCCCTGAACCGCTTCCTGACCCAGGCTCAAAACTCCCCGGCCCAGGCGGATACGGGCAAAATCGTCGATCTGGTCGCCTCGCTGATGGATATATCCGAAAAAGCCGGCCGGCTGGACGAAGCCCTGGACTACGCCCGGCAGTACCGGACCTATCTCAAGCCGGATGATTCGCGGAATCAGGGCCTGCTGTTCCGCATGGCCCGGATATACCAGAAGCAGGGCAATACGCCGGAATGGCGGAAGTCCCTGACGGAACTGGCGGAAAAATATCCCTCGTCCGTGTACGGTCGCACTGCCGCCTCTACCCTGCGCAGCGCCAAACTGGCGGAAGATGCGGCAAAGTTCGCTCCCGGCGGGCAGTTGTAGCGATTCTGGGTTCCGTCCCAAGCCCAAGGGGGCCAAGCCCCTTGACCCCGTGATCGTGTCCTGTCCGTTGTGGCGTGAGATGCGCGTCATGCCCGCGCCATCCACCGCGCCGGGCAAACGGGACCAAATCGGGCGCCGAGGCTCCCCACCGCCGGGAACGTGAAGGGCAGTGCCCTTGCCTGCAAGGAGGTTGTTATGGTTGGAACCGACACCCCCCGGTCGCCTGTGGTTGCCGGGCGTTTTTATCCCGGCAATGCGAAGGCCTTGCGTGATGCGGTTGCCGAGCATCTGGCCCTGGCGGCGAAAAATTCCGTGGATCTGGCGGGCCGGACTCTGCTGGCGGTGATGGCTCCCCACGCGGGATACGTGTTTTCCGGCGACGTGGCCGGGATGACCCTGGGGCAGGCGGCGCTGCCGGACAGGCTGGTGGTTCTCGGGCCCAACCATACCGGGGCGGGGAAAAAATTTTCCGTGTGGTCCGGCGGACCGTGGCTGACTCCGCTGGGTTCCGTGCCCGTGGATACGGAGGCCAGAGAGGCTCTTTTGGTCTCCGGGGCGGGCTTTGAGGCGGATACGCTGGCCCATGCCCGCGAACATTCGCTGGAAGTGCTTATGCCCTTTTTGCAGGTACATGCCCCCGGCGCGCGCGTGACGGCCGTGACCATCGGCGGCGGCTCTCCTGACGCCCTGCGCGCCGCCGGAGAAGCCCTGGCCGCCCTGGTGCGCCATGGCGCGGAGCAGGGCCGGCCCCTGGCCCTGATCGTCAGTTCGGACATGAGCCATTACGTGCCGCATGAAAAGGCCGCCGACCAGGACGCTCTGGCCTTGAAAGCCGTTGCCGGCCTGGATCCGGAAGGGCTGTACAACACCGTGCGCGGGCATGGCATATCCATGTGCGGCGTTCTGCCCATGACCATGGCCCTGTTCGCATGCCGCAGTCTGGGCGCAACGGAAGGGCGCGTTATCGCCTATGCCACGTCCGGCCAGACGGGCAGGGCCTACGGCGCGGGCATGGACAGCGTGGTCGGCTACGCGGGGGCCGTTATCCTGCGGTGAAACGGCGCGCCACAGAACATGGACGTCATTCCCGCTCCATGCGGCGGAGAAGAATACCCGCGATTCTCTGTACCAGAGGTGAATCAGGGGTCCGCCGCAGGGGGGCGGGCAGCATGGCGGCGAGCTCCGCCGCCTGGCGATCGCTGAGCTTCGCCGCGGAAATGCCGAAATAGCGGCGGGACGCTGCTTCCGCGCCGAATGTCGCCTCGCCCCATTCCACGACGTTCAGATACAGTTCCAGAATCCGTTCTTTTGTCAGGTTCTGTTCCAGCCGCCAGGTGACAAGGGCTTCCTGCAGTTTGCGGACGAGGGTTTTTTCAGGGGTGAAAAACAGATTTTTGGCCAGCTGCTGGCTGATGGTGCTGCCGCCAGCCGCAAGGCGGCCTTTGGCGATGTTCCTTTCCATGGCCGCCTGCATGCCTTCCAGGTCAAAACCGTCGTGGGTCCAGAAAGTGCCGTCCTCGGCAATGACCACGGCCTTGCGCAAATGCGGGGAAATGCGATTCAGCGCCCGCCAGGTCCGGCGGATGGTCTTTTTTTGTTTCTTTTCCGTCCATTCTGCCTGGCGATACGCCATAAACGAGGTGATGTCGGGATTTTCACGAGCCAGATAAGCCACGGGCGGCCAGACCAGGTACCGGACGATATTCAGGCAGAACAGCAGAACGGCCGCCAGAACAAGGCCCGCCAGAGTGTGGCGCTTGCAGAACGCGGTAAGCCGGTGAAAAATCCGCATGGATATTTTGTACAGAGCGCCGATGTTTTGCGCAAGCGGAGGATTTTTCTGCGACGGCTCTTTCCGGCGTGGTGCGGGTCGGAGCGTGTTCCTCGTGAAAATGTTCTGGCGGATACGCAGCGCAGCGGAGTATCCGCCCTCAAGCGGCAGTGCGGTGTGCCTTTGGGGCGAATTGCGCGCGAGTTTTCCGTTCCGGCTTGCCCGCATCCGGGAAAAGAAGACGTACGCTTTGCAACAATTGGCGAATGGAAAAACTCAACGTTCATCTGCTCTCGGCGGTTGCGCTGCGTCCTCTTTTCACGCGGCATTCCGGTTTTTGGCCGGAAAGGGGGAAAATCGGCTAAAGTTGTCCTGCCCGCCTGCCGATCAGAAGGCGTATGAAATGTTTCGTTTCGCACAGGCGGGGTAGAGTATGAACCTCTTTCGCATTCGCAGCCTGCTCGGATTGCTGACGGTTCTGGCCGTGGGCGTTTTTTTTGTCGGCTGCACGACGTCACGGGTGCCGGTGCCGGAAAATCCCAGGGCCTATGTTCAGGAAAAAGCCCAGGCCGCCGATCACTGGCGCGAGATCGCCATCGACGTCGCCGGCCGGGTGCGCCAGGCGCTGCTGGAACGCGACGACCTGATCGCCAGACCCTTGTATGTGGCGCCGCCCAACAGCAGGCCGTTCATGCTGGCCTTCCACCAACTGCTGAAGACGGAGATCGTCTCGCGGGCCATGCAGGTGTCCGAGCAGCGGGAAAGCGACAGTATCCAGATCGAATACGATGTGCTGACGGTCTTTCACGATCCGTCCCGCATGAACGGGGGCGTATACTCGCGTCTGGCCGACATGGGGCTGGCCATCGGCAGCATCGTGGGCGCGGGGCACCCCTCCGGTTCGGACCATGAAATCGTGGTCAATGTGCGCATGTCCTACCGCAACCGCTATGTGCTGCATCTTTCCTATATACGCTATATCAATGACGCGGACTGGCCCCTGTATCTCAGCCCGGAAGCCCTTGAGCCCGGCAGCGGCAAACCCCGTACCGTTCGCGTCATAAACAGGTAGGTGACGTATGCGCGCGTCCTATGCGCTTTGTTTGCTTTTCCTCTGCGTGGCCCTTGCCGGATGCGGATCCGGCACCGCCAAAACATCCTCGTTGCCGTATCTTCCCCAGGCCACGCCGGTGGATCCGCCGGAAGGTTCGCACATGCTGACGGCCAACACCTATGCGGGGGATGCCCTGCACAGCATGCTGCTGTCGCGCATGGACGCGGGCAACGGCATTCTGGTGGCGTCCCTGGTGGAGCTTGACGACTTCGAGCGTTCTTCGGCCTTTGGTCGTCTGGCGTCCCAGCAGATAGGGTCCCGCATCGGACAGTACGGGTTCCGCGTACTGGAAGCGCGCGTGGGCGCAACCCTGCGCATGGACCGCAAAGACGGCGAATTCATGCTGACCCGCGATTCGGCGAAGCTGCTGGCCGATACCCATGACGCCGGATCAGTGCTGCTTGGCTGCTACAGTGAAGCGGGCAACACGGTGTTTGTTTCCGTGCGGGTGGTGCGTCTTTCGGACAACGCCATCATGGGCGCGTATGAATATTATCTGCCCCGCACGGCGGAAGTGCGCACGCTTCTGACGGGATCGGGCCGGGGCGCGCGGGACGGCGGCGATTCCGTATGGCGGCGTTACGCCCTGCGGGAGGCGGCCTTCACGCCTGAAAAAGCGCGGGCCGTTCCAGCGGTTCCGGCCCCCACTCGCGCCATTGAAAAGGATAGGCCCGCTCCCCAGGCCTTTGGCCCGGAAACTCTGGACAACCATGGCGGGGTTCACTCCGGCGGCCGGGTTATCGATCCGACTACGCCGCCGATGCGCTTTCCCAAAGGGTCGCGGCGCTGAACGGCCCGCGCCGCAAAAAGCAATGCCGGAGGAAATGCTTTTCCTCCGGCAGTTTTTTCGGCCTTCTTGACGCCGCCGCCGGAAACCAGTAAAGGAATCCGTTCAGATATTTCCTAAGGAGCAGGTCATGAAGAGAACCTATCAGCCGAGCAGAATCAAGCGCAAGAGAACCCACGGGTTTCGTGAGCGCATGAGCACTCCGAACGGCCGCGCGGTCATCCGGCGCCGGCGGGCCAAGGGGCGGAAAAGATTAAGCGTCTGAGCTTCCTGCCTCATCACCGGATAATCCGGCGGCCTGACTTCATGCGCTGCTATGATGCAGGCCGCCGTTATTACACCCGACAATTTGTCCTGTTTGTGCGGATGCGGGAAGATGAAGGTGGATGGCGCCTGGGCCTTGCGGTAAGCCGCAAGACGGGCTGTGCGGTTATGCGCAACCGGGTGAAGCGCGTACTGCGGGAATTTTTTCGTCTGCACCAGGCCGCGTTGCCGCAAGGGGCCGATATGGTGGTTGTGCCCAAACGCGCATTGAAACCGGATCAACTTTCACTGGCCATTGTGGAACAGGAATTGGTCCCGTTGCTTGCAACGGTTGCAGGCGCACGCTCCGGTCCCTGACATGGCCCCCCGGATTGAAGCGGCATTCCGTTTGGCGCGCTCTTGCGCGGTGTTTCCGATACGGGTGTACAAGTATTGCATTTCGCCTTTGCTGCCGCCTGCCTGCCGCTATGCGCCGACCTGTTCGGAATACGCCGTTCAGGCCATTACCCGGCACGGGATTTTGCGCGGCGGCTGGTACGCCGTGTGCCGTATTTTGCGCTGCCACCCCTGGGCGGCCGGAGGATATGATCCGGTACCGCCCGTGTTTGACAAATTTTACAGGAGCCGTTGAAGTTTCATGGATACGCGTCGCACCATTCTCGCCATAGCCATAAGTTTTCTGATCCTGCTGGGCTGGAACCAACTGGCCGTCCATATGGGATGGGTTAAAGAAACCCCCGTGCCACAGCAGCAAAACCAGACCGAAGCCGCCAGAAAGGAAGCGCAGCCGGTGAAACCCGCCGCGCCCGAAGTGCCGCTGCCGGCCTTTACGCCGGCGCCGGGCAAGGACGTGACAGTGGAAACCCCACTGTACAAGGCCGTATTTTATTCCGGCGGCGGCGTGCTGCGCGACTTTTCGCTGAAAAAATTCCATCAGGGGCTTGGCGCGGACTCTCCTCTGGTGCAGATCATTTCCCCGGCCGCGTCGGCCATGGCCCCCATGGGCCTGTTGGTTGACGGCGCCCCTTCGTGGAGCAGCGGTTCCTGGACCATGGAAGGGGGCGACCTGGCTCTAGCCCCCGGCGCCAGCGGGACCCTGCGCTTTATCGGCGAAACGGGCGGACTGCGTCTGGTGCGCGAACTGAAGTTCAACGCGGACAAGTATTCCATCACCGAAACCGTGACCGTCCACTCCACCCAGCCGCGCGTGGTGCGTCTTTCGTTCACCATGAGCACCGGGCATCTGGAGGATAAGAGCAGCGAATACAATAAGACCCGCGTGGCATATTACAAAGACGGTTCGTTTGAAGAAGAGGGCGGCGACAGCAAGCTGCAGACGGGCATCAATCCCAAAGGCGGCATTTCCTGGGCCAGCGTGATGAGCAACTACTTCCTGGCCGTGGTCAGCCCTCAGGACGCCGGCGTCTCGTTCAAGGGAAAACTGCAGGATTCGGTGTACCGCGTGGCTGTGGAAAAAGAAGACCTTTCCGTTTCTCCCGGCGCGCCGGCCAAGTACTCCTGCACCTACTACATGGGGCCCAAGGAGCAATCCCTGCTGGACGCGGAACCCAACAACATGGGCGCCGCGGTCTATTACGGCTGGTTCAGCTTCATCGCCCGGCCGCTGATGGCCATGCTCAAATTCTTTTATTCCTACGTGGGGAACTACGGCGTTGCCATCATTTTTCTGACTCTGATCATCAAGATCGTGCTCTGGCCTCTGTCGTACAAAAGCTACAAGTCCATGGAGCAGATGAAGAAACTGCAACCCATGATGGCCAAGTTGAAGGAAAAATACGGGAACGACAAGGAAACCCTGAACCGGGAAATGATGCAGTTGTACAAGACCTACAAGGTCAACCCGGCCGGGGGCTGCCTGCCCATTCTGGTGCAGATTCCGGTGTTTTTCGGTCTGTATCAGGGGCTGCTTAACGCGACGGAATTGCGGCACGCCGCGTTCATCGCCCATTTGCCGTTTACGGATATGATCTGGCTGGCGGACCTTTCGGCCAAAGACCCGTATTACATTACTCCTCTGATCATGGGCGGCACCATGTTCCTGCAGCAGCTGATGACCCCTTCGGCAGGGGACCCGACCCAGCAGAAGATCATGCTGATCATGCCCGTGGTCTTCACCTTCCTGTTTCTCAGTTTCCCCTCGGGTCTGGTCATTTACTGGCTGGCTAACAACGTGATTTCCATCGCCCAACAATGGTGGCAGCTGCGCAGAGCGTGATGGCCCACCGGGAAAATTTATGAACGAATACAGGGAATTTCAAGGGAAAACTCTTGATGAAGCCATACGGGACGCCTGTTCGTTTTACGATCTGCCCCGTGAGAAACTGGAAATAGATATCATCAACGATGCCAAGGGCGGCATTTTCGGCTTGGTCGGCGCACGGAAAGCCCTGATCAGAGCCCGCCGGGTGCAACTCGGCAGCGTGCTGGATGATCTGGATGCGCCGCTGCCGAAAAAAACGGGGAAACTCACGGAAAAAGACCGGCACGACAAAGCGGGCGAGGATGCCCCGGCGACCGGGCAGGATGAAGCGCCCCGTCGGGAACGCCCGGCCAGGCGCGGCCGCGACGGCCGCAAACAAGCCCCGGCGGCTGAAAACGTTTCTGCGCACAGCGTAAAGGACATCCCGTCGTCCGCCGTTGATGCGGCTCCCGCGGGAGGCTGCGCCGCGCGGAGTTCGTCCGCGGACGGTCCGGCGGGTGGCGGCAGACAGCCCAAAAGCCGCGATGCGCGCCCGCGCAGGGGGCGGTCCCAGGACAAGGCCCGGGCCGGCGAAGCCCAGAGCGCGGGGACAAACGATTTTCCCGCGTCCGCGGACGCGGCGGATGCGGGCTCTGACGATCTGCCGCGAATACCTTTTGAGCAACTGGATGCGGAACAACTGCAGGCAGTCACCCGCGAGGTGGCGGTCCGTCTGACTTCCCCCCTGCTCGGGGACGTGCCGTTCCAGGTGGCTTGCGGCGGCGACCGGGTGCGGATCAGTTTCAGCAACCTGGAAGATCCCGGCCTGCTCATCGGCCGTGAAGGCCAGACTTTGGCCTCGTTACAGTATCTGGCCACGCGCATGGTTTCCAACCATATGAAAGCCCTGGTGCGGGTACAGATCGACGCCGGCGACTATCGGGAACGCCAGGACGAGCGGTTGCGCGACATGGCCCTTTCCCTGGCGGAAAAAGTCAAGTCGGGCGGCAGGCCGCAACTGACCCGGCCGTTGAGTTCATACCACAGGCGTGTGATTCACGTGACCCTGCAGGATGATCCCCTTGTGCAGACCCACAGCAAGGGCGAGGGCGAAATGAAACGGGTCGTCATCGCCTTGCGCCGCAAATAAAAAACAGCGGATGGCCGCGCTCTATCCTCTTGCCGGCACCATCGTTGCCATTGCCACCCCGCCCGGGCAGGGGGGGATTGGCATTGTGCGCTTGAGCGGTTCCGGTTCCCTGTCCATTTTGCAAAAACTGCTGACCCCTGCGTCACGGTCCGTTCCGAAACGATTGCCCCCCCGCATGCTCTGCCACGGCTGGGTATATGCGCCCGTGGCGGCGGACTTGTCCCTGGCCGCGTCCTCCGGGGAGAAAATCGTTTCTGAACCGCTGGACGAGGTGCTGGCCGTTTTCATGCCGGGACCGGCCACGGCCACGGGCGAAGATACAGGGGAAATTCACTGCCATGGCGGGCAGGCCGTTCTGACCGCCGTGCTGGACGCCGCCTGCCGCGCCGGCGCGCGTCTTGCCCGGCCCGGCGAGTTTTCCTACCGCGCGGTGGCGAATGGGAAATTGGACCTGACCCAGGCCGAGGCCGTGGCGGAAATGATCGCCGCGCCCGCGCGGCAGGGGGTGCGTCTGGCGCAGGCCAAACTGTCCGGCCTGATGGGGCGGCGGATACGGGAACTGCGCGAACGCGTGGAGGATTTGCGTGCCCGCGTGGCCCTGGCCCTGGATTTTCCGGAAGAAGAAGCGGAATGCCTGGGCCTTGCCGACTTCACCGCCGGTCTTGAGGCGATACGCGCCGGCATCCGCGAACTTCTGTCCGGGTACGAGCGGGCGCGTTGCTGGCGGGAAGGGGCCGGCGTCACCCTCGCCGGCCGGGTGAACGTGGGCAAATCCAGCCTGCTGAACGCGCTGCTGGGTCGCGAACGGGCCATTGTCTCGCCGTATCCCGGCACCACTCGCGATTTTCTTGAGGAAACCATCGAGCTTGACGGGTTGCGCGTTCGCCTTGCCGATACGGCCGGGCTGCGCGAAAGCCTTGATCCGGTGGAACGGGAAGGGGTCAGCCGAGCTCGTGATCTGGCGGACCGGGCGGATGTGATTCTGCTGGTGCTGGATGCCGCGGCGGAGTGCGGCGACGAGGAACGCGCCTTTCTGACGGCGTATGCCGACAGGATCATGGTGGTGCGGAATAAAATCGATACGCTTGCCCCCGCCGCATCACGCGCGGTGCGCGATGCCGCTGTCTGGGAAGGTTTTTCCTGCGTCGGGGTTTCCGCCAAAACCGGCGAAGGTCTGGAAGATCTGGGGGCCCGCCTGCGTCGCCGCATTCTGGAGCGGAGCGGAGCGGGGGACGAACCGCAGCCGGGGGATCTGGCGCCCAATCTGCGGCAATCGCAACTGCTGGCGCGGGCGCTGGCGGAAGCCGACGCCCTGGCCCGCGACATGCGGACGGGCATGCCCTGCGACCTGTTCGGGGTGCGCCTGGACGGCATGGCTCTGTATCTGGGCGAAATTACCGGTTTTGCCGCCACGGACGACATTCTGAGCCGGATTTTTTCCCGGTTCTGCATCGGAAAATAGACCGGCCGCCATCCCCCGGGGTCACCGGGCCAACGGTCTTTTTGCCCGCGGTTATCGAATCATTTCCTTCAACGCCCTGATCCGTTTCCACGATTGTCTGACGCGCTCTTCGGGGATGCTGCCTTCGCGCACCAGTTTGAGCAGGGTCGCGTGCATCCGCCGACCCAGGTCGGGGCTGTGGCTCAGGTTGTTGCCGGCCAGAACGATGTCGGCACCGGCCTGAACGGCCAGTTTCAGCGTGTCTTCCAGATCGAAATACAGGCGCACGGCGTTCATCTGCACGTCGTCTGTGATGACAACCCCCTGCCAGCCCAGCGTATTGCGCAGCAAATCCGTGGTCACGCGCCGGGACAGGGATGCGGGAAGTTCCGGGTCAAGGTCCCTGTGGAACAGGTGCCCGGTCATGACCATCAGGGGCGCGCCGGAGGGCAGATTGGCGGCCTGGTAGGGAACGATTTCGTTTTTGTTCCAGGTGCGGGTTATGTCGGTCAACCCCAGATGCGTATCCGCCGCCGCGCTGCCATGGCCGGGAAAATGTTTGTAGCTGGACGCGACGCGGGCGTCGGCGAGTCCAAGGGAAAACGCGCGGGCATATTCGGATGCGCGGTGCGGGTCGGCGGAAAAAGCCCGTTCCAGTCTGGCGATTGCCGGGCTTTTCGGATTGGCGGCCAGATCCGCCACCGGCGCGAAATCGCAGTTGATGCCCAGGCCGCGGAGCGCCGCGCCCAGTTCCCGCGCGATTCGGCGGACGCTGGCGGGATTTTTTTTCCCCAGTTCGGCGGCGGCCGGGGTATCCGGTACGCCGTGGGCCGGGGCCAGCCGGCGCACTTTGCCGCCTTCCTGATCCACGGCGATAAACAGCGGAATGGGCGCGTCCTTTTGCAGCAGGGCGGTCAGTTCCCTGACCTGGGGCGCGGAAACGATGTTGCGGCCGCGTTTTTTCGTTTCCCAGTCGAGGTCGAACAGGATGACGCCGCCGATGCGGCCGGTTCGGATATCCTCCAACAGCAGGCGCAGGTCTTTGCTGAGCGGAGGCTGGCCCGTGCCCCGGAAACCGGTCATGACCATCTGGCCGATCATGATTTCCAGCGGCGGGTCGGCGGGAAGCGCCGTCGACCGGGGCGGGTTCGCCACAGCGTCGGGGAGAAAGGCGAGGACAAAGGAGAAAAACATGGCCAGGCAACGGAGTAAGGGCAGGGATAGTCGCATGACGGCACTGTAACCGGATGGCGGGCTTTTGCAAGGGGCGCGGCTCAGGCCAGATGGACGTGGTTGCGGCCTTTGAGCTTGGATTGGTACAGCGCCCTGTCCGCCAGGGAAACGGCAAGATCAAGGGCCTTTGCGGCGGAAAGGGAAGTGTCGATGGCGCTCACTCCCGCGCTGATGGTCAGGGCGGGAACTTTTTTCGGGTTGCCGGCGTGGCTTTCAACCACGGAAATCCGCAGACGTTCAAGCACGGCACAAGCCGTTTCCCCGGTGGTTTCCGGAAGCAGGATGGTGAACTCGTCGCCTCCGTAGCGCCCCGCGATGTCATAGGGCCGGATGGCGCGCGTTATCAGTTTGGTCAGCTGGCGCAGGGCATTGTCGCCCTGGCGGTGGCCGAAGGTGTCGTTGAGTTCCTTGAAATGGTCGATATCCAGCATGGCGAGGCAAATCGGGCGGCCGACGCGGCGCATGCGTTCGATTTCCCGCCGCGCCAGCATGAAGAAATTGCGCCGGTTGGCGATGCCGGTCAGGGGATCTTCCGCGGCGAGCTTTTGCAGCCGCAGTTCCTTGCGGCGCAGTTTGGCCTCAATGACGGTCCGGGCGGCTATTTCGGCGCGCAGGTTTTCGGTGATGCGGGCCAGATTTTCTTTTTGCGCCTGCAACTGGGTCTGAGCCTGTTCCAGCTCTCTGCCCATGGCGTTGAAAACGTCCGAAATATCCCCCATAAAATCGATCTGCTGGGAAAAATCGCCCGCAGCGATCTGGCGGGCTTTCCAGATCACATGGCGCAGGTTGGATTGCAGACTTTTCAAGGTGCCGCCGACGTATCCTTTGAGCGGCACCGGAGTGCTCAATTCGCCACGGGCAAGAAGAGACAGGCTGTGCAGCGTCTGCACCAGGTCGTCCAGAATCTTCCGCAGCAGAACGTTGTCGGCAAACTCGTCGGGCAAAGGATCGTATTTGCCGGTGTTCAAACACTGGCAAATACGATCCAGAGCGGCGGAGCAGAGCGTCTTTGCGTCCGGTTGATCCATGTTCAGCCTATGCGGGCGTCAAAACGGCAGGTCCGGTCCCCGGTGCACCAGCAGTCAACTTCTTTGACCGAAACGGGTTTGCCGAGAAATTTCCCGAGAATGCCGGCAAGAAACCCCTCGTCATACGCGCAGAATTCGTGATCCAGTTCCGGCAGGCCGGAACAATCCAGATCTTCGCCCACGGAGATGGTGAGCCGTCCGTTTTCCAGATCCGCCGTTTCCAGGCGCAAAATGCCGATGCCCAGGTCGCGCAGCAGAATTTGCAGCTTGGCTATCAGGACGTTGAAGTCTTTGCAGTCCAGCAGGAACTGTGTGAAAAATTCCTGCCCGGCCAGCGTGCCCGCTTCGCGGAACACGGCGTCCGCGGCGTCGGTGCCGTACCGGCGTTCAAGGATATCGCGCATGGTGAACTGCATCAGGCGGTACACTTCGACACGGGTCGTGGCGCCCATATTTTTTCTGGCGCTGATGTCGCCGATAAGATTCCAGGAAAAGGCGTATCGTCTTTCGTTCATCACGGCATCCTCATAAAAGGGCAACCGGCATTATGGCAGGGCAGCCTGTCGGAGTATTTTCCCATAATCATGCTTGATCGTTAGGAGCACTATATAACCTCCTGGTAATAAGTAAAGCCGGACCGAAAAAACTCGGGTCCGAGACTGGGCGGCGGGCGTTTTCCGGGGCGGGGCGCGCGTCTTTTGTGTTCCGTTGCACGCCGCCGCTTCTTCCGCGCCCTTGCGGCGCAGGCGCGCCGGGAGCATTTTTTGCGGTGCGCGCGCTCCAGTGCGCGATAAGACGCTGTGGGGCGATATGGGCCGGCAGGGCCGGAGCCTTTATTTCGCACAGCGCTCCGCATTCCCCCGATGGTAAAAACGCTTCGCAAGACAGACGGCTTCGCGAAAAGATCATGCTGTGTCCGGCAGCCTGATGCCGGACGAGCGGGATATCCGGCCTTTCAAATGTCAGATGAGCGATTGCCGGCAACGGCAGAAGGATGCGGCTCTGCTGTTCACCGGAAACACGGAACGGAAGAGATCTGCCATGACAAAGCGGCAACAGGGAAACCGGGCCATGGAAAGATCCGGACCCCTTGCCGTCGTGAGCATTGTGGGGGAAGGTCGGGGAACGGAAAAATCGGAGTCCGAAATAGGGCGGCACAGGCATGAAAAAGGCCGGGCACAGATCCATGTCTGTATCCGGCTGTTTTTCTGGTGGGCAGCCAGGGGGCGAACCTGGGACCGGCCGGTTATGAGCCGGCGGCATACCAGTGCGGTCGGGAAAAGCGTATGTAACAGGCCTCGCCTGTTTCCGGACCCGGGCTGCGTCGGCCTTTCTGAACCCGCAGGGTCTGGCCGCCGACGTCGACCTGGTAGTCCAGCGTCTCACCCAGAAACGATTTGCGCAGCACCGTGCCGCTCAGGCCGCTTTCCCCGTGCTCCATTACAAAGTCGATTTCCGAAGGCCGGCTGGCCAGCAGCACGGGTCTGCCCGCAAGTTCCGGCGGCGGGGTCATGTCCGGGGGGAGTCCGCAGTTGCCGTTCGGGGTGGCCAGCCCCCTTTCGCGTGGGACCAGCTCCAGAAAGTTGGACAGGCCGATGAAGCTGAACACGAACTTGTTGACAGGGTGGCTGTAAACGTTCAACGGGGTGTCGATCTGCTGCACCACTCCCTGCTTCATGACCAGAATACGGTCGGAAAGGGCCATGGCTTCCGCCTGGTCATGGGTGACGTAGATGATGGAAAACCCGTATTGTTTCTGCAATTCTTTGATCTCAAAGCGCATCTCTTCCCGCAGGTGCGGGTCCAGGCTGGAAAGCGGTTCGTCCAGCAGCATCACATCCGGGTTTATGGCCAGCGCCCGGGCCAGGGCCACGCGCTGTTTGCCGCCGCCCGAAAGATCTTCCGGACTTTTGTTCGCTATATCCAGCAGGTTGGTGGCCTGCAGGGCGTCCTTTGTCCGGCGGTCCCGTTCGGATGCGGCCACCTTGCGGATGCGCAGGGGAAAGGCCACGTTTTCATACACCGTCAGATGCGGCCACACGGCAAAAGCCTGAAACACCATGCCGAAATCGCGCTTTTCCGGCGGCAGGTAATAGCTCTTGCGCTTGGAAGAAAGCAGCCGGTCGCCCACATGAATTTCACCGTCATCAAGGTCCTCGAACCCGGCGATCATGCGCAGGGTTGTGGTTTTGCCGCAGCCGGAAGGGCCGAGCATGGAAAAACACTCACCCCGTTCTATTTCAAGGTTCAGGGCATTGACGGCGGTCACGGCCCCGAACCGTTTGGTCACATTAATAAGTCGCACGTATGCCATAACTCACCTCTTGCCGTACTTGGCCGTAAAACGGTTGATCAGAAACTGGGCGGTGACGATCAGGATCAGGGCGATGCCCGCGAGAGCGGCGGCGGAAACGGTCTCTCCGTCTTCGTTCAGCGTGTAGATGGTAACCCCGATCGTGCGGGTGGTGGGGGCGTACAGCATGATGGAAACCGTCAATTCGCGCAGAGAGGGCAGGAATATCAGAAAAAAGGCCGCGATCATGCCGGGCCGCACCAGCGGCAGCACGATGTCGCACAGGGCTTGCCACATGGTCGCGCCGCAAGCCCGTGCCGCCTCGACCAAAGAGTCGTGCACCTGTTCCAGGGCGGCGGAGTTGGCTTTCAGCGAAAAGGCCATGTAGCGCGCGATATACGCCACCAGGATGATCCAGATGGTATTGTACAGATTGACGCCGAAACGGCCGCTCCAGGCCAGGATCACGCCTAGGGCGATGACGGAACCGGGCACGGAAAAGGGCAGCATGCCCAGAAACTCCAGAATGCCCTTGCCCCGCACCTTCATCTTCACAATAACGTAGGAGATCATCACCCCGGCGAACATGGTGATCAACGCGGCGGAAAGGCCCAGAGTCACGCTGTTGAAAATGGCGTCTTTCGTCAATTGCTGGTCAAACAGGATGTCGCGGTAGTTGTGCAGCGAAAGGTTGGCCCAGGTGAAGGGCAGACCGTAGGTTTTCAACCCGCCCACCAGAAAGATGATCACCGTGGGCAGCACGACGGTGAAGCCGATGTAGGCCATGCAAAAGAGCAGCAAGGGGATGCGTAGGCCACGCAGCTTGAGTTCCATGGGCCTGAAGCTCTTACCTGCGATGATCTGGTAGCGGCCTTTGCCCAGGATTCTGTTCTGCAGCCAGATGATACAGGCGGCGGAAACCACCAGCACTGCAGCCAGCACCGTGCCCGTGCGGATGGCGTCAAAAGACCCGGCGCTTTGGTGGATGCGCTCGTAAATTAGCGTGGGGATGTTGAAAATGCCGCTCTCCATGCCCAGCACGGCCACGGTGCCGAATTGGGCCATGGAATACAGCATGATCAGGAGCGCCCCGGAAAGAATGCTGGGCAGCACCAAGGGGATGGTGATCTTGCTGGTGATGGTGAACAGACCCGCGCCGGAAATGCGGGCTGATTCCTCAAGGGTGGGGTCCATGCGTTCCAGTGCTCCACAGACCTGAATGAAGACAAAGGGGAACAGATACATGACCTCCACTGCCATGATCCCGTGGTAGCTGTAGATGTTGAAAATGCCGCCGCTCAGTCCCAGGCCCATCAGCCAGTGGTTGATCAGCCCGGCTCTGGGAGAAAGCAGCATTTTCCAGGCCAGAGCCCCGATGAAGGACGGCAACATGAAAGGCACCATGAACATGGCTTTCATCAGTCGCTTGAAGGGCAGATCCGTACGGGTCACCAACCAGGCGAAAAAGGTGCCCACAATGGTGCTGCCCAGGGTGGTGCCGCAGGCGATGTAGATGGAATTGAGCAGGGCCTGGTAAGTATCTGGCTGGCTGAGCACCGTCACAACGTCGGTCAAGTTGAGTTTGCCGTTGGCCCAGAACGCGTTGATAAAAATCAAGACTACGGGCACCGCGACCACAATCACCAGAATGGCGATGGAAAGAGTCAGAACGATCTGCGCCGTGCCGAAATGGCCGAAAAAACCGCGTTTCGCGGGGGAATTCGTTGCCGTGGTCATCATAATGCCGCCTCCGTCAGGTTTGCCGCGTCAAACCAGTGCAGCGTGTGGAAGGTGATTTCGCATGCCTCGCCTTCCGCAAACAGCAGTCCGCCGGTCGCGGCGGCCAGAGTTTCCGTTTCGGTGCGCAAATGCGCCCCGTCTATTTCCACCAGATAATCCATCATCGCGCCCAGAAAGCTGGCCCGTTTGACCACGCCGCGCAAAGCCCGCCCCGCGCCGCCCGGCCGGCGGATGGACACGTCGGAAGGGCGAAAAGCCGCCACCCAGCGTTGCGCATCACCCTTGGGAGCGTGCCAGGGAATGGGTTGCGTCCCTTGTCCCACATAAAAGCCGCCAATTTCACGCCGTACGGGCAGAAAATTGGCGACACCCATGAAGTTGAAAACAAAACTGTCCGCGGGCTGTTCAAAGATTTCCCACGGCGTGCCTGTTTGGCGGATAAGCCCGTTCTCGTCCATAATTGCCATGCGGTCGGAAATGGCGAGGGCGATTTCCTGGTCATGGGTCACATACAGGACTGTGATGCCGAGTTTATGTTGCAATTCTTTGATCTCAAAACGCATTTCTTCGCGCAGGTTGGCGTCGAGGTTTGACAGCGGCTCATCCAGCAGCATCAGTGAAGGTCTGGCGATAAGGGCGCGGGCCAGGGCCACGCGCTGCTGCTGCCCGCCGGACAGTTCGGAGGGCAGCCTGTCCTCAAGTCCGCTCATGTTGACCAGAGCCACGGTTTCTTTGACCCTCGCTGACAGAACATCCGGAGGCGTTTTGGCCAATTTCAGCGGGTACCCCACGTTGGCCGCCACAGTCATATGCGGCCAGACAGCGTAATCCTGAAAGACCACGCCCAGTTCCCGTTCGTTGGGCGGCACGGAAACTCCTTCCGCTCCGCCGGCCACCAGCGTATCCCCAATGCGAATCTCGCCCGCATCCGGAGTTTCAAAACCCGCGATCAACCGCAGCAGCACGGTTTTTCCACATCCGGACGGCCCCAGGATGGTGAAGCATTCGCCGTGATTCACCGTCAACGAAAGGTTCCGCAGCACCTGTTGTTTGCCGAAGGCCTTATGTATGTTCTTCAGTTGAATTGTTGCCATTCTATACCTCTTCAGACAACCCGCTCGCGCGCGAATTGCCGCGCCGGGGAGGATGACTCCCCCCCGGCGAAAAGTGTGCGCCTCACAGCCGGTTGCTAGGCTTTTTTGCCGGCCATGATGTCGGTGAATTTTTTGATGATAGCTTCTTTTTGTGTCAGTATGCCCTTGTAATCAATAGGGATAGCCCGTTTCATAGCTTCCGCCGGAGTAGGCATCGCGTACTTCGCCGGCACGGTCACATCTGTGCGCACGGGCAGGGTACCTTCGTTGGCAATAATGGTTTGCGCTTCCCTGGACAGCAGAAAGTCTTCAAATTTTTTTGCCGCGTCCAGATTTGGGGTGCCTTTCACGATGGCCACGGGGCTGGGCACGACCAGCATTTCTTTGGGGTAATCCATGAGCATGCTCGCCCCCTTGGAAATCTTGTCATTGGTGATGTAGTCAACAGCCAGACTCGCCAGCAATTCGCCGGAAGCCGTATCGTCGATGACCTGGCCGGAGCCTTGCCCCATTTTCGCCTTATTGGCCTGCAACTTGCGGATATAGTCCCAGCCGAACTGTTTGGACAACAGCGACACACTCATATAGGCCGTACCGGAAAGAGCCGGGTTGGCAATGCCGAAGGCATCCCGGTATTCAGGTGTGGTCATATCCTGCCACGAGGTAGGGGCCTTTTTCACGAATCTGGTATTGTAGGCTATGCCCAGCGTACCCAGCCTGGCCGCAGTGAAGCTGCCGTCAAAATCCGGGAACGGATTCAGAGTGTTCTTGGTTTCCGGCGAAACATACTTTTCAAGTATCCCGTCCTGCTTCATGTTGTAGAAATCAGGGACTTCACTGGTCCAAATGACGTCGGCCAGTATTTTCCCGGCCTGGCGTTCCGTCGCGATCTTGGCCATCAGTTTGCCCGCCCCGGCCGATTGATAGTCCATGTTCACTTCGGGATGCTTTTTCACAAAAGCATCCCGAAGCTTGCCGATAAGGGATTCTTTCATTGAAGTGTACACAATGAGGTTTTCCTGCGCCGCGGCCGCGTTAACCGCGGTTCCAGCGACCAAGCAAAGCCCTAACAACAAAATGATGATCTTTGTGCGCATACATGCACTCCTTTGATGTTATTGCAATAATATGCATTGCAAAGGATAAAAAAAGATAACTATCAGAGAATGTAATCCGATTTTTTTATTTGTTAAGTAAAAAGTGAAATAAAAGTTAAAAAAAATGCGTATAAAAAAGTGTACATATTATTAATTATATACTCAAAGATATTTTATATATTTGTTGTTGTGTTTTTTTTGTTTTCAATAAAGATACAAATATAGAGTTTTATATGTTTCGCGGCAACGCAATGTACGCGGCTTGGTGCAAGCTCGAAAGAATGCTCAGGAATGCAAAGATTGAAAAAGTAAAGTCCTGCAAGGCTTTTTTAGCTTTACGGGACGTTGCGGGAATTTTATTTGGTGGCCACCAGGATTCGAACCTGGGACCGGCCGGTTATGAGCCCGGCCGACGGAGAAGATGTATGGACGTAATTTTAACATTATAATATTATTGGTAAAAAAATAAACAGTCTGTCCATGAACTGTCTGTGTTTATTTGAAAGCCATAGCCGGCAGCGTACCCCCGCAATAATCAAACGGTACTTCACGCCGTTGCCGGTTGCTTATGCCGCTTGATTGAAAACATTTATGCTCCCGGTAATATCCCGCTCAAGCGCCGTGGCGCTCTGGAAACCGCGCAGAGAATTTGCGCAATGTGCATAGAAATTTTGAACTACGCCGCCCGGTTCCGCTATCTGGAAGACAAAAACATCATTTTTGACTTGCAGCAGTATAGGAAAGAAGACCTGCCTCACCCGGTCAAACGCAGGCTGGCGACCATAACGGAGCCACGCGAAGTCGGTGAGCTGCTTTACAAGATTGAAGAAATCGAAGGACGCCTGACCTACCATGTCGCCTTGGCCCTCCAGCTTGCGCCCTATCTTTTCCGAATACCCTTTGCGCATGCTGTAACCTTGGCCGCAGGGCTTGTCTTTTTTTGCCTTAATGTATATCCTGTGGATATACTGAGGATAAAGCCATGCAAAACCAGACAAAGGTTTCCCAGTGGGGCAATTCTCTGGCCATCCGCCTGCCGCAAGCTCTGGTGACGGAGCTGGGCATCGCGCGCGGGGTTGAGGTTGAGTTGCACATTGAAAATGACGGCTTCCGAGTGACCATCCCCTCCATGCCGAAGAAATTCACTCTGGATCAGCTTCTTGCCGGTGTGACGCCCGCAAACATTCACCATGAGGTTGATTGGGGGCAGGCGCGAGGGAAAGAGGCATGGTAGCCGCTTCATCTGTTCCCGACTGCGGGGATGTCATCTGGCTGAATTTCGACCCGCAAGCCGGGCATGAGCAGGCAGGGCATCGCCCCGCCCTTGTGCTTTCGCCCAAAGCCTACAATGGCCGTACCGGGTTATGCCTTGTTGTGCCCATTGCCAACCAGAGCAAAGGCTACCCCTTTGAATTGGCGCTCCCGGCAGCTTGCCAGACCACAGGAGTCGCCCTTTGCGACCAGGCGAGGAGCCTTGATTGGAAGGCTCGAATGGCAGCATTAAGGGAAAAAGCCGGGCAGGACTTTGCACGTGAAGTTCTGGCCCGCTTCAAACCTCTGGTGGAGTGGTGAGAACGATTTTTTTGTCGGTAAAAAATAGTCGGTGGAGAACCCAAGTGGACAAACGGCTTTTTGACTCACCTCTCGGCTTTTCCTGGGAGCCGACAACCATTCCGTTGCCGCATGAAAACAGGCCGGATTTGGCTTTTTTCATGTTCAAAAAGAACATGGCCGGGATTGTCTGGAACTCTTTGGGGGTTTTTGAAAATAACCCCTCCACCCTGCCGCAGACGGAAACCATTCTCCAAGGGCAAGCTGTGGGGGGCATAAGCATCGACCAGTTGAGCCAGGTGAAGCGTTTTGGCGATGCGGCGACCCAACTGATTGATTCCGCAAAAAATGCGACCTATCGCCTTGATATGGACTTCGCCAAGCAACTTCATGCCACTGTCGGCAAGGAAGAGGCTCTGGAATGGGGAGTGCTGAGGAGCCAACAAG
>JAVBOK010000052.1:0-3894 GCA_031550605.1 Desulfovibrionaceae bacterium | reverse complement strand
TGTGGGTGCGTGGACTACACCCCCTGGGGGCGCCCCCTGGTGCCCGTGGGGGTCGCGGGGCCCCCGCAATTTTGCGGCGGTTTCCCCCGCGGGCGGGGGGGCGGTTTGGGGCCCGCCCGCCACGGCGGCGCTCTAACCAGGAAGGAGAATCGTATGCATCCGGAAATGGAAATGGTGCGCTGCGCCATCGTGCGGGGCGGCACCAGCAAGGGCATTTTCATCATGGAAAATGAACTGCCCGAAGACCCGGCGGAACGCGACGCCGTGATCCTGGCCATTTACGGCAGCCCGGACGTCCGCCAGATCGACGGTCTGGGCGGCGCGGATTCGCTGACCAGCAAACTGGCCATCATCGGCCCGTCCACCCGCCCCGATGCGGATGTGGACTACACCTTCGGCCAGGTGAGCATGACCGACGCCTTTGTGGACTACAAGGGCAACTGCGGCAACATTTCCGCCGCCGTGGGCGGGTTCGCCATCGACGAAGGCATGGTGCGGCCCGTGGAACCGGTGACGCGCGTGCGCATCCACCTGACCAACAGCGGCAACCTGCTGATCGCCGACGTGCCCGTGGTCGGCGGCAAGGCGGCGGTCATGGGCGACGAAACCATTGACGGCTGCCCGGGCACCGGGGCCAGGATTATGCTCGACTGGTCGGATACGGCCGGCGCGTTTACCGGTTCGCTTCTGCCCACGGGCAACACCAGGGACATCCTGACGGTGGACGGCAAAGGATACGAAGTTTCGCTTGTGGACTGCGCCAACCCCCTGGTGTTCATTCACGCCCGAAGCCTGGGCATGGACGGGACCGAAACGCCCAAAGAGATAGACGGCAACAAGCCGCTGATGGAAACCATCGAAAAAATCCGCGGCAAGGCGGCGGTCATTTTCAAGCTGGTGGAAAAAGAAGCGGACGCTGCCGCCAAAAGTCCCTACAACCCCTTCTTCTGCATCGTCAGCGAGCCCAAAGCCTACCGCACGTTCACCGGCAGGGACGTGGCCGCCGGCGATATCGACATTGTCTCGCGGCTGCTGTTCATGCTCAGGATGCACCAGACGCACCCCGGCACCGGCACCGTCTGCCTGGGCGCGGCGGCCCGCATTCCGGGAACCATCGTGCACGACCTGCTTTCGCCGGCGGCCAGGGCGTTGCCGCAGATCAGGATCGGGCACCCCGCGGGGACCATCATTGTGGAGTCGGACGGCGGCATGCAGGACGGCAAACCCGTGCTGCGGCGGGCGGCCATCTCCCGCACGGCCCGGCGGATCATGGACGGCCATGTGTACGTTCGCAACACCGTGTTCGAAAAGTGAGACGCGCGATGGCCGGATATGAAATATTTCCCCTTTGCGTCGGATATTTCGAACACGCGGAGCAGTCGAATTTTACTTACCACACCGGCGCCGGAAACAAGATAAAAGCCCCCGTGCTGATGTATCTCGTCAGAGGGAACGGGCACAACATTCTGGTGGATACGGGGCCCAGCGATTCCGAATGGGCGGCAAAACACCATCACCCCATGATCCGGACAGAGGACATGGCGCCCGTCAATGCCGTGCGCGCGCACGGCGTCGAGCCGGAAGACGTGGACGTTATCATCAACACCCATCTGCACTGGGATCATTGCTTCAACAACAGGGATTTCCCCGCCGCCCGCATATACGTGCAGCGGTCGGAACTGCAGTACGCGGTGGCGCCTCTGCCCATCCACGGCCAGTTTTACGAATCCGCCGTGGTGGGCCTGCAGCCGCGCTGGGTGGAGGTTCTTCCCCGCATCATTCCGCTGGACGGAGACCACACGCTTTTTGAGGGCATTGAAATCCTGCATCTGCCCGGGCATACCCCGGGTTTTCAGGGGGTTCTGGTGACCGGAAAAACGCGGCGGTACATCATCACCAGCGACGCGGTGCCCACGGCCGCGAACTGGGAAGGCAGCCCGACATACGGCAAGATCCCGCCGGGCATTCATGTGGATCTGCGGCAGGCCTGCCAGTCGCTGCAAAGAATCGAGCGAACCGGCGCGACGCCGCTCTTCGGCCATGAGAAAAGCATCCTCAACCATCGAATGCTAACGTAAAAAGGAGCCAATATGTCCAAGAACGGGAAGTTGCTTTGCATCCTCATCTGCTATCCGGTCATATGCCTTCTTCCGTATTTTCTGGGCGGCCTGAACGATCCGGCGGTGAAGCTGTTCGGATTTCCGCTGACAGTGGCCTATCCGGTCATCGCCATGCTCGTTTTCTGCGGTGTGTTGTACTGGGCGTCGCAGAACACCTGGAGGACGCCGCACGACAAGGACTGAACGGCGGCGTCGCAGAGGCAGAGTCTCCGGACGGCATTACAAACCTTCGCAAACTGAAAGGGCTGCTTGTATGAGTATGTTGACCTGGGCCGCAATCATTATCGTTCTCTACACCATCCTGAATCTCTGGGTCGGACTGGGAGTCGGCTACAAAAAAGATGTCGTCAGCAAGGCGTCAGGGTATTTCCTGGGCGGCGGCACCAACTATTTCATCCTCTATTTCACCACGGCCGCCACCTGGTTCAGCACCTGGCTGTACATGGGCGCGGTGGGCACCTACTTCAAGTTCGGCATCGGCTTCATCTGCAGCGCCACCTGGCAGCTGGTCATCATGGTCCTCATGGGCTATTTCGGCATCAAGTTCGCCAAACTCAAAGCGGCGAAAGACTATATCACGCCGGCCGATTTGCTGGAAGATTTTTATGAAAGCAAGCAGTTGCGTTCCGTGGTCGCCTTTTTGCAACTGGTGTTCTGCATTCCGTACCTCATGGCGCAGGTCACGGGGGTGGGGCTGGCTTTTTCCACCCTTACCGGCGGCTACGTCCCGTACTGGGGCGGCGTTCTGTATTCGGCCGTGGTCGTGGGCCTGTACTGCACCATCGGCGGCTTCCGTTCCCAGGCCTGGGTGGATACGCTTCAGGGCATCATGTTCACCGTCATCCTGTGGGGCGCGGTGGCCATTCTGATCATCCAGCCTGAAATCGGCGGCTTTGCCGACCTGTTCGAAAAGGTCGGCCTGAAAAACATGAAACTGCTGAAATACCCCCTGGCCAAGAGCGAAGGATACCATCTGTGGACCGTCTATCTTTCCTTCTTCTTCATCCAGAGCTTCGGCGGCTTCTTCGCCCCTTACGTGTGGCAGCGCATGTACGCGGCCAAATCCCCGTCCATCATCCGGAAGATGTCGGGCACCATGGCTCCCTTCTACTGCCTGGTCATCAGCCTGCCGGTCATGATCATCGGATTCTGCGGCGTGCTGCTCTATCCCGACATCGCCAATACCGACAACGTCATGGTCGCCACGCTCACCAAGTACGCGCCCATCTGGGGCATTTTCGCCGTGGTCGGCATTCTGGCCGCGGGCATGTCCACCATTTCCTCCATTCTGGTGACGGCCAGCTCCATCATCGCCGTTGACGTGATCAAACCCTTCAAGCCGGATATGGGCGACCACACCCTGCGCAACCTGGGCCGGTACCTGGTGCTGGCTCTGCTCATCGTGGCCGTGGTTCTGTCGCTCATGCAGGTGAAGGGCCTGGTCTGGCTGGTGTTCATGTCCCTGTCCGGGTTCGCCCAGCTGTTCTTCCCGGCCCTCGGCGTGTTCTACTGGAAGCGCGCCTCGACGCAGGGCTGCATCGCCGGCCTGGTTACCGGCATGGTCGTGACCTATCTGTTCTCGTTCACCTACCCCAATCCCCTGGATATTCTGGGCGGCTTCTGGGGGCTTATGTGCAACGGCGTGGTGTTCTACGTCGTCAGCATCATGACCAGACCCGCCAGCGAGCAAAAGCGCGCCGAGTTCCGGTCCATCGTCGAAGCGTAGCGCCGCGCGCGCCGGGGAGGAAGCGTCCCCGCGCGCCGTCCGCCCCCC
>JAVBOK010000050.1:0-60996 GCA_031550605.1 Desulfovibrionaceae bacterium | reverse complement strand
GCTCGGGCCATCGCTCGGCGCACCATTGCCTCACAGTATCTTCATTCCTCAGCGAAGCACGAGACACAGGCTTTTGGTATGTCCAGCCACATGCTTTCAGTATTTTGCCCACATGATTCAGGTGATAGTTGACACCGAACTTGCGCTCGATCAATTCCGCTACGCGAGCCTGAGTCCATATCTGGTCAGTATAGCCAAAATTTTCAGCCCCCAGGGAAAGCATGTCCATAAGCTCGGCTCGTTGTGGCTGTGAAAGCAAGGCCGGCCTTTTGGATACCTTTTTGTACCGAAGAGCTTCGATGCCCTTTTCCCGATAGAGTTTCAGCCACTGGCTCACGGCCCCGCGAGTCACTCCCAAAACCTCCGCTATGCGAATAGATCGCCAGCCCTGCTCATAAAGCTCCACGGCTCGAAGTCGCCTGAATTCGCGTGCATCTTGACTGGTCTTGCTGAGCGTTTTTATGTCTCATGACATACCAGAGTTTCTAGAAAATGTTTAGTGAAAAATGCGGATATCAATAAATACCGCAATCGCGAGTTTTGGTGCCGGGGGTACTACGTGGATACGGTAGGTAAAAACAAAACGAAGATCTAGGAGTATATCAAGCATCAGTTAAGCCAGGATAAATTGGGAGATCAGCTATCCCTCCCGTACCCTGGAAGCCCGTTTACGGGCCGCAAGTAACAGACATGCAGATGCCAGATCAAAGGGCGCTGCTGGTAACAGAGCCTTACAGGCGCATATGAAATACCCCCGGCTATGCCGGGGGATATTTATTTGTTACGGAACCCGGTCATATGGGGTGGCACGGGGCCGGGGCCCCTTGCGGGGCGTGGGGTGGAGTCCCGATTTCGCAAAACGGTTCCGCGCCGACCCCGCTGGCTTCCTTGCTCCCTGGCGCGCCGTCAGGCCTGCTCGCGGCGTTCGGCAAGGAACGCATCCAATTGCCTCCGGAAAATCTGCATCGCAGCGGAACGATAGGATCGTGACGCCGTGTTGGTGACGCAGTACACGACGCGTTTGGGCGGAGGGTCCACGATGTCGTGATATTGAAAGGGGTTTGAAGCGCAAAGCGTTTGGGCCACGGACAGGGGCACGATGGCCCAGACCGTCGGGTCGTCGAGAAATGCCTGCAGCATGGACGCGACGTTCAACCTGACGACGGAGGGGGTTCCGGGATTCCACCAGTAGTCGTGCCAGCGCTGGTATTCCGGTTCCCAAACATGGCGGAGCTCCCTGGCGGGATCAAGGTCCGGCGGGTTGACGGGCGCCGGGGGAACGTCGCCGGTTTTCCGGCGGAGCAGGCAGAAGCGCTCCTCCAGAACGGGCGTGGCGATGATGTTGGCATAGCGGGCATCGTAATTGACGAAGCCGACGTTGATTTCATCCCGCTCCAGCAAAGAATATATCTCGGGGGAATGCTGGGTCTTGATGGTCAGTTCCAGAGGCGTGTCCCCTTGCGTCAGACGCCGGTAGAAAGGCGGAAAGATGGAATAGCTTGCCGAATCCACACACCCGATGGCCAGATGCAGCCGGGCGGGGCCGGCCTTGAATTGAAGGGTTTCCTCGTACAGGGCCGTCCATTTCCGGGCCAGGTCGACGAATCGTTCGCCTTCGGGGGTCAATTTGATTTCTTTGCGGCCCTTGTGCCGGTCCAGCAGGGAAACCCCCAGGAACGCCTCCAGTTCTTTCAGGCGGTGGCTGATGGTGGACTGCGAAAGATGCATGGACCCGGCGGCTTTGGAAATGCTGCGCGCCCTGATGATCGCGAGAAAAATTCGGATGTCGAGAATTTCCATGCGCAGCTCGTGGTATATCGGAATCTTCGAAATTATATTCATGAAAAAAAATATTTTCATGAAGCGGCGTTTGTGTAGAATGGTATCGAGAAATCAGATTACTTCAAGGCCAATTATCGCAAAACGCGCTGAGGATCGCAGATTGACGGACGCGCTGCGCATATGCCGGGCAAAGGGGCGGTTATGAAAACATTTGCAGAACAACGGATCGCGCACATCGGGGAAGCTGTCGACTCGCTGATGACGCTGGACATCCATATCCGGGGAGTGGTCAGGCCCGTTTACGAGGTCATGCGCCGCAAGGTCGGCGAGCCCCTGTCCACGCATGCGGCGCGGGGGCTTCTGGCCGCTGTTTCACCGCCGGAAGCGGTGGTGCTCGTCGGCACCGGCTTTCTGATCAGGCCCACGCTCAATCCGGAAACGGACGGCCCCATCGGTGCGGTCATGCTGGCCCGCGCGCTGGCCATTCTGGACCGCATCCCCGTCATTGCGGCTGAGGCGGAATGCATGCCGGCCCTGCGCGTCGCCTGCCGGGCGGCGGAACTCAGCGTTGTGCCCGGCGTGGCGGAAGCGAAGGCGACGCCGCGTTCGGTCGTGCTGACCAGCATGCCTCGCGCCGGCGATGCCGCGGGCGTCCGGGCAACGCTGGATTTTCTGCTTTCCCTCAGGCCGGCGGCCATGGTTTCCATCGAGCATCCGGGAAAGGCAGAAGACGGCGCGTATTACAGCGCGCTGGGCTATGCCCTGGACGGCTGGCTCGCGCCGGTGGATGATCTGCTGGAACTGGTGCGGGAACGGGGAGGTTTCACCATCGGCATCGGCGACATGGGGAACGAGGCGGGCATGGGCTATGCCGCGCCGGAAATCGAAACCCTTATCCCTTACGGATCCACCGTGGTTGCCAAGGGCAGTTGCGCCGCTCCGATTATGGCCTCGGTTTCGAATTTCGGCGCGTATGGTCTGATCGCCGCCATGGAGGCCATCAGCGGCAAGCGGCTGCTGCATTCGCCGGAGATGGAGGAAACCGTGCTGCGCGCCGCCGTTATGGCCGGCGCCATCTGCGGCTGCACCGGCATACCCCAGGCTTCCGTGGACATGGTCGACGTCACGTACGCGCGCGCTCTGGTTCATCTGCTGCACGGCGTACTGGAATACGCGCGGAAATTTCCCGAGACCCGCCCCTATTTCATCGACTATTACCGGGGGGCGGAACTGGGCGCTCCGGGCACGTACAAAGGGGGCCACGGGCGCTGATTTTCCGGATGACTCCGGATGGACAGAGCTCTGTATGGGGCATCGCCGGCTTCACCCGCGCGCCGGGCCGGCGATACGCGACCGAACGGCTTTGCGCGCGGTTAGCGCGGCTGTTCGGGCTTGTTTTTGTTCCCGGCCTGTTGTTCCTTGTCACGCAAGGCAACGGGAATTCACCCGCAGCCGGCGCTGCCCGGCAGGCCCAGTTTGCGCAGCAGCAGGAAAATGCCGACAAGCGCGGCGAACACAAGAACAATCGTCAGGTACGGCATGGGGGCTCCTTTCAGGCCGGATACCGGGCAACCCGTTGAGACCGCGGTTGCCGTCCGGTTTTTTTCCGCATCTGGAGGGGGGCGCTTCCCGTCCCGCAGCGCGCCGTCCGGTTGACGGGAATTCACCCGCCGGATTTTTCCGGCGGCCAGTCCATTTTGCCATTTCGGACTCGCGGCGGCAACGGAAAAAAGGGTGGCATGCGCGGCCGACGTGTACACCGCCGGCCTTCGGAGTATTTCAACCGTGAAATGCTTTAAGTAATCACCGGGAAACCCCCGGTTCTGCCGGGGGTACATGACTCGTAATGCTGGAAAAATGGCTCTCCCTCAAAGACAGGGGCAGGAGTAAAAAGAAAGGCATACCGGACGCGTATTCTACCCGCCTTCACCGGACAAGCGAAAGACCGGAAATCCTTTCCGTATAGGGATTTCCGGTCTTTCTTAGATAAACTGAAATTAAATTCTGGCGGAGAGACAGGGATTTGAACCCTGGATACAGGTTTAAGCCCGTATACGCGCTTAGCAGGCGCGCTCCTTCGGCCGACTCGGACATCTCTCCATCGCCCGCCACGCGGTGCGCAGCCAATCCATTACCTATCGGCGCAAGGCTTGTCAAGGCGCGCTTGTTTTTTCCTGTGACTTTGCCTAGGGTACGGCGATTGATGCGCAAGCATCCCTTTTTGAGTCCGCAGCGCGTCGTGCGCCGTAAACAAGGGAGTATTTCCATGAGTGATTTTCGCAGTGATACGCTGACCCGGCCCACCAAAGCCATGTACGACAGCATGATGAATCTGGAGTTGGGCGATGAAACCCTGTTCGGCGACCCCACGGTGAAAAAACTGGAGGCGCGCGCCGCGGCCATGACCGGCAAGGAAGCCGCCATGTTCGTGGCCAGCGGCACCATGGGCAATATTGCCTCCATTCTGACCCACAGGAAGGGCGGCCTGGATATTCTGGTGGACGAGGATTCGCATATCGCCCGTGTCGAATTCGGCGGCATGTCCGTCCTGGCGGGGCTTTACGGCATTCGCGTGCCGTCGGACAAAGGACAGATGAACCTGACCGCGCTGCGTGAAGTTGCGCTTCACAGTTGTACGAACAACCGCGTGGCTCCGACATTGATCTGCGTAGAAACCACCCACAATCGTTCCGGAGGCTGCGTGCCCGGCATGGAATACCTGCGCGCCGTGCATGCCCTGGGGCGGGAAATCGGCACCCCGGTTCACATCGACGGGGCGCGGGTTTTTAACGCGGCCGTGGCCCTGGGCGTTCCGGTCAGCGATATCGCCGCCTGCGGCGAAACCATGACTTTCTGCCTGTCCAAAGGCCTGTCCGCGCCATACGGGGCCATGCTGGTCGGGCCGAAGGATTTCATCCACCGCGCGCACATCATCCGCCGCATGCTGGGCGGGGGCATGCGGCAGATCGGGATCATGGCCGCCGCCGGCCTTGTGGCCCTGGACAGCATGGTCGACCGTCTGGCCGATGATCACCGGCGCTGCCGCGCCCTGTGGGAGGGCGTGCGGACCATCGACCCCGTGCTGACCGACGATTTTGCGCCCATGAGCAACATCATGCATATCTATCCCCGCGGGACCGTGGACGCCTGGGTGAAGCAGTACGGCGAACACGGCGTGACCACGCGGCCCGGCAGCCCCAAACACATCCGCATGGTCACCCACCGCGAAATCACGGATGCGGATGTGACCAGGGCCATAGACGCCACGGCTAAAATATTTGCCGCATCCGCGTGACCAGAAGGGGATGACCCTCCGCGCGGCCCGGCGTCCCTTCTGCCTTTGACCGCCGGCGGCCCCGGCCCTTTCCGTAGTGCGGAACGGGCCGGGGGGCCGGGCAGCGATCGCCACGGGCGAGCCGCATCCGAAATCCGAATGCGCCTGGCGGGGCGGACTCGCGGGGCCGGTTTACAACCCCCCGGTTCTGTCGTATGCGACATACCCGGGGTGTCCCGTTTTTTCATCTCCAAAGGAGGGTTTCATGCGTACCCGTTTTCTCGCTTTTCTGGCAGCTTTCCTTGTGTTCCCCCTGCTGGTTTCCGCCGCCGAAATCCGCCTTTCCAGCACGATAGGCCCCATAGACGCGGGCATTGTGCCGCTTTTGGCCAAAACCTATGAGGCGAAAACAGGCACAAAAGTCTATTTTGAAGGCGCCGGCACGGGCGCGACGTTGAAAAAAGCCCAGGACGGCAGTTTCGACCTGGTGATGGTTCACGCGCGCAAACTGGAAGACGCCTTTGTGCGGGACGGCTACGGCGTTGACCGGCGCGACGTGATGTACAACGACTTCGTCATTCTGGGGCCCAAATCCGACCCGGCGAAGATCAAGGGCATGAAAAGCGCGGCCAAGGCCTTCAAGAAACTTGCCGCGGCCAGAGCGCCTTTTGTGACGCGGGGCGACATGTCCGGCACCCACGTCAAGGAAATGGAAGTGTGGGAAGCGGCCGGCACCAAGCCCGAAGGCTCCTGGTATGATCTGTTCGCCGAAGGGAAGAAAGGCAACAAGGCCACGACCTTGTACTGCAACATGAAGCAGGCTTATACGCTGATGGACCGGGCCACCTACCTGACCCTGAAAAAGGAAATATCCCTGGTTCCGCTGGTGGAAGGAGACACCGTGCTGCTGAACCACATCGCGGTGATCGCGGTGAACCCGGCGAAATTCCCCAAGGTCAACGCCGCCGGGGCCAGGTCCTTTATTGACTGGTTGACGGGCAAGGAAGCGCAGGGCATCATCAAGAAGTTCGGCGTGGCCGAATACGGCGAACCCTTGTTTTTCCCCAACGCGAAGGCGAAGAAGAAAAAGTGACGCGGCCGCCGGGACGGCGTGTTTTTCGTGCAGCACGCGCAACGCGGCGGTACAACGCACGCAACGAGCGGCCCGACGGCGTTGCTGCAGGCGACACGTAAAACTATCCGCGCAACGCGGCGATACAACACACGTAACGAGCAGGGCGGAAGCCTTTACTCTTTTCTGGTCAAGCCGAATTTTTTCAACTTGTATTGCAAGGCCCGGCGGCTGATGCCCAGGGTTTCGGCGGTTTTTTCCCGGTGACCGCCGCAGGCGGCAAGGGCCTGGATCAGGGCGTCGCGTTCGGCCGCTTCCAGAGAGGATATCGCCGGAAGGACCGGTGTACGGTCCGCAAGGCCGTTTGCGGCCGGTATGCCGATTTCGGAAAGGGCGTCTTCCGCAAAGGGCTGGTTGCCGGCGGCTCCGATGGTGACGGCCGCGCCTCCCGCAGAGGCCGTGCCTCCCGCCAGGCGTATCCTGTCGGGCAGGGATTCCGGGCCCAGGATGTCGGCGCGGCCCAGAATGACGGCCCGTTCCAGCACGTTTTCCAGTTCGCGCACGTTGCCGGGCCATGCATAGCGGGACAGGGCGGCCAGCATGTCCGGGCTGACGCCGCGCACGTCCTTGCGGTTTTTGCGGCACAGGCGCAGCAGCAGGGCGGATATCAGGGCGGGCAGGTCTTCCAGCCGGCTGCGCAGGGGCGGGGCGGTTATTTCCAGCACGTTCAGGCGGAAAAAGAGATCTTCGCGAAAGGTTCCGGCGGCAGCGGCGGCGGCCAGATCGCGGTTGGTGGCAGCCAGAATGCGCACATCCACCGGTTGGGAGCGCACGGAACCCAGCGGCTCCACCACCCGTTCCTGCAGCACCCGCAGCAGTTTGGCCTGCAGATCCAGAGGCAGTTCGCCGATTTCGTCCAGGAACAGGGTGCCTTTGTCGGCCATCTGGAAACGGCCGGGCTTGTCCTTGGCCGCGCCGGTAAAGGCCCCCTTGTCATAGCCGAACAGCTCGCTTTCCAGCAGGTTGGCGGGCAGAGCCGCGCAGTTGACCTTGACCAGCGCGTGCGCGGCGCGGGGAGAAAAGGCGTGCAGGGCATCGGCGATCAGTTCCTTTCCCGTGCCGGATTCGCCGGTGATCAGCACGGTTCCTTCGCTGGGTCCCGCCTGGCGGATGAATTCGCGCACACCGCGCATGGCGGTCCCGTCGCCCATCAGCGGAGAAAGCGGATCCCTGGCGGAAAGCCGTTCGCGCAGCAGGGCGTTTTCGCGCAGCAGGGCGGCGTGCTCCAGGGCCTTTTCCGCCACGGCGAGCAGTTCGTCGTTGTCGGCGGGCTTGGTCAGGTAGTCGAACGCGCCTTTTTTCATGGCCGCCACGGCGGACCCCACAGTACCGAAGGCGGTCAGCATGACCACGGGCAGGGCAGGGTACGTTTCGCGCAACGCGGGGAGCAGGTCCTGGCCGCTCATGCCCGGCAGCCCCACGTCCAGCAGCACGACGCCGCATTCGCGTCCGGCGGGGCCGGCCAGCAGGCGCAGGGCCTCTTCGGCGGACGGGGCTTCGGTAACCTTCCAGCCGGCGTCTTCCATCACTGCCCGCACTATCAGGCGCAGCGCCGCCTCATCGTCGATGACCAGAATATGTTTCATGTACGGGCGTCCGTTCTGTCGGGAAAGAAAAGAGAAACCTCGCAGCCCTTCCCCGGCGCGGTCCGGATGGCGGCATCGCCGCCGTGGCGGCTGACGATGCTGCGCACCAGTGCCAGCCCCAGGCCCGTGCCCTTGCTTTTGGTGCTGAAAAAGGGCTCGAAGGCCTGTTCCTTTTGCGCTTCATCCATGCCGGGGCCGGTGTCGGCCACCCGGATCCATGTTCCCGTACCAGCCTGCCCCGCGCCCCGGTCGGAAGCGACCGTGACGGCGCGCGCTCCGTCCGGAGTCGCATCTTTGTCCGGCAAGGCTTCCAGGGAGTTGAGCAGCAGATTGAGCAGGGCCTGTTTCAGTTCGTCCGGGTCCGCCGTGACGGTCCCTTCCGCCAGATTCAGGGTCAGGGCCAGGCCTTTTTCCTGCAATTCAAAGCGCAGCAGGCCGGCGAGTTCCGCGCAGACATGCTTCAGGTCCACGGATACGGGCGCCGCGGGCCGGGGGCTGGCCAGGTACAGCAGGTCCGTGACCACCCGGTTCAGGCGGTCGGCTTCGCGGACCATGGTAGTGGCGTATTCTTCCTCCGGCGCTTTGCCGCGCAGCTTTTTGGCGAAATACTGGGCAAAGCCGCGCAGGGCGGCCAGGGGGTTGCGGATTTCGTGAGCCACGCCGGCGGCCAGTTCGCCCACGGCGGCCAATTTTTCCGCCTCGGCCAGATTTTTCTCCAGCGTGCGGATGCGGGTGCGGTCCCGCAGGATGACCATCAGGGCCGGATTTTCCTCTTCGCCGTGAAAGGACATACAGCGAATTTCAAGCTGCAGGCCGGCGAAAGCAACTTGTTGCCAGCCTGCGTTCATCGCGTCGGGGAACGGGGACAGGGGCAGGGAGAATTCCGCGACATTCCTGCCGGCAAGGGGATGCTCCGTTTTTCCGTCCGCGCCGCCGGCCATAATGGCCTGGGCCGCCGGATTGGCCGCCCGGATCAGTCCCTGGCTGTCCACAATCAGCAGGCCGTCGGGCAGGTTGTCCAGCAGATTGGCCTGAAAACGCTCCAGATAGGCCGCTTTGCCCGCCAGCGCGCGCCGCGAGAGAAAACGGGCCGCCAACGCCAGGATGAACAGCGCGGCCGCCAGGATATAGGCGGTCTGAAACAGGGCCGTGCGGCGAAAGGCCTGGTATTCCGCCTGGTGCTTGTCCATGTCCAGGGCCACGACCAGAAACAGGTCGGGCGGCGGGGCGGCGGCGTCCTGTCCGGGCGGCGGCATGCCCGGAGGAGCCTGCGGCCCCGGCATCCGCGGGGGCATGCCGTGGTGGCCCGGTTCCCCTTCCTGCCGGAAGGGGCGGCCGCCTTCGCGCGTTGTGAACCGCATGAGATGCAGACGCCTGGCCGCCACATAGGCCGCGGCGCCGCCGTACCGCGCCGCGCCGTGCCAGCGGTTGTTGGCCCGCAGTTCTTCCATGGCTGTTTCCGGCAGGTTCAGGGGCGTTTCCTGCGGGGGAAGGGAGCCCATGAAGCGGTTGCCCTTGGCGTCGATAATGCCCGCGAACAGCACGTCGCCGCTGGTTTGCAGGTCCTGAAAGAATTCGCGCGTTTCCGTGCTGAACCGGCTTTGCCCCATCATCCGGGCCATGTGCGCCGGACCGCGCCGCAAGGAACTGTCCACCGCCTGCAACACCGAACGCGCGGTCAGGGCCAGATTGTCCAGGCCGGCCCGTTCCTGCTGGCGCAGCATGCTCCAGGTGGAAAGCACCAGGGCCAGCCCCAGCGCCACCAGGGCCAGCACCGCGATGTACAGGGTATTTTTTTCGGTCCGTTTTCCGAGAATTTCCATATGCAGGGAATGGCACAGCTTGGCGGGCAAGGCAAGGGCTGCTATAGAGCATTTCACGCGTGAGACGTCTGCGGGGGTTTGTCCGCAAATCCTTGCCGTCGCGCGGCGCCGGAGCGGGCGTGCCTTGACAGACCCCGGACTTGCGGGGGGTGTCCTCAATCCGGGGCGGGCTCCGCCCGCCGCTTGAGTCCTTCAGAAAACAGCCAAGGAGAGGCGTCATGACCCGATCGATCTGGCGGCTGGCCGTGCGTTCGGAATTTTCCTCCGCCCACGCTCTGCGCCATTACAAGGGAAAATGCGAAGCCGCCCACGGGCACAACTTCACTGTGGAAGCGGTGGTGGAAGGCGAGACGCTCACGGCCGGCACCGAACTGCTGGCGGATTTTTCCGACCTGAAGCGCGATCTCGCATCCGTACTGGAGATTCTGGACCACAAGGACCTGAATGTGACGCCGCCTTTTGACCGCATCAATCCTTCTTCGGAAAATCTGGCCCGCCACATTTATCAGAGCATGGCCCCGCTGGCCGCCGCGCGCGGCGTGCGCATACACGCGGTCACGGTGTCCGAGCGCGGCCCGCAGAGCGCGACATACATGGAATTGTGATTCGAGTTCCGAATGGAATCTTCGTGAATTTGTTTGAGAATTCACCTGGCCGCAAGGTTCGCGGCCCGGTGCGCAAGAGCGTGTTCCGCTTTCGTCAGGCAGGCGGAGCCGTGGCTGTTTCATCCTCTTTGCGCAGCCCGGAAAAAGATGCGGCAGAGCGAATCGGCGCCGGAGCGAAACGCCGGAGAAAAGGGAAGCCTTTTTTTGCAAAAAAGCTTTGCCCTCCCTCCGACCCCCATTTCTTTTGGAAAAAAATTTGGTATGGGTGGAAAAACCGCATCCAACCGGGAGGGTCGCCATGGACGACACGAAAATGCCGCCTCTTTCGCCGGAAGAGGACCATGTGTTGCGCCGCAAGGGCACGGAAAGGCCTTTCAGCGGCAAGTACTGGAATTTCTGGGAGCCGGGCGTGTACTGCTGCCGGGCTTGCGGAGCGAAACTGTACCGGTCGGAGGACAAGTTCGACGCCGGCTGCGGCTGGCCCAGCTTTGACAACGAAATTCCCGGCGCGGTGAACCGGACCGAAGACGCCGACGGCGCGCGCACGGAAATAACCTGCGCGGTCTGCGGCGCGCATCTGGGCCATGTCTTTGCCGGCGAAGGCTTCACCGAAGCCGACGCCCGGCACTGCGTCAATTCGATTTCGCTGGTGTTCCGGCCGGAATAGGAGCAAGCTGCACCGCCGCATGGCGGAAACAGCCGACCAGATGGTCGTTGACCAGCCCCGTGGCCTGCATGTGGGCGTACAGCACCGTGGAACCCAGAAAGGTGAAGCCCAGTTTCTTCATCTCCCTGGCCACCACGTCCGACAGGGGGCTGGTGGCGGGTACGTCTTTGGCGTCCTTCCAGGCATTGACCACCGGGCGGCCGTCCACGAAATTCCAGAGCCAGTTGCTGAAGCTGCCGTATTTTGCCGCCAGGTTCAGGAACAGCCCGGCGTTCCTGATGGCGGACTCGATCTTTTTGCGGTTGCGTATGATGCCGGGGTCCAGCAGCAGACGGTTCACGTCCGTTTCCGTAAAGCGGGCCACCCGTACGGGGTCGAAATTCGCGAAGCAGCGGCGGTACCCGTCACGCTTGCGCAATACGGTGATCCAGGCCAGTCCCGCCTGGGCCGCTTCCAGGGTCAGGAATTCGAACTGCCCGGCGTCGTCGAAACAGGGCACGCCCCATTCCGCGTCGTGATAGGCGCGTTCCAGATCGGTTTTGAGGGACCAGGGGCAACGGGTTTTTTCAGGCATGTTCGTCCTCCCACAGCGCGCATATGGCGTTGGACGCGCGCGTCGCGGCCCGCTCACGCAGGCGGGCCAGCACGCGGACCAGAGACGCCGCCCGGCGGCGCAGATCTTCCGGGCTGCCGGAATTGTCCAGCACCAGGTCGGCGACCCGGATTTTTTTGTCTTCAGGCCATTGCCAGGCCTCCATGGCCGCGATGGTTTCCTCGCTCCAGCCCCGGCTTCGCATCATCCGCTGTTTCCGGACGGCGAAGGGGCAGTAGATGCCGACCAGCAGTTCGTCCGGGGCGGCGGGGGCGGCCGTTTTTGCTGACGGCCCGCGCGTGCCGTCCTGGCCGTGCCGGGAAGCAGTTCCCCCATCCCTGCCGCGCCAGCCGGATTCAAGATAGAGCGGGATTTCGGCCACGGTGGCGGCCGGTCCGTCCGGGCGGCTTTCGTGCAGAGCGCGAAAGCTTTCAAGATCGCAGCGCACCAGGGGGTGGATCAATCTTTCCACCTCGCGGCGCAGCGTGTCGGATTCGCGCATGGCCGCAAACAGGGCCGCTTTGTCCACGGCGGCTTTTTCGTCAGGCACGAAACGGGGGCCGTACCGTCCGCGCAGCAGATAGGCCCCGTCCCCGCCCGCCGCGTACATCCGGCGCACGCAGTCGTCGGCGCTCCAGGCCGGCAGTCCCGCATCCCGCAGAACCGCGATCAGGGACGATTTGCCGCAGCCGGCGGACCCGGTGACCACGATCCGTTGCGGCGCGGCCGCAAGAATGCGGACGGCGGCGGTGAAATCAGGCGGCGGCGGGCAGGTGAAGTCCATCTCTTCGCCGCTTTCCGGATGCGTGAAGCGCAGCTTCCAGGCGTGCAGCATCTGGCGGGCGGCCGCATTCCCGGCGCGGAAAGGCACGGTACCGCCGAACGCCGTTTTTTCCGGCCCGCCGTATACCGTGTCGCCGATCAGGGGGTGGCCGGCATGGGCGCAGTGCACCCGTATCTGGTGCGTGCGGCCCGTGTGGATGGCAACGGCCAGCAGGGCGAAGCGGCCCCGTGGATCGGCATGCAGGGTTCTGTAGCTGCTGGACGCCGCGCGCCCGCCTTTTTCCGGGGGCAGCACGGCCATCTTCGTTTTGATCGTCGGATGGCGGCCGACGGGCGCGTTGATGTCCCCCGAGGCAGGCCGCGGCGTTCCGCGGACCAGGGCCAGATATTCCTTCTGCACTTCGCGGGCGGCGAAGGCCCCGGCAAGGCGCAGGCGGGCCTTTTCCGTCAGCGCCACAAGCATCAGGCCGCTGGTGTCCTTGTCCAGCCTGTGCACGATGCCGGGCCGCTGCCCCCCTTGTTCCGCCAGCTCCGGAAACAGCCGGACCAGCCGGTGGGCCAGGGTGCCCTCCGGCCGGCCGGGCGCCGGGTGCACCGTCAGGCCGGCGGGTTTGTTCAGGACCGCGATTTCTTCGTCCCGGTAGAGCAGTGCCACCTCGCCGTGTTCCGGGGCGAGGCTGTCCGCGGGGGCGGCAACGGCGACGGTGATGACGTCGCCGGGAAAGACCGGAGTTTTGGGCGCGGCGCAGACAGCACCGTTGCGGGTTGCCTGCCCGGCCGCGACGGCCGCTTTGATTTTTTCGCGGGAAATGCCCGCTTCACGCAGGGCCTCGCCGAGAAACCTGTCCAGTCGCAGACCGCGCGCGGATGCGGGAACGGTAAGAACGCGCGTGTTCATGAACCCGTCTTGACCCGGCGCGGCCGGCGTTTTATACAAGGACGTTCTTTCACCATCAGCGTCAAGGAGCTCTCGTGGCAGTTCACGTGGTCAACCATCCTCTGGTCCGGCACAAGCTGGGCATTTTGCGCCGGCGGGATATCCCGGTGCGCGAATTCCGCGAAATTTCCAACGAAATATGCAGGTTGCTTGCTTACGAGGCCACAAAGGGCCTGGAAACCGAAAAACTGACCATACAGGGATGGGCCGGGCCTGTCGAGGTGGAGCGCATCAAGGGGAAAAAAATCACCGCGGTGCCCATTCTGCGCGCGGGCATGGGCATGCTGGACGGTTTTCTGGATCTGATCCCCGGCGCGAAGGTCAGCGTGGTCGGCATCTTCCGCAACGAGGACACCCTGGAGCCTGTGCGGTATTACGTGAAGCTGGCGAAAGACATGAAGCACCGCACGGCGGTGATTCTCGACCCCATGCTGGCCACCGGCGGCACGTTGTGCGAAACCGTTGGCCTGCTGAAGGAAGCCGGCTGCGCGTCCATCATGGGGCTGTTTCTGGTTTCCGCGCCCGAGGGCATTGCCCGGCTGGAAAAGCAGCACCCCGATGTGGACGTGTACACCGCCGCCGTGGATCAGGGGCTGAACGAGCACGGGTATATTCTGCCGGGTCTGGGTGACGCCGGGGATAAAATTTTCGGAACAAAATGACCGCAAAAGGGCCGCGCGGCCCTTTTTTCAACCCGGAACGGCGCCGAGCGCCCGAGGTGAGGTATCCCATGGCCGAGTTCACGCGACGATCCCCCGAAGTTCCGGCAGCAGTCCCGGCGGACAGGTATTCCATTTCCGCTCCGGATTTCGCCTTCAGCCTCCGGCAGTCGGTCGTGGGCGCACAGATGCTGTTCGTCGCTTTTGGCGCGCTGGTTCTGGTGCCCATTCTGACAGGGTTGGATCCCAACGTGGCCCTGTTCACCGCGGGCGCCGGCACCCTTGCCTTCCAGATCTGCACAAAGGGCAAGGTGCCGGTGTTTCTGGCCTCGTCTTTCGCTTTCATCGCGCCCATCCAGTACGGGGTGAAAAACTGGGGCATCAGCGAAACCTTGTGCGGCATGGTGGCGTCCGGGCTGGCCTATCTGCTGGTCAGCGCCCTGGTCCGCTGGAAGGGCATCAAGGCCGTGTACCGGCTGCTGCCGCCCGTCGTCACCGGGCCGGTGATCATGGTCATCGGCCTGTCGCTGGCGCCGGTGGCGGTGAACATGGCGCTGGGCAAAACCGGCGACGGCAAGATCACGCTTTTTCCCGTGGACGTGGCCCTGCCCATTGCGCTCTTTTCCCTTGCCGCGACCATATCCGCCGCCGTGTACGGCAAAAAGCTGCTGAAACTGATCCCCATTCTGATCGGCATTGTGGCGGGCTACGTCGTAGCCGTGGCCGCGGGGATCGTGGATTTTTCCGTCATCGGCACGGCCGCGTGGTTCGGCCTGCCGAACTTCACCTTTCCCAGCTGGAACGCCCAGGCCGTCATTTTGTTCGTGCCGGTCGCCATCGCGCCGATCATTGAGCATGTGGGCGACATTATGGCCGTGGGGTCCGTGACCGGCAGAAAATACGCCGAAGATCCCGGCCTGCACCGGACGCTGCTGGGCGACGGCGTGGCCACCAGTTTGGCGGGGGTTTTCGGCGGACCGCCCAACACCACCTATGCGGAAGTCATCGGCGGCATCGCCCTGACCAAAGCCTATAACCCGGCCGTGCTGACCTGGGCTGCCCTCGTCGCCATCGCCCTGTCCTTTGTGACCAAGCTGGGCGCGGTGCTGCAGACCATCCCCTCGCCGGTCATGGGCGGGATCATGATCCTGCTGTTCGGGGCCATCTGCGTGGTGGGCATGAACATTCTGGTCCGCGCGGGCCAGAATCTGATGGAAGCCCGCAACATGGCCATCGTGGCCGTGGTGCTGGTGTTCGGCATCGGCGGCATGGTCTTTCAGGCCGGGGATTTCATTCTGGGGGGCATAGGCCTGTCCGGGGTGGTGGGGGTGCTGTTGCACCTGGTGCTGCCGAACCGGCCGGAGTGACGCCGCTCAGAAGCACACCTGTTTCTTTGCCTCGACGGACAGGCTGACCAGGTAATCGGCCAGTTCTCCGCCCGGCGGCAGGGCCTTGGCGATGTCCGCGTACAGGGGGTCGTTCCATTCCTGCATGTTCCGCACGTAGTCGGGTTTGGGGGTCAGCGCGATGGCGGTGAAGCCGGCTTGCTTGAGCATGCGGCGGGTCTTTTCCACCGGCACGGCCCCGGCCACGCAGCCCACCAGGGCGGAGGCCATCTCCCGGACGGCGTCGGGCAGGGGCTGCAGCAGCGCGAGATCGGAGACGGCGACCTTGCCGCCCGGCTTCAGCACGCGGAATATCTCTCGCCAGACCTGGGGCTTGTCCGGGGACAGGTTGATCACGCAGTTGGACAGCACCACGTCGACGCTGGCGTCCGCCACCGGCAGGTGCTCGAGTTCGCCCAGGCGGAATTCCACGTTGTCCAGCCCGGTGTCCTGCCGGTACTGCCGGGCGTTCCCGCGGGCCTTGTCCAGCATTTCCGGGGTCATGTCCACGCCGATGACCCGCCCGACGGCTTTGACTTTGCGCCCCGCCAGGAAGACGTCAAACCCGCCGCCGCTGCCCAGGTCCAGCACGATTTGCCCTTCCCGAAGCGCCGCGATGGCCACGGGATTGCCGCAGGAAAGCCCCATGTTCGCTCCGTCCGGCAACGCGGCCAGGCTTTCCGCGTCATACCCCACGGCTTTGGCCAGCTTTTCCGGATCGTCGTGCCCGACGCGCCGCCCGCCGCAGCCGCAGCCGCTCCGCCCCGAGGCGATGGCCGCGTACCCGGAGCGCACGGTTGTCCTGATCTGTTCGTTTGATGCGTCCTTGTTCGGCGCGTTCATACTTTTTCCTGTGGCTATGGTTTTTCGCAGCCGCAACGCCCGGGCAGAAACACAGCCGCGATTCCGCTGTCTTTCCGGTATTGCAGGCATTGATCCGGGTTGCCGGAACAGCATTCGGCCGTCAGATAGGCGATGGTTTCCAGCATCAGGGGGATGTTGGCCCTGTACCGGGTGTTGCGCCCTTCCCGTTCCATGCTGGCAAGGCCGCTGTGCACAATGGTTTTCAGGTGGAAGGACAGGTTGGTTTTGGGGATGCCCGCCAACCGGGCGATGTCCCCGGCGACCAGACCGCCCGGCGCGTATTTGATCAACAGGCGGAATACGGCGAGCCGCGCCTCGGAGGTAAGCACTTCAAAAATGGCGATGGCGGTTTTGGTATCCATTGGATGACTATTCAACAATAATTGAACTATGTCAAGACAGAAAACCCGCCGTGCCGCCGCCTGCCGCCGTAAACCCGTCGGCGTCATGTTTCTTTCCCTTGGCAGGGGAACAAAATGTCCGTACTGTCGGAATCATGGCGCATGCCGGCCGCCGGAGGCGGCCGCACATCACGGAGGCCCGCGATGAAGATGGAAGATCTGGAACCGAAGGAATGCTTTTGCTGGTTCGCGCGGATCGCGGCGATTCCGCACGAATCGCGCAATGAAAAACAGCTGAGCGACTTTCTCGTGCGCTTTGCGCAAGAGCGGGGACTTCCCGTCACGCAGGACGCGCGCCACAACGTCTGCATCAAAAAGCCCGGCACGAAGGGAATGGAGGGGCGCGCCCCGGTCATCCTGCAGGGGCATATGGACATGGTCTGCGTCAAGGAGGACGGCCGCGATTTCGATTTTGCCGCCGACCCTCTGCGGTTGCTGGCCGACGGCGACCGGCTGCGGGCCGACGGCACGACCCTGGGCGCGGACAACGGCATCGCAATTGCGTATATGCTGGCCTTGCTGGACAGCCGCAACATTGCGCACCCGCCGCTGGAAGCGGTGATGACCACCGAAGAAGAGGTGGGCATGGGCGGGGCGGCCCATTTTGACGTCGCGCAGCTTGCCGGATCATCGTTCGTCAATCTGGATTCCGAGGAAGAGGGAGCCTTCTGCGTCAGTTGCTCGGGCGGCCGCAAAATCGCGGTGACGCTTCCGGCGGAAAGAATTCCCGTTGCTTCCATTCCCGGCCATGGCGGGTATTCCTTTTTGTCTCTTGCCCTGGACGGGCTGGCCGGCGGCCATTCGGGCCTGGAAATCCACAGGCAGCGCGGCAACGCCAACCGCCTGATCGGCCGTGTTCTCGCCCGCCTTGCGGAAAAATACGACCTGCATCTCGCGTCCGTTTCCGGCGGCAGCGCGTTCAACGTGATCCCTTCCAGGGCCGGGGCCGTAGTTTGCATCGGGGCGGCCGGGGCGACGGTGCAGCGGGAACTGGACGCCTTGCGCGCCCTGTTCGCGAACGAGCTGAAAGCCGCGGACGGAACGGGCCTGCGCCTTGCCGCCACGGAAACCGCGCGGACGGATGCCGTGTATTCGCGGGAAACCCTGCGCAAATTTCTGGCCGCGGCCACGTTGCTCCCGGACGGCGTACAGGCCATGGACCTGAACATAGCCACGCAGAAATTGGTGGAAAGTTCCTGCAATTTTGCGGTGATCACTTCCAACGACGCGGAAATCGCCTTTTCCTGCATGCCGCGCAGTTCCCTCGGCAGCAAAAAGGAACTGCTCGCCGTCCAGATTGAGGCCGTGGCGGAGCTTGTCGGCGCGACGGCCGGCAACGCCGGGGATTATCCGGCCTGGGAATACGCGGCGCATTCGCCGCTGCGGGATGTTTTCCGGCGGGCCCATCGGACCGTGTTCGGCCGGGATGCGCGGATCGAGGGCGTGCACGCCGGGCTGGAATGCGGCATCTTCGCTGAAAAGTTCAAAGCCCTGGGCCGCCCCATGGATTTCATCGCCCTGGGGCCGGCCATTACCGGAGCCCATTCGCCGCGGGAAACCTTGAGCGTTTCCTCCGCCGCCAGGACCTGGAAGTTGCTTCAAGAGGGGCTACGGCTGCTCGGGGGCGGATGAAGCCTGCTGTTTCCGGGCGTTACTTCTTCTTCCCCCCGCCGTCCAGCGCCTTTTGCACCGCCGCCACGAATTCCCGGCGTTCCCGCCGCAATTCCCTGGTGCCGGTGGGCAGTTCCCATGCCCCGAGCAGGACGATGACCAGACCGCGCCCGGGATCGACGTACAGCATCTGGCCGAAAATGCCGCTGGCCTGATACGCTCCGCCGTCACGGACCCACCATTGATAGCCGTATGACCTGCCCGCCTCGCGCGAAGGGACGCTGGCGGTTGCGGCCTGTCGTACCCAGCCGTCCGGCAGCAGGGCTTCGTCGCCGATTTTCCCGCCGGCCAGCATCAGCAGCCCGATGCGGGCGTAATCGCGCAGGGAAGCGTTCAGGCAGCATCCGCTGATTTCGAACCCCATGCGGTCGGTGGTCCATACAGCGTCCTGTTCCATGCCCACGCGTGACCAGATTTTTTCCGAAAGATACTCGGCCAGGCTTTTGCCCACGGCCCGGCGCAGCATGTGCCCGATCAGGTTCGCTTCGCCGGTGTTGTAGTTGAATTTCGTGCCGGGTTGCGCCGCGCGGGGCAGTTTGGCCATGTACGCGACCAGCACCGCTTCCGTGGTGGCGGCCAGATCCACCAGACGGGCCACGTCGGATTGCGGATCGCGGTAGTCCTCGTTCCAGCGCACGCCGGATGTCATGGTCAGCATCTGCCGCACGGTCACGCCGTCATATCCCCCGCCTTTCAGTTCCGGCAGATAGCGGGTCACGGGGGCGTCCAGACTGGCGATTTTTCCTTCCCTGACCGCGGCCCCGACCAGGATGGAGGTGACGGACTTGGCCATGGAAAACGAAGTCCAGAGCTTGTCCGGCCCGAATCCGTCCCGGTACCGTTCGGTCAGGATCGTGCCGCGCTGCGCGATGAGCAGGCCGCGCACGCCGTGGCGGCGCATGAATGCCTCAATCGCCGCATCCGGCATGGGCAGGGTGCCGCCCGGTTTCAGGGGCAGAACGGCGTTTTCCAGGCCGGCTTTCTTTGGGGCCAGGGCGGAAGGCCAGAGTTCGCGCATACTCTGGAATCCGCATAGCTGCTCGTCGGGCGGCCAGGTCAGAACGTTCATGGGGTCGAGGGCTTCCGGCCGGCAGGGCGGCGGCGCGGCGGCGCCGGCGAACTCTCCCGGCAGCAGAAGGACAAAACAGCAAGCCATGCGCAGAGCGGCGAAAAAATACGGCCTCATATAAAACCTTGTGGTTGCGGGTGGGAATTTGCAAGTATCCGTGCAAAAGCGCGGCATTGTCAAACAGATGGTGCCGATGGCAATGGCGCCTTGACAGAATAGACCGACCGGTCTATTTGTATCCCATGCACGACACAAAACGCGAACTCATCCGGGCCGGGGCGGAATTGTTCCTCCGGCGCTCGTTCCAGGGCACGGGCATCAACGATATCCTGAAAACGGCGGGCGTGCCCAAAGGGTCGTTCTACCATTTCTTTCCCGGCAAGGAGGAATTCGCCCTGGCCGTCGTGGCCTATCAGGCGGAAATGACCAGCGCCCGCTGGGCCGCCGTGCTTGAAAACAGCGACCTGCCTCCCCTGGGCCGCGTGCGGGCGCTGTTTGACGCATCCATGGAACGCCTGGCCTCCGCCGATTGTGCCGTCGGATGCCCCCTGGGCACCATGGCCCAGGAAATGGCCGGCCTGTCCGAATCGTTGCGCCGCGCGACCGACGAGGGCATGCGGCGGATCGAGGCCCAACTCGCGGCCTGCCTGCGCGAAGGGCAGGAGCGCGGGGACATTTCCCGCGGCCTGGATGCCGAAGGCGCGGCCCGTTTCATCTGGTACGCCTGGCAGGGGGCGTTGATCGCGGTCAAGGCCGCCGGAAGCACGGCGCCCATGCGAGATCTGAAAACAATGGTCACCGAACGGTTTCTGCCGGCGCCGCCCGCCCCTGAGCGCGCGTAATCCGCACGAATTTTTTCGGGAGAAAATAATGGCCCGGATTCAGGCAAAGCTTCCGCCGAAAACGTTCGGCGTCGCATCGGACACTTCGGCCGCAACGCCGGGCTGGGTTCTTGTTCTCGTATCGGCGTTGCTGTTGTGCATCACCATGGGCATACGCCAGACCGTGGGGCTGTTCGTGCACCCCATCGCGCACGGCGCGGGTCTGGACATCGTCAGCATCAGTTTCGCCCTGGCTGTGGGCCAGTTGCTGTGGGGCGTGTTCCAGCCCGTATTCGGCGCCATCGCCGACAAAAAGGGCGGATTCGGCGTTCTGGCCTTCGGCGCCGTACTGATGGCCGCCGGTCAGGCGGGCACGGCCTGGGCCGATTCCGGCGCCCTGCTGCTGTGCACGCTGGGCTTTCTGGCTCCGGCCGGCGCGGCCGCCGGCAGTTTTTCCATCCTGATCGGGGCCACCGCCGGCCAACTGCCCGCCCGTATGCGCTCTTTCGCCGGCGGGATGATCAACGCGGGCGGATCCGTGGGGCAGTTCGTTTTTGCGCCTATGGTCCAGTTCTTCATTCACATGTGGGGATACGCCAGCGCGCTGTTCATGCTGGCCGCCTGGGCTCTGGGCACCATCCCTCTGGCCCGCCTGCTCTGCCCCCGCATCGGGGGAAAGGGTGCCGCCGCCGCTCCGGGCACGGCGTTTTCCGCCAGCGCCGGGGGTGAACCGGATATGGGGCTGCGGGAGCAGTTGCGGGTGGCCTTGCGCAACCCCAGCTACATTTTGCTGCATGCCGGTTTTTTCACCTGCGGCTTTCACGTGGCCTTTCTGGTCACCCATCTGCCGGGCGAAGTCGCGGTCTGCGGCCATTCCGCCGCTGTTTCCGCGGTGTCGTTGTCCCTGATCGGGCTGTGCAACATCGCGGGCAGCCTGGGCGCGGGCTTTCTGGGCAACCATGTGCGCATGAAACACATCCTGGCCGCGACTTACGGCGCGCGGGCGCTGATGATCGCCGCCTTTGTGGCCGCGCCCAAGACGGAAATGGCCTTTTATCTGTTCGCGGCGGCCACGGGCCTGACCTGGCTGGCCACGGTGCCGCCCACGGCGGGCATTGTGGCCAAGCTGTTCGGCGTGCGCTATCTGGCGACCCTGTTCGGCCTGACCTTGCTGACCCACCAGGTGGGTGGCTTTCTGGGCGCCTACCTGGGTGGGCTGGCCGTGGCCAGCACCGGCAACTATCTGTGGATGTGGCACGCGGACATCATTCTGGCCGCGCTGGCGGCTCTGGTGAATCTGCCGATCAGGGAAGCGGGGGTCCGCTGAGGCTCCGGCCCCGGTCCGGCGCGCGTGCCGTTTCCGTTTCCACGCGGACAAAAAAGCGGGCCGGACGGGAACCGACATCAGCCGCTGCCGGATGCCTGCGCGAAGCATCCCCCGGTCCCCGGCAGGAACTGCGCCCACAGGGTGCGGTCGCGGGGGCCGTCCCATTCGCAGAAATAGACCCCCTGCCAGCTTCCCAGCCGGATAACGCCGTTATCCACAATGAGCAGAAGCTGGGGACCGAACAAACTGGCCTTGATATGCGCGTCGCTGTTGCCTTCGGCATGGCGGAAATCCTCGTGCCGGGGAACAAGCCGGGCCATGAAGGACCGCATGTCGCGGGCCACGTCCGGGTCGACGGCCTCGTTGATGGTCAGCCCGGCCGTGGTGTGCGGGCAGAAAAGCAGCAGCGCGCCGTTCCGCCAGCATTCGCTGCTGACCAGATTCGCCAGCATGGGGGTGATGTGGCGCATTTCCTCGCGCGTTTCGGTGCGGACGGCCAGGCTGTGCATGCGGGTTCCTTCTACAATGAAAGGATGCGGGCCAGAGTTTCCGGAGTGGCGTGCTCTTTCAGATAAAAGAACAGTGCGGGCACTTCGCGGGCCGCGGAATAGACGTCCCGCCATTCGGCATAGTCCGGCGCGGTGACGCCCACGGTGTCCACGCCCGCCAGCCGCAGGGCGACGAGGCAGCGGAGCAGGTGGAAATACTGGCTGACGGCCACCACGCGCGTTTCGTTCCGCGACCGCAGATAGTCGCGGGTGAATTGCGCCGTGGCCCAGGTGTTCACGCCGTGGGGGTCGACCACCACATGCTGCGGGTCAACCCCCTTGTTCCGCAGATAGCGGGCCATGGCCTCGGCTTCGTTGACGCCGGACGCGTCCGTACCGCCGCTGACGATGATCGTACAGGGAACCATTCTGTACCGTTCCACCGCTTTATCCAGGCGGGCCGCCAACCGGGGGGATGGGGTGCCGTCCCGGTACGTTTCGCTGCCCAGAACGACAACCACCTTGGAATAGATCATGCCTTTCCCCGCTTCCCAGCCCCAGTAGGCGACGGCCCCGGCAAGGGCCGCATGGGCCAGCAGGCAGAAAACCAGCAGACGGACAAGACAGCCGGCCAGACAGCCCATGCAGCCGCGCCGTTTGCGCCGGGGGGGCGTCCGCCCGCCGGGTTCGCGCGCTGTTTTCGCCGTCTTTTCGGGAGCGTCCGTTTTTTCCCGTTCCGCCGTGCCGGCTCGGGAAGCGGAAAAATCCTTTCCGCCGGGCGGGGCGGCGCAGTGTTCAGGCGCAAAATCGCCGGCAAGAGCAACGAAGGCGTTTCGCAATTCCTCCATGCCGTGGCTGCGGTATCTCGCACATTCGCGCGCGGGCCGGTCGCAGAGCAGGCAGGCGCGTTCCGGCGCGCCGAAGGCCGAGCGGGAAAGGGGTCTGCCGTCCTCGTCGAGCACATCCAGGTCGAAGAGCCGCCCCAGGGGGTGGGCTTCCTCTATGGCGATCATGGTTTTTTTCAGGGACAGGGGGGCAAGGTTGGTGGACAGCAGCGCTTCCGGCCCGGTGGGCAGATGCAGAATCTGCTGGAAATTGACCAGCCAGCCGCCCCTGACGGAAGCGGCGAGAACGGCCTTGACCGCCGCCTGCAGCACGGACCGCGTGTCGGCGGTATCTTTGACCGGGCCGGGCATGTTGACCGTGATGGAAACGATGCCGCCCGGATGGGCGCTCATCATGTCGCGCTGGCGCTGCACTCTGGCGTCCCTGTTGGACAGCACCTCTTCCAGAGTGACTTCGCGGTTGCTTGCGGCGGATCGGGACATGGAATCATTCCTTGGGGCGGATCCCGTTGGCGGAGCGAATTTTTGTTCCCTGTAATACAAGATGTCGCGAAAGTCCTTCTTTTTTCAAAAATGCGGCCACCGCGCGCCGGCGGTTTCCGTTCCGGCGCATCCGGACCGGGCGGTTTTCTGCGGCGGCGCTGGCATCGGCTTTTCGCGAGGGTTTCGGGCTGGATTTTTTTTTTGCGATCAGATAAATACGACCGGACCGGTTGTATTTCTCAAGAAAGCTTCCGCTTTTTCGGTCTGTTGCCGAAGTCTTCTTTGGCAACAGGTTGCCACGCAGGCGCAGGCGGCATTCATTGCCGCCGGTATGCGCCGGAGTGGGCGTGCCTTTGCAAACCCCGGCTTTGTTGGGGTTTGTCATCTATATGAGAAAGCGGAAGCTTTCTTTGGGAGCATTGGCGATGGGGCGCAAGACGCGGATTTTGGTTGTCGACGACGAACGCATGGTGCGCGAGAGCCTGACCGCGTATTTGGAAGACGAAGGGTTTGCCGTTTCCGGTGCTTCCAGCGCTGAAGAAGCCCTGTCCTCCATCCGGGACTGCATTCCGGATATGGCCATTGCCGATCTGCGCCTGCCGGGCATGAGCGGCACGGAACTGATTCTGCATTGCGCGGCACAATGGCCGTCTCTGCGTTTTCTGATCCATACCGGGGCCGCCAATTACAAACTGACGCCCGACCTGGCCGCTGTGGGGATGATCGGTGACGACGTGTTTTATAAACCTGTCCTGTATCTGGAAACGGTGGTCGTCCGTATCCTGCGGATGGTCGGAAATGTACAAAGTATCACTTGACTTTTGCGACGCTTTCGCCAAAAAACGAAAACAGCGGTTGAATGCCATGTGAGAGAACACCGGATGACGGTGTCGCCGAAGGTGCAAGGGAAACCGAAACTCTCAGGCAACAGGAACATGGCGCGACGCACCCTGAACCCGGACGGCGACAGGGACAATCCAGCATCTGCGGAGATGTCCTGTGCCGTTTGTTTTTTTTACCAACAATCCGGAAATATCCCGCGTGCTGTCCTTCGGGCGGGGGTGACAGCCGTTGCCGGACCCGCAAGGTTTGCGGGCCTTTCTCGCGGATTTTTCCGGATCATCCGGGTATGTGTGTTTTCTGCACGACGGCTCCGCTCTGGCCGTGCTGACCTCCGCCCGCGATGCGGTGCACGCCGGGTGGCATCTTGCGCACCACCCGCTGTACGGCAATTACAGGCCGCATCAGCAGCCGTACCGGTCCGTGCTGCTTTCCCGCGACCCTTTCGCGTCTGACGAAAGCCCTTCCGAAATTTTTCGGGTGAGTCCGGACCCCTGGTCCCTGCGGCTGATGGAGGCCGCTCTGGCCGTGTACGGTTCCGACCGCGTCCTTGATCCGCGCGATGTTCCGGAAACCCTTCTGCGCGCCTGTTCGCAGATCGACCGCGAACTGATGCGCCTGCCCATTGAGCAATCCGGCTGGCCGGTGAACGAAGAAAACCCTGTGGTGTGACGAAAAAAGAACCGTGATGAACCAAAGGAGGTGTCTGTGAAGCTGGAAGTACATAAGGTTGCCGTGCGTCGGCTGGCCTTCGGTGCCGAAACCGGAATACGGGACGGCCTGCTGACCATCGACGCGAAACGGTTGCAGTCTTTGCTGCTGGAGGACGCGCGTCTTGCCGACGTGAAACTGGAACTGGCCCACCCCGGCGAAAGCGTCCGGATCATGCCGGTCAAGGACGCCATCGAACCTCGCTGCAAGCTGGACGGGCCGGGCGAGGTTTTTCCCGGCTTTGTCGGGCCGGTGGAAACAGTCGGGCAGGGCAGGACCCTGGCGCTTGGCGGCATGGCGGTTCTGACCGCCGGGCGTCTGGTGGCCGCGCAGGAAGGCATTGTGGACATGAGCGGCCCCGGCGCGGAATACACGCCCTTTTCCAAAACCTGCAACCTGGTCGTTCTGCTGACCCCCCGCGAGGGCGTGAAATTGCACGAAGCTGAGGAAACCTGCCGTCTGGCCGGCCTGAAGGCCGCGCATTTTCTCGCCGTGCAGTGCAAAAGCGCCAGGGCGGACGCGGTCGAAAGCTACAGTTTTCCGCCGCTGGCCCAGGCCATGCAGGCCCATCCCGATCTGCCCAAGGTGGCGTATGTGTATATGCTGCAGTCCCAGGGGCTGCTGCACGACACATGGGTATACGGCGTGGATGCCAAGCGCATTCTGCCGACCCTGATCAGCCCCACGGAAGTCATGGACGGGGCGATTGTTTCCGGCAACTGCGTGTCCGCCTGCGACAAGAACAACACTTACGTGCATCTGAACAACCCCATTATCAAAGCGCTGTATGAACGCCACGGCAAAGAGATCAATTTCGTCGGCGTGGTGATCACCAACGAAAACGTGACCCTGGCCGACAAGCAGCGCAGCTCTTCGTACGCCATCAACCTGGCGCGGATGCTGGGCGTCGAGGCCGTCGTCATTTCCGAGGAAGGTTTCGGCAACCCTGACGCCGATCTGGTGCTCAACTGCGTCAAAGCGGAAAAGGCCGGCATCAAGACCGTCCTCGTCACGGACGAATACGCGGGCGCCAACGGCGCCAGCCAGTCCCTGGCCGACTCCTGCGTGGAAGGCACGGCCGTGGTCACGGCGGGCAACGCCAACCAGACCGTCATCCTGCCACCCATGGACAGGGTGATCGGCGATATCGGGCAGGCGGACGTCATTGCCGGCGGATTCTTCGGGTCCAGACGGGCGGACGGTTCTCTTGAAGTGGAAATTCAGGCGATTCTCGCCGCGACCAACGAACTGGGGTTTACCAGAATCGGAGCTTACACCATCTAAGGAGCGGATCATGCAGTATCGGGTCATCCATTACATCAACCAGTTCTTTGGCGGCGTTGGCGGCGAGGACAAGGCCGACGTGGCGCCGGAACTGCGCGAAGGCGTCGTGGGTCCGGGCATGGGTCTGGCCAAAATCCTGGGCGACGGCGCCGAAATCGTCGCCACCATCGTCTGCGGCGACAACTATTGCGTGGGCCATCAGGAAGAAGTGGGCGCATTCATCGCCGACGCGGTCAAAAGATACAAGGCCGACGCGCTGATCGCGGGCCCTGCCTTCAACGCGGGCCGCTACGGCATGGCCTGCGGCTGCGCCTGCACGGCGGCCGCCGCCGCCGGCTGCGTCACCGTGACGGCCATGTACCCCGAAAATCCCGGAGTGGAACTGTACAAGGCCAACACCTGCATCGTGCCCGCGGCGGACAGCGCCAAGGGCATGGCGGAGGCTCTGCCGGCCATGGGGAAACTTCTGCTCAAGCTGCTGCGCGGTGAAAGACTGGGAAGCGCCGAACAGGAAGGGTATATAGAACGCGGGGTGCGCATCAACACCTTTTATGAGGAAACCGGCGCGGAACGCGCCGTGGCCATGCTGCTCAAAAAGCTCAGGGGCGAACCCTTCGTCACGGAATACAAAATGCCCGTGTTTGACAGGGTGACCCCGCGTCCGGGCGTCAGGGATATGGCCAAGGCCACCATCGCCCTGGTCACCTCCGGCGGCATCGTGCCCCGGGGCAATCCGGACCATATCGCCGCCTCCAGCGCCAGAAACTACGGCGAATATGCGATCGACGGCGTGGACAACCTGACCGGCGAAGCGTACCAGACGGCCCACGGCGGGTACGACCAGACCTACGCGAATCAGGACCCCGACCGCGTGCTGCCGGTGGACGTGCTGCGCAAAATGGAAAAGGAAGGCAGGATCGGCAAACTGTTCCATGCCTTTTACACCACGGTGGGCAACGGCACGGCCGTGGGCAACGCCAGGCAGTGGGGCCGGGAAATAGGCCGCAAACTGCGGGAGGCGAACGTGCAGGCGGTGATCCTCACATCCACCTGAGGAACCTGCACGCGTTGCGGCGCAACGCTCGCGAAAGCCATTGAAGACAGCGGCGACATGCCTGTCGTGCATATGGCGTCCATTGTCCCCATTTCCCAAAGCGTGGGAGCGAACCGGATCATACCCACGGTGGCCATCCCCCATCCCCTGGGCAACCCCTCTTTGCCGCCGGCCGAAGAGGAAGCCGTGCGCCGGAAGCTGGTGGAAAAGGCCCTGACCGCCCTGCAGACGGACGTGAAAGAACAGACGGTGTTTTAGGCCCGGTCCCTCGTACTTTGGGGGACTGTGTCCCCCAATCCCCTCAGCCTCAAGCCCGGGTTGCCGCCGGGCTTTTTTTATCGTGCGCCGTGCGCGCGGGAGTGGAAGGGCTGTGCCGTCCCGCAAGAAACCGTTGCCGCCCGCCGAGACCCGAAGCCGGACCGTATGAAAGAAAATCTTGTTAATGCGGAGTATTAAAGGTAAACTCTCCAAAAGGATCTTCGCTGTTGCCCGTTGACACCCGAACTGCGAAAAATTATTTTCGCGCATCTTTTAAGGAGCAGTAAATGTGGAACTACGGCCTGCTTTGAGAGACAAAATCAGGCGCCTGACCGAGAAAGGCGTGACTTTTTGCAACCCCTTGAGTGTCGATCTCGGCGACGAAGTCGATATTGACCGGATTTCGGGCGACGGTGTCACGATTTATCCGGGATGCCGGATATACGGCGACAAAACGGTCATTTCGGCTGGCGCGCAGATCGGCCGCGAAGGCCCTGCCACCATCGAAGACTGCCAGATCGGCCCTCGCGTCGAACTCAAGGGGGGATACTTCAGCAAGTCGGTTTTCCTGCAGCAGGCGAATCTCGGTCTGGGGGCGCAGGTCAGGGAAGCCTGCATTCTCGAGGAGGAGGCGGGCGGCGCGCACTGTGTCGGACTCAAGCAGACGATCCTTTTCCCTTTTGTCACCCTGGGCAGCCTGGTCAATTTCTGCGACTGCCTGATGGCCGGCGGGACCAGCCGAAAAAACCACAGCGAAGTGGGCAGTTCCTATATTCATTTCAATTTCACGCCCGATGCCGACAAAACCACGGCTTCGTTGCTGGGCGACGTGCCGCGCGGCGTGATGCTGAACCAGCCGCCGATTTTTCTCGGCGGCCAGGGCGGCATTGTCGGGCCGCTGCTGATGGGGTTCGGCAATGTGGTTGCCGCAGGGAGCATCCTGCGCAAGGATGTTCCCGCCGACGGCCAGTTGGTTTTCGCCAAAACGGCATCGGGCAGAGCGACCCGCTTTTTACCGGGGGCGTATTTCGGCCTTGCCCGTATCCTGCGCAACAACTACATCTATCTTGCCAGTCTGGCGGCGCTCGAACAGTGGTACGTCCATGTCCGCCAGAGTTTTTTCCAGGAACAGGAGTTCGGCGATCTTCTCTTCCGGGGCGCTCTCGAAAAATTGGCGATGGCGACACAGGAGCGTTGCAAGCGCCTGGAAGAAATGGCACGCAAACTGGCGGCCTCGCCGAACGCCTCTTGCGGCGAAGCGGGGCGGCGTGAGCTGGCGGAGAACACCGTCAGGATACGGGAGCTTCTGGCCGGCGCCGCGACCAGCCAGGCCGGATCCCGGCACAGGGACCTGTTTTTAGCGGGGCTGCAGAAGAACCGCCCCAGCGGCGCGGGATATATCGACACCATCCAGCATTTGCCGGAAGAAATGGTGCGGGAAGGAACACAGTGGCTTGATCAGATCGTCGGCAATACCGTCCAGCTTCTGGCATCGCGGGCACCCGCGCCGGAATTGGTCCGTGGCGCGTCCCGGACAGCCAGAGACTGAGGCAATGATCCTTTTACAAGGAAATACCATGGGGAAGTTATTCGGTACAGACGGAATCCGGGGCGAGGCCAACCGCTACCCGATGGACAGCACCACGGCTTTTGCCGTCGGCCAGGCGGTCACCTGTCTTTTTCGGGGCGGCGGCCACCGCACCCGGGTGATCATCGGCAAGGACACGCGCATTTCGGGCTACATGCTGGAAAGTTCGCTGGAGGCCGGCATCACTTCGATGGGGGGCGACCCCTATCTGGTCGGCGTACTGCCGACGCCCGGCATTGCCTTTGCCACTTTCAGCATGCGCGCGGATGCCGGTATCGTCATTTCCGCTTCGCACAATCCTTGACCGGATAACGGCATCAAGATTTTCGGCGGGGGGGGGTACAAGCTTTCCGACGAGCAGGAAAACCGTATCGAAGACCTGATGACCGGTGGTCAGTTGTCACGGATGACGCCGACCGCCGCCGACATGGGGCAGGCCTTTCGTCTGCATGACATGCCCGGACGCTACACGGTTTTCCTGAAGAACACGTTTGCGCGCGACCTGTCGCTGGAAGGGATGAAGGTGGTTCTGGATACCGCCAACGGCGCGACGTACAAGGTTGCTCCCGCGGTATTTCGGGAACTTGGCGCCAGGGTCGAAACCATCCACAATACCCCGAACGGTCTCAACATCAACGAGAACTGCGGCTCGCAGCATACGGCGGACCTGGGCCGGCGCGTGACCGAAACCGGGGCTGCCGTCGGATTGGCTTTCGACGGCGACGGGGATCGCCTGATTGCCGTCGATGAAAAGGGCCGTGAGATTTCGGGAGATCAGATTCTGCTCATCTGCGGTCTCATGCTCAAGGAACAGGGGCGGCTGAAAAATGACCTGCTGGTCAGTACCGTAATGAGCAACATGGGCCTGCGCGTGGCCTGCAAGAAATACGGCTTCAGGCATCACGCGGCGAAGGTCGGCGACCGTTACGTTCTTGAGGACATGCAGCAACTCGGCGGCATTCTCGGCGGCGAAGATTCCGGGCATATGATCTTTCTCGACCACCACACCACCGGCGACGGTATCCTGACCGCGCTGCAGCTTCTTTCCGCCATGGTTCGATCCGGGAAACCGCTTTCCGAACTGGCGGCGCGGATGGACATTTATCCCCAGAAGCTGATCAACCTGGATGTCAGAAGCAAGCCCGATCTCAGCACCGTGCCGCAGATTGCCGCGGTCATCCGGGAGGTCGAAGCGCAACTGAAGGACGAAGGCCGTGTACTGGTCCGCTACTCGGGTACACAGAACATGTGCCGCGTCATGGTCGAAGGGCCAAGCGTCGAGTTGACCGACAAATATTGCGCGCAAATTGCCGATGTCATCAAAGAGGCTCTCGGCTGATGCGGCGTTCCGGCCGTATTTCTGTTTTCACAAAGAAGGATACCCCATGTCGATCACGGTACATGTCACGGACGATTTCGAACACATGAGCAAAATCGGGGCGGAGATCGTCAGGGCGTACATTGTCCGCACCCTCAAGCAGAAGTCTGAAATGGTCCTGGGGCTGGCCACCGGGAATTCGCCGACCGGCCTGTACCGGCACCTGGCCGGGGCGGCCAACGCCGGCGAACTGGACAGCGGCCGCATCCGCAGTTTCAACCTCGACGAGTACGTGGGGCTGCCGGGGGAGAACGCGCAGCAGCGCGTCCTGCACCGTGAAAGCTACTGCACCTTCATGATCGAGCATCTTTTCAGCCGCCTTGATCGCAAATTCATTGAAACCAGCGTTCCGTACGGGACCCTCATCGAACAGTCGCGGCTGATCGGGGAGCTGAAGGCGCATCCGGAAGACTGGAACGAGGAAGGCGCGGATGCCGGCCGTTCGATCGTCATCAAGGCCGCGCCGGTTTCGTCCTATCTGGCCTGGATTCGTAAAGAAGTTCTCGAGGGGTACGCGCGGAAGATCAAACGGGCCGGAGGGATCGACCTGCAGATTATCGGCGTTGGCGGCCGGGGGCATGTGGCTTTCCACGAGTCGGGCATTCCCTTCAAAAAAAGCAGGGTGATGCTGGTCAAACTCGACGGCAACACGGTGGCCAACGCCGTGGCCGACGGCCACTTCGCCTCGACAAAGGAAAGCCCCTGCTACGCCGTCAGCATGGGGGCCGAATTGATCTATCAGGCGGGAACGGTCGTCCTGTTGGCCAACGGCGAACGCAAGGCCGAATCGGTTGCCAGATCGCTGCTCGATGAGCCGACGCCGGAAGTGCCCGTCTCGTATGGCCAGATATACTCCGCGAACGGCGGCAATCTCCACTACGTCGTTGACGGGATCGCAGCGCGGGAATTGCTTGCTTCCCGTTCCGTCCTGAAAAAGAAAGGTGTGAAAATCCTGTACCCCAAACCGGGCGCGGAATTGTAGCGTGAGCGGGCTCGAAGAACGCATTTCGGAATGCATCCGTGTGAAAGGCCCCCTGACGGGGGCCGAGATACACGGCCAGATCAAGGGCGACAGCCTGGCCTTATGGCAAACATGCCGCTTGTCCGGCATGCTGGAAACGAGAAAACTGGGGCGGCGGTATTTACGGCTCGACCCGCACGTGGAGGGGTATGCCCGTCTCTCGCCTTCCATCCTGAGGGAGTTTTCCACCTACTCGGTCATCGGCCTGGCCGGAGAACCGGAATCGCTGGAGAAGCGCAGGCTGGAAATTGCCGCGCGCATCGAAATGATCAGCCGGGAAAAGCATGCACTGGCCCGCCGCGTTATTGAGGGCATCCGCGAACGCTTCACGGGCGTCTGGCCGGAAGGGGGGCTGTGCGCCATTCTCGCCGGCGATGTTGTCTACCGGATGGCGCACAGGGTACCGCGGCCCGAACGCAGTACGGGAAAACTGGTGGACGGCTCCGACATTGATCTTGTTGTCGTTGTGGCGGACGATGTTCCGGACGACTTCGTCGAGCGGCTTGATGAGGCGATCTACCAGAGCAAGTACATGGCGCTGATCACCCCCTCGGTCAGGGAAGAGATCGACTACGTCGTGAAGAAAATGGCGCGGGTGGAGGAGCAACTGCGTTTCGATACCTTCAAGCGCATGGTCGCCTGCAAGATACTGCATGAAGGCGTGCTGCTTCATGGCAGCCAGACCATGTTCAGCGACATCAAATCCCGGCTTCGGGGCCGGGGAATTGAGCAACAGCTGGAGGATCTGGAAAAGCGGGCGCATGTTTCCCGCGAGGCCGGGCAGGAATATCTGCTTCGCCACTGTCCCGCGGGGGCAATGGGAAACGAGGTGCGGAAGCTTTTTTATTCCGCGGAGGAATTCGAGGAGTTTGAATGAGCGGCAGGGTCGGCCGACCGCTTTCCTGCGTTGCGCGCCCGCCGGGGCGTTCTCGCGGTGAAGGCGCGCTGCCCGTTCCGAAATTTGACTTTTGTTTGCTTTTTGGGTAGATAATGTCGATGACGATATGGATAAGCTTTGGGAAAAATTATGTATTTCCAGCCTGTTCGCAGTGCGGAGGTGAGCGAAATCCTTCTGAGGCCGGCAGTCCTCCGCACAGAGGAGGCAGCCGATCGTGGCGACGCATCAGATAGAACTTTTCGGGCATGTTACGTACGGCATGGATCTGTCGTACCATGACCTGCTGGAACGCGAAGAATCGTTCACGCTTGCCGCGCAGGCGGTGCTGGCCGCAACAGGCGCGGAATTCGTCCATTTCGAGGCCACGGGCGACGCATTGCGTTTTCAGTGCGTGTTTAGCGAGGGCAATGAACGGCTGTTCCACGAAATATGCGACGGCCTCAGCCCGTCAATGGACAACGGCCTGGCCGGCAGGCTGCTGTTCGTGGACAAGGATCTGGGATCCCTGCTCTATTATTCCCTGTGCAGGGGGACCTGGCAGGAAGGCACCCTGGCCCTGCCCCTGGCCGGGTACCTGGACGAGCCGGTCCCCGTGAAGGTCGGCGCGCCGCCGCCGTATTCCGGCCCGGAACGCCGGAAATGACCCCTGCCGGGGTGGTGGAACTGGTAGACACAAGGGACTTAAAATCCCTCGGCCTTAACCGGCTGTGCGGGTTCAAGCCCCGCCCTCGGCACCAGAAACGGATATGCGCAAGCGGTTGCTCCCGAAAAAAGGAACGTCGCTTTTTTTTCAACCCCTCTCCAAAACCTCCAGCAGCGTTCCGCCTTTGGCCGTGATGGCCGTGCCCTGTTTGGTCCGGCCCTTTTCCAGCAGCCCCAGTTCCGCCATGCGGGCGACCAGGGTACGGTAACGGGATTCGCCCAGAGGAAAGCCTTGGCGGGCCAGTTCGCCGACCATGCGGTCCCGGCCCAGAGGGCGGGTTTTGTGCAGTGCGAAAAGCTGTAACACGGCGCGCAGAATTTCGGGGGACCCGCAGCCCGCCAGCAGCGGCAGCGTGTGCTCCCGCATGCCGCCGACCCTGGTTTTGGGACAGGCAGCCCGCATGTCCGGGGGCAAGTCTTCAGGCAGGATGGTGTCGGCGCCCGGTTTCAGCGTCAGAAAGTCGATCATGTTTTTCAGTTCCCGCGCGTTGCCCGGCCAATCGTACTGATAGATGCGCTCTTCCGCCTCGTTGGAAAAAATGCGTTTCCTCACGTGAAAGGACAGGAAATAGGCGATCATTTCCCGGATGCACGCTTTGCGTTCCCGCAGAGGGGGGATCTTGAGGGGGAAGGCGTTCAGGCGGTGGTACAGGTCTGGCCGGAACGTTCCCTCGCGGCACATGGCCGCCAGATCGCGGTTGGTGGCTGCGATGACGCGCACGTCCACGGGGATGATTCTGGTGCCCCCCAGGCGCATCAACTCTTTCTCCTCCAGGACGCGCAGCAGCCGGGCCTGTATCCAGGGCGAGGCATTGCCGATTTCGTCCAGAAAGATGGTGCCGTGCAGAGCCAGTTCAAACAGGCCTTTTTTTCCCGCCTTATGCGCGCCGGTGAACGCGCCGCCTTCGTAGCCGAACAACTCGCTTTCCACCAGGTTGTCGGGGATGGCGCCGAAGTTGACGCCCACAAAAGGATGCTTGGCCCGGCTTGAGGCGTTGTGGATGGCCTGGGCGAACAATTCCTTGCCGGTACCGGATTCTCCGGTGATGAGGATGGCGGCGCCAAGGGGGGAGCGGGCCATTTCCCGCGCGGTCTCGACAACCCGGGTCATGGATTCGCTGGCCGCAATGATGTCCGAAAAGTGGTGCCTGGCCGCTTTGTTCTGCGGCAGATACAGCAGCTTGCGGACATGGGCTTCCATGTTCTCCACTTCGCTGACGGCTTTCAGCGTGTACAGTCTGGCGTCTCTGGCCGGGCTGAGATTGGCGCTGATGTCGGTCCGGGTGCACAGGTATTTGGCCTTGTTCACGGTCAGGACGTTGGACGCGCCGGGCGCATCCAGTTTGGCGTGTCCGCCGCCCAGGATTTCCGGAAGCGGCCTTCCCTGCAGGTACTCGCGCTTGCAACGGAAAAGTTTTTCAGCCGCGTGGTTGCATTCCACGATCTGGCCGTCCTCGGTGAACACAATGGCGTCGGTCATGTTGCTCAGAATGGATTCCAGGGTCTTTTGCAGCCGCAGGGCTCTGGCGTGCTGCTCACTGAGCCTTTTGTAGGTGTGGAAAAGCAGGTTGCTGTGGTACTCCATCAGCCGCTCCAGATAGTCCAGGCCCAGGTCGAGGCGTTGCAGCAGTTCGAGAAAGGTGCCGACGGACAGGTGCCGGCGCCGCATATCGATCTTTTCCGTAATGCCGGGCGGGCAGTACCGGAACATGCCCGGCGAAAGCGCCACGCTGATGCCGCTGACGTCCGCGTCGCACCCTTCCCAGTAAGGCACGTACTCCACATGATCCACGCCCTTTTCCCGCAGCTGGCGGATGGTTTCGCGCGTGGTTTCCTCGATTTCGTTGACCACGAGTACCCGGGTCCCCGGCGGCAGCAGAAATACCTGGTCCAGGTAGTAGGAAAAAGAAATGTCCCGCCTGAACAACACCAGTTTCTCTTCGGGAAAGACATCAAGACAGCGGGCGTGGCTGGCCGGCCCGGCAGCCAGAATGACCGTGGCGTCCGGCCGCGGCGCGGGCTGGCTCTGGTCTTCGAAAGAATACGTTGCCAGCTTCACTTCGCCTTTGAACAGTTCCTGCAGTTCCGCCAAATAATAGACGGCGGTGTCCCGGCGGAGAGAAACGAAAAGAATGCTGCGCTTCTTTGCTGTTACGGTCATGGATTCTCCGGTCATTTTATTATTAGGATAAATATATCCTAATAAATCCCAATTATCATCCGAATACACGGAGTACAAGACTTCTTTTGTCCGAAACCATGGCGCGGCAAAAATATTTTGCCGGCGGCGGCCCGTGAAACCGGCATGGCGCATGGTCCGGCACGATTATTGTTATATGAGCGACAACACCAGCCACAAGGAGCGCACCATGCAGGTACAGATTCCGGAGCACAAAGCGCAGATCGGCGGCGCCGTCTTTTTCGGGCTTCTGTCTCTCCTTCTGTATTTTGTCATCATTCCCAGAGAAATCGTTTTTGCGCAGCAGAAGATGGGGGTTTCGCCCAGTTATTTCCCCAATATGCTCTCCGGTTTGCTTTTTATTTTTGCCGTGGCGCTTGGCGTCGACGGGTACCGGATGCGGCACAGGAAGAAACAGAGAATATACAGCTTTTCGCTGCAGGAAACGAAACTGGTCGCCGTTACTCTGATCCTCATCGGCCTGCAGATCGTGGGTTTTGACCTGATCGGCTATCTTGTGCCGGCCATGGCCGCCATCGCCGCCTGCATGTATGTCTTCGGCCACAGAAATTATCTGACGATCATCGTTATTTCCGTTCTGCTGCCCGTCGCCATCAAGCTGTTTTTCGAGAAGATGCTGCAGGTTTCTCTTCCGTGAACGCCAAACTCCTGGGAGGGATACATGTTTGAACTGTTGTTCTCCGGTTTCGTGACCATTCTGGACCCGCACAACTTTATTTTTCTGCTGGTCGGCGTCAGCTCCGGGATCATTCTGGGCGCCATTCCCGGCCTGACGGCCACCATGGCCATCGCCCTGATCATCCCGCTGACCTATTACATGAGTCCGGTCCAGGCGTTCACCATGATCATGGGGGCATACAACGGCGGCACCTTCGGCGGCAGCATTTCCGCCATCCTCATAGGCACGCCGGGTACCCCGGCGGCGGCGGCCACCGTGGCGGACGGTTTCAAACTGGCTCTGGCCGGCAAGGGAGGCAAAGCCATCAGGATGGCGCTTTTCGCTTCCGCCGCCGGCTGTCTGTTCAGTTGCATCGTTCTGATCACCATTGCCGAACCCATCGCCAGGTACGCATTGAAGTTCGGCCCGGCAGAGTACACCGTGCTGATGGTTTTTTCCCTGACCATCATCGGGTCCGCTTCGGGCGATTCCATCATCAAGGGCATGATCGGCGGCATTCTGGGCCTTTTTTTCGGCATCGTGGGCCTTGACCTGTTCCTTTCCGTCCCCCGTTTCACCTTCGGCATCACATACCTCAGCAGCGGGATCAATCTGATCGTCATGCTGATCGGGGCGTTGGCCTTTTCTGAAATATTGATCCAGCTCGAGTCCGTGGCCAGAGGCAAAACGTCCGGGCACCTGCCACCCCCCTCGCAGAAATCCGATGCCTATCTTTCGCTTGCGGAGCTCTGTGCCCATATCCGGACCATTTTCCGCTCCGCCTGCATCGGCTGCGGCATCGGGGCTCTGCCGGGCCTGGGTTCCACTCTGGCCGCGTATGTGGGCTATGACATGGCCAAACGCAATTCCAAGCATCCCGAACAGTACGGCACCGGCATTCTGGACGGCGTGGCCGCGGCGGAAGCGGCCAACAACGCCGTGTGCGGGGCGAACCTCATCCCGCTGCTGGCTCTCGGGGTGCCGGGCGACGCGGTGGCCGCCATTCTGATCGGGGCCTTCATGATTCAGGGCTTGACCCCCGGTCCGCTGATTTTCCGCGAGGCGCCCGACGTCGTGGCCGGGCTGTATGCCGGACTGATTCTGTCAAATCTGCTGCTGATCGTTGTGACCTTCATGTTCATCCGGGGTTTCACCAGGATCGGGCAGTTGAAGACCACCATCATTTTCCCGGCGGTGATCGCGTTTTGCTTTATCGGCGTGTACGGGCTGGGCCAGAACAGCGTCGACCTGTGGATCATGCTGTTCTTCGCGGTCATCGGCTACTTTATGGCCAAATTCAATTATTCGCCGGCCACGATGATGATCGGTTTCATCCTTTCGCCCCTGTTCGAGGAAAACTTCCGCCAGGCGCTCATCCTGTCCAAGGGCGGCTACGGCATCTTTTTCTCTTCGTACATCTGCATCTTTTTCTGGCTGATCACGGTCTATTCGCTGTTCACCATTCTGCGGGCCAGGTTCCGCAAAAACAAAGAGGAAAAAGCGCTGGAACAGCCCGAAGAGCGGCCGGCGCCCGCAAGCTGAACCAGAACACGGCAATGGAAATGAACCACACCAGCAACCAGGAGAGCGTCATGCGTAACAAACTGTTGTATATCGCGGGTCTTTTTGTGCTGTGCCTGTCCATGACCGCGCCGGTCGGAGTTTTCGCGGCGGAAAAGTTCCCCGACAAGCCGATCAGCCTGAGCGTCAATTTCGGCGGCGGCGGCGGCACGGACACCAGCGCCCGCATTTTGTCGAAAGCGGCGGAAAAATATCTTGGCGTGCCTGTTTCCGTCAGCAACAAACCCGGCGGGCTGGGCACCACGGCGGTGGTGGAACTGAAAAGTAAACGCCCCGACGGATACAGCATCGGCGTTGCGACATACGCGCCGCTTGCCATTATTCCCCACCAGATGAAGGTGCCGTACACGCCGGCCGATTTTGACTACATCCTGGCTTATGCCCAGTACCAGTACGGCATTTTCGTCAGCAGCTCCTCGCCTATCAAGAATGTCGACGGCCTGGTGGCCGAGGCCAAAAAGAAGGGCAGCCTGACCTATGCCGCATCCGGATATCCCCAGCCTTTCGCCATGCAGCGCATTTCCGAAATGAAGGGCATCAAGTTCGAACACATGCCCGTGAAAAGCGGCAGCGATTTGAACGTGCAGTTGCTGGGCGGCCACGTGGATGTGGCCTGCGCCATCATCGGCGATGTGCTGCCCCTGTATAAATCCGGCGAGGTCCGGATCCTCGGAACCCTCACCGACAAACGGCTGGAAGCCACCGCCGACGTGCCCACCTGCAAGGAGCAGGGCTATGACGTGACCCTGTATTCGTACATGGCCATTGCCGCGCCCAAAGGCGTTCCCGCCGGCAGGCTGGAAATTCTGCGCAAAGCCTATGCTGAAGCACATAACGATCCGGAATTTCAGGATGTCATGAAAAAACTGAACATCCCCGCCGTGTACATGACGGGCCCGGAATTTCAGAAGCGCGTTGAAGCCGGGTATGCCGACGCCGAGCGCGACCTGAAGGCCATGGGCATGCTCAAGGAATAATACCAACCTCTCGGGCCGGAAAACGCCGTCGTTTTCCGGCCCGGAAAGGAATGCATCATGAATGTGACCAACGTGCGCCGTATCGGTGTGCTGGGCGCCGGGACCATGGGGACGGGTCTCGCTCTGGTGTTCGCGGAAGCGGGGTTTCCCGTCAGTTTGTACTCCATCCCCGACCCGACCCTGGACCGGGCTCCGGAAGTCATCCGTTCCGGTTTGGAAACCCTGGCCGATGCCGGCCGCATCACCGTCGACCGGATTCCGGAGATCATGGATCGTATTGCAATCGGCGCCGACTTTGAAAGGGTTGCCCGGAACTGTGATCTCTTCATTGAGGCCGTTTCCGAGAAAATTGAAGTCAAACAAGCGGTTTTTGAGAAGTTGGACGCTCTGTGCGCGGAACATGCCGTCATCGCCAGCAATACGTCCTTTCTGAACATTTTCCCCATCATGCCCCGGCGCCGTTTGCCAAATACGGCCATCGCCCATTTTTTCGCTCCGGCCCATATCGTTCCCCTGGTGGAGGTGGTGCGCGGCGAAGAGACGTCGGACGAAACCGTGGTCCTTTTGCAGGCGGTTCTGCGCAAAGCCGGCCGGGTTCCGGTGGTCATGAACAAGTATGTGCCGGGGTTTTGCGTCAACAGGATCCAGGCCGCCATCGGGAACGAGGTCTACCACCTGCTGGACAACGGCTACATCAGCCCGGAAGATCTGGACCTGGCGGTCAAGGCCAGCCTGATCCCCAGGGCCATGGTCCTGGGCCTTGTGCAGCGGTATGATTTTACGGGCATTGATCTGACCTTGCAGAATCTGAAAAACAATACCTATCAATACCCCCGGTACTCTTCTCCGCCGGAATGTCTGGCGGAAAAAGCCCGGGCGGGAAGCCTCGGCGTCAAGACGGGAAAAGGATTTTACGACTATTCCGGCCGTCGGATGGAAGATGTGCTTGAGGCGCGGGATACGGCGCTGCTGCGTGTTCTGAGCAGCGTGGGCGATTTCATTCACAAACATATTTGAAACTGTTTGCGGGTATGCCGGGGTGCAGCATGAACAACGTGTTTTTGTGCGATTCGTTCCGCACGCCCATCGGACGGTATGGCGGCGCCCTGTCCCATGCCTCAATCAGGCCGGTGAAGACAACCGCAACGCGGCCCGCATGGCCGCCGGCCGCCAACCGAGGCGCACGGGCAAACGCCGCGCCCTGTGCACCATGTGCATCGGCGTGGGGCAGGGGATAACCGTTGTTTTTGAGAGCGTGTAACCCAAAGGAAGCAGTCATGGAAAAACTGATCATCACCGTCGCCACCACCGGCGCCGTCACAAGCCGCAACGAACACCCGAAACTGCCCCTGCACCCCGAGGAAATAGCCGACGCCGTGGATGAAGCCTGCCAGGCAGGGGCCAGCGTGGCGCACATCCATGTGCGCGACGACGAAGGCGGACCGTCCATGGCCCTGGACAAATTCGCCCGTACTGTGGAGTTGATCCGCGCCCGCTGCGACATCATCCTCAACCTGACCACGTCGGGCGGACGCGGTCTGCCCCTGACGGACGAGGACCGTTTCGCTCACCTTGTGCTCAGGCCCGAAATGTGCTCCATGGACTGCGGGTCCATGAATTTCGGCATGCGCGTCTTTGAAAATTCGCCGGTGTTTCTGGGCAAGCTGGCCAAGGCCACGCTGGCGGCCAACGTGAAGCCGGAAATCGAGGTTTTTGACACCGCCATGCTGGATAACGCCATACGCATGGCTGACGAAGGGCTGATCCGCCATCCCCTGCACGTGCAGTTCGTGCTCGGCGTGCGCGGCGGCATGGCCGCGACGCCCAAAAATCTGCTGTTCCTGCTGGACAAACTGCCCAGCGGCGCGACATGGTCGGTGATCGGCATCGGCAGGGGACACCTGCCGCTGGCGACCATGGCCATCCACATGGGCGGGCACGTGCGGGTGGGGTTCGAAGACAACGTGATGTACCGCAAAAAAGAGCTGGCCGCTTCCAACGCGGCCTATGTCAAGCGCGTCGTCCGCATGGCGGAAGAGTTCGAACGGCCCGTGGCCACGGTGGCGGAAGCCAGAAAAATACTGAGCCTGAACTGAAAAGGCCCGCGGCATGACTCCGCTTCATTATATCGGCGCACTGCTGGTGCTCATTCTGATTACCGGGCTGGGCATGTATTCCGGTTCCCGCGTCAAATCCGCCGGGGATTTCGCCGCGGGCGGCCGGAAGGCGGGCGCCGGCATCGTGGCGGGCGCGATCATCGGCACGCTTGTGGGCGGAGCTTCGACCATAGGCACGGCGCAGCTTGCCTTCACGCATGGCTTTTCCGCCTGGTGGTTTACACTTGGCGGCGGCCTCGCCTGCCTCGTTCTGGGTTGCTGCTACGCGAAGCCGCTGTACGACAGCGGCATCAGGACCATGCCGCAGATGCTGTCGCGAGAATATGGGCAGAACGTCGCCACCATGGCCACGGTTCTGACTTCGCTGGGCAGCTTTTTGAGCGTCGTTTCCCAGGTGCTTGCCAGCATCGCCCTGGTTACGTCGGTCAGCAGCATGCCGTCCGGTCTGGCCGCGGCGCTGACTGTGGCCTTGATGATAGCCTACGTGCTGTTCGGCGGCATCTGGGGCGCGGGGTTCGTGGGGATGGCCAAAACAGTGCTGTTGTTCGCCACGGTGAGCGTCTGCGGCATCATGGCTCTGCACGGCCAGGGCGGCTGGGCGGCCTTTGCCGCCGCTCTGCCGGCGCAGAAGTACTTCAGCCTGGTGGCAAGGGGCGTGGCCGTGGATGTCGGCGCGGGGCTTTCCCTGATCCTGGGGGTGCTGACCACCCAGGCATATATCCAGTCCCTTATTTCGGCGCGCACACTACGCCTGGCCAGGGCGGGGGTTTTCGTCAGCGCCGCGCTCATCCCCCTGGTGGGCGTCGCCGGCATTCTTGTGGGCATGTACATGAAAATCAACGCCCCGCACATCAATCCGGCTTCCGCCTTGCCGCTGTTCGTTCTGGATCATATGCATCCGCTGTTCGCGGGCATGGTGCTGGCCACATTGCTGGTTACGGTGGTGGGTACCGCAGCGGGCGTGTCCCTGGGGCTCAGTTCCATGTTCTGCAGCGACATCTACCAGATCTATTGGAATCCGCAGGCCGGGGACAAAAAACTGCTGGCCGTGTCCCGCACGGCGCTGGCGGCGATTCTCGTGGCGGCGGCTCTCGTCAGCACAGGTAACCTGGGTTCCCTGATCCTCAACTGGAGCTTCATGTCCATGGGCCTGCGGGGCGCCGTGGCCTTCGGGGTGCTGACGGCGGCCATCGCCGCGCCGGGCCGCATCGGCCGTTCCTGCGCCATGTGGTCCATGATCGTCGGCCCGGCCTGCATCCTGCTGGGAAAACCTTTTATCGGCAACGTGTTTGACCCCTTGTTTATCGGGGTGGCCGGCAGTATGGCCGTCCTCACGATCGGATACCTGAAAGGCGGGCGAGTCCGTGACGGAAAACGGGGCACCTAAGCTCAGGCCTCAGTACGTTCCTGGGGCTACCGCCCAAACCCCGTCCGGGGGAATGATTTCCCCCGGACCCCCTCGATTTCCGGCACGTGGCGCGAAGCGCCCGTGCCGGGCACCGGGGCGCAATACTTCGGGGAGCGGCATGATGAGCGAACGAAACAGCGGAAAGGTGATGCGCGCGGAAGAGGCCGTGGCCGAACACGTGCGAGACGGGGATTGCGTGGCTTTCGGCGGATTCGTCACCAACAGGAGACCATACGCGCTGGTGCGGGAAATCATCCGTCAGCGCAAACGCAATCTCTATGTGGAGGGCGGTCCGGCTGGCGGCGATGTGGATATGCTGGTGGGCGCGGGCTGCGTGACGGCCATGATGGTCTCGTACATCGCCAATTCCGGCTACACCCAGGTCTGCCGTCGTTTCAGGGCGGCCGTGGAAGCGGGGGATCTGCTGTTCGACGACTTTTCTCTGGACGTGCAGACCATCGCCTACCATGCGGCGGCTTTGGGGCTGCCCTATGTGCCGGTGAAAAACATGCTGGGGTCGGATCTGGTCGCGAAGTGGGGCATTTCCAGAGAAGAGCGCGGCCGGCACCCCAAGCTGCCCCGCGAGAAATTCGTGATTCAGGATGACCCCTTCAATCCGGGCAGCCTTTTGTGCTGCGTGCCGTCGCCGGTCATCGACGTGGCCTGCATCCATGTGCAGGCGGCAAGCCCCGACGGTACATGCCGCCTGCTGGGCGCGCCGTTTCAGGATCTGGATATCGCGATCGCCGCAAAACGCACCATCGTTTCCTGCGAGCAACTGGTCAGCGACGAGGAACTCCGCCGCAACCCCGAAAGCAACAGCCTGCCCGGCCTGTGCGTGGACGCCGTCGTCCATGCCCCGTACGGAGCGCATCCGTCCCAGTGCTTCGGCCATTATGATTACGACAGCATGTTCTACCGGGAGTACGACGCGGCCAGCCGCACGAGGGAAGAATTTGACCGTTTCATCGCGGCCTATGTTGACAATTGTCCCACGCACGAAGCGTATATGGACACAATCGGCGCGGATCGCCTGACGGCGCTGCGGGTACATCCGGAGTATGGATATGTGCCCGGATTGAAACGCAAATAGGGGGCGGCATGAACTGGACCACAAGGCAGATGATGGCTGTGGCCCTGTCGCGGCAGGTCGAGGACGGTAAAACCTATATCATCGGGACAGGCCTGCCCCTGATCGGCGCGACGTTGGCCAAAAACACTCACGCGCCGGGCGCGCGTCTGGTTTTCGAAACCGGATTGATGGAAGGCAATCCGCAGGAACTGCCCACCAGCGTTTCCGACCTGCGCATCAACCGGCAGGCTTCGGTGCTCTGGCCGCAGTATCGCTACTTCGGCTTTCTGCCGCTGCTCAGCCGGGCCGGGCGCATTGACGCGGGCTTTCTGGGCGGGGCGCAGATCGACCCATACGGAAATTTGAATTCCACCTGCATCGGCGACTACGCCAGGCCGGAAACCCGTTTTACCGGATCGGGCGGCGCCAACGGCATCGCCACCTATTGCGACACCATCATCATCATGAAACATGAAGCGCGCCGTTTTATCGAACAGGTGGATTACATCACCAGCCCGGGCTGGCTCGGCGGGCCGGGCGCGCGGGGCAAGGCCGGGCTTGATCCGGCCAGGGGGCCGCGTGCCGTGATCACCGAAATGGGCGTCATGCGTTTCGGCGAAGACAACCGCATGTATCTGGCGGAGTATTTTCCCGGCGTGAGTCCGCAGAGCGTCCGGGATAGCACGGGGTTCAGCCTGGACGTGTCGCGGGCCGTGAAGAGCGAACCGCCCGGTCCCGAGGTGCTGGATATCCTGACCCGCAAGGTGGATCCGCATCATCTGATGGTGTGACGTCCGTTCGCGTCGCCGACGTGGACGGCATGCAGGCGAAAGCGGCTCCCGGCGGAACCGGAAGCCGCTTTCCGTTTGCGGCGGGGCGGTGTGCCTCTATTTCTTCACTCGCGGCACTTTGATCAGCCAGCCTTCGGGGGCCGGGGTCTTGCCGATCTGCATGCTGGAATACATTTCGTACAGGGCGCGGGAATGTTTGCCGATCTGGCCGTCGCCCACGTGGATTTCCTCGCCGTTTTCCAGCAGGTAGGAACCCACGGGGCTGACCACGGCCGCGGTGCCGAAACCGCCGGCTTCGATAATTTCGCCCGATCTGACCTGGGCCAGAAAATCCTTCAGGCGGATATGTTCGGTCCTGGCTTTGATCTTTCCCGCTTTCGCCAGTTCCAGCACGGATTCGGAGGTGATGGAACGCAGGATGGAATCGTTGAATTCGGGAATGATGAAGGTGCCGTCTTTGAGCACATGGTAGTGGTTCATTGTGCCCACTTCCTCGATATACTCGTTGCTGGCGTCAAGATAGAGCACCTGGCCGCACTCGTGCTGGTGGGCGTATTCCGCGGCGCGGAGCGAGGCCGCGTAGTTGCCCCCGCACTTGGAGGAACCCGTGCCGCCGGAAACTGCGCGGTGGAATTTCTGGGTGATGAGCAGACGCAGCGGTTTGGAGAATCCGCCGGGGTAATAGGGGCCCGAAGGCGAGAGAATGACGCAGAAGATATAGCTGTTGCTGGATTTCACCCCCAGAGTGTCCTGCAGGCCGAATGCGAAGGGCCGGATGTACAGGGACGATTCGGGAATGGTGGGGCACCAGTCGCGCTCGATGTCGATCAGGGCCAGCAGGCCGGCGCGCTGCAGATCGGCGGGGATTTCCGGCATGCAGAGCGTGCGGGCCGAATGGTTCAGCCGGGCGATGTTCTTGTCGGTGCGGAACATGTAAATTTCGCCATCCGCGTGGCGGAATGCCTTGGCGCCTTCAAAGATGGCCTGGCCGTAATGCAGGACAACGGCGCCGGGCATGACGGAAAAAGGCCCGTACGGTTCGATGCGGGCATTCTGCCATTTGTTGTCGCGGTATTCGGCCACGAACATGTGGTCGGTGCGCAACGCGCCGAACGGCAGTGTGCCGGGCGGCAGGGAGCCGCGTTTGTCGGGGTCCACCAAATTATAGCTGATTTCCATAGAGCCTCCACGCTGCTTGCTGTATGCGTATTCAGGTTGTGTAGACCAAATTTATTTTCCCTTCAAGATGCATGGGGGGGCATGGGGATTTTTTCCGCGCGGCATCCGCAACCCGGAGCGCTCACGCGGCGGTCAGGGGCAGGCGCACGGTGAAAACCGTGCCCTGTCCGGGCGACGATTCGCAGAGCAATGAACCCTTGTGCACGGTCGTCACGATGAAAAAGGCCAGCGACAGGCCGATGCCGTTGCCGCCCTGTCTCATTCCGTGGGTGGTGTAGAACGGCTCGAATATGCGTTTGCACACCTCGGGCGGCAGATCGGGGCCGTTGTTCCGGATGAAGATGGAAAGGAATTCCTCGTCGTCGGACACTTCAATGCGGATGGCCGGATCGGGTATGGCCGCGCCGGCACGCTGGGTCATGGAATAGACCGATGTGCGCAGCAGTTGCAGCAGCACCTGCACGATTTCCGTTTCCGAACAGGTGACGCGGGGCAGGGCGGCGGACGGTTCGAAGTGGACGGCTATCTGGGAAAAATCGATCATTTCTCTGATTTCGCGATCGCTTTTCGCGAAATCGAGCGCCTCGCGCACCAGGGTGACGGCTTTTATGGGTGCCCGGACCATGTCCCGCTGGCGGCTGAAATGCAACATATTCGATACGATGCGGGCGATGCGGTCGCCCGATTCGCGCATCTGGCGCAACAGGTCGGGTACCTGCCGTTCGTTCACATAGCCCTGCACGGCCGACAAAGTGGTGCCGTGAACCATGGCGGCCGCCGCGTTGACCGGCAGTTCCGCCAGCAGGCGGCGGTCGATGTTCTGCACCCCCTGCATGATGGCGCTGAGGGGATTGTTGATTTCGTGGGCCATGCCGGAAGCCAGCATGCCCACGGCTGAAAAGCGGTCGGCCTGCGCCAGATCGTTTTCGAGCCGCATGCGCCGGGTCACGTTGTCCAGGCGGATGATCGCGCCGGTTTCCAGATTGGTCTCAATGGGATAGACGGAAATATCCTCGTATTCCGTAAGCCCGTTTTCCATGTACGGCACAAGGTTGGCCTGGGAAAAAACCTTGGCGCGCAAGGTGTTCTGGATCATGGCTTCGTGTTTGGCCAGGGGGCGGCAGACGCTGAGCAGATCCTGGCTCAGAACCTGCCGCCGGGAAATGTCGAAGCGTTGTTCCGCCATGCTGTTCCAGAAAGTGACCCGCATGGATTCGTCAATGCCGATCATGGCCGAAGGGGTGGCGTCCATGACCGCGGCGAAGTGGTCGCGCGTGCGCAGCAGTTCAAAGCGGGCCTGCGCGGAGCGGGTGGCATAATCCAGCTCCGCCTGGGCCGAGCGCACGGACTCGGTGATGTCGTCCTGGATCATCAGTACGCCGTCCATCTTGCCGGTGGCGTCGGCAAAGGGATGCAGACCGATGCGCAACTGGCGCATTTTGCCGCCGGAGGCCATGTATTCCAGGCCGGGTATCAGCGTTTCCTCGCCGTTGAACGCTTCGGTGAACGCCTGGGCCAACGGGGCCGGGAAGGAAAGATCGCCGTAAAGGACATTGACGTGGGCGCCCGATTTCCCCTGGGGCGCCCACAGGGCGTACCAGTTGTCGTTGGCTTCCTGCAGGGATCCGAAAGCGTCGAACACCGCAAGGCCGGACAGAGAGCAGGCCATCATGGCATGAAAGCGGTCGCGTACCTTTTCTTTTTCGCGCGTTTCCTTCTGCAGGTCCGTGACGTCCAGGGCATAGAGCAGCAGCGCGGCTTCGCCCCGCCACGTTCCGGGCCGCAGGGCGCAGGCCTGCCGGCGCAGGTCGCCGGGCAGCGTCACGAAGCGCACCAGAAAACGGGAAACCGTGGTTTCGGCGGCATCTGCCTGGCGTTCGGCGGCGGTTTCGAACAGTTCCCGGTCGCCGGCGTAAATGAATTCGGTGATGTCGGAGCGGACCATCTGGTCCGGCGTGGCGCCCAGCATATAGGCGAAGCTGGCGTTGCAGAAAACGGGGCGCAGGTTCTGCAACACGGCCACCCCTTCCTGGGCGCCGCTCAGCAGTGCGACATAGTCGGTCGCATCGGTGGAAACAACAAGGCTTTGCTGCTCCTCTTTATTCGTACCGGAACGGGGGACCCTGGCGGAACGCCGGGCCGTGACCGCCGCGGCCGCGGCCAGCAGCCCCAGTCCCGCCCACAGCGCCAGCATCGGCCACCACGGTTGCGGTTGTCCCCCGGACTGGGTATGTAGCTGAAATCCGATGAACAGCCCCCCGGTCAGCCACAGAGCCGCCGTCGACAGGCCCAGCGGCAGCGGAACAGTGCGGGGCGCTTTCGGCGCGGGAGGGGGGTGCGGTTTTGTTCCGGTCATCATGTTTTCGTGGTATACCCCAAGATGTATCACGGATCGTTCCAAACGGATAGTGGCGGCATATGCGAACTGAGCAGGAAAATTGGCTTGTCTTTCGGTTGTCGGCTCTGGGCGACGTGCTGCTGACCACCGGTGTGCTGGCGCACTGGAACGCGGCGCGCTCCTGGCGCTTCCACGTCGTGACGCGCGAAGCTTTTGCTCCGGTTTTTTCCGGCAATCCCGTCGTGGATCGGGTGGTCGCCGCCGCTGACGGCGATCTGCGCATGCCGCGTCTGGCCTCCTGGCTTCGGGAACTGGCGGCGGAATACCGGGGCTGGGGGCTCATCGACCTGCACGGCGTGCTGCGGGCCCGCCTGCTGGGGGCCATGTGGCGGGGGCCGGTGCTGCGTTATCCCAAATACGGTCTGACCCGGCGGCTGTTCCTGTCTTTTCGTTCCGAGATGTTCCGTTCCCGCCTGCTGTCGGCCAATGTGCCCCAGCGCTATGCCCTGGCCGCGGATTCTGTCGCGCCGGAAACGTCCGCCTTGCTGCCGCGTCTGTACCTGAGCGCCGAAGAGCGCGCCTGGGGCGGGCTTTTGACTGCGGCTTTGCCGGGAGCGCCCTCCGGGGCGGACGCGGGCGTCCGCGTCGCGCTGCACCCCTATGCGGCGCACCGCTACAAGTCCTGGCCGGAGGCGAACTGGCGGGAGTTGATCGCGCGTCTGGAAGGCGCGGGCATCCCCTGGGTCATGCTCGGCCGGGGAGAGCCGCTGCTGCCGGACGACGGGCGGGACATGACCAACCGCACGTCCCTGCGGGAGAGCGCCGCCGTGCTGGCAGCCTGCTCGGTGCTGGTGACCGGCGATTCCGGGCCGATGCATCTGGCTTCGAGCGTGGGCACGCCGGTGGTGGGACTTTTCGGACCCACCACGCGGGAATGGGGCTTTTTTCCCGCGGGCCGGCGCGACATCGTTCTGGAACGGGACATGCCCTGCCGCCCCTGGTCCCTGCACGGCAAGCAGCCTTGTCCGGATGCGGGGGGGTGCCTGGCGGGCATCGCTCCGGAAACCGTCTTCGCCGCGGTTCTCCGTTCGCTTTCCGGCGGCGCGGGGGGCTAGCCGGCCGGTTTCACTTGCCGCGAGGGCCGAATCAGGCTAGAAGTCATCTCGAAATTGCAATCGGGACGGCACATGCGCCATCCGCTGTCGCGCTTTCGAAAATGACAAAGCGATACCCTCATGGACAACAGCAGACCACCGAAAGACGCTCCTTCCGGCGCGTTGAAAAGATTCCCCAAAGACGCCCCTTCCGGTGCGTTCAAAAAAGCCGGTCCGGCGGAAAGCCTGATTGAGCTGGATCTGGATTTGATGAAACTGCTCGCGCGCAGGGCCAGGTTGCTGGTCCGCCTGCGCGGCGGCAGGGACCATGCCGCCACCCCGGCGGCGGTCAAGGCGGAAAAGGAAGTCCGCTCCGCCTGGGAAAAAAACGCCACGCGTTTCAGCCGGGATCCGAAGTTCGCCCGGGGGCTTTTTTCCCTGTTGCAGGAACTGAGCGTTGATTCGCGCGAGGAAAATGAAAACCGGAGCGGTTTTACCCTGGCCCCGGCGAAAAAGCCCGCGGCCGTCGATCTGCCGGCCCCGGTCTCGGTCACGGCCACGCGCCTGTGGGCCGCCCTGGCCGCCGCGCGGGGCGGGGAACTGCGCATCGGCAACGCGGTGCTGAACGATTCGCTTCTGGAGTGCCTGAAAGCCCTGAACCAGATCGGCGGCCGGTTCACCTGGACGGTGACGGGACGGCCGGGGGAAGGAACGGTCAGCCATGCCCGGCGGGAAGATGCCCCCGGCGAGGGGCCGGAGCTTTTGCGCTTCCCCGGCGCGGTGCTCTACGCCGGCGAAGACACGCTGACCCTGTATCTGCTGGTTTTTCTTGCTCTGTCCCAGACCGGAAAAGTCCGTTTTACCGGGGGCGCGGGGCTGAAAATGGCGGACCTTTCGCCGTTGCGCCGTTTTCTTCCCGGCCTGGGCGCGCGTTTTGCCCATACCGTGCCCGGATCGACAGGGCTGCCGGCCAGTCTGGAGATTTCCGGGCTGCTGCCCGACCATGTGGTTCTGCCCGCGGATCTGCCGGCGGAAGGGATCGCCGCTTTTCTCTGCGCTGCCTGCACCTGGAACAAAACCGTCACCGTTGACCTGGCCGGATTGCCCGCGCGCTCTTCGGTGCGGGCTCTGGCGGAAGTTCTGCCGGTGCTGCGCGCCTGCGGCATTGACGATTCCCTGCGCGGAACCAGACTGACCCTGGCCTGCGGGGCGGACCCTCTGCCTGCTTCGCCCGCGCCGGCCGCCGACCCGGCGATCTGCGCGTATCTGCTGGCCTTGCCCGCCTTTGCCGGCGGGAGCGTCAGGCTGGCCGGCAGTTGGCCCGAATCCAACCCCCTGGCCGAAGAGGCCGCCCGGTTGCTGCAGGGGGCGGGGCTGGGCTTTCAGATCGCGAACAGCGAACTGCGCACGGCTTTGGCTGATCCGGCCGCGGCCGGGCGCGGCGCGGGGCAGCCCCCTGATCTGCGCGAATGCGATCCGGTTTTGTTGCCGTTGGGGCTTGCCCTGGCTGTGGCCGCTGTCCGTTTGAACGGTCCGCGTCCGGCCCCGTTGCTTGCGGATGCGGAAGACGCGGCCCTGGTCGCCGATTTTTATGCCCGCTTCGGCTGTGTCCTCGCGGACGACGGCATGCTGGCCGTGCAGAAAACGCCGGAAGAAGCCGGCGAACGGCTGCCGGCCGCGCCGTGGACCAGCCCCGGCCCGTACTGGACCATGGCGTACGCGCTGTGCGCGTATCTGCGGCCGCGTGTGCAGTTGGCCAATCCGGCGGTCATGACGGAATTGATGCCTTCGTTCTGGGCCTTGTTCAATTCGCTGCCCGCGCCCCCCGCCGTGCCCGCGGCCAGGGCTGCGGACGAAAAACCGAAGACGACCCGCAGGCGCATCGTCGCATCGTAAGGAGAACGCCATGAGCCTTGTTGCCGCTTCCATCGCCAAACAATTGCAGGGCGCGTCGTGGATACGCCGCATGTTCGAAGCCGGCGCCGTGCTGAAAAAGCAATACGGCGACGATGCCGTGTGCGACTTCAGCCTGGGCAATCCCGATCTGCCCGCGCCGCCGGCCGTGGCGGAGGGGTTGAAAAAATTGCTGCAGATCGCGGACCAGCCGCTGGCTTTCGGCTACATGCCCAACGCGGGTTTTCCCTGGGCGCGCGCGCAGCTTGCGGCCTATCTGGCCAAGGAACAGGGCGTGCCCCTGGCCGGCGATGACGTGGTGCTGACCTGCGGCGCCGCCGGGGGGTTGAACGTGGCGTTCAAAACCGTTCTGGAACCCGGCGACGAGGTCATGGCCGTTGCGCCGTATTTCGTGGAATACGGCGGATACGTGGGCAACCACGGGGGCGTGCTGCGCGCCGTGCCGTCAAGGCCGGACACCTTCGCCCTGGACCTGGACGCCATGGAGCGGGCGATTTCCGCGAAGACGCGGGCCGTGATCATCAATTCGCCCAACAATCCCACGGGCCGGATATATGACCAGGCGGAACTGGAAGACCTGGCCGCGTTGCTGACCCGCAAAAGCGACGAGAACGGGCGGCCGATTTTCCTGGTGGCCGACGAGCCGTACCGCTTTTTGGCCTATGACGGCGCGACGGTGCCTTCTCTGCTTCCCCTGTATCCGTACGCGATTCTGGCCAGTTCCTTTTCCAAGAACCTGTCGCTGCCCGGCGAACGGGTGGGGTATCTGGCTCTTTCCCCGCGCCTGCAGGGTCGGGAAGAGCTGATGGCCGGGCTGATTCTGGCCAACAGGATATTGGGTTTCGTCAACCCGCCGGTGGTGGGGCAGCATCTGATGGCCGCCGCGCTGGGTTCGCAGGTGGACGTGTCCATTTATGCGGCCAGACGCAAAGCCATGGCGGAAACGTTGACGGACGCCGGCTATGAATTCAGCATGCCCGCGGGCGCGTTTTATTTCTTCCCCAAAGCGCCCGGCGGGGATGATGTGGCCTTTGTGAACCGCCTGCTGGAAGAGCGGATCCTGGCGGTGCCGGGGTCCGGGTTCGCCGGGCCGGGGCATTTCCGCCTGACTTTCTGCGTGGACGAGGCCATCATTCGCCGCGCGGGGCCGGGGCTGAAAAGGGCCATCGCACCCTATCGCTGAGGGAACGCCATGACGCAGTTCACGGCGCCTCCTTCGGTTCTGCAGAACATCGCCAGGGCCAAGAATCTGGTCAGGCGCGATGACCCCGTGCGGGCCATTGACGCGCTGACGGCCGCCCTGAATTTGTTCGAGCCGGAAAAGATTCTGGGCAAGGCCCGCTATGAGATCGAAGTCAACATCATGGAATGTGTCGGCGAACTGAGCCGCCATCCCCGGGTAAAGGCGCTGCTGACCCAGATATCCCGCTCGGCGACGGCGGCGATAGCCTATGCGCCCGGCGAGGAAGGCAGGCTCACGCCGGTGCTCGCGGTGCTGCGCAAGGCTCTGGCCGAGACGGAAGCCGCCGCGGCCAGAGCGGTGGAGGAACGGGTTGAGGGCAGAAAGGCCGCTCTGCTGGCCAAAGGCAAAGAGCACCTTGCGGCCGGAGACATGCCCCGGGGCAAGGCGGCGTTGCGCCGTCTGGGCGACGAATTCGGCACGGAACCGGGCGTTCTGGCGGAGATCGGCTCCATTCTGGTGCGGGCCAACCTGCACTATGACGCGGTCGAATTCCTGGAACAGGCGCTGGAGATTTTTCCCAAGGAAAGCGGCGCGTACGCGGAACTGGTGAACTGCTACTTGTCCCTGCGCGAGTTTGAAAAGGCGGAAGCCCTGTACCTGAAGGCCATTTCTCAATTCGGCCGTCATCCGCGCACCCTGGTCAACCTGGGCAAACTCTATATCTCCTGGAACAAAAAGGACAAGGCCTTTGACGTGCTGAACCAGGCCGCGCGCCTGGATCCGACCAATGAGGAGGCCAAGGAACTGCGCAGGCAGGTGGAAGGGCGGTAGAGCCGTACCGCCTTGAAAGGCCGCGATCGTGAAAGGCCGTGACGTTCTGGCGGATGCGCCATGCGCCGCCTGTCCGTGGCGCCCGTTCCCCCGTTTTTCCCCGCGCCGGGCGCGGCTTACCGCAGCAGCGCCAGAAACCGCCGCAGCCGGCGGTACGATTCATCCGCTTCGCTGATGAAAATGTGCTCGTTGGGAGAGTGCGCGTCGTAAAAGGGCGCGCCCAGACCGATAACGGCCGCGCCCGGCAGGTTCGCGCAAAAGATGCCGCATTCGGTCGTGCCCTGGCCGTAGGCCGGCTCTTTGTCCGGATAGACCTGCCGCAGTTTCGCCAGCAAACTGTCGTCCACGTTGTTCTCCCAGTGCGGCAAGTCCCTGCCGATACCGTGGCGCGCGCCCAGAACCTCGCAGAGCATGGCGATCTTGTCGTGCAGGTAATACTTCTTGGCCGGGCTGCCGCTGCGGATCAGCGTGGTGACGAAGATGTCGCTGTCCCGAAATTCCACGACCCCGGTGTTGGTGCAACTTTCCATGGCGCCGGGAAAATCGCGGTTGAGCGAAAACACCCCGTCCGGCAGAATGGCCAGCAGCCGTTTCAGGCGCAGGGCCGCGTTGCCGCTCAGAACCTCCCGAACCGGGCCGGCATGGGGCCGCAGGGTGACGCGGACGCCGGGGTCGCGTTTGGCCAGTTCTCTGGCGTACAGTGCCTGTTGCGCGGCGGCGGCCGCTTCCACGGCCGGCCGGTCGTCCGGGGAACAGACAATGACGCAGGAAGCGTCCCTGGCAAAGGCCGAAGACATGCCCGCACCGCCGCGCATGTCCGCGATCCGGTACGCGACGGCCGCCTTGTCCAGGGCCAGCAGCAGGCGGTTCAGCAGAACAATCGCGTTGCCCCGCTCGGCCATGGCGTTCTGACCGCTGTGCCCCCCGCGCAGCCCTTCGACGCCGAGAACGAGCGGCACGCATCCATGCCGGGCGGGAACGAGTTTTTTTTCCAACCGGATTTCCATTTCCAGTTCGCCGCTGCCGCAGACCCTGAGCGCCGCCGCGTCCAGGCTGACGACCAGGCGGCTCCTGATCCGGGAATAATCCAGCCCCAGGGCACCGCTCATGTCCGTTTCCTCATTGGCGGTGAACAGTCCTTCCAGGGGGGGGTGGGGGGCTTTCGCATCTTCCAGCAGGGCCATGATGTACGCCATGCCCAGGCCGTTGTCGGCCCCCAGGGTCGTGCCGTCCGCCCGCAGCAGGTCGCCTTCCCGCACAAGGCGCAACGGGTCCCTGGCGAAATCGTGCGCCACGCCGGGATGCTTTTCGCAGATCATGTCCATATGGGCCTGCACCATGACTGGCGGCGAGCCTTCATAGCCGGGCGAGGCGTTTTTGCGCACCAGCACGTTGCACAGGCCGTCCCGGTGGCATTCCAGGCCGAGGGATGCGGCAAAAGCCATGATGTGGTCGCTGATCGCTTCCATGGCGTGCGGCATGCGCGGGATCATTGAAATATCACAAAACCGTTCCAGCACGGCCCTGGGTTCGCAGCCACCGATCGCCGCGTATCGTTCCATGAAGGCTCCTTTTGGTGTGCGGCCGGGAATATACAAAGGGCGTTGTTTCCGGATGGAATGATAGTTTTTTTCACGGAAGCGTTCAATCCCTTCTTTTGGAAACGCTCCTTTTCCTGTATATTTGTTTCACCGCCGCGGGGGAAGCGTTTTGCGCGCCGCCATGAAGGCTGGATGCCGCGCGCGCGCCGACCGTGTCCGTGTCGCGATTTACTGGAAAATGGGACGTTTTTCCGCCGGAGCCGTAAATCATGCCGCATGCTCTGATGAATATATTGAATGGGGTGGATGCCTTTGTGTATGTTTCCGATCTGCAAACAGGAGAGATTCTTTTTGCAAATAGAAAAACAAAGGAAACGTTCAATCTCGGAGAAAACGGAACAGAAAATGTCTGTTGGAAGGTGTTTCAGGCAGAATTTACGGGGAAATGCCCATTCTGCCCGCTTTTTGCATTGGAAAATGATCCTGATACGCCGGTCGTCTGGGAAGAAAAAAATACCATAACCGGAAGATACTATAGGAATATTGACAGTATAATAGAATGGACTGACAAAACAAGGGTTCATCTTCATTACGCTGTCGATATAACGGACACGAGAACGGCGCAGCATGAAGCGTCGAATATGCTCGAGATATTGAAAAATATCCTGAACGGCATGGATGCGTATGTATATGTTTCCGAAATGGAGACGGATGAAATTTTGTTCATCAACAACAGAATGAAGACCGCATTCGGGCTCGGCGATGACGCCGTGGGAAAAACCTGCTGGCAGGTGCTTCAGAGCGGGTTTACCGAACGGTGCTCATTCTGCCCCAACTTCAGGTTCGAAAAAAAACCTCATGAGATTATCGTTTGGGAAGAGCATAATACGGTGACCGGACGTCACTACAAGAACGTCGACAGCGTAATCGAGTGGATGGACGGCAAAAAAGTCCATATGCAGCATTCCACGGACATTACGGATATTATGGAGGCCCAGAGAGAAACCCGGGCGGTCAGGGAACGTCTGGAAACCGCCCTGGCCTCGTCCCAGGCCGGCGTATGGGAACTTGACTTCGGGCTTGGTCTGTTGACCTATGACGCCATGTGCGCTGGCCTTTTCGGCCTGGACCCGCGGAAAAACTCCATTCGCATCAACGAGCTGATTGCCTATCTTGAAACGATCGCGCCGTCCGATGCGAATTCCCCGGACCTGATCGAGGGCCTGCGATCGGAAGATCCTTACAGGGACGGTCCGGCAAAGGATTACTGCCTCGTTTTCCCCGACGGCACGGAGCGCTATGTGCGCAATTACGGCAATACGTTCCGGGACAAGGCGGGCAAGGTGATGCACGTCATCGGCATGAGCATCGACATTACCCAGCACGTCAGAATGGAAAACGACCTGAAAGCCGCAAAGAACGCCGCCGAGAACGCCAGTCGCGCCAAAAGCCAGTTTCTGTCCAACATGTCGCACGAGATCCGCACACCCATGAACGCCATCATCGGCATGACCGAAATTCTGCTGCATGAAAACCTCAATGACCGGCAGCGGCATTATCTGGACGACATCCGGGTTTCGGCGACAGCTCTGCTGGAAATCGTCAACGACATTCTCGATTTTTCGAAAATCGAAGCGGGCAAATTCGAACTGGCGCAAATCGATTACAACTTTCCGAGTCTGCTGTATCACATTGAATCCATATTCACTTTCGCCGCAAAAAAGAAAAACATCACCTTCCGGATGGAGCTTCGGAGCGATATCCCCCCCTGCCTCTACGGGGACGACGTACGGCTGAGCCAGGTCCTGATCAACATCATCGGAAACGCGGTGAAATTCACCGCGAAGGGGGGCGTCACCCTGACGGTGGATGCCGGCGACGGCATGCTCCGCTTTGCCGTCAGCGATACGGGCGTCGGCATCAAGGAAGAGGATATGCCAAATATATTCAAAGATTTCGATAGGTTCGACCTGTGCGCCAACCGGACCATTTCCGGTACCGGTCTGGGCCTTTCCATCACCAGAAATCTGGTTTCCATGATGGGCGGCAGCATACATGTTACAAGCGAATACGGCGCGGGAACGACGTTTTTTGTCGAATTTCCGTTGATCCCCGGCAATCCGGCCAATATGGACAGCGGAGGGGCGGAGCAGGATTTCATCAGCGCCCCTGACGCGCAGGTTCTGGTCGTGGACGACAACGAGGTCAACCTTAACGTCGCCGCCGGCCTGCTCCGTTTGTTCGACATTTCCTGCGACACGGCGATGAGCGGTTCCGAGGCCATCGGCAAAATTGAAGCGAAAAAATACGATATCGTCTTCATGGACCATATGATGCCGGGCATGGACGGTGTGGAGACAACATTGTGCCTTCGCGAGCGATACGGCATGGACGAGCTTGTTGTTGTAGCTCTGACGGCAAACGCGGTCGAAGGGGCCAGGGAAAGTCTTCTTGATGCGGACATGAACGACTATCTGTCGAAACCGATTGAGAAAGAAAAGTTGAATCAGATTCTCGGCAAATGGCTGCCCGCGGACAAACTGCGCCATGCGGAGGCGCGGGTTCCCGCCGCCGCTCCGCAGTGCGATCTGTCGCCTTTGCTGGCACGGGTTGCGGCGATAGAAGGTGTTGACGTGCGCCTTGGGCTTGACAGGATCGGCGGGATGCAGGATGCTTTTACGGGTTCCCTCGGCATTTTCGCGCGCAGAGCGCCGGAGACGGCGGATTCGCTGGCCGCGTTTCTGGAACGGGATGATGTGCGGGGCTTTGCCGTTGCCGTGCACGGCCTTAAAGGGTCGCTCCATAATATAGGGGCGACGGGGTTGGCGCTGCAGGCGGAAGAGCTTGAGCACAAAGCCAGGGAAAATGACCTGGCGTTCTGCAAGGAGCATCTGCCCGCCCTGCGGGACGCCTTGGGCGCCCTGCATGCGGGGCTTGCCGAGGCGCTGGCTCGGGAAGGCGGCGGGGATTCCGCGGCCCTTGCGCCCGGGGACCGGGAACTGCTGTTGGTGCAGTTGCCCGTTGTGCGCGATCTGGTGAACTCTTTTGAAGGCGATGAAGCGCTGACGCTGTTGCGGAACCTGCGCGCATACGATTACGGGGCGGACCTGAACGGAACGCTGAAAGACGTGTGCCGTCTGGTGGAAGAATTTGCATACGACGAGGCCCTGGTTTTGCTTGACCGGTTGTAAGCGGTGCTCTGATTTTTCTGTTCTGCGACAAGGAAGCATTCTATGGCTCAATATCTTATGAGCAAGCTGATGAATTGCGCCGAACTTGAGGCATTCACGGCACAAAAGAAGGCGGGGTCGAACCGCGAGTATTTCGCCCGGCTGGAAGCGTTCGCGGAAGAGGCGCCGGGCATTCTCTCCCTGCTGGCCGCGCCAACCGGCGACGAAGAGCAGGAGATTTTTCAAAAAGGCATTTTCGCGCTGCAAAAGCATCTGATCGGCGTCGGTTCGCCAGCCTTGCTCTGGCTCGCGGAAAAAGCCGCCGAATCGGGCCGTTGCGGCAACCGGGCAAAGTGCGAGGACGAAATCTACATTCTGGCCACGCGGGTCAGGGGGCTGTGTGCTTTGCTGGAAGAGGCGAAAACCGACGCTTTCTCCGAAAAGGCCGCGCCTGACGCGCGGATTGCCGCTGCCGCTCCCCCCGTGCCCGCGGCGCCGGCGAAGCAGTCGAAGGCGCTGAACCGGCCGCAGGCTCCGGTCAAACCGGAACTGTTTGAAAAACTGAATATCCTGGTGGAGAACTTCGAATTCGACGATGTGATCGCCATGCTACGGTCTTTGCTTGCCTTTACGTACAGTCCGGCCGTTGATGCCGAGTTGATCGCGATATACAAGGATCTGACCCGCTTCGATTATGAAGGTGCATCCGCGCATTCCAGACGGCTGCTCGAAATCACGAAAGAAACGACAGGCGCGGGGAAAGAGGCAAAACGGAGAATTTTGGCCATTGACGACGTGCCGGACGTGCTGAATACGGTGAAGTCCGTGCTGGCGGGCGACTATGCCGTGTACGGCGTCACCAACCATATGGCGGCGCTCAAATTTCTCACCACCAACACGGCGGACCTGATCCTGCTGGACATCGAGATGCCCGATATGGACGGATTCTCGCTGCTCAGCATCATCCGCAAGATAAAGGTTTATGAAAACACGCCGGTTATTTTTCTGACCGGCAACGTCAGTGTGGAGAACATCAGAAAGGCGCACAGCATCGGCGGAAACGATTTCGTCAGAAAGCCCGTGGATTCCGCAGTGTTGCTGGGCAAGATCGCCAGGCATCTTTCCTGATCGCGCCCCGCGCGCACGGGCCGGCCGCAAGGCCAATCCGGCCCGTGCGCCGCATTCCGGGGGGCGTTTGCCGCCCTGTTTCCTCTGTTCTTTTATCCGCGATTTGTGCTATGCTGCCGCCGGGAGCGTGGAGGCGGTTGTCGGCCGCCCTTCCGGCCGCGCCTTCGCACGGAAAAGTGCGGAACGCTTCCGCCGGGGATAATGCCGCTTGCCGGACTCTTCGCCGAGGTGCGCCATGGCCCATCACCACAACTCTTCCGCTTACGGCCGGCTTACGGACCGCCTGAACCGCTTTCCCCAGGGGGCGCCCGCAGGACCTCTGCTTTTTGAAATTCTGAGAATGCTTTTCTCGGAGGAAGAGGCGGATCTGGTATCGCGCCTGCCCATCAGGCCCTTCAGCGCGGAGGATGCGGCGAAAGCGTGGAAACGTTCTCCCGCGGAAAGCGGGGCGATGCTGGATGCCCTGGCCGGCCGGGCCGTCCTGCTGGATATGGAGCAGAACGGGCGGCAAGTATACTGTCTGCCGCCGCCCATGGCCGGTTTTTTTGAATTTTCCTTCATGCGGGTGCGCCGCGATATCGACCAGAAAGCTCTGGCCGAGCTTTTCCACCAGTACATCACCGTGGAAGAGGACTTCATGCGCGCTCTGTTTGTGGAAGGGGAAACAGGCCTGGGCCGCGTCTTCGTGCGGGAGGATGCCCTTGACGAGGCCGCGCGGCTGGAAATTCTGGATTACGAACGGGCGCGGCACGTCATTGACAATTCGCCGGAAATCGGCGTCGGCATGTGCTACTGCCGGCACAAAAAAGAGCACCTGGGCGGCAACTGCGCCGCCCCCATGGAAATATGCATGACTTTCAATTCCGCCGCGCACTCGCTGATCAAACACGGGCACGCCAGAGCCGTGAGCAAGGCGGAATGCGGCGCCCTGCTGGACCGATCTGTCGGCGCGGGGCTGGTGCAGTTCGGCGAGAACAACCGGGAAGGGGTCAATTTTATCTGCAACTGTTGCGGCTGCTGCTGCGAAGCGTTGGGCGCGGTGAAACGTTTCGGCATTGTGCAGAGCATGCATTCCAATTTTATTATCAGCCTGGATGCGGCGAATTGCGCCGGCTGCGGCAGATGCGCCAAAAGCTGCCCGGTGGAGGCCCTGGTCGCGCCCGCAGGGGCCAAAAGCCCGCCCGGGTTGCGCGAGGAAATCTGCCTGGGCTGCGGCGTCTGCGTGCGGGGGTGTCCGAAGGGCTGTTTGAAACTGCTTCCCCGGCCCGGCAGGAGCATCACGCCCCTGAATACATCCCATCGCCTGGTGCTGATGGCGGCGGAGCGGGGCACGCTGCAGAATCTGATCTTTGACAACCGGGTGCTCCACAGCCACAGACTGGCTGCCGGACTGCTGGGCGCCGTGCTGAAGCTGCCGCCCGTGGCGCGGTCCCTTGCGCGAAGGCAGCTCAAATCACGGTACGTCGGGCGTTTGCTGCGGAACATGTAGGCCGTCCGCGCCCTTTCCGTGCGGGCGGGGCCGGAACGGAAAATGCCGGGGCATTGCGGTTTCGGCATGCCGCGCGGCCGCGTCGTGAGCGCTTTTGTCCTTGCGGCGGGTTGTTTTCTTGTGGTTTCTGCTGTATAAGACCTTAGGAAAATTTGTATTCTTTGCCCGGCCGCCGGAAAGAAACCGGCCTGCCGGAAAAGTGCTCTCCTGCGATTTCCGGAGCGCCGGATTTTCACAACCCTTCACCAGACATGGATATCCGCCAGCCATGGCCAGAAAAAAAAATGACGAATCCACCTTTTCGGTGAAGAAAATAGCCGGTCTGGCCGGCGTTTCCCAATCCACGGTATCCAGGGCCATCAACAACTATTCCAACGTCAACGCGGAAACAAAAGCCAAGATACTCAGAATAATCGAGGAACTGGACTGTACGCCGCAGCAACTGGCGCGGCATGCCGTTGCCGTGCCGTCGACGGACATAGGCCTTGTCGTCGCGGATGTGAACAACGGCCTGTACGCGGAACTTTCACGGCTTATCGTGCAGCGGGCCGAGGCATACGGCAGCAGCGTTCTGCTCTGCAACGTGGACAACAACAGCACAATGATCGACAGCTATATCCAGGTGCTGCTGCAGAAGAAAATTTCCGGAATCATCTTTGCCGCCATCCCCTTGCAGAACAGACGGTTCATGTCCATGCTGGAAAATGATTTTCCCTGCATCCTGTGCAACCGGCGGCTCATCGGTCTGGATACCAACTATGTGACCTGCGACAACGAGCAGGGCGGCCTGCTGGTGATGGAACATCTGATCGGGCTGGGACACGGGCGGATAGGCTTCATCACCGGCCCGGAGACCATGGCCATTTACGCCCCCAGATTCGGCGCCTATAAGAAAGCTCTGGAACTGCACGGAATAGAATACGACAGCAGCCTGGTCGTGCACACGGTATACCGGGCGGACGCCGCGAATGCCGCCGCGCGGACCCTGCTGAAAATTCCCGATCCGCCAACGGCCATCTTCTGCGTGAACGACACCCTGGCCATGGGGGCGCTTGACTACATCATCAGCAGCGGACGCCGCGTGCCCGAGGATGTCGCCCTGGCGGGGTATGACAATACCCCCATCAGCAACCACAGCGCCATACAGCTGACCACCGTCGACTGCTCGGCGGCCCAGCTTGCCATGCGCAGCGTTGACGGGTTGCTGCGCCTGATCAAAAACCCTTCGGAAAAAATCCGCATCCAGGAAGTGGTCCCGCCGCGGCTGCTCGTGCGCAGAACGACCGTCGGGTAACGGGCGCGAAAAACGCCCCCCCGCGCCGGCGTTTGTTCCGGCATCGGCCAGGGGCGTCCGGTTTCCGGTCTATCGCTTTGTGATGGAAACCGTGCCGTTGTCC
>JAVBOK010000109.1:0-18115 GCA_031550605.1 Desulfovibrionaceae bacterium | reverse complement strand
GCGCCCCTTTGTCGGGCTGCCGCCTTGGCTGCCCTAATTGTCCTTTTTGTTTGCGCGGGGGGCCGCGCCTCGCGCCGCGCCCGGCCGCGGAGCGGCCTGCCGCAAAGGCTGCCACGGCTGCTGCCACCAGCCGGTCCCGGTCACCCCGCCGGAAATTCTGGGCCTGCGCCTGTACGCGCGCGAACTGATGCCCCCTGCCGTGCGTTCCGCCCTGGCGTCCCGCGCCGCTGCCGCGGACAGCGGCTTTTCCTGCCGGTTTCTTCTGGCCGGGGCCTGCGGGGCATACCCTGTGCGGCCCATCGCCTGCAGGCGTTATATAGTTCTGGGGCGGCCCTGCGCGGAAGGCGAGGACGCTTCCGTCACCCGGCCGGGGGATATGCTGCGCCCTTCGCGTCCGGCGCTGAACCAGGCCCTGGCCCTGACCCTGCCGCTGTACGCCGCCGAAAATCCGCCGGGACCGATGCCCGGACCGGAAGCGGCCTTTGCATTCTGTTCCGCCCGCGGCGTGCTGCTTTCGGACGTCAGCGGCCGGATATTGGGGTAGAGCATGTTCCCTATGAAATGCTCTACATCCAGGCCCAGGCCTCAGTACGTTCCTGGATCTGCCGCCCCAAGCCCCGTCTGGGGGGAATGATTTCCCCCTGCAGGGGGTTGGGGGGTGGAGTCCCCCAACGTAATAGGGACTGATCCCGGTGTTTGTTTTGCAGACAAACACCAGGCGCTAGGAGCGTCTGCCCTTGCTTTTCATGCCCAGTCTGCCCAGTTCCGCCAGACGCGCATCCACCCTGGCGAACACGGTGCCGGGCGTGAACGAGCCGTCTTTGCGCATTCTGCCGGAGGGCAGCCCGGTCAGGATCTCCATGGCTTCCGTGATGTGCCCCACGGGATGAATGTGGAACATGCCGTCGCGGACGGCCTTGACCACGTCGTCGTTCAGCATGAGGTGGTCCAGGTTGTCGCGGGGCATGATCACGCCCTGGCGGCCGGTGAGGCCGTGGCGGCGGCAGACTTCGAAAAATCCCTCGATTTTGCGGGTTACCCCGCCCACGGCCAGGATGGCGCCCGCCTGGCTGACCGCGCCGGTAAAGGCGAAGGACAGGTGCAGCGGCGCGTCCGCCAGGGCGGAGAGCAGGGCCGCCAACTCCGCGCCGGAAGCGGAATCGCCTTCCACCCCGGCGTAACTCTGCTCGAAGCACAGGCTCCCGGAAAGCATGAGGGGCTTGTTTCTGGCGAACTGGCCCACCAGGTAGCTTTTCAGGATCAGCATGGCCTTGGTGTGGATGGGGCCGCCCAGTTTGGCCTCGCGTTCCAGGTCGATGATGCCGTCGTGCCCCACCCCGACCGTGGCCGCGATCTGGTGCGGCAGGCCGAATTCGAAATCGCCGTACCAGGTGACCGAAAGGCCGTTGACCCGGCCCACGGCTTCGCCGTCGGTTTCGACCTTGATGACGCCCCGGTCGTATTCCTCCATGAATGCCTCTTCCACCAGGTTGACCCGGAACAATCTGGCGCGCATGGTTTCGCGCAGCACGGTGCCGTCCACCAGCGGCTTTCCCTGCATGGAAGCCAGGGCGGATGCTTCGATCATGATCTCCCGCAGCAGGGGGAATTTCAGGGACAGTTTCTTCTGGTCCTCGATCAGGTGCGATCCCGCGTCCACCAAGGCGGCCATGGCCTCGCGGTCAAAGGGCAGCAACGACGCCTCGTCGATGATCCGGCGCATGTGGGCCAGGTATATTCTGATCCCCCTGGCGTCGCGCGGCATGTGTTCCGTCAGTTGGGCCTTGACCTTGAACAGCTTGCCGAACCGTTCGTCCGCCATGAGCAGGGTTTCGTACACGTCTTCGGAGCCGACCAGGATGATTTTCAGATTCAGGGGCACCGCTTCCGGGGTGATGCTCTTGGTTTTGGCCCCGTCGCCGTCGCCCGAATCCTCGATGCGGGCCAGGCCCGAGCGCAGAAAGCGCAGCAGCCCCTCCCAGGCGCTGGGATAGGACAGCACGTCGTCGATGCGCAACAGCAGATAGCCGCCGTTGGCCTTGTGCAGAGCCCCGGCCTTGATCAGGGAAAAGTCGGTGACCAGGGCGCCCATTTCGGATTCGCGCTCGATGCAGCCCAAAAGATGCGCGGCAGTCGGATGGTCGCAAAAGACCAGGGGCGCGCCGGGGGTGGCGGAATTGTCCACGAACAGGTTGATTTCGCACTTGCTCCCGGCGTCGTCGGCGTATGGGGGGGCATCGGGGCCGAAAGAGAGGCCGCCGTGTCCCGGGCCGGGAGAGCCGCCTCCCCATCCGGGGCCGGCCGGGCCGGAAGGTCCGGGTCCGCCGCCGTCCATGGGGCCGGGAAATCCTCCTCCTCCGCCGTCGCGGGGCAGGAAGCTGTCCAGGCTGTCCAGGATATGGGCGCGGATGTCGGCGAAATGGCGGGCCAGAGCTTCGGACCTGCAGACCGTGTTGAAGCGTTCGGCCAGCGGGGTCAGCAGGCGGTCCAGCACTTCGGACGCCACTTCTTTTTCCAGGCTGCGCTCGTCGTCCAGAAAATCCTGTTCCGCCTTGCTCAGTTTGCGCACCAGGCCGGACATGGCCTGCACTAGGCTATCGCCCTTGGCCCGCAGATCCTTGCGCTGGTCCGCCGCCAGACCGGCGTATTCCTGCTCGCTCAGGCGCTTGCCTTCCACCATGGGGTACAGGGTCATGCTGCCCGTATCGTCCATGTCCAGGTTGAAGCCCCTGGTGCCGGCCACGGCGTCCATCTGTTTGAACAACTGGTCTTTTCTGGATTGAAATTTGTCCAGCAGGCGCGAACGGCGGTGGGTGTATGCGTCGTTGTCAAAGCGCGAGGGGATTTCCTTGCGGATGCGGGCAAGGGTCGCGGTCAGGGTTTTTTTCAGCTTTTTGCCCTGGCCTGCGGGAACGCTGATCAGACGCGGGGAATCCGGTTCGTCGAAATTGTTGACATACAGAAGGTCCGGCGGGGTGGGGGCCTTTTTACAGCGTGGCCGCAGGAAGTCCGTGAGCATGTGGGTGCGGCCCAGGTTGGTTTCGCCGGAAAGATAGATGTTGTACCCGCTGTCCCGGATGTGGATGGCCAGTTCCAGGGCCTGCATGGCTCTGGGCTGCGGCGGCCGGTGGTTGCCGCTGCGGGGGATGCGTTCGCTGGTTTCGTGGGGGATGCGCGCCGGATCAAGGGCGGCACGCAGTTTTTCAGGGGAAAGGGCTGGATATGCCTTCATGGGCGGGGGATGCTCCGTGTTGCTATCTTTTTTCCGTCGGGCCGCGAAAAGGATGGGGCGTCTCGCGCGCGGCCGTCACTCTTTCTCTGCGGCGTCGTACAATTCGGCCAGCAGCGCGTCGCCGCCGGCGTTTCTGACTTCTTCCGCCAGGGCCAGACCCAGGGCGCGGGCTTCCGCCGCCTGGCCGGTGCGGGTTCTGCGGATCGCGCGGCCGCCTTGGGTATCCATGACCAGGCCTGTCAGTGTGACCGTCGCCGGCGTTCCGTCGCGGTACACGGCGTGGGCCGCGATAGGCGCCTGGCAGCCGCCGTCAAGACCGGCCAGAAAACCCCGTTCCGCCTCCACCCTGGCCCGGCTGGGGCCGTGGTCGAGAAAACCCGGCAGGTCCGCAAGATCGGTCCGGTCCGCGCGGTACTCGATGCCCAGCGCCCCCTGCCCGGCGGCGGGCAGCATGGTTTCCACCGGCAGAACCGCCTCCAGCGGGGCGGAAAGCCCAAGGCGCTTCATGCCGGATACGGCCATGACGATGGCCTGGAACTGTCCTTCCAGCAGCTTGCGCAACCGTGTGTCCACGTTGCCGCGCAAGGAGGCGACCTCAAGATCCGGCCGCAGGGCCAGCAGTTGAGCCGCGCGGCGCAGACTGCTGGTACCCACGCGCGCGCCGGCGGGAAGGGATTCCAGGTCCGCGTGGCGGGTCGACAAAAACAGGTCGCGTTCGTCTTCCCGTTCGGGAATCGCCCCCAGAACCAGGCCCGGCGGCAGTTGCATGGGCACGTCCTTCATGGAGTGCACGGCCAGATCCGCCCGGCCGTCCAGCAGGGCTTCTTCAATTTCCTTGACGAACAGGCCTTTGCCGCCGACCTTGGCCAACGGCACGTCAAGGATGGCGTCGCCTCTGGTTTTCAGTTCCAGAAGTTCGATTCTGCCGACATCCGGGCGGGAGGCAAGGATGCGGTCCCCGATGTGCCGCGCCTGCCACAGGGCCAGCCTGCTGCCGCGCGTGGCGATGGTCAGTGCGCGCATGCCGTCAGTGACAGGACGCGCAGTTGCCGCCGGAACAGCCGGAACAGCCGGAAGAGGCCGAGCCGCAGGCCCCGGAATCGCAGGATCCGCCCATGTCGTATCCGCCGTCCGACGATCCGCCGGAGCGGTGGCGGCAGGCGGACATGAGTTTTTCCGTTTTGGAGCTCTGGCATGAAGGGCAGGGCGGCGGCGGATCGCCCGCCCCGACTATTTCTTCAAAACTGGTGTGGCAACGCTGGCAGTTGTATTCATAAATGGGCATGGTTTTCCTCTCGAAAAAAAATATGCCGGTCACGGCGTCTCGGCCGCTTCCGTCACGGGGAACGCTTCAGTCGTCGCCGTCCAGATACGGCGCAAGGGCCAAGGCGTTCTGGAACAGAAAATAATCCACCAGGCCGCAAAGTAAATGCCCCACGCTGATATGAATTTCCTGAACCAGGGCCGTGTTCTGTTCCGGCACGTTGATCAGAATGTCACACAGGGGGGCCATGCCGCCGCCGTCGCGGCCGGTCAGGCCGAAGGTGACGACGTTGTTTTTGCGTGCAACTTCAAGGGCTTTTACCACGTTCACGCTGTTGCCCGAAGTGGATATGCCCACCAGCACGTCACCGGGGTTGGCGAGAGCGTGCACCTGTTTGGAAAAGATCTGGTCAAAGCCGAAATCGTTGCCGATGGCGGTCAGGGCGGAAGAGTCGGTGGTCAGAGCGATGGCCGCCAGCGGAGGGCGGTCCAGCATGAAGCGGTTGACGAATTCGGCCGCCAGATGCTGGGCGTCGGCGGCGCTGCCGCCGTTGCCGCAGAAAAGGATTTTTCCGCCCTTGGCCAGGCATACGGCCAGCGTGCGTGCGGATTCCACCACCAGGTCGGCGTTCAGGGAGAAAAACGACTCGCGCAGGCGGATGCCGGCTTCCGCATGCTGTGCGACAATGGTTCTGGCGTCGTCGGACATAATGTTTCCTGTCTGTTCCGGTGCAAAGAATACCTGGTTGTGTACCCCAAACAGCCCCTGATGACAATCGGGCCAGGTTGACGGGAACAGTCCGGGGATTCCGATTGCGGGGATACGGGGGCACGTTTCGGGCTGTCCCGGCCTTGGCCTTTCGGACTGGGCCGCTGTGTTTCCCGTTTTATTCCGCTGTCCTGCGGAACGGTCAGTCCCCTTGCAGCGCGCGAGACGAAGCTTCGCGGCAAGACGGCAGCCACGATCAAATCTGTTGTTTTTGCGACGCGGCCCGCAGGTACGCTTCCTTTGCGGCGGGGAAAGGGGCGGTTTCCGCGTGCAGCAGATACATGAAGCGCAATGCCTTGCGGATGGCCGGGGCTTTTTTCAGACGCGCGGCGACGGACGGGGCGCCCCTGGCATTTCCGCGCAGGGCGGCGACGTTTCGGGCGAAGGCCTCGGCCCGGTGCCGCATGCGGTGCTTCGCGTTGACTGCGGCGTATCCGTGCGCGGCGGCGCGGGCGCGGCGCGCCGGATCATCCAGCAGGGACCGGACCAGCCGGGCCAGGCCCGGCATGTCGTCCGGGTCGTACAGGAACAGGTCCTCGCCGTCGCGAAACAGTTCTTCCAGGCCGTGCCCCACTCTGGGCGTGACCAGACAGGCCCCGCAACCCAAGGCTTCGAACACGCGAAAATTCAGGTCGCCGGCCGCGGCGTGGTTCAGCACCAGCCGCGCCTGGCTGAACAGGGCGCGGTATGGGCCGCGCGTGGCATACAGATCCGGGACGTGGCGGCGCAACTCTTCCAGAAAGGAGTGACGGCCGGGGTCGACAGCCGGGTCCACCGTGCCGACGAAGACAAGGTCCCGCAGCGCTGTTCCCGGATCGGGCGGACAAGGGGCGTCGCGGGGATGCGAATAGGGTGGGGACCACCAGACCCGCCCGGCGGGAAGGCCCATGCCGGTGAAGGTCGGGATATGGTCTTTGAGGCTGACCAGGCAGGCATCGAAGGCCATGGCGTAATAGGGCAGCCAACTGTGGATGTGGGTGTCCACGGCGTACAGGACGGTCAGGCAGGGGAAGAATTCCATCCCCGTGATCACGGGTGGCGTGCTTTTGTCGGCGACCACGATCAGGTCGGGTGTAAAGGGCGCATTGCCGGTCACGTCCTTCCAGTTCAGGACCCGGCCGGGTTCCGGGTTGATCCAGTGCATGCGCCAGCCGGAATCGGCCAGCGCGGGATAAAAGAAGGGATTGCCCACCCAGATGACGGACAATGGCTCCACTTACACCGCCAGACGATACAGGGTTTCCGTCAGCACGTCCAGGCCGGCCATGATGTCCCCGATGGCCGCGTACTCGCCGGGATTGTGGCTGAGTCCGTCTTTGCAGCGGACAAAGACCATGCCCACGTCGGTGATGTCCGCCATGTTCATGGTATCGTGCCCGGCCCCGCTGACGATGGGCATGAACGGCACGGACAGGTCGCGGCACACGGTTTCCATCAGGGATATGATCCGACCGGTCATGGGAACAGGATTCTCCGCGCCCAGGGCATTGAACGTGACGGGCGTCCTGTTGACCGCCGCGACGGATTCCCCCGCTCTGCGCAACGCTTCCTGGGCTTCGTCCATAACGTCGCGTCTGGTGCCGCGCAGGTCTATCCACAGTTCCGCCCTGCCGGGCACCACGTTCATGGCGCCGGGGAAAACGGTCAGGTTGCCGACCGTGGCCACGATTTCCTGGCGGGAATAGGCATTGCCCACGGCGCGGACGGCCAGCGTCATCTCGGCGGCGCTGACGAGCGCATCGCGCCGGTTGTTCATGGCCGTGCCGCCGGAATGGCTGGCTTTGCCTTCGATGACCACGTGGGTTCGGATGGGGGCCGCGATGGCAGTGACAATGCCCACGGGCAGTTCTTTTTCTTCCAGAGTGGGGCTTTGTTCGATGTGCAGTTCGATGAAACAGGCCAGTTCGCCTTTTTTGCGCACCGCGAGGGGCAACATTTCAAAATCGTACCCGCGCTCGGCCATGACCTCGGGCATGCTTTTGCCGCTTTTGTCTCTGGCTTTTCGGGCCAGATCCAGTTTGGCCCTGCCGGTCATGATTTTGCTGCCCATGGTGGCCAGAGAGAAGCGGCTGGATTCTTCCATCTGGAAAATGATCAGTTCCAGCGGATGGCGGGGCATGCCGCGTTCGCGGATGCGTTTCAGGGCGGCCAGGGCGGCGACGCTTCCTGCCGTGCCGTCGTAGTGCCCTCCGTTGGGCACCGTATCGATGTGCGACCCGGTGGCCACGGCAGGCAGCGAAGGGTTGGTTCCTTCCATGCGGCCGATGATGTTGCCGAAGGCATCCTCGCGCACGTCCAGGCCGGCTTCGCGCATGAGAGTCTTGAAATACCCGCGGGCGGCCATGTCCTCTTCCGAAAAGGCCAGACGGTTCGATCCGTTCTGGTCCGTCCTGCCGATGGCGGAAAGGCGTTCAAGCACCCCGCTCACCCATGTTTTGTCCATCATGCACCCCCGCTGCTGCGCGATATCTTTTCTTATACCGGATAGTCGGGGACCTCAAGCGCGACCCCGGCGACGCGACCCGTGTCGGCCAGATACTCGCGGTAGCGGTCCAGAAAAAAAGCCAGGGGGCGGGAAAAATTCTGGCCGACGATGTCGTCCACGAACAGGCGGCAGATTTCTTTTTCCCTGCCCAGCACAAGCTGGGTTCTGGCGAAGATGACCTTTTCCTCGCGGGTCATGGCGCGCAGTATGCGCGACAGCATGGTGCGGCCCCGGGGCTGGTACATCCAGAAATACATAAGGTCCAGGCAGTGGATGACAATGTCCTTCTCCAGTTTTTCCGCTTCCGGACCGCCGGGGTGGGCGGGATGGCTCTTGTCCCTCGGCCGCTGCAAAAGGTCCAGCACGTCATCTTCGGGCAGCAGTACCTCCAACCTGGCAAAGCAGGCGAACAGCTGCCGGAGCTTTTCGGTGTAATCCCAGCCGCGCATGCGCAAATTGGCGTTCTGGTCGCCGATGCCCTCCACGATGCCGGCGATGGTGTCGGACGCGGCCTTGGAAATGATGGCCGCGCTGGCGTCCAGCATGTCCATGCCGCCCTCGACGTGCAGAAGCAGCAGAATATGCATGATGACGACGCTGTAAACCAGGGACAGGGGGATGCACAGCACGCTACGGAAGATGTTGCCGATGACCGCTTCTCTGGGCAGTCCGCGGTAGATGTTGTGGGCGGCGATATACACCCCGTTGGCCGCGGAGATGACGGTATAGAACAGCAGAGGATGGGTCAATGCGGTGACGTCGAAGATTTCTCCCAGTATCCACCAGCGCAGGATCAGTTCCAGCAGGGGCACGGATATGCCGGTATAGAGAAGAGAATCGCAGATTCTGCTCCAGCTGACATAATCGTTCCACTTGAGCAGCGGGGTACGGTGAAAGCCGCCGCCGCCCAGAACGGACTGCAGAATGTTGCGCAGCCCGGTGATGGCGAACCAGATGGGCGCCCCGAACCAGATCAGCACCCACCAGTCCTGGGTGAGCAGAAAAGTGCCCATGGTCAGGGCAAAGCCGACCAGCACCTTGAGCGCGTTGGCCATGCCCGTGTTCAGGTAGTTCAGGCCGGGGCTTGCGTGCGCGGTTTTCTGCTCCCGCAGGGTGATGCGTTCGGGCGCTTCGCGCTGAAAACCGCCCAGGGTGGCAATGCTGCCGTCCGTTTCGGTGTAGCGGGTGGTGGATGTTTGCGCGACCCAGGCATGGGTACGGGCGTAGCCGAAATAGCGGCAGAGCGGCAACTTGCGGATCATCCGGGTCAGGGCGCTGTCCGGCGTTGGGTGATGGTGCGTCGCGGGCGAATAGGTGTAGCGCGAGTCAATGTCCGAATGCAGCGGGATGACCTGACGCAAAAAATCCTTGGGGTCGCGGATGCTGCGGCGGGCGGAGGCGGGCAGGGTTTCGGTGAAGGCGAAACCCATGCCGTGCAGCCGGAAAGAGCGGCTGGTGGAGTCGCTGCCGATGCGGGTCTTGAGCGGCGTATTTTTGTAAAACGATTGCAGTTTCTGGATGTTGCGCAGAATATCCGTCATGTGCGCGTGGCGTTCCGCCGCATCCGCGCGCAATGTGCCGTCGTAATCGCGGATGATGCCCCGGATCAGGCGTTTCAGTTCGATGGCGCTGCCCTGGCTGACGGCCCTCTGCAGTTGGTTGATGGCTTTGCAGTGGGGCATTTTGCCCGCGGCGTAATCCTTCAGGTTGAACAGTTCCAGATGGGTGATCCTGCCCTGGCAGTCATAGAGCAGTTCCAGCACGTCCTCAATGGTCAGGCCCGACAGGGTCAGGGTGAGGCGGCTCATGGGTCTGACCGCGCGCAGCCGTTCGGTCAGATCGTGGGGACTGAGGCGCAGAACGGGCGGTGTTTGCGGATCGGGCGCGGGCAGTTCCGGATCGGGCAGGGAAGGATTGCGCTCCACCGTGAACCATGTTTCCATGATCGCTTCGGGATGCAGGGCGTGCATGCGCGCGATCAGTTCTTCAACGGCTTTTTTCCCCTCCGCCGGCGCGGCGGCGTGCGCTTCGCGCAACGCGGGGAGCCTGTCCAGCATCCGGGGCAGCATGCGGTTGTAGACCAGTTCCGCCAGATGCAGCAAGGACGGCTGGCCGGCACCCACAAAGGCCAGAAATTCCTGCCGGGAAATTTCCGGCATCTCAATGCCGAACTGATCCGCCATGTCACGGCGGTGCTCCCCGTTATACCGTTCCAGCATGGCGAACACGTGGCGCGCCTGATAGGCGGAAGCGTCGCGGCCGTCGCGCATGAGCATGCGCATGGCGTCCTCTTCCAGAAACGCGGCCATGCTGCGGGCGTCTTCAATGCCCGCGGGTTCCCAGATGAACTCCACGTACTTGCCCCGGAAGCAGGCCCGGTATTCCACGCCGATGCGCGTGCGGATACCCATGATTTCCGCGGCCTGCATCAGTTCATGGGCGGCTCTCGGCTCCACGAAATTGTAATAGATGACGGTCAAAGCCCGGATCCCCTTGATCCAGGCGTCCATGATCAGGTGGGTCGGGGTCTTGCGGCCCTTGGTGTTGGCGTCGTGCACATGGTTGTCGAAAGTCAGCTGGTCCCATTCTTCCGGCATTTCCAGCAGGTGGTAGCGGCGCAGCATGGCCCGCACGATGCGGCGTTTGCCGGTGGCGGCCTCGCGGAAGTCGCGGGCCAGCCGGATCTGGCGCTCCGGATCGCCGTGGGTGCGCACCAGGTCTTTCATAATCTGGATCAGCACCCGTCCGGTATTGCGGCGAAAGCTCGAAGAGGCCGCGTACAGCACTTCCTCGTGCAGCGAGCGCAGGGCCAGGATGCGGTCGTCCGCGCCGCCGACCTCCAGGGAGTCAAGCAGGTTGATCACGGCGTACGCGACGCTCAATTCGCGGGAAACGGCCAGTTCTTTGATGCCGTGGGGGTGCAACTCGGGCGCGAACAACTGCCGCTGGCCCCGGCCGCGTTGGCCGCGTTCCAGAATGTGGTTGACCATGTGCAGCAGAGCATGGTCCTGACGGTCAAAAAAAATGCTGGATGGCGCCATAAAATATCCTTACAACACGGAAAATCCATGGGGAAATATGAATGCACCTTTCCACACCCGCTGGGGCGCGTCAATCCGTATACGCCGTTATGACGGCAAAGGGCAGGTCCGTTATGCAGAAAAAAGGCTTTGACGCGGCGAGCTGGAATGCGACTTACGCCGGCGGAGGCCAGCTCAACCGCTATCCCGCCGATGGGCTGGTGTCGCTGGTGTTCCGCCTGATGGCCGGCCGCGACCGGGCCGCAGTCAACGTTCTTGAAGTGGGCTGCGGCGCGGGCAACAACGCCTGGTTTCTGGCCAGGGAAGGGTTTTGCGTCACCGGCGTGGACGGCAGTCCCCACTGTCTGGACTTCGCCCGTTCGCGCTTTGCCGCAGAAAATCTGCGCGGCGATTTCGTCCGGAAGACGTTTCTCGAACTGGATCAGCTGGACGGTCCCTTTGACCTGATCGTCGACCGCGAGGCGCTGGCCCACAACCAGTGGGATGACCTTGTGCGGATCATGCCCAAAATCGCGGCCCTGCTGCATCCCGACGGGTATTTCGTCTCTTTTTTCTTCGCTTCCGACCATCCGGACAAACGCTTCATGGCCCGCATGGAGCAGGGCGCCACCTGGTTCGATCCTTCGGCCCCGGTGTTCGGAGGCGCCCAATGGGTGACCCTGCCGGATGAAACACAGTTGCGGCAATTGTTCAACCCCTTCCGCATCGTGGATTTGTACAAACGTACCCTGACCCCGTACATCAGGACGAACGAGCCCTATGTGGGCGACAGCGAATGGATCGTCGTCTGCGGAAAAAAAGAAGAGGAACGGTCATGACGCAACCGGCGCACAGGCAAACGGGATTCATCGGTCTGGGGCAGATGGGACGGCACATGGCCGTCAACCTGAACAAGGGCGGCGTGCCCCTGACCGTCTGCTCGCAAAGCGGCAGACAGTTCGCGGAGTTCGAAAGTCTGGGCGTGAAAACCACACGGAATCTTGCGGATTTTTCCGGATGCGGCCTGGTCTTTCTCTGTCTTCCGGGCACGGACAGCGCGCGTGAAACCGTGTTGGGCGAAAACGGTCTGGCCCGCCATCTGCGGCCGGGCGCGATCATCGTGGACACCAGCACCATCAGCTACAAAACCACTCTGGAAATGGCCGCAGCCTTGGCGGACGCGGGCATCGGCTTTATGGACGCCCCCATCTCCGGCATGGAGGCGCGGGCCAGGGACGGCACCCTGACCATTATGGCCGCCGGGGAGGCCGCGACTTTTGAAACGGTGCGCCCGTATTTCGAACTGATGGGCAGGAATATTCTGCACGTGGGCAAGGTGGGCAACGGCCAGCTGACCAAGCTGGTCAACCAGCTGGTTCTGAACAGCAATATTGCGGCCATCGCGGAAGTCATGCCCCTGGCCGTGTCCCTGGGGCTGGATCCGGCACAGGCTGCTTCCGTCATCAATTCGGGCACGGGCCGCAGCCACGCCTCGGAATTTTTTCTGAATCATCTGCTGAACGGCGACTTCCCCGGCTATCCCATGGACGACGGCTACAAGGACATGGCCCACGCCCTGGAAATCAGCGCGGAAAAACTCGTGCCCCTGCCCGTGGTGGCGGCCGCGACCGCCACCTATCAGGCCGCTCTGCGCAAGGGCCTGGGCAAGATGGGCAAAGGGGCCATGGTCCGGGTTTTTGAGGACATGCTCGGGGTCAAGGTCAGAAAATAGCGGGCAGCGGCCGCGCACGGCGTGATATTGCCCCAGGCGCGTTTTGCGCGGGCCTGCGCGTGCCCCGATACGCGCTGTTGCACGGAACGGCCTTTCCTGTCCGACGCCGGATTGCGCCGCCGCCTCAGTCCGCGGCAAAGGGCGTCACTCTGCCGTCAAAACCTTCCGCCGCCCGCCGCCTGTACAGGTCGTGGTCCGCGGGGTTGTTGCCGTGCAGGTGCTTTTCGTAATCCACTTCCATCATGATGCTGTACGGGTTGTGCGCCAGCTGGCCCCGGGTCAGGGCGATCATGGACAGTTCCGTATCCGCGAAGTGGGATTTGTATTCGGGGAAAAAGATGAAGCTGCGGTAAATGGAGGCGGCCCAAGTGCGGTCGGCCAGGCCGAACACCGCCAACTTGCCGAAGAATCTGCCGTCATTGAACGCCAGAAGGCCCGAACCGGTCTTTTGCAGCGTTTCCAGCCCGTAATCCAGCCAGTACTGGCCCGGATACGCGTCCTGCGCCACATAGGCGAAATAGTCCGAGCGCGTCCGTGCGTAGACAAGGTTCGCGGTCATGATGAAACCCAGCCGGTAGTCGTCTTCGGCCAGCAGCAGCAGGCCGGTCCGGTCTGTTCGCCGGATCATGACTTCGGCCGCCCTGCGGGCCAGGGCCATGTCGATGGCCGGCATGACGACGACGGTTTCGTGCCGGGCGGTGGTTTTGTATTGGGCCAGCGCGGATGTCCTGATGTGGGCCAGTTCAAGCACGGCTTTCTGTCTCCAGTTCCGCCAGGTGCTTTTTTGCGGCTTCGTGATCCGGGTCCAGTTCCAGGGCGGCGGCCAGGTAATGCCGGGCTTTTTCCCGGTTGCCCATGAACTTGTGGCACAGGCCCAGGTTGGCGATATCCATGACCGATCCCTTGTCCAGCCGGGCCAGCACGTACTCGAATTCCTCCGCCGCCTCGGCGTGGCGCTGCTGCCTGAACAGGGCCACCCCGCGAAGGTTGCGGTATTCCTTCATGTCCGGGCAGAGTTCGCAGGCAGTGGTCAGGTGGGGCAGGGCTTCTGCCCAGCCGTTTTCCAGAGTCCAGGCGTAGCCCAGGTAAAAGGCGGCCAGGGCGGCCGCGTCGTCGTCCGGTTGCAGGGGCAGGGCGGCGCTGTAATGTTTTCTGGCCGCCGGGGTGTCGCCCGCGCGCAGGGCCAGCATGCCCCGGAAGAACGGCGTGAAATGCGCCCCGCCGTATATGGAGTCGATCAGGGCCAGACCCTTCGCGGCCGTGTCCGCGTCCTCTTCTTCTTCCGCCAGGATGCGGCCGACGAACAGGCCCACGCTGGCGTTGGCGTCCCGCTCGCGAAACGCCAGCCCCGGCGCGAAGGAATACTGCGTGGGCACGCGGGTCACGGGGCTGGTGGTGTCCACGGCGTAAACCGTGAATCCCTGTGCCGCCAGCCCGGCGATGACCGCGCGCAACTCGTCGGCGATGTCCGGCTGTTCCACGGAAGGCAGGGTTTCCAACTGTGCCGTCCCGCCCTGCCGCAGCCAGGCGGTTTCGTCCCAGGCGGAAAATTTGGGCAGGCCCGAAGCCTCGTAGCATGCGCCGGTGATGAAATCCCCGGCCAGTTGGGCCACTTCGGTCACGGCTCGGATGGCCGCTTTTTCCGGGCTGCTGGCCGTGCCGGCGGTAAAGACGATCTCCGAGCGGGCGGGAAAAGTCGTCGGGTCCCAGGCCAGGGCGCCTACCGTGGGCGCGGGCATGCCCAGGGAAAAATCCTTGAGGATCAGTTCGATGCCGTTATCCGCGAAACGCCGGATGAGATCCGCCAGCACCGGGCTTTTGATCCCGCCCTGGTCGATGGTCGGCAGCGGGGGCCGTTCTTTGGCGATACGCGCGCAGACGTGACGCTCGATCAGTTCGCACAGGCCCTGAAGCAGCGACTCTTCCGCCGTGTTGCCGGCGGATGACCCGTTGAATTCCCCCAGTTTGCGGAACCAGTCCACGGGAACAAAGATCTCGCGTTCTCCGGCCAGATCCGTGGCCGGCCGCCAGTCCCAGGCGATCAGGTCCAGCATGGCTTCGGCCTGGTCTTCGCGGATGGTGTCGTCCACGGAAACGATGATCGCGGACGCGGGCAACAGCGCATCCCCGAAGCGTCTTTTCGCCTGCGACCAGGTCAGGCGCGCTGCGGGCGCTTTTTGCCAATAGGTGAAGAATCCGAAGCGCTCCATCAGTTCCATCAGGGCGGACGCTTCGGCCTGCGCCGCGCTGGCCCCTTTGCCCATCTGCTTGCGGGTGGGCAGGATGCCCCGCGCGTTTTTGCCCACCACGCTCATGAATACGGGGATGCCCAGACGGCCCGTGTCGGCCCGGCGGGTTTCCGCCAGAAGCTGCACGCCGGTGGCTTCCAGAGCGGCCAGGCGCTGCCGCACCGCCGCCACCGTGTCCGCCGGGGACACGGCTTTGTCCAGTTCTCGGGTATGGCCCTTGGGGCAGGGACGAAGCGTGATCACAAAAGCGCCTTTATCGTTGAAAGAGATAACGGGAGCAGAGCCCCGCCCTGCCCCCGGAGGCTGTTGGCAGCGTCTTTCTCGACAACGGGTTGCCGCGCAGGCGCAGGCGGTTCCGCCGGATATGCGGGACGTTCCGTGCCAAAGCGAACCCGGACCCGCTGCGGGGCCACGGGGACTCGGTCCCTTCGCGGGGTGCGGGGCGAAGCCCCGCTTTCGTCATTGAAACAATCCTTTGACGCCGTGGGGGGCGGAACGCCAGTACTGCCCCGGCGCGTCGATTTTTTCGCCCATGCTTGCCGCCGCGTGCCATGGCCAGCGGGGGTTGTAGAGCATGGCCCGGCCCAGGGCCACCATGTCGGCCTGGCCGGTTTCCAGAATGGTTTCCGCCTGCGCGGGCTCGGTGATCAGGCCCACGGTGATGACGGGCATGCTGGTTTCCTTCTTGATGGCGGCTGCGAAAGGCACCTGGTATCCGGGCCGGGGCGTGATTTTCTGCGCCGGCGACAGGCCCCCGCTGGAAACGTGGATATAGGCGCAGCCCAGTTTTTCCAGGGCGCGGACCAGGGCGATGCTCTGCTCCAGATCCCAGCCTCCGTCCACCCAGTCGCAGGCGGAAATGCGCGCGCCCACAGGACGGTTCCGGGGGAATTCCGCGCGGGCCGCGGCAAAGACCTCCAGCGCCAGGCGCATTCTGTTTTCCGGGCTGCCGCCATAGGCGTCCTTGCGGGTGTTGGTCAGGGGCGACAGGAACTGATGCAGCAGATAGCCGTGGGCCGCATGGATTTCCACCGCGTCGAATCCCAGCCGGCCCGCGCGTCCGGCCGCGGCGGCAAAGGCGTTTTTGACCCGGGCCACCCCGTCGGCGTCCAGGGCCGTGGGGGCGGGGCAGCCCTCATAGGGCAGAGTGGAAGGGCCCAGGGTCTGCCAGCCGCCTTTTTCGGGGGGCAAGGGGCCGCCGCCTTCCCAGGGACGGGCGGAAGAGGCCTTGCGGCCGGCGTGGCCAAGCTGCACGGCCACGGGCATGCCGGATACGCTGCGAATGGCGCCCAGCATCAGGGCGAAGGATGGTTCGTGCTCGTCGGACCACAGCCCCAGATCCTGGGGCGCGATGCGGCCGGCAGCCTCCACGGCTGTGGCTTCGACGATCAGCAGCCCGGCGCCGGAAGCGGCCAGTTGGCCGTAATGGATCATGTGCCAGTCCGTGGGGTGCCCGTCTCTGGATGAATACTGATCCATCGGGGGGATGACGATGCGGTTTTTCAGGGTCAGATTGCCGATGGAGATGGGGGAAAACAGGGTGCTCATAGGGTCTCCTTTATCAGCGGCATCAGGCCGTCAACGATTTTCGCCAGGTTTTTCCCGGCAATGCCGGCCACGCGGATGATTTCTTCCAGCGAGGTTTCCGCCATGCAGTCGGGCAGGTTTTTGTTGCTGAGGCAGGACAGCCCCAGAACCCGCACTCCCATGTGCCGCGCGGCAATAACTTCAAGAACCGTGGACATGCCCACGGCGTCGGCGCCCAGAATGCGACAGGCCCGCGTTTCCGCCGGAGTTTCAAGCTGGGGTCCGGCCAGGCTGATGTATACGCCTTTTTCCAGCCGTATCCCGTACCGCATGGCTGCTTTTTCCGCAAGGCCGAGCAGTTCCCGGTCATAGGCCGCGCTCATGTCGGGAAAGCGCGGACCGGCTCCGTCGCAGTTGGGACCGGTCAGGGGGCTGCAGCCCGTGAAATTGATGTGGTCGGTGATGGCCATGACCGATCCGGCGGCGAACTGCGGGTTCAGAGCGCCGGCGGCGTTGGTGGCGATCAGGATGCGCGCGCCCAGACCGGCCATCAGCCGCACCCCGGCGCAGACGTCGGCGGGGCTGTAGCCTTCGTACAAATGGCAGCGGCCCTGCTGCATGATGACCGGAACCCCGGCGAGATCGCCCGCCACAAAGCGCCCCGCGTGGGATGCGACGCCGGAAAGGGGAAAATCGGGCAGATCGGCAAAGGGGATGATCACGGGGTTTTTCACAGCATCCGCCGTCCCGCCCAGGCCTGTGCCCAAAATAACCGCCACGCGTGGAACGCAGCCCCCGAGGCGTTCTTGGACAAGGCGGGTCTGGTTCTGGACTTTTGCAAAATTTTGCATATGATTCCTCTCTTTCCTGGCGCACTTTACGCTTGGCGGGGAATTTGATATCGGGCGAATGCCCCCGGGCATCCTAGCCCGCCTTTCGCCTGATAGGCAAGGCCGGATATGCGGGTGGGCCGCGCGAACAGGGCGGCCCGCCGGCGGGCGCGCCGTTCCGCAAGGGCCGGTGCCCCTTGCCCGGTCCGGCCATGGCCGGCCGCAGCCATGCTTTGCAGCATTTCACGCGTGAAATGCCCGCAAGGATTTGTCCGCAAATTCTTGCCGTCACAGAGGCGCCGGCGGCTTTGCCCGCCGTTGCGCGCCCGTGTGAAGCGTTAACTGCTTTAACTTAGAGGATTCCGTGAGCAAACCCACACATAAAATCCTGGTGGCCAACCGGGGCGAAATCGCGGTCCGCATCGTGCTTGCCTGCCGCAAGCTGGGGTTGGATTTCGTCTGCGTGCATACGCCCGAAGACGCCTCTTCCGGCCACGTGGCTCTGGCCCGCCGGCTTGGCGGGCCCAAAAGCCTGTACCGGGTGGCATCCTATCACGATGCCAATGAAATACTCGCGGTGGCCGACGATTCCGGCGCGACCGCCGTGCACCCCGGCTACGGATTTTTTGCCGAGGATTACCGCTTTGCCCGCCGCGTTTCCCAGCGGACGAACAAACTGATTTTCGTGGGCCCCTCCTGGCGGGTGATCCGCGAACTGGGGGACAAGATCAACACGAAACGTCTGGCCCGCAGCCTGGACGTCCCCACAGTGCCCGGTTCCGACCGGCCCATCTATGACGAGATGGAAGCGGAAAAAATCGCCCGCAGCCTGTTCGAATTCCAGGTGGAGCACGGCATCGCCAACCCCCTGGTGCTGGTGAAGGCTTCCGCCGGCGGCGGGGGCATGGGCATCGAGGAAGTCCACGACCCGGACCTGTTCCGGTCCGTGTACCGCCGCGTGCGCAACTATGCGGCCCGGCAGTTCAAGGACGAAGGCGTGCTGATCGA
>JAVBOK010000019.1:0-57046 GCA_031550605.1 Desulfovibrionaceae bacterium | reverse complement strand
GGGCAATGTGCGCGAACTCAAATCCATCACCGAATATCTGTCCGCGCTGGAACGGCATCGGGCCCAGTCGCCGGCCGCGGTCCGGCGGCTGGTGCCGGACCTGCTGGAGGAGTTCTTCCGGCACAAAACGCTTTCCGCGCCCGCACCGGCCGGGGTCGATCTTTCCGCCCCCGGCGAACAGGATCTGGCCATCTTGCGCCAGATCGCCCTGTTGCGGCGCCGCAACAAACCGGCGGGACGATACTCTCTGGCGCGGCAGGATGCGCTGCGGTCCCTCGGTCTGACGGTGACCAGGCTGAAAACCCGGCTCGGCGCGCTGGCGAAAGCCGGGTACATCAGCGTGGGCCGCACCCGCCAGGGGGTGTTCCTCACCGCCAAAGGGGCGCGTCTGCTCCAGCCGGCATGAACGGGCGGGTTTGCCGGTTTTCGGACCACGGCCCGCGGCCGTTTATCCCCCTTGCTCTTCGGTGAAAAAGACCATACTCTGCTGGTCTTGTACTTTTCTTTCAAGGCGGAGACAGCAATGCAGTTGACCGGCGCGCAGATTCTGATGGAATGCCTCAAACGGGAGCAGGTTTCGGTTATTTTCGGCTTTCCCGGCGGGGCGTTGTACGACATTTATGATGAACTTTCCCGCACGGATATCCGGCACGTTCTGGTCCGGCACGAGCAGGGCGCCGTCCATGCGGCGGACGGCTATGCCCGCGCCTCGGGCTCCGTCGGGGTCTGCCTGGTGACCTCCGGTCCCGGCGCCACCAATACCGTCACCGGTATCGCTACGGCGTATATGGACTCCATCCCCCTGGTGGCGCTGACCGGGCAGGTTCCCACCGCGCTGATCGGCAACGACGCCTTTCAGGAAGTGGATATCGTGGGCATTACGCGCCCCTGTACCAAACACAATTTTCTGGTCAAAGACGTGAAGGATCTTGCGGAAACCATGCGCAAAGCCTTCTATCTTGCCCGTTCCGGCCGGCCCGGGCCGGTGCTGGTGGATCTGCCGCGCGACATGGTGCGCCGCTCCGCCACCTTCGCCTGGCCGGAAAATCTGGAAATGCGTTCCTATAAACCCAACTACAAGCCCAACAAGCTCCAGTTGCAGCGCACGGCGGACCGCCTGCTGAAGGCCAAACGGCCGCTGTTCGTCATTGGCGGGGGCCTGGTCATGGGCGGGGCCAGCGAAGAGCTGACCGGCATCGCCCGCGCATACAGCATTCCCGTGACCTCGACGTTCATGGGGCTCAGCGGCTTTCCCGGCAACGACCCGCTGTGGCTGGGCATGATCGGCATGCACGGCACGGTGGCCGCCAACAAGGCCGCTTCCGAAGCGGACTGCATTGTGGCCGTGGGCACGCGCTTTTCCGACCGGTCCACCTGTGAAATCTGCAAATTTGCGGCCAACGCCGCCATCATCCAGATCGACATCGACCCCACGTCCATCCGCAAGAACGTGCCGGTGCAGATCCCTCTGGTGGCCGACTGCCGGCAGGCCATGACGGAACTCGGCAAGGTGCTGGCCTCCAAGGACGGGCACAAGGACTGGAATGAAGAGCACGGCCCCTGGCTGCGTCACCTCGCGGACATTGCCAGAGAGCATCCCATCACTTATCAGGCCGCGGGCGAAGGCATCAGCCCGCAAAAGGTCATCCAGGTTCTGTACGCGCTGACCGGGGGCGACGTTCTGGTGACCACGGACGTGGGCCAGCACCAGATGTGGGCGGGGCAGTTTTTCACCTATACCCGGCCGCGCAGTTTTCTGTCCTCCGGGGGTTTGGGCACCATGGGCTATGGTTTGCCGGCGGCGGTGGGCGCGCAGATTGCCTGCCCGGACAGCCGCGTCGTGCTCATCAGCGGCGACGGTTCCTTTCAGATGAACCTGCAGGAACTGGCCACGGTGATGGAAAACAGGCTGCCCATCAAGATTCTGCTGCTCAACAACCATGCCCTGGGCATGGTGCGCCAGTGGCAGGAGCTGTTCTACAACAAGAATTACGTGGCCAGCGTGGACAGCCTGCAACCGGATTTCATGCAGCTGGCCAAGGCGTACGGCATGGCCGGGCACCGCATCGTCGCGGACGGGGAACTGGAAAGCACGCTGCGAAAAGCCCTGGACGAACCCGGCGCCGCTCTGATCGAAGTGGAAGTCAAACGCCGCGAAAACGTGTCGCCCATCGTTCCGCCGGGCGCGGCTCTGGATGAGATGATTATCATGTGACACGGTGGGCTTTGCTGTTTGGTAACGTTTTGCAGGAAGGGGCGTATACGGGAATGAGAGCGTTGCCTCTTCTTCCCGTCATGGTCCTGGGAACGGCTGCGTACGTATTCGCCGCCCAACCCATCAAGCTGGGCGTCCATCCGCCCCTGACCGGCCAGAACGCTTTCGGCGGCCAGCTTGAGCCGGAAGGCGTCCAACTGGCCCACAAGGAAAAAACCACCGTGCCCGGCCGTCCCGTGGAACTTGGCATTGTGGACAACACGCCCGATGTGGGGCTGGTCAGGCCTGCTTCAGGCAGCATCATCCATAAAGGATGAACCGTTCCCGGGACTTGCGCCCTGCTGGTCAGGGAGATTTTCGCCATCATCCGCACCATCAACGAACAGGGCAGGACCATTCTGTTTATCGAGCGGAACGCTTTAGCCGCGCTTTTCCCTGCCCACTATGCGTATATTCTCGAAACCGGAGCCGTGGCCCTGGAGGGGGAAGGCAGAACGCTGCTGCGCGACCCCCGGGTCAGGAAGGCCTATCTGGGGGAGGCGTTTTCCCTGTGAAATTAGCATGGCGGATACGCCGCCGAGCGGAGTATCCGCCCGCAGGCGAACGGCGGGTGTTCCTGTGGGGCAGGCCGAAACGGCGGCGGGAGGAGTCTTCATGGGATGGCCTTCTGCAGGGATTTTTCAAGGTACCTTATGCAGGCCCGCCTTTGGCGGGCACCGTTCTCTTGCCACTTTCCTCTGGATTTTTTTCCGATTTTGTGTCAGATGTCTGATGTCGTAATGAAAATACGGTTTTTCCCGCATCTATGGTGAGAATGGCGCAATTTCCCCCTGACCCAAACCATGTAAGGAGGATTTCATGGCATCATTATTCCGCGTTCTGGCCCTTTGCCTGGGCGTCTGCCTGGCGGCGCCGGCGCTGCCCGCGGCGGCGGCTCCCCTGAAAGAACCCGTCACCCTTACCTTTATCGCGCAGCAGCCGGGCACCGGATTCTACACCCACGCCACCACCATCGCCCGTTTCATGCTGGAAGCCCTGCCCAAAGGTTCTACCTTTAACGTGGTCCCCAGAGGCGGTTCCATGTCCAACCCCACCGCCCTGGATCAGGGCAAAGGCGATTTCGCGCTGACGCAGTCCGCTTCCGCCGCCTGGGCCTGGGAAGGCCTGGCGGACGTATACGGCAGCTACGGCAAGCACAAGAATCTGCGCTACGTGTCCGTCGGGCAGATGACTTCGAACTATTCGCCCGCCGTGGCCCGTAAAGAGTATGTGGACAAGACCGGCAACGACACTCTGGAAAAAGTTCTCAACGCCAAAGAGATGCCGCGTCTGGGACTGAAGCCCCAGGGCAGCATCGTGCTTCCTATTTTCTCCGAAGTGCTGAAAGCCTACGGTAAAAATCTGGAAGACTTCCGCAAGGCCGGGAAAATGATCCAGGCCCAGCCTTCGCAGATCGGCGAAATGATGAAAGACGGCCGTGTCGACATCTATTTTGAAAACATCGCCCTGCACCACCCGGCTTTCACCGAAGTGGCCCTGACCAACGATCTGGTCTATCTGCCCATTTCGGAAAAGGCCCTGAAGCATATGGTGAGTATGGGCATGCCCCCGAGCGAGATGCCGGTGAACAGCTTCAAAGGCATCACCAAGCCGTACGCCGTGCCCACGACCAGCACTGTGATTTTGGCCCACAAGGACGCCAATGAGGAAGCCGTCTATCTGATGACCAAGGCGCTGATCGAACGCAAAAAGGAACTGCTGGCGGAAAACCCGATGTTCAATGACTGGAATCCGGAAAAAGACCATGACCGCACCGGCATCGCCGTTCCTCTGCACCCCGGCGCCGAGCGGTACTACCGTGAAATCGGCTGGGTGAAATAACGCCGCGGATCGGCATGTGCAAACGGGGGATCCTCCGTTGATCCCATGAAAAAATCCGCGCAATTCGCGCGGATTTTTTCGCTAATCACAAAAACATAAAGCAGATTGCTTTTGCTTCTTCCCTTCCGGCCAATGCTGCCCGGCTGACAGCCGGCAGCATTGGCCGGTTGATGACAAACCCCGCAAGTCCGGGGTTTGTCAAGGCACGCCCGTTCCGGCGCTTTCCGGCGGCAATGAATGCCGCCTGCGCCTGCGTGGCAACCTGCTCGGGCGGGTACGCCGCTGAGCGGCGTACCCGCCAAAGCATTGCCACGGCGAAACTGCCCTAAAACGCGCAGTGCACCGTGCGCTGCGATTCCACCACAATCTTGCCGCGCTTGATGACAAAAAGACGGTCGGGCATGTCGATGACCGCATCCGACACTTTTTTCGTGTCGATCAGCAGCAGGTCCGCGTCCCTGCCTTCGGCCAGGCCGTAGTTTTTCAACTTCAGGGCCCTGGCGGAATTGCTCGTGATCATGGGCAGCACCGTGGCCTGATCGTCCGCTCCACCCAGATGGCAGGCGGGAATGGCCAGCATGGCCACCTGGAACAGATCGCCGTTGCCGAACGGCGTGAAGGCGTTGCGGATGTTGTTGGAAGCCAGGCACACATTGACGCCGCCGTCGCGCAGAGCGCGCACGGGGGTCAGAGCGCGGCGCACGTTGTAGGTATCGTTCCGGGCGCCCATATGCAGGTCGGTCATGGGCAGGCACATGACGTTGATGCCCGCGTCGCTGATCAGGGCCACGATATCCTTCAACTGCTCGGGAGGAACCGCGCCCAGGCTGGTCAGGTGCCCCACGCTGACGCGGCCTTCGTATCCGTTTTCGATGGTTTTGCGGGCCAGATACTGAATGGACATTTTGTCCGCGTTGTCGCTGAAGTCCTGGTGGAAATCCAGATCCATGTCGTACTGTCTGGCGATGCGGAACACGAGGTCGATGTGTTCTTCGGCGCTGGTGTCGTTATACGGGATGCCGCCCACCACGTCGCAACCGCGCCTGATCGCTTCGTGCATCATCTCTTCGGTGCCGGGGGCTTTCATGATTCCTTCCTGGGGGAAGGCCGTGATCTGGATATCGATGATGTCCTTGAACTCTTTTTTCAGTTCCAGAACCGCATCCACGCCGGTAAAGCCCTGGGCGGGGTCGAATTCGGAATGCGCCCGCACGCAGGTGCTGCCGTATCCGACCATCATGCGCAGAGTTCTGCGTGCCCGTTCCAGAATATCTTCGCGGGTGAAGGAGGGTTTCAGGGCGGCGGAAACGGCGATGGCTTCCTGCAGCGTGCCGGAACGATTGGCCTTGCGATCCATGACCAGGGCCTTTTCCAGGTGCAGATGGCTTTCGACCAGGCCCGGCAGCAGCACCCGGCCGTCAGCCTGGATTTCCCGCGCGCCCCTGCCTTCGAATTTGGTGGTGATGGCGGCGATTGTGCCGTTCCTGATGGCGACATCCTGCAGCGGGTCGCCGTCTTTGATGCGTGTTTGGCGAAGTACGATGTCCATGAAGTCTCTCCTGCGGATGCGTGTGTTCTTACACCAGGACCAGGGACAGGGCCATCAGAAGCGCCACGCAGGGCAGTATCCACACGGAGTTGCCGCGCACGACCTGCATGATGGGAATCTGAAAGCCGAAGGAAAGCGCCTGCATGGTGATGTTCACCGGGCACATCTGGCTGCCCAGGCCCACGCCCATGGTCACAAAGCCGATGGCCAGCGGCGGGAAACCCAGCGCCACGGCCACGGGCAGGATCAGGCCGAGAATGGTGGCCACATAGCCGCCCGCGGGCACGCCGATAAGAAAGCCCGCCAGAACAGCCGCCGGTACGACAAGGTTGATGGGAGCGTTTTTGGCGATGGCCGCGATGGTTGCGAAAGCGCCGATCTTTTCGATCAGGGCGATGAACATCAGGAACAGGCCCACCTGGAACAGACGGGTAAGGATGTAGCTGGACCCGTCGATCAGCGCGTCGCAGGTCTGCGAATAGGTGAACTTGGTGCACAGTCCGACCAGGGCCAGGGTGATGACGGTATACACCAGCGGAATGACCACCGGGGTGCCCGCGGTTTTGTTGATGACCGGACTCAGCACAACGGCCAGAAGCAGGAACACGGCGGGCAGGGTGGCTTTTTTCAGTTCCGCTGTGGACATCTTTTTGATGTCCTCGCTTTCTTCGCCGCTGAACACGCCGCCGTTTTTCCACGCGCCGACAGCGGCGACGGCCATGCCGATGGCCACGAACAGCAGCATGTAGGGGAACATCATGTCCGCGTACTTGTCCACGGGAATATTGGCCAGCTTCAGCACGGTGGCCGTTTCCAGCGAAGCGCGGGACGTGGTGAAACAGGTGGCCGCCGCGATGGACATGCCCACGATGACGGCGGGAATGGCCCCGACCGCCGCAAAGGCCAGCGGCGCGATGACCATGGCGGAACCGCCGCCGATGCCGCTCATGTAGGTGGCCGCCGCCTGCAGAAAGACGATGAACGCGCCCATAATGGCCACGTTGCCGCCGATGCTGCGCCGCACCAGGGTCAGCGCCGCCGAATAGCCGCCGGATTTGAACACGGCCATGGCCACGGCGGAGTTGAGTATGGGCACCACCGCGATGCTCATCAGGTTCCTGACCTGCTCGATCATGATGCCGTTGGCCTGCAGCACGGTGATGCCGCCGGCGATCATGGCCAGTATCCCGCCGGCCATGCCCGCGATCAGCATGTTCACGCGCAGGAAGAGAAGGCCGAGAATAACCAGCAGCGGAATGATGGAAAACGTGCTGTACATCGCCGTGCCCTGCTGTCCTTTGAGGGCGAAGGCGCAGACGGCCAGAGCCGCCAGAACGCCGAAGATCGGCATTTTCTTGAAGGTCATACGGTGCTCTCCTGGTGTATGGGGTGTGAACGCAACCGGTCGTTACGCGGAAGCGCTGCAGCCGGAAAAGCAAAAAGCACGCCAACCGGCATGCTCAGGCGCTTGTGCATGAACACTACCGTGTAACTCTGCAGGTCGCAACATTGCTGTCCGATCAAAAATTGGCTTGCCGCAGGACAATGTTCAACCGAGAAAAAGAAAAAGGCCTGCAAATTTTTTCTCTGCGCGCAATCGGAAGCCGCTGGTGCTCAAGGCGCGCTGCGCCATCCGCGCGCGGGCCGGTTTTACAAACCGGTCATGCTGCCGGACCTCGGCCGGACAGCAATGAGGCCGCAAGGATGACCGTGTCTTTGGGCGCTCTCTTATGGCAGCGGCGGCATAAGAGAGTGCCGCGATACGTGTTGTATGGCATTGATGCCATAGCTATTGGTTACCAGGATCCATAAATCTGGCGGGGCAACCACAACGAGATTTCCGGAATATACGTGATGACCAGCAGCGCCAGCACGGTAATGCAGATAAAGGGCAGGATGCCTTTGGTCACCTGCGAAAGCGGCTGCCCGGTCACGCCTGTGGCCACGAACAGGTTCAGGCCGAAGGGGGGGGTGAACATGCCGATGGCGCTGTTGACCACAATCACGACGCCCAGATGCACGGGATCGATGCCCGTTTTGACGGCGATGGGATAAAACAGCGGGGCCAGAATGGTGGTGATGGACGCTCCGTCGATGAACATGCCCGCCAGCAGCACGATGATGTTGATCATCAGCAGGATGACGTACGGATTCTGGCTGACTGAAACCATGGTCTCTGCAATGGTTTTGGTTATGCCTTCGGCCGTGAGGATCCAGGCGAAAACGGACGCGGCCGCCAGCACGATCATGACCTGGGCCGTTGTGGCCGCGGAAGAGACAAGCGTTGTGTACAGTTCCTTGAAGGTGATTTCCCGGTACACCAGGACGGATACCAGAAAAGCGTAGACCACGGCCACGGCCGCGGCTTCCGTTGGGGTGAACACCCCGCCGTAAATGCCGCCGATGATGATGACGGGCACCCCGAGGCCCCAGGCGGAATCGAGCACGCTCTGCATAATGGCGCCGCCTTCGGCTTTGGGGCTGCGGGCGATGCCGGGGGTGCGCCTGGCGTACAGGTACGCGTAAAGCATGAGCGAGCCGCCGAAAACCACGCCGGCCCCGAAACCGGAAACAAACAGCGCGCCCACGGAAACGCCGGTGATGGCGCCGTAAACGATCATGTTCACGCTGGGGGGGATGATGATGCCCAGGGACCCGGATGAGGTGATCAACCCGGTGGCGAAGGTTTTGGGGTATCCTTCCTTGAGCATGGCCGGGAACAGCAGGCCGCCGATAGCCACCACCGTGGCCGGGCTGGATCCGGAAATGGCGCCGAAAAACATGCTGGCCAGCACGGTGGCGATAGCCAGGCCGCCGTGAAAGCTGCCGACCAGGGCGTTGGCCAGGTTGATGATGCGGCGCGATATGCCGCCCACGCTCATCAGATTGGCCGCCAGCACGAAAAAGGGAATGGACATCAGGGCGAATTTGTCGATGCCCGCGAACATGCGCATGACCACGGTTTCAAGAGGCACATCGCTGAACAGGACGAATACCGCCAGCACGGCCCCGCTCAGGGCCACGAAAATGGGAATGCTCAGCGCGAGCAGCAGAGCCAGGGAGCAAAACAGAAATACGGTCATGGCGGCTCCTCAGCTGGCTTCCGCGGTGCGGCTGGCGGCCATGTGCCTGGCCGCCCGGAACAGTTCCTGGGCGAAGCGCACGGCCATCAGCGCCCCGCCGGCGGGAATGGCGAGATAGACGTAAAAAATGGGCATCTCGAGTCCGGGGGTCAGCTGGTCCGTATCCCGCGCCAGTTCGACCATCTCGATGCCGTAGACGACAAGGAAAATGCAAAAGGCGATGCACACGGCATTGACCAGCATGCGCAGAATTCGCTGCTTTCCCTCGGGCAAGCGCACGGCCACAGCGTCCACGGTCAGATGCATGCCTTTTCTGGCGCAGATGCTGCCGCCCAGGAATACGATCCAGACGATGGAATACCGGGCGAATTCCTCGGCCCATTCCCAGCCGCTGTTGAAAAAATACCGCAGGATGACGTTCACGAAAAGAATGACGGAAGCCATGCTGATGCCGAACGCGACCAGAGCCTCTTCTGCATGGTCAAGAAGTCGTAAGACTTGGTTCATGATGGATCCTCAAAAGCCGGGCGGGGTTAAACCCGCCCGGCGGATGGGGTGCTGCGGCTACTGCTTCTGCAGTTCGGCGATTTTTTTGTAGGCTTTGGCCATCAGTTCCTTGCCGATGGCCGCTTCGAATTTCTGGTGTACGGGCCGGGTGGCATCGGCAAAGGCCTTTTTTTGCTCCGGGGTCAGGTAGGTGACCTTGCAGCCGGCCTTTTCGATGGTTTCGATGAAGCTCTTTTCGCGGCGCACGGTTTCTTCGCGCTGGAACGCGGCCACTTCCTTCGCTGCGGCGACCAGGATCTTCTGCACGTCGGCGGGCTGTTTTTCCAGCCAGCGCTTGCTGAACAAAAAGCCGTAGGGCAGGTAGCCGTGGTTGCTGATCACCGTGTTGGTCTGCACTTCGTAAAAGCGCATGCGCACAATGGAAACCAGCGGGTTTTCCTGGCCGTCCACCACTTTCTGCTGCAGCGCGTTGTACGTTTCGCCGAAATCGATGGGCACGGGGTTGGCGCCCAAGGCTTTGAACTGCTCAATCAGGATGGGGCTTTCCATGGTCCGGAATTTCATGCCCTTGAAATCGTCGGGGCTTTTCAGCTCTTTGTTGGCCGTAAACTGCTTGAAGCCGCTTTCCCAGAAAGCCACGCCGCGGATGCCTTTCTTTTCAAGCTGGGCCAGCAGTTCGTCACCGACTTCGCTGTCCAGAAATTTGTAAGTGACTTCGCGGCTGGGGAAAAAGAAGGGCAGGTCCGGCAACTGCAAAGCCGGGGCAAACAGGCTCAGCTTGGCCGTGGGAATCAGGGCCGCCTGCACGCTGCCCACCTGCAGAAATTCCGTGGTTTCGCGGTCGTTGCCCAACTGGTTGGAGGGAAAAATCTGCACGCTCACCGCGCCGTTGGTCTTTTTTTCCACGATTTCCTTGAATTTCAGGCAGCCGTGGTGCTGGGGCGTGTCCTCGGAAAGGTCGTGCCCGATTTTGATGACGGCCGGCGCCGCCAGGACGGAGGTTGCCGACAGGGTGACGGCAAGGACGAAGAAAGCCGTCAACAGGCGATGTTTCATGGGGGCTCTCCTTAGGGGTTGGCGTCCGGCTGTTTCACCGGACGCGTTGTTGTGCCTTCGCCGCCGCACGGCGGCGCATCGTTTACTGCCCGTCCCGGAACCGCAAGGCGACGAAGGGCGCAAGCATGCCGCAAATCATCAACAGGCCGCCGAATGCCAGCGCGAATGAGCCGCCGCCGAACGAGGCGGAATATAGCAGGGGAAAAGCGGCAAAAGTGGCAAGGCTGCCCAGGTTGAGCATGGTTGAGGCGGAAAGTTTCGCAAGCATGGCCGTCTCCTGAATCAGGAAGCAAAAAAAGCAATAATTCCGCAAAATCCCGCCACAGCGGCGCCCAAGGGGATAAGCATTTTCAGCAGTTCGCCTTCGCGGCCCAGAATGCCCGCCGTGGTGGTGCCCAACAGCACGTTGCCGGGGCAGATCACATTGCCGATGGCCCCGCCGCCGGTCTGCGCGCCCAGAATAACCGCGGGGCTCAGTTGCAGAAGGTCGGCCATGGTCTGTTGGAAACCGCCGAACAGGATGTTCGAGGCCATGTTGCTGGACGTCATGAAAGCTCCCAGCACCCCGATGAACGGCGCGAACAGGGCGAAATACTTGCCGGTGACCGCCGCCGTTCCCTGGGCCAGAACCAGCACCTGCCCGGTGCCGCCCATGACCTTGGACATGGCGATCAGCAGGATGACCGCGATGGTGGCCGGCGCGGCTTTTTCCAGGGTCCGGTTCGCGATGTTCCGCGCGGAATCCGGGCGCATCACGTTTTTCTTTTTGAAGAAGCAATAGCCGATAACACTGGCCAGGACAAGGAATACCCCGGCATGGGTGAATACGTTGACCGGCGCATACAGCGCCACGGCCGGATTGACGAAACCGTAATCCGTCACGGTTTGCGGGAAGGGCAGGCCCACGATGCAGAAGCTCAGGGCTTTTTTGACCGGCGGGATCAGCAGGACGAAAAGCGTGACCCCCGTCAGCACGTAATAGGGCAGAAAGGCTTCGTGCAGGGTCAGGGGCAGCGGGGCGGCATCCGCGCCGTCCGCGATGACGGACCGGACCATCAGCCTGGATCCTTCGTTGCGGTACGGCCTGGAGTATATGGCCGCGCGGCCCAGAATATAAACGAGAATCAGCCCCGCGCTGGAAACCAGAAAATTGCACAAAATCTGGTTGTACTGCGAAAGTACAAGCTGTCCGCCGCCGTGCAGGGCGCTCAGGGCCAAAACAGCCGGAAGGCCCCGTTTCAGGCCCTCGCGGCCGGCATAAAAAAAGCAGATGGACAGCCCCGCCACCAGGTCCATGGTTCCGGTGAACACACCCGCCCAGATGGCCGTGGAAAGCAGCAGATCGCCCGAAAGATTCGCCTGAAAGACCAGGGCTTCCCAGGCGACGGCCAGGGTGCCGAAAGTGGTGGCCCAGGCGTGGCCGATCAAGGGAACGGCCACGGCCCAGAACGGGCGCACGCCCATGCCCACGAGCAGGGGCGCGACAATGGCTACGGGCACGCCGAACCCGGTGACACCCTGTAGAAAACTGGCGAACACCCAGCCCACGGTCAGCACCTGCAGCAGTTCGTCAGGGGAAAATTTCCGCATGCCCCGGCGGAACGATTCAAAGGCTTTCGCTTCATCCGTCACTTCGAAGATGAGGATGGCCGGCACCACCACAGCCATGACCGCGATGCCGCCCCAGATACCCTTTGCCAGTTCCCCGGCCAGCAGAGCCGGGGAGCCTTTGAACACCAGCCATCCGGTGACAAGGGCGATCCCCAGGCCGACGGGGGAGGCTTGCGCCACCCCCCATTGCCATTTGACCAGAAGCGCGAGCAAAACCACAATGGGCAGGACGGCGGCCGCCCAGGTGAGCACGGTGATCGGAAGTTGCATGGAACGGTTTTCCGCTGGTTAGAGGTATTTTTCGGCAAAAGCCCGCAAAGCCTGCGTCATGATGTCCATGGGCGGAGTCACTATGCCCGCTCCCACCTGGCCGACGCCGGGTTTTTTATGCGCCACTCCGGTATTGATGACCGGCAATATGCCTGTAGCCACCACTTTTCTGATGTCGATGCCCGTGGGCACGCCGGCGAAATCCATATTGGGCATGGGCAGGTCGGGGTTGGCCCCCACGGTGATGCGGCCCATGGACCGGGTGTATTCCAGGGCGTCCGCCAGGCCGCCCGCGCCCACAAAGCGAACCACGGCCGGGGCGGAGCCCATGGCGAAGCCGCCGATGCCGAAGCATTCCACAATGGCGGAATCGCCCATGTCCGGATTGGCGTCGTCTTCGGAAAAACCGGGGAAATACAGAGCCTGAGGGTTCAGACAAGGGGCCGTGAACCACCGGTCGCCCAGGCCGCTGACCCGGATGCCGAAATTCACGCCGTTGCGGCTCATGCAGGTGATGACCGTACTGTAGGGAATGTCGCGGGCCGGGTCCATCAGGGCTTTGCCCATGGCCATGGCCAGGTTGAGGAAGAACTGCTCGTTTTTTTTGACCAGAAATTCGACCACGGCCGGGCCTTCGGGCATGGACGCGGCAACGGCGGCCAGGTCCGCGCACAGTGCCTTGTAGCAATTCAGGCTCGCGGCCACGTTGCGCTGGTGCATCTCGTCGCCCATGGCCAGGGACTGGGCCGCGACATTCTTCAGGTTGACGCCGCCGCATCTTTCCAGAGCAGCGTCCAGGGCCGGGGCAAAGACGGTTTCTATCCATTTCAGGCGTTCGATGACTTCCGGCCCGTTGGCTCCGAAACGCATGACCTTGCCGATGCCTTCGTTGACCGTGCAATAGGCCGTGTTGCCGAAAGCTTCGTTTTTCACCACCCACAGCGGCATGGAGTAGGAGATCATGCCGGTCATGGGGCCCACGCACCCGTTGTCGTGGTTGGGACCATAGGTGATTTTTCCGGATGCCATCAGGTCTTCGGCTTCGGAATCCGTCCGCGCCAGACCTTCATATTTCAGCGCGCCGACATAGGCGCCGCGCATGGGGCCGCACATGTTGTCCCAGTGCACGGGCGGGCCCGCGTGATAGACGGCGGTCTTTTCCATGCCGGGGATGCATTCGTGGGCCGGGCGCAGGCGTTGCAGGGCGGGCCGGCCGGCGGTGATGCGCCGGAAGGCTTCCTGGTTGGCCGCATCGACAAGGGACGCGCCCTTGTCGTCAACGCAGCGGGTTTCCATCTGGAACAGGATTTCCACCAGTTCGGTATGCCCGGCGGCGGGCGGACGCCAGTCCAGGCGGATATACGGGGTGGCGGTTTCGGCGAAGGCGCGGTCAAAAGCGTCAACGCCGATGGCAACGACTTGCAGAGCGTCGGACATGGTCATTTCCCTCCCGGGGCTGTGCCCGCGGCCGCTTTGGCGGCGAAAACGGCGGCCTGGGCATTGCTGCCGCAGACGATGACCCCGGCATCTTCCAGCAGGGCGGCCTGCTCTTTGCGGCCGGGCGAATCCGCATCCGTGCCGCAGACGGACGCAACAATGAGCGTGTTCCGGCAGGCCGTGGCATCCCGGGCCGAGGCGGTCTTCAGCGCGCGTAAAAATTCGCCCGCCTGATCCCGATGCGCGCCGTAGCCGATGACCATGTCCATCAGCACCACGGAAACCGCCGGGTCAAGCAGTTCGCTGACCAGCCGTTCCATTTTCAGTTCCGGAGCCATCATGGGATGGGGACGGCCCACGGTGAATTCGTCTTCGCCGAAATCCCAGAAGCAGTGGCCCCTGCTTTTGTCCGCGGCCCGGATGCTGTTGAATCCGGCCACTGCAAGGTTGCTGTACCTGTCGCCTTCCAGCAGAGGGGCGGCCAGTTCCGCCGCTTCCTGGCACAGGGTGCCGCCGCCGAACAGGCCGCGCAGATACCCTTTGCGCAGTCCGGCGGGCAAGGGAATTTCTCCGATGACGGCCGTTTCGTCAAGGCCGGGCCGTATATGGCGGGCGGCCTTGAGCGCGAGATCCGTCAGCGTGTCCGCGCAACACAGCCCGGCCGCTTCTTCCGGCGCATGGTCCGGCGCGCCGAGATAGTGCACGAATACGGGTTTGCCCAGTTTCGGCAGCAGCCCGGCCAGCATGGTTCTTGTTTTCGCTCCCGGCGGTTTGCCCAGCAGCACGATGGCCCCGGTTTCCTTGTCATGCTCCAGACGGCGCAAGGCGGCCACGGCGGTCAGCGCCCCGACGTCGTCCTTCAGGTCGCGGCCGCCGGTGCCGTACGCCTGGCTGACGCCCACGCCCAGCCGTTCCAGCAGGCAGATGACTTCCTGCAGCCCCGTGCCCGAAGCGCCCACAATGCCCACAGGTCCGCGGGACACATGGTTGGCGAAGGCCAACGGCACACCGCGTATGATGGCCGTGCCGCAGTCGGGACCCATGACCAGCACGCCCTTGCGGGCGGCCTGCTTTTTCAGGGCGACCTCATCATCCAGAGAGATATTGTCGCTGTACAGCATGACGTCCATGCCCGCGTTCACGGCCCTGGCCGCTTCATAGCGGGCGTAGTCGCCGGTTACGGAGATGAGGGCCATGTTCAGGTCCGGATTGTGGCGCAGGGCCTGATCCAGATCGTGAGGCCGTTTTTCGCCCCTGGCTTCGCCCTGTCCGGGGGCCGCTTCGGCCAGCAGCCGTCTGACGGCCTGTTCGGCTGCGTCAAGGCTGGCGGCATCGCCCTTGACGGCGATGACCAGGTCCTCCGGGCCTGATCCTTCCATGCCGGCACCGACAAGGCCGGACTGGACGAACAGTTCCTTGTTGCGGGGGGTGCCCATCATGGCGGAAACCTGTTCCGCGCCGCTTTCCGTTTTGGCCTGGCTGGAAAGCTTCATGAGGAACACCGAATCGCGGTATGTATTCGGCAGAATGATGGAGCGAACCTGGGACATGCCTTTTTCCTTGTTGGATGAAGGTTGCGGTGTCCGGAGCGTTTTCATCTTGAAAATGCTCCGGCGGATACGTGGCGCAGCACAGTGGCCGCCCGCGGGCGGGCGGCGCGGGTTCGGCCTGCACGCATCCGGAAAAGGCCTGATGTACGTCTTTTCAACGGTATTCCGCTCTACAATCCGGCGTTTTTTTCGCCGCACTGCCTGCGGGCGCATTCTGGCACAACATGCGCGGAATAGGAAGAATCCGGCACGATGCGGGTTCCGGCGCAGCCGGCCAGGGCCTCAGCCGCGCGGGCCAGGGTGGTGATGACGGCGCAGCCCTTGCCTCGGGCGGCAAAACGCATGGCCGCTTCCACTTTGGGCCCCATGCTGCCGGGCGGGAATTGCCCCCCGGCCATATGGGCGGCGGCTTCGGAAACAGTCATGCTCTCGATTTCGCGCATGTCGGGTTTGTTGTAGTTGACGGCCACCTTTTCCACCCCGGTGAGGATAAGCAGAAAATCGGCACCGATCGCCGAGGCCAGAAGGGCGGACGTGCGGTCCTTGTCGATGACCGCCTCCACGCCGCGATACAGACCGTCGGACGTGCGGATGACCGGGATGCCCCCCCCGCCGCCGGCGATGACCACGGTGCCGGAGGCGGAAAGATCCCGGATGGTCTGTTCCTGCAAAATGGCCACCGGCTCGGGGGACGCCACCACCCGGCGGAAGCCCCGGCCGCTGTCCTCCACATACGCGAAGGGTTTTTCCGCCAGTTTTTTTTCCAGTTCGTCTTTGGTGTAGAACGGTCCCACGGGTTTTGTCGGCCGGGTGAAATTGGGGTCATCCGCATCGACCTCCACCCGGGTGATGACTGTGGCGATTTTTGTATCAAGACCGAGTTGCCGCAGCTTGTTGACCAGGGCCATCTCGATCACGTACCCGATCTGCCCCTGGGTTTCCGCTCCGCACACGTCAAGGGGCATGGCGGTCAGTTGCTGCCCCCGGACGTCCGTGCGCAGGTACAGATTGCCGACCTGCGGGCCGTTGCCGTGGGTGATGATCAACCGGAACCCCTGACGGACCAGCTCGGCCAGGGTATTCACGCTTTCCTGCACGTTGGCCGTCTGTTCCTCAAAGGTGCCGCGCTGGTTTTCCCGCACCAGGGCATTGCCCCCGATGGCCACGACGACTGTGCGTTGCGTGCTCATACGCGCATGTTCTCCTGTTTCCGGCGTTGCTGGTGTTTGTTGAACAACAAACACGACAAAATCCGTGAGGATTTTACGCCGCGATACGCGGCGTACGGTGGCTGAAAATCACATTTTTCAACTGCCGTTCCGTGCAGAAATTCCTCACCCGATGAGTAGCGGAATTTTTGCGGCGAGACACTCGTACCCGGTATCGCGTACTTTTTCCGTTTTTATTTTGCCATGTCCCAAATGTTCTCACTAAGATTCCATGATGCGAAAACGGCATTTTCAAGCGATGCTGAGTACCAGGCTCAGGCCTCGGTACTTTCTTGAGTCTACCGCCCCACACCTCGTCCGGGGGGAATGATTCCCCCGGCCCCCCCCCCCTCGGTCCCCGGCACGTTGCCCGAAGCGCTGCCCGCGGGGCACCGGGGGCGGGGAAGTCACTTCCCTGCCGGGGGGATTGGGGGACACAGTCCCCCAAAGTACCGGGGACTGAACGTACATGAGCAAAAGTGGTGCCAAAAAAATTGTCTTACTAATATGCTGAAATTATAAATAATTTGGAAATAAGGGCACGCTGATGGCCCAAGACGGCCTGTTTCTGGGACATCCATGCCCTATTCGCGACGTTGTGCACAAAAAGGTATGGCATTGCCGCCATAAAACGGATATGTCCGCTCCATACCCGCTAAAACGCGAGATTCAGGAGCGCGCATGCACAAGGAAGGCACCATTCTGCTTGTTGATGACGAGGGAACATACCGCGCGAACATGCAGCGCACGCTGCAGAACTGGGGGTTCACCGTCTGGGAGGCGGAGGACGGCGACCAGGCCCTGGAAATCGTGGCCGGAAAAACGCCGGACCTCATTTTGCTGGATTTCAAGATGCCCGGCAAGAACGGTCTGCAGATGGTGGCGGAATTCCAGGCGGTCATTCCCCAGGTGCCCATCATCATGGTGACCAACGATTCGGACGTAAAACTGGTGGTCAATACCCTGCGAAGCGGGGCATACGATTATCTGCTCAAACCCGTGGATGTGGATCAGCTGTCCGTTGCCATCACCCATGCCCTTGAAAAAAGGCAGCTTGAACGCAAGGTCAAGGAACTGCGCAAAAAGCTGCACGAGCGCCAGTCCATCTTTGAAATGATGGGGCAGAGCGATCAGGTGCAGTCGCTGGCCCGGGTTATTGAAAAGGTCGCGCCCTCGCCCTTTACCGTGTTGATCGAAGGGGAAAGCGGCAGCGGCAAGGAAGTGGCGGCCAGAGCCGTGCATAATCGCAGCCTGGTCAAAAACGGCCCTTTCGTTCCCGTGGACTGCGGAGCCATACCTGAAACCCTGATCGAATCCGAACTGTTCGGGTACGTGAAGGGGGCCTTCACCGGCGCGCTGTCCGACAGGCAGGGCCATTTTGAAATGGCCGACAAGGGCACGCTGTTTCTGGACGAAATAGCGAACCTGCCGTACACGGCCCAACAAAAGCTGCTGCGGGTCATGCAGGAAAAAAGCATTCTCAAACTGGGATCCAGCACCGCCCGGCCGGTGGATGTGCGCATCATCGCCGCCACCAATTGCCCGCTGGAGCGTTTCGTGGAAGAGCGCACCTTTCGCGGCGACCTGTATTACCGGCTGAAAGAGGTGACCATCAAGGTGCCGCCCCTGCGCCGGCGCACCGAGGACATCATCTATCTGGGCCAGCGGTTTTTGTCGGAATCGCAGGTGCAACTCGGCAAAAGAAGCCGTGGCTTCAATCGCCAATCCCTGGAGATGATGCTGGCCTATACCTGGCCGGGCAACGTGCGCGAACTGCGCAACGTGGTGCGCCAGGCCATTCTGCTGTGCGACGAAAACGACTGGATCGGGCCGGAACATCTGATGTTGGCGGAAGCGTACGTACCGTCCCCCTGCGTCCGCCCGGCGGATGCCGGGGCGCCGGTGCGAGGCGCCGCGCCGGAATACCCCGCCGCCGCGCCTCTTCCGGATGCGGCGGATGAAGAAGGGCCTTCGCTGGCTGAACAGATCAGGGAAGCCACCGCCGGCATGGAGCGGGACATCCTTGCGAAGGTTCTGCGCAAAACCGGGGGCAACAAGCTGAAGGCCGCCCGGCTGCTGCGCATCGACTACAAGACGATGCTGCGCAAAATCAAACTGTATGGCATAGAGTCCCGAGACGGTATGCAGTAACTTTTTACGGAGGAAAAGCCATGCGACGCCTGACCTTTGATCTTGCTCACAAAGCCCTTGCCGAGGGCGTGAAAAAAGCTCCGGCCGAATTCGGCCGTCCCGTGTGCGTCGCGGTCTGCGACGAAACGGGCAATCTTCTGGCTTTCTGCCGCATGGACGACGCTCCTTTGCGCAGCATCGCCATTTCCATGAGCAAGGCCTATACGGCCTGCCGCATGGGCGTGAACACGGACGCCTTTTTCGCCCGGCTGCAGCGCGAACACCTGGCGCCGGCCGATTTCTGCGACGGCAAATTTACCTCCCTGCCCGGCGGCGCGGTGATCAAAAGCAAAGAGGGCGCGGTCCTGGGCGGCATCGGCATCAGCGGCCTGAAAGCCGAAGAGGATCAGGTTGTCGCCGACGCTCTGGCCCGGCTGTGCGAAGAGGAGTTGAACGGCTGAGACGAATCGGGTGCCGGAAGAGGTCCGGAGAGGGCGGCGCCCTCTCCGGGATTTTCCGCCGCGCTACAGGCCGCGCGCCAGCGTGCCGCGGGTGATCTGGCCCCGCTCCAGCTTGGCGGCAAGGCCGGTGTCTTCCTTGCCGAGTTGCAGGCGGGCCTGCTCCAGATCGTACTTTACGGACCAGGACACGGTGCCGGCCGGATAGTAGCCGGGCAGTTGCTTCTTCCCCTGGATGGCGAAACTGACGGTCATGTCGCCCAGATACACGGCCTTGCCCGGCAGCAGATTGAAGGATGCGATCAGCGGGGTCTTGCCGTCTTTGCCCGCGCCCGTGCTGCGCAGGGACGAAATTGTCACCACCGGATCGCCGGTTTCCTTGAGGTTGACCTGGCCGAGGGGAGAAACCTTGGACAGGGTGGGGTTTATGTCAAAGGGAGAGGTCGGCCAGGCCGATCCCGTGCCGCTGGAATACATGACGTACACCAGTACGTACTGGCCGGGGGGCAGGGTGACCATGTCATATTCCCGCGCCACTTCCTGGGTGCTGGCATTGAACTGCGAGCTGACCTTGTAGAGTTCGCCCGTGGGCACATGCCGCCACTGGGTTTCGGCGGGGCTGCCCCAGGTGGTGGAAGCGCGCAGCATCACCAGGCTTTTGTTGCCGTTGTTGATGGCGTCGGTGTCGATTTTTGTCGTGGCTCCCGTGAACGGGGTCCGGGTGGCCCCTCCGCATCCGGCGAGCAGAAAAAGCGCGGCGAGAATAAGAATCGAGGCGGATAAAGAGCGTGCACGCATGGGATGCCTCCTTGAGACGGCTCCGGCCAGGAGGTTTTCCGCCGCCACCATGGCGGCGGGCCGGGTATGTTCCGGCATCCGGCCACAATATTTATACTATACGCTATATCTGTTTTGGCAAGAGGGAGAAGCTTTGCCAAGCCGCTGTCCTGTCGCCGGGGCATGAGGGAGGCAAAGCCCGGAAGATCGGGTTTGCGAAAACGCACCCGCAACCGTGTTTTCCGGCGGCAGTCAATGCTGCCGACACCCGCGCGGGCCGGCCGCTTGCCCGGGCCGCGGCAGTTGAAAGCCCCGCCTGGACGTCCTGGAACACGTGCTGGAGAAAGCACCGCGTATTTACTGTGTAGGGAATCAAAAACCCCCGCCTGGACGTCCTGTCCGGCGGAGGCTTTTGAGAAGCGGAAGGTGCGGCTTTCGCTTCCGGCGCACATCCTGTGCGCCTGTCGATCACTATCCCTGTGCTCGGTTCCCGCGGGGGAAAATTTTTCCCCCGCGCTGTGCATCCGGTTTACCGCTTCATGCCGATCACTGTTTCCAGCATGGTGTCCACGGTGGTTATCGATTTGGAGTTGGCCTGGAACCCGCGCTGGGTCACGATCATCTGCACGAATTCCGTGGCCAGGTCCACGTTGGACTGCTCAAGGGAGTTGCCGTACACGCTGCCGAATCCCGCGCTGTTGGCCGGGCCGGAAACCACGTCTCCGGAATCTCTGGTGGCGCTGAACAGGTTTCCCCCTTCCCGGCGCAAATTGTGCTTGCTGGGGAAGTCGTACAGGGTGATCTGGTACAGGGCCAGGTTTTCGCCGTTGGAATACTTGCCGTACAGGATGCCGTCGCGGTCCACGAATACGGTGGACAGATAGCCGAAGGTGTAGCCGTCCTGCTTTTCAAAGAGCGAGGCCGAGGGGTCTTCGAAGCTGACCGTGGTGGTGCTTTGCACTTCGCCGTTGGCGCCGTAGCCCATCAGGTTGTCCACGTCGGCGCCGACGGCGCCGGCGGTGGAGTTGTTGCCTCCGGACGGTCCGTTGGTGGTCCAGGTGGACGCCTTGCTGCGCATGCCCAGGTTCATCTCGATAAGGTACGGTTCGGACTTCGGATTCAACTGGGACGGAGGCGTGCCGCTGCCGAGATCCCAGGCGCTGCTCGCGTTCGCGCGGCCGGAAAAGTTGGGGCAGAACAGCGGGTATCCGTTGCTGGAAATGGGGGCCTGAATCCAGGTGTCCAGATCGGTTTCATCGCCGCCCGTGGGCACGTACGCGCTCTGGTCCTTGAACTGGCCGGAAGCGTCAAAGATCATCGTGCCGACCATCAGGATGCCGCGCTTGGAGGCGTTCACCGGGTCGCTGGTGGGGGGGGTGGCGGTGGGGTCGCCGAAATCGCGCACGTCTTCGGACGGGTCCATGGTCACGATATATTCCCAGTACCGTTCGCCGCCCTTGGTATCCGTGGCGTTGCTGCGCACCTGGTCGAAATAGACGGTGACTTTGTGGGACGTGCCGCCTTCGTCGTACACGGTCATGGTCTGCTGGTACGCATAGGCGTTTTCACCGATGGCCGGGCTGTCCAGGTTGGTGGCGTTCCAGGTTTTGAACAGGGCGAAGAAGGGGTCGGTGGCGTCGGTTGTTTTGTCCCCGCCGTCGGAAGAGTTCAGGTTCAGCGCCAGGGTCATGTTGTTGGTGTGCCGGGGTTCGCAGGTGAAGCCGTCCAGCTTCACGTCCACGGGCACGCCGCTGCCCTTGAGGTTTATGGTGCTGGCGCTCGCGCCGGTCGCGCTGTTGCCCGTGGTGCTGCCCTGGCTGGCCAGCGAAGGTTTGGCCCGCTGGATCTGCCAGCCCTGCAGCACGTACCCGTGCGGGTCGACCAGGTACCCGTCCGCGTCAAAGCGGAAGTTGCCTGCCCGGGTAAAATATTCGGCATTGCTGTCTTTGGGTTTTACCTTGAAGAAGCCCTTGCCGGAGATGGCGATGTCGGTGGGATCGGTGGACGTTTCCATGGAGCCTTGGGCGAAATTGCCGTAAATGGCGCCGATGGAGACCCCGCGTCCGACCTGGGTGGGGCCGGCGGCGGAATAAATGTCCTGGTTCACGAAATCCTCGAAATCCATCCGGCTGCCCTTGAACGCCACGGTGTTCACGTTGGCGATGTTGTTGCCCACGACGTTCATTTTTTCGCCGTGCACGAGCAAACCGGTGACGCTGGTCCACATACTTGCGCTGAGAGACATGATCGACCTCCTGGTATTCCGGTCCGCATCCGCACATGATTGTCGGGCCGGGGGTGGCGCTTTCGCGCCGGGTTTTTCAGTTAATCGCAAATTCCGTCAAAGGGTTGCGTTTTTTGTTCAGGCGAAGGAGTCGGCGATGGTCTGGGCCGCCTTCGCCGCTGTTTCCGCTTTTTCCGCATAACCGGCGGCCGCTTCCGCGTATTCTTTGGCGGCGTTGCGCGCCGTGGCCGTGCCGGCGTTGGCCGCGACCTTTTCCGCCTGGGATGCGGCGTCCGCCGCGGACTTGGCCGCCGTCGCGGCGGTTGCGGCCGCGGTCCTGGCCGCCGAGGCGGTGGTGGCGGACTGGGCGGAGGCATAGGCCGCTTCCGCGGCCTGCGCCGCCTCTCCGGCCTGGGCGGCCAGTTCGGCGGCCTGTTCCTGGGGCGTGGACGTCTTGGTGGTCGTGGCCCCTTCGTACACTTCATTGACCTCGGTGAACTTCACCGTGCGGCCGTCCTGCAGCACCAGGCTGTACACGCCGTCCTTGTTTTCGACCCCGGCCACTTTGCCCACGCACTGCGTCTTGGCCAGAACGGTCTTGTCGTTGGCGTCCTGGAAGGAGAAGACAACCGTGTACACCCCGTCCGGGACTTCCTTGCCCGAACTGTTGTAGCCTTTCCAGTTGGTGTAGGCGTACGTGCCCGCGTTGATGGCCGGGATGGCGTCGGTGAACACCAGGTTGCCGCTTTTGTCGAATACGTTGACCTGCCCCTTTGCCACGTCGGAATCGATGGTGTACAAAACGGGCGTCGTACCGATCTGGTTTTCGTCGCTGAGCTTGGTGACCTGATTGCCGCTGGCCAGGATTTCTTTGCCGATGAAGCTGGTGGCGCTGATCATCTGTCCCTGGTTCATGGTCGTGTTCAGGGTTTCCACGCCCGCGTTGATGCTCTGCAACTGTTCCAGGCTGGTGAACTGGGCGAGTTGGGTGATGAATTCCTTGTCTTCCGTGGGGTTCAGCGGATCCTGGTGGGTCAGCTGGGCCACAAGCAGCTTGAGGAAGGTTTCCTTGTCGGCTGCCAGGCGGTCCGTGCCGGTGACGGCGGCGGAAAAATCCGTTTCCGCCTTGCCGAGTATGTTGGTGCTTCCCACGTTGGCCATTGTCGTCTCCCTGTCCCGAGGCCGGCCTCAGGCGATGATATGCAGTCCTGTCGCGGCAATTTCTTCCCGCATGCCTTCATTTTGCATATCTCGGGCCAACGTGTCGCCGGCTTCCCGCCGCATCTGCGCAAGGCGCATGAAACGGGCCTGTTCGCGCGATTCCTGTTCCTGATTGTGTTGGGCTGCATTATCCCACTGCCTGCTGAAAGCGTCCTGGGGCAACTGCGTTTCCACGTCCAACTGGGCGACTTTCAGCCCCTGTGCTTCCAGGCTGGCGCGCAACTGGGCCATCTGTTCAGCCAATACGGCCGTGGTCTCGGCGTTTTCCGCGCGAATCAGCGCCCGCACTTCGCCGTTTTTCACGGTCAGCATCACATTCAACTGGCCCAACTCACCGGGATCAAGGCGCAGGGTGATCTGGTGCGACCCGTCGTGCAACTGGCGCAGCATGCCCTGCTCGACCTGGGAATAAATTTCCTGGCGGTAACTGCCGGCCATGGGGGCCGCGTTCTGCGGCCGGGCGGCATGTTGCGCGGGCAGGTCCATCTCGCCGGCCAGGCCGACTTTGCCCAGCATGGCGGTAAACGCGTCCTGTTTCGCGTTCTGGACATTTTTCGCCGGCGCCTCGGTATCCGGGATCCGGCCGGGGTCCCGCCGGAGGGCGGCCATGGCGCGGGTTTCCTTGTCGGCCAGCTGTTCCTTGAAATGCCGCGCGTCGCCTTCCACCGCCGCCTCGTCGTTTTCGGCGGCCATTCTGCGGATGCGGTCGGCCAGAGCTTCGGGGCCCAGGCCGTTGGATTTGGCCGTCAGATCGTCCATCATGCGCGTATGGGCGCGCTCGGCTCTTTTGCTGTTGCGGGCGTCGGCGCTCAGGGCCGTGGCTTCGCGCAGCTTCTTGGCCTTCAACGCGTCGCCGATGGCCCCTTGCAGTTCCCTGGCCAGCACTTTTTCGTTTTCCTTCTTGGCGGCCATATCCTTGTTGGCCTGTGCCAGAAGGGCGATCAGGCCTGCCTGGTCGGCGGTGATGCTTTCGCCGCCCTTGAACATGGCGCTGATTTTTTTCGAGGCTTCATCGGAGAGTTCCAGCCCCCGGATCAGGCTTTGCATTTCGGACCGGTCCAGGGTCAGGGTCTGGCCCTTTTCCATTTTGCCGATGCGCGTGTTGACGGCTTGCATTGCCTCGTACCCGTGGCCGCCCGCCATCAACTTTTCCATGCCGGCAACTTCGTCGTCGGTAAAGCCCAGTTTTCTGAGGGCGCTGCCCATCCGCAGGCGTTCGTCTTCCGTCAAATCGGCCGTCATGCGCCTGCGCCCGGCCAGAGTGCCGATGATGGTGCCCAGAGTGGGAACCTGGCCCGAACGCGTAAGTTCTTCCAGAGCGGCCAGCTGTTCGTCGTCCACTCCGCGTTTTTTCAGATTCGCGCGCAGGGCGGCCACATCTTCTTCATCCAGGATGTTCGTTGTATCGCGCTTTGCAACCCTGAATCCGCCGGGCAAAGAATACGCGGCATCCGGATCCGTTACAGGGCTGACGCCGGCCGACGCAAGTTGTCCGTTCAACGCGTTCAGGAATTCATTGGCCTGGCCCGTCACGCCGTCATAAATTTTTCTGGCGGCGGACTCGCCCATGGCGAAGATGTTTTCGGACGAAAGCGGAGTGGGTAAAAACTGCATGATGCTCTCCTTGGCGGGCTCTGATTCAAAGAGCGTTCCAATCGGGAAAGCATTCACGGTTTATTATATAACAGTAGAAAATAAAAGGAAATATTTTTTGGCGGCATGCAACGAAAGAAAGGAGGAGGAAGTATTTTCCCGCTTCGTCCGGCGTATTGGACGACGTTTTTACCGGAGCGAAACCAGGCTTTCGATCATGGCCAGGACTTTGGCGAAGGCGGGTTTGCCGAACGTTTCATTTTGCAGCAGCAACTGGGCATAGCTGGTCAGGGGGCGGATGCGGGCGGGAAAGGCGGACCAGAAGTCGGGCTTTTGCAGGGCGGCATCCGTGTTCCGGCTCAGGCTGCGGGCCATTTCGCGGCTGAACAGGGCCAGGGAACGGGTAAAATCCGCCGCGCCGCGGCCGGATGCAGCGGCAAAGCGTCCCCAGGCCGCGTCAAGCGTCCCCCCGGGCAGGACCGTGAATTGCTCCCCGAAGAAAGCCTGCCACAACTCGGCGGTAAGGTGGCGGAGCAGCGTTTTGCCGTAAAGCTGCCGCAGATGGTACAACCCGTGCGCGTCCCGGCCGGTCATCAGCAGTTCCTGGCCGGGCAGGCTGATGCGGGCGAGGTTTTCCCGGCCGCGCACGGCGCATTCATGGGCCAGAAATGCCGTGCGCCTGGCGTTGAGGCGTTCCTTGCAGAGCACCCGTTTCCGGGTGCACTGCCAGCAGCCGGCGCAACCGAGTTCCGCGCGCAGGACCAGATGCCCCGGGGAAAAGGGGCCGGTTTCCCAGGCATTGACCGGACCCGTGGACAGATTGAGGGTCGGCGTGCCCGTCCAGGCCGCGACGTGCATGGGGCCCGTATCCGGCGTGATGAACAGGTCGAGCCCGCTGATGAAGTCGGCCAGTTGGCGGATGGTGAAATGCCCGGTCAGGTTCAGCGCATGGGTTTTCAGAATATTGGATACGGCCGCGCCCAGCGGCCTTTCGGCCTCCCCGCCCAGCAGCACGGGGCGGTGCCCGGCCTGCAGCAGATGCCCGGCGAGTTCTCCCCAGAACGGAGCGCCCGGGTGTTTGTCCGTTTCGCTGGCCCCCAGAAACAACCCGATATGGGCGGAGGAACTCGTGCCGACCTGGCGCGGCGGCGGCCATTTCGTTCCGCTGATCAGATTCTGCGGCGCGATGTCCAGGGCGTTCATGTCCGCCCAGTGATACCGGTTGTAGCGGTTGTTGTGCGTCAGCGAGGCCCGGTACAACTGCCAGTTTCCGTTAATATGCGTGCCACCCTCCGGGGTGCGGTAGGGGCCGATCAGTTTTTCGCAGCGCAGGGACCCGGCCAGAGCGGCCGCTTCCGGCCGGTGGCTGAGGTTGATGACCGCCGCGAAGGTCTGGGTTCGCAAACGGGGCGCGGCGGAATGGGGAAAATAGACCGCTTCGGGGGACAGATCCATGAGTTGGGAAAAAAATCGTTCTTCCCCGACCACCCACAGGGGATGCCCCGGAAACAGCCGGGCCAGCCAGCCCAGCAGCGGAAAAGTCAGCACCAGGTCGCCCAGGCGCTGCATCTGGATGATGAGGATCGGCAAACGGCTCATGCGCTCTTTTCGGCGAAGCGCCGGAAATAATTACCGGGTTGTCACAACCCGCTGAACAGCACGTCCAGAATGAAGAAACTGAGCGCTCCCACGCAGGCGGAAGCCGGTATGGTCAACACCCAGGCGATGATCAGGTTGCCGGCTATGCCCCAGCGCACGGCGGAAAGACGTTTGGTTGAACCGACCCCGAAAATGCAGGCGGTTATGGTGTGCGTCGTGCTGATGGGCGCGCCGATCAGGGATGCGCAGGCGATGACCAGGCCCGAGGACGTTTCGGCTGAAACGCCGTGCACCGGTTCAAGTTTGAAAATTTTATGCCCCATGGTCTTGACTATTTTCCAGCCGCCGACGCCCGTTCCCGCGGCCATGGCCAGGGCGCAGGCCAGTTTTACCCAGAACGGCACGTGGATGGATTCGATCTGGCCGAAAATAAGCAGGGCCAGAGTGATGACGCCCATGGTCTTTTGCGCGTCGTTCAATCCGTGGCTGAGAGCCATGAAGGCAGACGAGCAAATTTGCAGCCGGGAGAAAATCCGGGTCACTTTCCGGCGGCGGACCCGGAAAAACGCGATGGTGACGAGGGTCATCAGCGTGAAGCCCACGGCAAAACCGGCCAGGGGCGAGATGATCAACGGCAGGATCACTTTGTGGATGATGGACATGCCGTTTAATCCGTCCGGTCCGGCGTGGGCCATGGCCGCGCCCATCAACCCGCCGATCAGCGCGTGGGAAGAGGAGGACGGAATGCCGAAATACCAGGTGATGGTGTTCCAGGCTATGGCGCCGAACAGCGCGGCCAGAACCAGAATATGGCTGCCGGTGACGATTTCGGGCCGCACGATGCCGCTGCCCAGGGTGAGGGCGACCTCGGTGCCCAGCAGCGCGCCCACCAGATTGAGAATGGCCGCCATGGTGACAGCGGTGCGCGGGGTGAGCACCTTTGTGGACACCACGGAGGCGATGGCGTTGGCGCAGTCGTGCGCGCCGTTGGTGAAGTCGAAGGCCAGAGCCGCGATGACGATAAGAATCAGCAAAAAGGGAATTTCAAACATTTTTCAGAACCGCTTCTTCTATGGCCTCAAAAAGCGTCACCATCTGGTCGACGATCTGCTCGATGCGATCGTAGCCTCTGGTCCATTTCACAATGGAAAGCACCGCTTCCGCATCGGGTTTTTCCAGATCGTACAATTCTCGGATGCCCATGCGGAGCAGCATTTCGCATTCGCTTCGCAGGGCCAGAAACTGCCTGGTATTGTGGCTGTCCTTCTTTTGGGAAAGCCCTTCGAGCATGGCCCCGATCAGGGGCGCCATCTTGTCCAGGGTGCGCGCAAGCTGCAGCATGGGGAAAGGAATGCTCGTAAGTTCCAGCAGATGGAATCTGTTGGACAGATTGTCGTACAAGTCGATGACTTCTTCCTGCGCCTTGTTGATGTGCAGGATATCCTCGCGGTCTATGGGGGTGATGAAGGTCTGGGAAAGATGCCGGGTTATGGTCAGGTGGATGCGGTCGGCGTCGGCTTCCAGAGTGGCTATTTTTTGGCGCAGTTGCTCGTCGTTCGGTTTTCCCTCGAAAATGGCGACAAGTTCGCCGGACATGGCGCAGAGAAACCTGTTCTGCTGCAGCAGCAGCTCAAAAAAAGGCGCGCCTTTGGGCAAAAGAGCGGTGAACATGGGTACAGACTCCGGTTGCGTAAGCGTTATTCAATATCCCGCGGCACGGACCGCATGAGATCCCTGACCATCGGATCCTCGATAATGGCGCTGCTGAGGGGGATTTCGCGACTGCTGAAAGTAATGCCCTCGGTCCACTGGAAGGCACCGTTTTTACCGGGCATGGCCAGAATGTCAATAATGGTGATTGCGCGGCCCATGCTTTCCGCCCGCGCCCACAAGGGGCCCTGGGCTTCGCCCGGCGGCATGGCCTGGCCGGGTATGCCCAGGCCTTCGCCGGCGCCCAGGATCACATGGAACGAACCGGCGAAACGGCGCATGAGGGCGTTTTCCCTTTTCATGCCCCAAGGGGACACGCCGACCACCAGATCGTTGCCGGCGGCAAGATCGCGCGCGGCGCCCAGCACCGCATCCACCTGTTCCGGGAGGGGGGCGCCTTCCGGGCCCGAAGCGGCAGGAAAAAAGACAATGCCGATGGGGCGCCCGCCGGGGGCGATGACGCGCGTGACCGGGGTCCTGCGCGCCATAATCGCTGAAGCGGGCAGGGGAGCCTTGTTCTTTTGCAGCCAGGCCGCCGCCGGGGCGGACATGTAGATGGCGGAATAGGGCATGGCCGCGAAGCTTTTGGCCTGAACGGACGCAAGCGCGTGTGTCTCCGCCGCGTCGGCGCGTTGTCTGTCGGCGTAGAATTCGCCGGGGCCCGCCAGGATCAGGGTGGGGATTTTTTCCGCGGCGAACTCGGTCAGCAAAGAGGCCCTGCGGGCAAGTCCGCCTGTGGCGAAGCCGCCGCATGTGGGGCAAGGATGCAAATATCCCAGGCTGTCCGCGGTGTAGACGATACGCAGTACGGGGGCTGCACCGGAAAAAAGCTCAGCCCGTGCGGAAAACGGCAAAAGCGCCAGGCCCAGCAGGCAAAGCCCGGCAAGGAGGAAACCGCGCATAGCGGCGCGCCCTATTCGTTAAGGAATTCTTTCAACTCTTTTCCGGCCCGGAAAAACGGCAGTTTTTTCGGCGCAACAGTGACGGTTTTGCCGGTTTTGGGATTTCTGCCCACATACCCGTCATAGTTTTTCAGCTTGAAGCTGCCCAGGCCGCGTATTTCCACGCGGTTGTTCTCAGAAAGGGCTGTCTTCATGCTGTCGAAAAAGATGTTCACCACCATGGTGGATTCTTCAAGGGACAAGGTACACTCGTCGGAGAGCGCTTTAATCAGTTCGCTTTTGTTCATGCGCGGCCCCCAGTATTGACATAGAATTTCACTGCCTTATGGCATGGTTTGAGAATAAAGGCAAGCCTGTGGGACCACTTTGTCGCAGGGCGGGGTTTTTCTGCCCGGCCGGAGCCGTTTCGCGTTGGGACTGCCGCGCGGCGGCGGGCAACGCGAAACGGACTGGCGGCAAACCCCGCAAAACCGGGCTTTGCAAAGGCACGCCAGTTCCGGGACCGCGCAGGCGGCATTCATTCGACGCGCAGCGGCAGGCGGATGGTCACGAACAGGCCGGGTGAGGCGTTGTGGGCGCTGATGTCGCCGCCGTGTGCCTGCGCCACCTGATGGGCGATGGCCAGCCCCAGGCCGGATCCGCCGGTGCTTCTGTTCCGTGATGCGTCCACGCGAAAAAAGGGCCGGAAAAGGTACGCAAGATCTTCGGGCGGCACGCCGGGACCCATGTCGCGGACGGTAATGCGCACAGAGTCCTTTTCCCGGTTTCCCCGCATTTCGACGGTGGTTCCGGGCGGCGTGTATTTCAGGGCGTTGGCCGCCACGTTGGCCAGCATGGTCCGCAGCCGCGCCGCATTGCCCCGGACCGGCAGCGGCCCGTCGATGAAGCATTCGGCCTTTTTCGCCGCGCTTTGCCCTTCGAAAGAAAAATCCTCCGCGATATCGCGCAACAGCGTCCCGATGTCGATCTCCTGCATCAGGCCTGCGTAAGCCAGATTGTCTTTGCCCTGTTGCAGCAGCATCTCCACCAGTTCGCTCATGCGTTCGGTTTCTTTTTCCATGCGCGCGACAAACTGTGCGGCGGCCGGGCAACTTTCGCGCTGGAGAAGGGCAATGGTCAGATGCAGGCGGGTCAGGGGGGAACGCAGTTCGTGCGATATGTCCGCCAGCAGGCGGCTTTCGGACGTCACAAGCTGTTCCATTTTCAGGGCCATGGCATTGAAATCGGCGATCATAACGGCAAAGGGGTCACCGGGGGCGTCGGATTCCCGGATCCGCACGGAAAAATCGCCGCCGGCCAGGCGCGTGGCCGCCTTGGCCACGTGCATGGCCCGGCGGTTCAACCGGCGAGAGGTCAGGTAGGCCGCCCACAGTGAAAGCCCCAGGATGCACGGGGGCCAGATGAGATATTCGTTCCAGGGGTCAGGATAGCCGAAATACCCGCTCAGCAGTTCTTCCAGCGCTTCAAGGATGGTGACCATGCAGGCCAGCAGTCCGGCCGTGATCCAGTACGTCTGCCAGAAAAAAGGCAGAGAACGCCAAAACCGTTTGGGGCTCACGCCGGCCCCCCGGAGAGCAGATAGGCGTACCCTTCGCCGCGCACGGCGCGGATGCGCTCGCCGCCGTCTTCCCTGGGGCCGAGTTTTTTGCGCAGGCGGCTGACGAGCATGTCCAGGCTGCGGTCAAAAGGCCGCGCTTCGTGGCCGAAAAGTATCTGGCACAAGGCTTCGCGCGTGATGACCGTGCCGGGGGTTTTCAGCAGTTGTTCCAGCAGGCGCAGTTCCACGGCGGATAACTCCACCTTCTGCGCGCCGACGGTGACGCGGAGTGAGCCGGGCCAGATGGAAAGGTCGCCCGCAATGTATGCGGCGGGCGTCTCCGGCACAGGGGCTTTCGCCGGCCTGGCGCGGCGCAGCACGGCCCGGATGCGGGCCACCAGTTCGCGCGCGCTGAAGGGTTTCGCAAGATAATCATCCGCGCCCAGTTCCAGCCCCAGGACGCGGTCTATTTCTTCGCCGCGCGCTGTCAGGATCAACACCGGAAAATCCCGGGTGGCGGGGGCGCCCCGCAGTTCGCGCAGAACATCCAGGCCGCTTTTCCCCGGCAGCATGATGTCCAGGATGATCATGTCCCAGCGTTCCGCGCCGGCCAGGGCAAGGCCGCTTTCCGCCGTCACGGCGCACTGGCAGGCGAAGGATTCCGCCAGCAGGTATTCCCGTAAAAGGTCGCACAGTTCCTGGTCGTCATCAATAACAAGGATATGGTGCATGGTGCTCATGGTGCCTGCCTTGTCCGGCGAAAGCGCCGTAAAGAACGCGATGAAAGGTGACGCCCTGGTATTCGCCCGCGCTTGTGGCCCCGCAAAATTCGCAGGATAACCGGATGCCCGGCAGTACGGCCGCGGGCTGCCCCGGAACGGCCTGCGCGAAGCCCCCTTGTTCCTCCGGAGGCGGCGCCTTCCGGCCATGTCGGCGATATATCCTTCCGGCAAGGCAATCGCGCGCTGTTTTTCTTTCCGCTTTTTTCGACAATTTTCAAGGGCCAGTATGCTGCGCAAGGACAGAGCATCGTGTCCGTATGGATAATTTCAAAGGCACAATGCGCTAGTCGTCGGCGGCAACGACCCGCAGGGGGGATCCTGCCGTCAGGGCGGATTCCATATCCAGGCGCAGGCGGTGCAGGCGCACGGCGGCGGCGATGACATCCTTTGCCGCCTTGGCGCCGGGGCTGACCTGCAGCAGCGGTTTCTGGCGGCGCACGGCGTCGGTCACCGCCGGGTCGTAGCGGATGGCGCCAAGGCGTTTGGGCGTGAAGCCCAGGAATTTTTCACAGGCCGCGGCCAGACGCCCATAAGCGGCCTTGTCTTCTTCGGGCGATTCCGCCTGGTTGACCAGAACGTAGAAATCACGCACCCCGTGTTTGGTGGAAAGCACTTTCATCAGGGCGTAGCTGTCGGTCAGGGAGGTGGGTTCCGGGGTGACCACCACGACGCGCACGGCGGCAAGAACCGCGAAGCTCTGCACGGCGTGGTTGATGCCCGCGCCCACGTCAAGGATCAGGTAGTCGTACTCTTTGGCAAAAGGATTCAGTTTTTCCACAAAAAGAGAGCGCAGGGCGGAATCGTAGTCCCCCAGGCCGGAAGTTCCCGAAGCCGCCGGGATGAAGGAAAAACCGTCCGGTTCGATATCCAGGCAGATGTCGCGCACGTTGGCGTCCGCCAGCAGCATCTGCTCCACCCCCACGGTAGGGGTGACGCCCAGCAGAACGTCAAGGTTGGCCAGCCCCAGGTCGCAGTCCATCAGCAGCACCCGCTGCTTCGCCCTGTACAGGGCATACGAGAGATTCAGGGCGATGTTGGTCTTGCCGACCCCCCCCTTGCCGCTGAGTATGGCGATGCTTAAGGTCGTGGCGCCCATGGGTCATTTGCCTCCGGTGAAAAGGAACTGTTTTTCCGCGCTCTGCACCAGGGCGGGGTTTTCGGTGACGGGACGGCTGGGCTTGAACATGGTGATGCTGTTTTTGCCTTCGCCCTTGGCCTGATATAACCCCCGGTCGGCATGGGAAAGCAGTTCCTGGGCGTCCACCGCGCCGGCATGGCTGTCCATGGTGGCAATGCCCGCGGAAAAGGTAACGGAAAAACTCTGCCCCGACGGCGCGGCGAACACTTGCGCGCGGAAGGCGTCCAGAATGCGTTTGGTCAGATTTTGAGCCCGCCAGGCGGACGCGCCGGGCAGAATCAGGCAGAATTCCTCGCCGCCGATGCGGGCGGCCACGTCATAGGAACGCAACGATCCGGAAAGCAGCCCGCTCAGCCGGACCAGCACCTGGTCCCCCGCGGGGTGACCGTAGGTGTCGTTGACGGACTTGAAGTCGTCAATGTCCAGCATGACCAGACTGAGGTCGGTCTTGGTCCGCAGGGCGCGCTGTACTTCCGTCAGCAGCTGTCTGTTGAACAGGCGCCGGTTGGCAAGGCCGGTCAGCGTGTCGTGGTCGCGCTGAAACGCAAGTTCTTCCAGCGTGTCCTGCAAAGCCTTCAGGGGCAGGCCGTCGGCGAAATCCACGGGCAGGGCCAGCCAGTTGCGTTCGTCAAGGGTCACGGCGATTTTTTGCCAATCGGCAAAACCGAGCCCTTCCACAAGACGCACCAGGGCAAGATAGTGCCCGCTGGCGCCCGTTTTTGCGATGCGCTCGCGCAACACCCGCAGCACCTGATCCAGTTCCGCGATCAGGGTAGGCGGGAACGGCGTTTCTTGCGGGTCAGTTGGCCGCTTGTTTTGACGCATGGCGGTACAGCAGAAGGTCCTTGATTATACTGTCCAGGTTACCGTCCAGCACGCCGTCCACATCGCCGACATCCGAACCGGTGCGGTGATCCTTGACCAGCCGGTAGGGTTGCAGGGTGTACGTTCGTATCTGGCTGCCGAAATTGATGGCATCTTTTTCCTGATACTGACTTTTATGCTCTTCTTCCAGAATGCGCAATTCCCGTTCGTATAAACGGGCGCGCAGAATGTGCATGGCCGTGTCCTTGTTGCGGTGCTGTGATTTTTCGTTCTGGCACTGCACCACAATGCCCGTGGGCAGATGGGTGATGCGCACGGCGGAGTTGGTGCGGTTCACGTGCTGCCCGCCCGCGCCGCTGGCGCGGAACACGTCGATGCGCAGATCGGCTTCGTTGATTTCTATGACGATCTCTTCCCCCACATCGGGAATGACATCCACGGAAGCAAAGGACGTATGCCGCCGGCCGGAGGAATCGAAGGGCGAAATGCGGATCAGGCGATGGATGCCTTTTTCGTTCTTGAGCAGCCCGTAAACGTTGGCTCCGGTGATGCGCAGGGTCACGCTTTTGATGCCGGCCTCGTCGCCGTCCAGATAATCCATGATTTCCGTGGCGCAGCCGTGCTGATCGGCCCAGCGCTGGTACATGCGCAGCAGCATGGCGGCCCAGTCCTGAGCTTCCGTGCCGCCCGCGCCGGGGTGGATTTCAAGAATGGCGGGCTGGTGGTCCTCTTTGCCCGCCAGCAGCATGTCCAGTTCCGCCTGGGCCAGGGCGCTTTCCAGCGTATCCAGAGCCTCGGCCAGGGGCGTGAGGACTTCCTGGTCTTCTTCTTCTTCCGCGAGGCTGAGCCAGTCCTGCACGTCGTCCCGCCGGCCGCGCAGTTTTTCGATGCGGCCGATTTCCCCTTCCAGGCGGCTTTTTTCCTGCAGCACGGGGGTCAGGGTTTCCGGCTTGTCCCAGGCGCCGGGGGCGGCGAGTTGGCGCTCTATTTCCTCCAGCCGCCGGACGTGGGTCGTGTGGTCAAAGACGCCCCCAGATCGCGTCGAACTGGGAGAAAAGAGCGGTTGCCCGTGAACGGAGTTCGGTAAGGTGATGCATGATGGTGTCCTATTCTGATTTGGGGCTTCGCCCCAAGCCCCGCAACGGGGCTCGTCCCCCTGCCCCCGCATGCGGGAAACGCGCGTTGATCCGCGATCCGTTCCCGGTGCCGGGGGGGCAGGGGCATCGGGCCTCTGCCGGGGGTATGGGGGACGGTGTCCCCCGCATGGTTATCCCGAACGCCGTCGGCGCAGGCAGTACAGGACAGCGCCGGCGGGAAGCAGCAGGCACAGCCACAGCAGATACGGGGCCAGCCTGTGGTACACGGTGAAGCCGGTCAGCGCCCGCGCTTCGGCAATAACCGTTTCCGCCCGGAACAGCGAACCGCGGGTGACGATGCGCCCCCTGGGATCAATGACCGCGCTGATGCCGGTATTGGTCGAGCGGATGACAAACCGGCCTTCTTCAACAGCGCGCATGGCCGTCAGTTGCAGGTGCTGTTCCGGCGCGGCCGTCCGGCCGAACCACGCGTCGTTGCTGATGTTCAACAGGATGGCGGCGCCGTCGTGCACCCGCTGCCACGCGTATTCGGGGAAGAGGGCCTCATAGCAGATAAGCGGTCCCAGGGCAAGGTTGCCCGCGCGCAGGATCGTGCCGGCTTTGCCCGGCACGAAATCCAGCCCCTGCAGGTAATATTCGATGAAGGACAGGGGCAGGTTCAGGGGAACATATTCGCCGAAGGGGACCAGGTGGATTTTGTCATAATGCTGCAGGCTGAACGGCTGCGGCGTATACAGCCACAAGCGGTTGTGGTAGCTGGTTTTGCCGTCCGGCCGCACGCCCTTGCCCGGCGCGCCGAAGGCCACGGGGGTTTTGAAACGGTCGGCAAAGCCGGTCAGTTGTTCCGCCAGAGACCGGTTGGTTTCGAAATAAAAGGGCATGGACGTTTCCGGCCAGAGCAGCAGATCCACGGGTTTTCGCACCGCGCCCAGAGCCGGGTTCACGGCCCGTTCCGACAAGGTCAGGTACCGGGAAAGGGTTTGCTGCTGGTACAGGGGCACCCATTTCTGGTCCTGGTTGACATTGCCCTGCACCAGCCCCACGGCAATGTCGCGGCCCGCCGGCAGCGGGCTGTTGATGGCCTGCATGCCGTACGCGTACAGCATGAATGTGGGGGTGAACGCAAAGGCCAGGGCGGTCAGACGGCGGCTGCGGGACAGGGGGAGCACGCCGTCCGGATACAGGATGCGTAGCGGAGCGGCTTCCGCCAGGGCGGAACCGACCATGGCGTACACGCCGGACAGGGCATAGGCGCCGATCAGGGCCGCGCCCTGGGTCCATACCGGCCAGGGCGTGAAAGCCGTGGCCAGGGATATCCAGGGGAAGCCGGTGAACAGATAGCCTCTGGCGATTTCAAGCCCGGCCCATAAGGGAGCCGCAAGCAAAAGGACGACGGCGAAGGGCAGATGCCCGCGGAAAAGGCGCAGCGCCAGAACGAACACCCCGCCGGTCAGGCCCAGATACCCGCCCAGGGCCAGCACGCACGGCGCGGCAAGAATCCAGGGCACCTGGCCGTAATCGTGCATGGGCACGGAAAGCCAGTACAGGCACAGCGCGTGCCCGAGGGAGGCGCACAGCCAGCCCGCGTAAAACGCGCTTCGCCCTGCGGGCATAAGCGAGGAAAGAACCGTCAGGCAGGCGGGCAACAGCAGGGCCAGGGGCGGCACCTGGACCAAAGGGTTGGCGTAGCCCAGGAAAAGCCCCAGCGCGCCGGCAAGAATGACGGCGGCCGCTGTTGTCCGGAGCGCGGCGCGCTCCGGCACGGAAAGGGTGACGGGCACGCTGTTCACAGGCCCGACGGGGAATGCTCCGGCGTCCGGGAGCCGAGAGCGCCGTTTTGGGCTTTCGCGTCCGCATCCCGTCTGGATGCGTTTTCCGCCCGTATGGATCTGATCTGCTTGGCGTCGGCTTCCGTGACCGTAAACACGGTGTTCGCGACGGTGAACTGCTCGCCCGCCTGCGGCACGCGGCCGGCCAGATGGCAGAGAAAGCCGCCGATGGTGTCCACTTCGTCGGATGTAATCAGGATGCCCAGCTGCTCGGCAATGTCTTCCAGATACGCCCTGCCGGAAAGCGCGGCGGAACCGTCCTCAAGAAGCACGATGTCTTCCTGGCGGGGCACGTCGTGTTCGTCCTCAATGTCGCCGACGATCTGTTCCAGCACGTCCTCAATGGTGATGATGCCGGCCGTGCCGCCGTATTCGTCAAGAATGACGGCAAGATGCTTCTTGTTGGCCTTGAAGTCGTGCAGCAGATCGCGCAGGTTTTTGGTTTCCGGAACAAAGAAGGGCGGGTGCAGGAGTTCCGTGACCGGCTCGTCCCGCAGGGACGGTTCAATGGCGTGGCGCAACAGATCCTTGGCATAGATGACGCCCACGATGTTGTCGCGATTGTCGCGATACACGGGAATGCGTGAATGCCCGGAAGAAAGAATAAGGTTGACGATTTCGGCGACGGTCGCGCTGATCGGGGCGCAGATCACGTCCGTGCGGGGGGTCATGATGTCCTGCACCTGCATTTCGTCCAGGTGCAACACGCTGAGCAGCATGGACCCTTCTTCTTTCTGCAGTTCCCCTTCCTCGCTGGCCTCTATGATGGCCTGCTCCACGCTGTCGCTGTTCTTGTTGTGGAAGAATCTGGCAATGCGCGTCCAGAGTCTACTGTCCGAACCCCCGTCCAATGCATGCTCCTTTGTTGCGGCCGTGCGTCGCGTTACAGTTCCAGTTTGCCGTCGTGGCGCTTTTCCGTTTTGATACCCATCTCGCCCGACGAATGCAAGGAAAGCAGTCCCCCGTCTTTTTGCTGGGCGGACGCGGACTGCTCGGTTTCCCGGAAAAATTCCAGATGGCGTCGCATGATCCAGTTCCCCAGCGGCTCCACTTCGCCGGAAGAGGCAAGACGCAGCCAGACCAGACTGCCGCCCGATTCCGTTTCCTGCGGTTTGGCCCAGGCCAGGAATTGCAGGCCCAGGTCCATGCCTTTGGTTTCAAAATCGAGCACGGGGTTCTGCACCCGGCACAGCAGCCAGAACCGCAGCCGTTGCATTTTGTCCGGATCCCACAGGTCGAGCATGAGCATCATCTGGTTACTGGCGTTGATGTGCGGCATCTCTGCGGGCAGAGCCCGGCGGGGAAGATGCACCCGCATGCCCCCGGACGAGATGTCCTTGATGGTGAAATCCGTCCGGGTGGCGGGAAGCAGAACCAGCGACGGCTTGGTCCAGCCGGCCAGCGTGTCGCGTACGGTCTCCTCGGGCATGTCCGGGCCGCGCCAGATGGCGGAACTCAACAGGTACTCGTCGGGCGGGACGATGCGCAGATACGAACGTTTTTGCCGGGATTCGATTCGGACGGGCAGGCGCAGCCGGATAAAGCACACGGTGCCGGTTACCTGGATCTTGTCCACCGAGGTGGTGAAGGCATGGAAAGTATTTTGTTCTTTGTGCACCAGCAGAAAAAAACAGTCGAGAGTTCTGTCAACCCAGCGGTCGGAAAGCGCCGTCAGCCCCGTCGCTTCCAGCAGCAGGCCGGACTGCAGCAGTTCGATGCCCGAACAACGCAGGGCCGGGCGGCGGGTGCCGTCGGGCGAAGCGAATTGCAGTTCGAACTTCACCCGCTGGTCAAGCGCGTTCTGGATCAGCGCGCGGATGGCTTTGGGATCGGTGATCCAGTCCTGGGGAATATAGGGGCGGTTCCGGTTGCGGATGTGAAAATACAGGGAAAGCGACGCGATCACGGCAAGGATGGAAATAATGATGACGAGCGCATCTTTCATGGCTTCAAAATCAAGAGTCCGTGCCAGAAAAAAACGCTGCACCTCCCAGAAGGATGCCGCCAGCGGTTCAGAAAGCCATGTGGCCGTGATCATACCGTGCTCGCCATGTACTGCGGTAGAAGAACGTTGCCCGTATACCCGTTGCTTATCCGAAATACGGGCGCGGCGCAAGCAAGAGCGCGGACTCTTTACTTCTTCATCTTGCGCAGATGAATATCAAGGCAGGTCACCGCCGCCGGGGTCATGCCGGGAATGCGGCCGGCCTGGCCCAGGCTGGCGGGGCGGACCGCACGCAGCTTTTCCACGGCTTCCAGCGTCAGGCCGGCAACTTCGGCATACGGCATGTCGGCGGGCAGGGGCGTTTTTTCCAGGTCGGCCGCCAGGGCGGACAGTTCTTTCTGGCGCTCCAGATACCCGGCATAGGCCAGGGCGGTCATGACCTCGAACCGTGTTTCCGGATCATACTCCATGACCGAAGGGGCGAACGGCGCCAGTTTTTCCACGGTCATGCCGGGCCGGCGCAGCAGATCGGCCAGGCTGCAGGCGTTCGCGGGCACGCTTTCCCCCATGTCCGCAAAAAAAGTTCTGGTCGCGGCGTCGGGACGGATGCGGATTTCGCGCAACCGGGTTTGCAGGCGCTCAATGGCTTCCGCTTTGGCGCGGAATTTTTCCCATTGCGCCGGCCCCACCATGCCCATCGCGTGCCCCAGCGGCGTCAGGCGCGCGTCGGCGTTTCCGTCGCGCAGCAGCAGGCGGTGCTCCGCCCGCGAGGTGAACATGCGGTACGGCTCGTCCGTGCCCCTGCCGGTCAGATCGTCGGTCAGCACGTGGATATAGGATACGTCGCGCCCCGGCAGAAACGGCGGCCGGCCGGCCAGGGACGCGGCGATGTTGCAGGCGGCGAAAAGCCCCTGGGCCGCCGCTTCCTCGTAACCGGACGTGCCGTTGACCTGCCCCGCGAACCACAGGCCGGGCGTCCGCTTGCTTTCCAGCGTCGGGTACAGCGCCGTGGGGTCGATGCAGTCGTATTCGATGGCATAGCCCGGCCGCACGATTTCGCAGCGTTCCAGGCCGGGGATGAGGGACAGAAAGGTTTTCTGCACGTCCAGCGGCAGGCCCGTGGGCAGGTTGTTCACGTAATAGACCGAAAGGTCCAGCCCCTCGGGTTCCACAAAAATCTGGTGCCTGTCCTTTTCGGGGAAACGGGCGATTTTGTCCTCGATGGACGGACAATAGCGGGGGCCGGGGCCGGGAATGGCCCCATTGTACATGGGCGAACGGGGCAGATTGGACCGGATGACCTCGTGAACCGCGCCGTTCGTCCATGTCGTGTAGCAGGGCCGTTGGGGCAGACAAACACCCGGTCCGTGAAAGCTGAATCCCCGCGGCGGCGTATCGCCCGGCTGTTCCTGCATGGAGGCAAGGTTGACGCCCGCGGCGGCGACGCGCGGCGGGGTGCAGGTCATGAAACGGCGCAGGCCGACACCGGCCTGTTCCAGGGACAGAGACAGGGCGCGGGAAGGCGCGTCCCCCAGCCTGCCGCCGGGCCAGGATCGTTCCCCCATGTGCAGGATTCCGCGCAAAAAGGTGCCGGCGGTGATGCAGACGGCCCTGGCGTAAAAGCGCTGGCCCAGATAGGTGCTGACCCCGGCCGCGCGGCCGTTTTCCAGAATAAGGCCGGTGACCATATCCTGTTCCACGCGCAGGCGTCGGGCGCCGAAAAGATCGCGCTTGACCGCCCGTGCGTAAATTTCCCGGTCCATCTGGGCTCTGGGGGCGCGCACCGCCGGGCCTTTGCTGGTGTTCAGCATGCGGAACTGGATGGCGGCCTCGTCCGCCCACAGCCCCATCATGCCGCCCAAGGCATCGATTTCGCGGACCATGTGGCCTTTGGCCAGCCCGCCTATGGCCGGGTTGCAGGACATCTGCCCCAGATGGTCCGTGTTGCTCGTCAGCAGCAGCGTGGAAAGGCCGAGCTTCGCCGCTGCCATGGCGGCTTCGGCGCCGGCGTGCCCGCCGCCGACAAGAATGCAGTCAACCGTATTGGTCATGAAGGGCGCCCTGGTATTTTTTCGGAACGGGGGATCCCGTGGCGGAGCGGCCGCTGTTTCCGGACGGCGGTGAACATACCAGCGGCGTGCGAAGAGAACAAGGCGTTTGCGGCTGATGCGGCGCGCGGCGCGAAACAAAAAAGGGAGCGCGGGCTCCCAGTTTTGTCGGATCGGACACGGAACGGCTCAAAAGGCCGCCGGAAACGGACAGGCCCTGTCCGCGCCGCCTGGCGGCACGGACTCGCAATCACATCCGTGCGGCATTTCACGGGCGCAATGCCCCGGCGCCGTCCGGAAGGCTATTTCCCGCCGTGGGCGGCGCGCTTGGACGCTTTCAGGGGGTTGACCTTCACTGCCTTTGCCGTTTCCTTCTGGATGTGGGTGGCAAAGTTACAGCGACCGCCCATGCGCCATTTTCCGGCGGGGGTGGGGTAGCTGATGCAGTATTTCTGGTCTTCGAAACTGCGGACGCGGTCACAGCCATCGCATTTGTCGACGACCGGCTGGCAGACAACACCGTTCACTTTTACCCCGGCGTCGGTTTTGACCGCGCCGGGCAAGGACTGAATCTCGCTCATGGGTACTCCTTCACACCTTGGCGTGTGCGGTATAAAAATGGATGCGGATATTTATATGTGCGGTTGAAGATTGTCAATACAGGATATGAAAAAATGCGTTGCGCCGGAAAATCCGGGACGCGCGCGCCCCGGACCGGGATTTTCCGGTTGCGGCCGGCCGTCAGCGGATATGTCTGATGATGGCGTCGAACACGCCGTCAATGTCCAGGTCGGAGGTGTCGACGACGACGGCGTCGTCGGCCGGGCGCAACGGGGCGATGGCCCGGTTGCGGTCAAGCTCGTCGCGTTGGCGGATCTGTTCGGTGACGGTTGCCGGGTCCGCGTCCTGGCCGCTTTCCCGCAGTTGCTGCACGCGGCGTTCAGCCCGGATTTCCGGTCGGGCGTCGAGAAAAAATTTGTGCGGCGCGGCGGGGAAAATGGCTGTTCCCATGTCGCGGCCCTCGGCCACAAGGGAAAACTGTTTTCCCAGTTCCTGCTGGGCGGTTTTGAGATAGGCTCGCACTTCCGCCAGGGCCGCATAGCGCGAGGCCAGCATGCCGATGGTTTCCGTACGGATTTCCGGCCCGGCGGCCGCGCCGTTGCAGGACAGGACGGTATGCTCGCCGCGTCCGGCCAGGCTGAAGCGCAGAGCGGAGAGGGCCTTTTCCCGCACGGCGGGTGAAGCCGCAAGGCCTTCCTGCCCCAGTTGCAGGGCGATGGTGCGGAACATGGCCCCGGTATCCAGATAAGCTATGCCCAAAGCCTGGGCCACGCGGCGGGCCAAGGTCGATTTGCCCACCCCGGCCGGGCCGTCGAGGGTGACGATGCGCAATGTGTCCACGGCTTACCGGCCCTTGGCGTCGAGCAGGCCGGCGATGGCCGTGATGAAGACCTTGTTTTCGGCGGCATTGCCGACGCTGACCCGCAGATGCTCGGGCAGGCCGTAACTTTTCAGGGGACGGATGATGACCCCGCGGGTCAGCAGGGCCTCAAAAACGTTCTGGGCGGAGTATCCTCTGCCGGGCGGCAGGCTGAACATCAGAAAGTTGGACTGGGAAGGGTAGACCACGCAGCCCAGAGCGGCAAGCTCTTCCGCCAGATACGCCCGGCCCTCGCGGACCGCTTTCAGGGTTTCCCGTCGGAAAACCGTATCGGCAAGAGCGGCGATACCGGCTTCTTCCGCCAGAATGTTCACGGCAAAAGGCAGGCGCACCCGGCGCATGTAGTCCGCAATGGCGGGCGGCAGCACGCCGTATCCAAGGCGCACCCCGGCCAGGCCGAAGCTTTTGGAAAAGGTGCGAAGCACCGCAATGTTGGGAAAGGAATCCACATGCTTGATGAGTGACGAGGCGTCCTCGTCGTCGGCGAAATCCATGTACGCTTCGTCGACCACCAGCAGGGCAAAGGGCGGCAGGCGCTTCACGAAGCTGATCACGGCCTCGCGCGGCGGGCAGAAACCCGAGGGGTTATCCGGCGTGGTCAGAAAGACAAGGGCCGTTGCCTCGTCGACAAGCGAGACAAGGCCGTCCCAGTCAAAGGAAAAATCGTCCTTCACCGGCGCCTGGCGCAGTTCGACCCCGGCCATTTTTGCCTGCACGGTGTATATGCCGAAGCAGGGTCTGCAGGCGACGATGTTGTGCCTGCCCGGTACGGCCCGGATGCGGATCAGCAGGTCGATGATGTCGTCGGAGCCGTTGCCGGCCACCACGCGTTCCGGGGGCAGATTGTGGTGCGCGGCGATGGCTTCGGTCAGGCGCGGCACCCCCGACTGCGGGTAACGGAAGGCCAGGGCGGCGGCTTTCTGGATGGCCTTCTGGACCAGGGGCGAAGCTCCCAGGGGATTTTCGTTGCTGGCCAGCTTGACGACCTGGGGCAGGCCGTAGCGTTCGCGGATTTCCTCAATGGCAAGGCCGGGGGTGTACGGCGTGAAATCCAGTATTTCCGGGCGGACGTCGGTGTATGAGGCGGTCATGGCATATCCTTACTGGCAGTTTCGCTTCGAGATGCCCGCGCAACGGCGGCGGAACCCGTTCGCAGGCATTTCGCGGCAGGGGATTGAAAACATATCCCTGCCGCACGGTTCGGCTTTTCAATGGTGAACGGCTGCAGTGCCGATTCCATGCATCGGCCATCGGCCGATTTCCGGGGATCGCTTCGCCCGAAAACGCGGTTTCGAGATCGCTCACGCCGTTTCGGCGGCGCCGGGCTCCCGTCCGGCGCGAGAAGCCGCTTCACGGGAGCATCACATAAATGACTTCCAAGCAAACGCGGCCGCCTTTCCGCGGGAGAAAGGCGGCCGGTGATTCAAACGACAGATTCCTCACGCGTTGGGGCGAATCGTCATCACCGGTATGGTCGCGGACTTGACCACCTTTTCAGCCACGGAGCCGAAAAGGATGCGGTCGATGCCCGTACGGCCGTGGGTGCCCATCACGATGATATCCATATTGTTGTTCGTGGCATAGGACAAAATTTCCTGCGCGGCGTATCCGCTGATGATTTTGCCTTCCGCTTTGACATCGGTGAAGGTTTCGGCGATAAACGCTTCCATGGATTTTTCAGCTCCGGAAACTATTTCACCCACGAAGTTTTCGATGGAGCTGGGGGGCACGTGGAATCCGACATACTGGCTGAGTGAAGGCGCCGCGTAGAGAACGGTGATTTCCGCCCCAAGGCCTTTTGCAAGCAGGATGGCGTATTCGGCCACCGTCTTGCTGTGCTCGGAAAGGTCAACGGCGCAGAGAATTTTTTTGATGCTAGGCATAGTGACCTCCTTGTCTGTACAGGCAGTGGGACGCGCTATGCGGCTTCCCGTACCTATTTCGTATAATTTTTTGCGGGAATAGACAAGTAGACATTTGCGAAAGCGCAAGCAGGCAGAAATTGCCGGGATGTTTTGCAGAGAGTGTGTAATTTCAAGATGATAAAAAGTCTAGAAAATTTGGCAAGGTTATTGCTTGGGCTGCGCTGTCCCGCCGGACGCGGATTTTTTTCCGGTTCCGGCCTGTAACCCTCAACCCCTGGGGATGCCATGAAAATACGCAATGATTCTCTCCAGGCCTTGCAGCAGCAAGGTGAGGCGCGCGCCAAAGCCAAAGCGGCCGAAACGGATTTCACGGCCCTGCTGGAACGGCAGATGGATTCGGCGCGCATCGCGGAGGGAGCGGCGGCGCAAACGCAGGGACCCGGAACGGTTCCGGGCGCGCTTTCGCCTGGCGTCACGGGTATCGCCGCCCCCCTGGCGGCGGAAGAGTCCGGCGCGCCGGCGCTTGAGCAGGTTTCGCAATCCATCGACGCCCTTCTGGGCCGCCTTGACGCGTACGCCGCGTCGCTGGCCGCGCCGAGCGGGCCCGATCTGCGCGGGGCGTATTCGCTCCTGCAGAGCATGGACGGCGACATCAAGGCCCTGCGCCAGTCAGCCCCGGACCTGGGCAGCCGCCATGCCGGCCTTGCCGCCATGGTCAACGAACTTGCGGTCATCACCACAGCGGAGACCGTCAAACTCAATCGCGGCGACTACCTCTGACAGGCCTCGCCTCCGGCCTGGCCACCCCCCTGCGCGCGATGCCGCGCGGGGGGGTGTCACATCTGCATCTTCGCGTACAGTTTCGCGACAAACGGCCGGGAATACACCCACAGGCGGCTGAGCAGCCACGAGGGTTCCTTGTCCTTGGCCTTGAAGCGGCATACTTCCAGAGGGGATCCGGGCGGGTTGGCCCCGCTCCGGGTGGTGATGCAGACCGAGAAACCCGCTGCCCGCGCCAGTTGCAGGGCCAGGGGGCTGTATGCGCCCCAGGGCCAGCAGAGCGTGTTCACCGCATGCCCCAGCGCTTTTTCCATGATCCTCTTGCCGTCCGCGATCTGCGCCCGCATGCGGCAGGCCATCTCGTCGTCGCTTTCCATGCGGCCGGGGTTGGGGCCGGCATCGCGCACCAGTTTGTGCAGCGCCGCGATACTGGCCGGGTCGGCGGCAAAGGCGAAGGCTCCGTCCTCATCCTGGGGCACAAGAGCCCTGATCCGTTCCATCAGGACGGGATCGGGGATGAACGCCCGATTGGCCATGCCCGGTTTTTGCGTGAATTTCGGTTGACCCCAGAAGGCCCCGGCCGCGTGGTCGAAGGTGCGGCCGCGTTTGCCCGGCAGCAGAAACCCCGAATACGAACCGTTCACGAATACGCCCTGATGGCTCAGGGTATGGGAGGCCACGCTGACGATGCCGCTTGCCTCCATCAGCCTCGCTTCGTTCCAGTTGATGAACAGGTCGCGCCGCACCCGGTACCCGTTGGGACGGTCCTCGAACGGGTCGTCCACGCGTGGCAGGTCCCGTTCCGCCAGGCTGCCGTTCCGAAGGTCGTCCAGGGTCGGCCTGATGGCCCCTTCCTGCTCGATCCGGTCCGTCACGGCAAAGACGACTCCCTTGTGGCCGTGTTCACGCAGGATGGGCCAAGCGTAAACATAGTTGTCCAGATAGCCGTCGTCAAAGGTGATCAGGCAGGATTTGGCGGGCAGGGTTTCTCCGCGCGCCAGATAGGCTTCGGCTTCGTCCAGGCCGATTCCGCGCCAGCCGGCGTCGCGCATGGCCGCGCAATGCCGGACGAACAGTTCCGGCGGCACGGCGATGGAGTTGGCGTGGCGGCTGATGTAATGATACATCAGCACGGGCAGGCTTTGTGCGCGGGGCGTCTTGACTGTCGGCATGATGGCGTTATCTCTTGGCAAAGTAATCTGTTCTTGAGGGAGAGCTATACGAGATGGCGGTTGAATACAAGGATTATTACAAGCTGCTGGGGGTCTCGCGAGGAGCTTCCAAAGACGAGATCAGCAAAGCCTTCAAGAAACTGGCGCGCAAATACCATCCTGACATGAACCAAGGCGACAAATCGGCGGAAGGCAAATTCAAGGACATCAACGAAGCCTATGAAGTCCTGAAAGACGACGAGAAGCGCCGCCTGTACGACGAACTGGGCCCCAACTGGCAACACGGGCAGCAATTCAATCATCAGGATTTCGGACGGAACTTCGGCCAGAGTTTCGGCGGCGGCTTTTCGCAGCATTTCGGCGGGCGCGGCGGGGCGCAGAGTTTTGACTCATCCTCGTTCAGCGACTTTTTCGAAACCCTGTTCGGCGGCGGCGCGCGCCAGAGCGGGCGGCAATCCGCGTCCTTCGGCGGCGACCCCTTTGCTTCGTTCAGCCGCCAGCCGCGCAAGGGCCGTGATGTGGATGCGTCCGTCCAACTCACCCTGGAAGATGCGTATCATGGCGGCGTGAAATCCATTTCGCTGCAGACTTCTTCCGGGGTCAGAACCCTGGAGGTCAAAATACCCGCCGGGGTCAAAAGCGGGGCGCGTATCCGTCTTGCCGGCCAGGGCGAACCCGGCCAGGGCGCGGCCCCAGGGGATCTGTATCTAGCGGTGACGCTGATGCCGCATGCTCTGTTCAGTCTTGACGACAACGACGTCGTGTATGAACTGCCCATTGCCCCCTGGGAAGCGGTTTTGGGCGCCAAAGTGCGGGTGCCCACCCTGGACGGCGAAGTGGATCTGACCATACCACCGGGCAGCGGCAGCCAGCGGAAATTCCGCCTGCGCGGCCGGGGCCTGGGCAGTGGCACGACCAAGGGGGACCAGTTTGTGCGCATTGCCGTCGCCGTGCCGCCGTCCCTGACGGCCGAAGAAAAAGAAGTGTGGGAAAAATTGCAGGCCATTTCGCCGTTTACAGCGAGATAGCCCGGGGACGCCGTACTCCGGGACCTCCCCTCAAGGGGCGTTGCCCGTGGATCCGTTCAGGGCCGCGCGCATGTGGCGCGTGTCGGTTTCGATGTCCTCCACGCAGGCGCCGGCGGCATTCATTGCCGCCGGAAAGCGCCGGAGTGGGCGTGCTTTCACAAAGCCCGGGCGGGCGGGTTTTGTCATCAACACTGAGAGGACGGAGCCCTCTGGAATTTTATGCAGGAAAGGAGTCCACATATGGACCTGAAAAAATTCACCGAGAAATCCCAGCAAGCTGTTGCCGACGCGCAGACTGTCGCTTTACGGATGGGGCACCAGCAGGTTGATGTGGAACATCTGGCTCTGGCCCTGATCGACCAGGAGGGGGGGCTTGTCCCGCGCCTCCTGGAACGGATTCAGGTTGTGCCGCAGACCTATGCCGAAGCCTTGCGCCAGGAATTGCGCAAACGGCCGTCCGTCAGCGGGCCCGGCGCGGACGCGGCGGGCCTGGCGGCAACCTCCCGCTTGCAGCAGGTTTTGATCCGCGCCCATGACGCGGCCCAACGCATGAAGGACGAATACGTCAGCGTGGAGCATATTTTCTGCGAAATGGCCGGAGAAGGCGGCTCGACCCCCATTGGCGGCGTGAACCGGCAGACGGGCGTCACCCGTGACAAGATCCTGCAGGCCATGAGCGAAGTGCGCGGCAACCAGCGTGTGACCAGCCAGAACCCGGAAGACACCTACGAAGCTCTGTCCCGGTACGGCCGCGACCTGGTGGAAGAAGCCAGAAAAGGCAAGCTGGATCCGGTCATCGGCCGTGACGCGGAAATACGGCGCTGCATTCGCATCCTGTCCCGCCGCACAAAGAACAACCCCGTGCTGGTGGGCGAGGCCGGGGTGGGCAAAACCGCCATCGTCGAAGGCCTGGCCCGCCGCATCCTGCAGGGCGACGTGCCCGAGGGGCTGCGGGACAAAAAGCTGTTCGCCCTGGACATGGGCGCGCTGATCGCCGGGGCGAAATACCGGGGCGAATTCGAAGAGCGCCTGAAAGCGGTGCTCAAGGAAGTGGAGGCCGCCGAAGGGGGCATTCTGCTGTTCATTGACGAATTGCACACCATTGTGGGCGCGGGACGGACCGACGGGGCCATGGACGCGGGCAACATCCTGAAGCCCATGCTGGCGCGCGGGGTTCTGCATTGCATCGGGGCCACGACACTGGACGAATACCGCAAGTATATTGAGAAGGATCCGGCTCTGGAACGCCGTTTCCAGCCCCTGCTGGTGGAGGAACCCACGCGGGAGGACGCCATTTCCATCCTGCGCGGCCTCAAGGAACGCTTTGAGGTGCACCACGGGGTGCGCATCAGCGACGCGGCCATCGTGGAGGCGGTGACCCTTTCCAGCCGCTACATCAGCGACCGGCGCCTGCCGGACAAGGCCATCGACCTGATTGACGAAGCCGCGGCCATGATTCGCACGGAAATCGACTCTCTGCCCACGGAACTGGATGAAGCCAACCGCAAGATCATGCAGCTTGAGATCGAGCGTGAGGCGCTGCGCCGCGAAACCGACGCCGCGTCCCGCGACCGTCTGGAAAAACTGGAGAACGAACTCGCATCCATCCGCGAACGCCATGCGGGGCTGCTCGGTCAGTGGGAAAAGGAAAAAGGCGGCATCAACGACATTCGCCGGCTGAAAGAGGAAATCGAAAAGACCCGCCGCCTGATCGACGAGGCGCAACGGTCCTATGACCTGAACAAGGTGGCGGACCTGCAGTACGCCACGCTGCCGGGGCTGGAAAAGGAACTGGCCGCGGCGGAGGCGGCCGTCAGCGGCGAAGGCGTCGGCAACCGTCTGTTGAAAGAGGACGTGGGGCCCGACGACGTGGCCGAGATCGTGGCCCGCTGGACGGGCATCCCGGTGTCGCGCCTGCTGGAAAGCGAGCGGACCAAATTGCTGCGCCTGCCCGAGGAACTGCACCGCAGGGTGGTGGGGCAGGACGAGGCGGTGACCGCGGTGGCCGAGGCCGTGCTGCGTTCGCGGGCCGGGCTTTCCGATCCTTCGCGGCCCATGGGCTCGTTTATTTTTCTCGGGCCCACGGGCGTGGGCAAGACGGAACTGTGCAAGGCACTGGCCGCAACGCTGTTTGATTCCGAAGACAACATGGTCCGTCTGGACATGAGCGAATATATGGAAAAGCACGCCGTCTCCCGCCTGATCGGGGCGCCTCCCGGCTATGTGGGCTACGACGAGGGCGGCCAGCTGACCGAGGCCGTGCGGCGCAAACCGTACAGCGTCATTCTGCTCGACGAGATCGAAAAGGCTCATGCGGACGTGTTCAACGCCTTTCTGCAGATCCTCGACGACGGGCGGCTGACCGACAGCCAGGGCCGCACGGTGGATTTTCGCAACAGCATCATCATCATGACGTCCAACATCGGCTCCGGGCGGCTGCTGGACGGTATTGACGAGCGCGGGGAATTCACCCCCGGCGTGCGGGACGAGGTGCTGGAGGACCTGCGCCGCCATTTCCGGCCGGAATTCCTGAACCGGGTGGATGAAACCGTGCTGTTCCGGCCTTTGCGGCGCGAGCAGATCAAGGCCATCGTGCTGCTGCTGCTGGAAAGCCTGCAACGCCGCCTGGCGGACCGCAAGATCAGCCTGACCCTGACGGACAGGGCGGCGGTCTTCATCGCGGACGCGGCCTATGATCCGGTGTACGGAGCGCGGCCTTTGCGCCGCTACATGCAGCGCCATCTGGAAACCGCCCTGGCCCGCAAACTGATCGGTGGCGAAATCGCCGATGGCGCGGCGGTGGTGGTGGATGCGGGCGCCGGGGAACTGACCTTCGCGTCGGAAAAATAGCGGAGGAAAAAACCTGAAAGAGCGGGCGGAACAAGTCCGCCCGCTCTTTCAGGTTGATGGTCGGGGTTTTTCGCGATCTCAGGGGGATCGGCCCCCTTGCGGAGCGCAAGGGGGACAAATCCGCGGGATGGCGGATCCGCACGGCGCAGCCGTCCGAAGGCCGGACCGCGGGATGTGGCGGATCAGGCGCGCATTCGCAAGGCGGCTTCGCCAAAGCCGGGCCTTTTACGGCATCTTGCCGATGACGATGGCCGCCGCCTGCCAGGGCGACAGGGTGACGGTGAGCTGATGCCCGTGCTGGCTCATGCTCGCCCCTTCCGAAACCAGAACCGGCGCTCCTCTGCTGACGATGCGGGCCAGGGTGGGGCTTGCGCCCAGGTTCAGGGTTTCCGTTACCTTGTCGCGGGAAAAGTTGTACACAGTGATCAGGGCCGTGTCGCCGGGTTCATACCCGGACGAAGGAGGGGCCATGACCAGTTTGTTGGCCAGGGCCGTGCGGATGCGGGCGTCCGCTTCCCGCTGCCTGGCGGCGTGCTGTTCCGTCGTGCCGGTGGTTTCGTCGTCGCGCGTGGAAACCAGGCGCACGATGCCGCTTTCTTCCTTGGCGGCGGAGGGGAAAACCGCTTCCGTGCCCGACGGCAGGCGGCTGCTCACGGGCAGCAGGGTGGCCAGGGCGAAGGAGCCCGAATTGCGGGTCAGAAAACGGCCGTGCAAGGTGCCCCAGGCGATTTTCAATTTGTCGCGAAAAGCGATGATGCGCCCCAGCTTGGAAGAGAAAGACGCCGGATCCTGGACCTGGGTGTCCGCAGGCGGATAGATGCTTTTGGCTTTGGCCACGCCCTGGGCGGTGACCATCCTGCCGGCCGTGGCTTCAGTCAGCGCATAGGCCCCGCGTGAGGTCAGGCTGATGTCCCAGTCCTTGGCGAAATCGATCATGCCGTACCAGCTGAGGGGAAGGCTGCCCGCAAGGTCCTGGCCGGACAGCATGAACAGGCCCGGCTGCATGGCCCGGAAAAAGGTCAGCAGCAGATGGCCGTCCTGTATCTGCTGGGCCAGCGGCTTGCTGACGGCTTCCGCATTGCCGGCCCCCAGGGCCAGGGCCACAAGGCCGGCCGGCGTGGTGTACAGCCTGTCCGTTGCCAGCGGCGCGATATCGTCGCCCTTGGGCGAGGTCATTTTGGCGGCATAGACGGCGTGGCGTACTTCATCCAGGGTTTTCTTGCGCAGGTCCGCGGCGGCCTGGGGCGACAGGGGGCTGAGAAACTGCACGCTCTTGCTGCCGGAAAATTCGGCGGGCCGGGCGGCAAGATCCGCCAGATGGGGCAGGGAATAGTCGATGCCGTTTTCCGCCGGCATGGCGTGCACCAGGCGGCGCATGTCGATGTTCAGGCGCAGGGCTTCGTCCGTCATGGTCCGCAGCAGGGCGGCGTTGCCGGTCAGCAGAGTGTGTTCCAGAGCGGGAGAAAAGACGGAGTCCTGCACAAAATCCGGCCCGCCGGGCATCAGTGCGGCCACGTACGACAGCGGCAGTTCGTCGCGCAGCCAGGCCCAGCCGCCGTACCGGCGGACCTCGCGGCTGACGGCAACGGCGGCCGCGTCCGCCGGAGCAGCGGAGGCAGGCCGGCGGCTTTTGGCCACATCCAGGCCGTACAGGCCCTCCATGCGCATGCCCACAAGCGCGCCCCCCAGGACGCCGACATTGCGGATGGCGCTGCCGGACAGAACGCGGCGCGCGGCCATCGAGGGGTCTTCCCAGTTCAACACGGGTCTGTCAGGGGAACCGTAAAAACGGTAAGCCCAGCGCCGGACCAGACCGTCCACCCCGTGTATTTCAGCGGTGACCGCCCAGCCGCTTCTGGCCCCGAACAGCGGGAAATCCTGCTCCAGGGCCGGGGGCAGCAACTTTTTTGCGGCCAGATCCGCGACCTGTTCCTGCGAAAGGGGCGCGCCGCGCCACTGATTGGCGACCGGGGGCAGTGAGGACCAGGAGTTTTGCGGCAGTTCGATCATGCAGTACGCGCCGGGGAACTGGCGATGGTTTCTGGTGGCCAGAAAAAAGTCCGGCCCCAGGCCGGTGGCCGCCGGAACAATATCCGTCCCGAGCAGGCGGCGGTTTTTGTTCGCCATGTCCAGCAGGCGGCGGTATTCTTCTTCCTGCCCGGCCGATTCGGAAAACGTGTATTGAATGACGTCCTCGCCGCTCAGCGTGGCGTTGCGGCCGTATGCCCACAAAGCGCCCGCCCCGCCCGTGGGCGCGATGTGCAGCCCGCGGAGGTTGGTTTTTTCCATGACCTGCCATTGCGGCACGCTGCTCAGCGTGGCGAAGGCGGACCGTTTGTTCTCCGGCAGCATGACCATCGGGTGGATGTTCAGCCATGTGTCGGCCAGCACCAGAAGGGAATCGGGAAAGGGCGTGGAAGCCGGGCGCAGCCAGTTCAACTGGCTGCCGGAAACGATGCGCGCCAGTTCCTGGTCGCTGCCCAGCATGGACTGCCGCTCAAGATACTGGACATAGCCGGGGTCGGCCCGCTGGGCGGCCGTATGCACCATGGTGTTGCTTTTGGGGGCAAGTTTCTGAACCGGTACGGTTGCGCAACCGGTGATGCAGCAGCAAAGAAGCAGAATTGCGGTGTGGTAACCCCAAGTTTTCATGCAAAAAATCCTTCGTGCTGTTTGGCGCTTTCCCGGCTCATGCCGCAGTAGTTTCTTGGGGCTGCCGCCCCAAACCCCGCCGGGGGGAATGATTCCCCCGGCCCCTCCCCGATTTCCGGCACGTGGAGTTTTGCGCCGCGTGCCGGTACTGGGGGTGCTGGGGAGTAACTCTCCTGCCAGGAGGATTGGGGGGCGGAGTCTCCCAGAGTAACAGCGACTGAACCTAGCGCGGGGCTCTTCCGCTGTCAAAGTGTTTTCAGGCGCGTCCGTTCGCCGGTTCCCTGCGGATTTGTCGAAAAGCGCAGCCTCCGTGATTGAATTTTGTCCGCCGTCCCTGTACAACATATATATTGCGCGAATAGGAGATTTTTATGGACGCATTCAGCGTGGATTCCGCACGGTGCCGCAAGGACGGCATATGCGCGGCGGTTTGTCCGATGCGGCTTATCCGGGGCGGGGTCGGGGAATACCCGGACATGGACGACGGCGCGGAGCAGCGCTGTTTCTCCTGCGGGCAGTGCATGGCTTTCTGCCCCGCGCAGGCCTGCGCCGCGCCGGGGCTTTCAGTGGAAGAATGCCGGATGCTGCGGCGGGATTTTTTGCCGCAGCCGGATCAGGTGGAAGAATTGGTGTTTTCCCGCCGTTCCATCCGCAATTACCGTGAGGAGCCCCTGCCGCGGGCTCTTCTGCAGCGCCTGCTTGACACGGTCCGGTATGCGCCCAGCGCGCGGAATTTGCAAAATCTGCGCTGGATCGTGTTCACGTCACGGGAACAGGTTGTGGAACTGGTTCGGCTGACGCTGGCCTGGCTGGGCGATCTGCCCCGCACGGACCCGGTTCTGGCGCGGGCGTTGCGGCCGGAAGATTTTCACCAGGCCTGGGACAAAGGGATCGACCTGATCACGCGCGGAGCGCCCCAGCTTGTGCTGGCGGTCGCGGCGAAAAACGACTGGGGATCTTCGGATGCGGCCATCGCTCTTACCTACCTGGAAATTCTGGCCCATGCCCACAGGGCGGGTTGTTGTTGGGGCGGGTATCTTTGCCGGGCTTTCGAGCATCCGGCGGGGGGCGAGTTGCGCGTGTTCCTGGGGCTGGCAGACAGGGAAAAAGTCTACGGCGCCCAGATGATTGGCTATCCCCGGTACGCGGCGTTTTCCAGGCCGTCCCGCATACCCCCGCGTATAAACTGGAGATAATTCTGAACGGGAAAGAAGGAGTTCGTCATGCGCAGCGTTTTCCTCGTATTTTTTTCGGGAACAGTGGTGATGCTTGCGGGCTGCGCAAGCTTGAGCGGGCCGACCTTGACGGAGCGAGTTGCGCGGACGGAGATTTTGTACGACCAGGGACGCGAAGCCAGCGTTGAAACGGAAGAGAAAAAAGCGGACTATCAGGCCGCGGCGGGCTATTATGAGCGCGCCGCGCGAAACGGCAGCCGTCGCGGGGCGTACGCCCTGGCGGCCCTGTACCGCGACGGCCTGGTTGCGGGAAAAGACGAAGCCGATACCAAGGCCAGGGCTTTTTTCTGGATGCGCGACGCCGCCGTGGGCGGCCTGGCCCAGGCCCAGTACGAGACCGCGGTTTTTTATTACGAAGGCAAGGGCACGGAACCCGACCCCGTCCAGGCGCTGGAATGGCTGAACAAGGCGGCGAACGGCGGCAACATTCTGGCCCAGCGATTTTTGGGGAACCTGTATTTCAACGGGCGGGATGTGGAAGGCCGGGCCAAGATCACGCCTGATGCGAAAAAGGCCGCGTACTGGTATCTGCGGGCGGCGCAGAACGGGGATGCCGTGTCCCAGGCGGCCATCGGATCCATGTACCAGAGCGGCAAGGGCATCGAGAAAGATTACGTGCAGGCCGCCAAATGGAATCGTCTGGCCGCCAAGAAGGGCGTGGCCGGCGCGCAGAAGAATCTGGCCGCGCTGTACGCGGAAACCCGCGGCGGCTCTCCCCGCTACGAGCAGGCTCTTGTGCTGTACAAGGACGCTTACGCCAAGGGCGACATGCAGGCCGGCTACAAGTTGGGGCTTTTGTACTATTACGCCCCAAGGCCGTACGGCAACGTGAAACAGGCCATCGACCTGTTCGCCAAGACGGAAGCCCGCGTTCCCGCCTCGGCCACCATGCTGGGCGTTGCGGCGGAAGACGGCAAGGGTGTGCCCCAGGACTACAGCAAGGCGTTCTCCTGCTATGGCAGGGCCGCCAAAGCCGGACACGCGGAAGCCTATGCCTATCTTGGCGCCATGTATCTGGACGGGCGCGGCGTGCCGCAGAATCCCGAAGAAGCCGCAAAAGCCTTTCAGGCCGGGGCGGACAAAGGCGACCCCAAAAGCCAGCGCCGTCTGGCCGAACTGTATTCCCACGGGCGCGGCGTTCCTTTCGATTATGAAAAAGCGCTGCACTGGTGCCTGCAGGCGGCGGAGAACGGCGACATCCAGGCCATGTACATGGCCGGTTCCATGTACGAAAAGGCGCTGGGCACCAGCCGCGATGTGGAAGAAGCCAGGAAATGGTATCATCAGGTTCTTTCCCACACCCCTGACCAAGCGCTGACGATCCGGCCGGAATCGTCCGCGGCCGTGCGGCGTCTGGCCAGGGAAGCGCTGTCCAGGCTGCCGCAGGTTAATGTGGAGTCGACAACAGGCGTGGAAAATCAGGTATGAAGTAAGGCCGGAGTGGGCGTGCTTTACCAAACCCCGGCTTTGCGGGTTTTGGTATCAATCTGAAGGCCGGGGCCACCCGGCCTTTTGACGCAGGAAGGGTGCCGTGGCGCAAAGCGAAAGGGAAAAAATGCTGGCCGGGCTGCCGTACAATTCGCGGGATTCGGAATTGATGGCCATGCACCGCAAGGCCCGCGTCTTTATGGCCGCATATAACCGCATGATCGATGCGGACCCGGAGGAACGCGCCGCGCTGCTGCGTGAGTGTCTGGCCTTTGCCGGGAAAAACATATGGATCGAGCCGCCGTTTTATTGCGATTACGGCTGCCACATCAGCCTCGGGGACAACAGCTACGTCAATTTCAACTGCGTGTTTCTTGATTGCAATGACATTATCGTCGGCAGCGACGTGCTGATTGCCCCGGCCGTGCAGATATACGCCGTGGCGCACCCGGTCCTGCCGGAAGACCGCCTGATCCCCGGCGGCGGGCGGGGGGAAACGGCCCGGCATTATGACATAACCGCGCCCGTGCGCATCGGGGATCAGTGCTGGATCGGCGGCGGGGCCATCATCATGCCCGGCGTCAGCATCGGCGCAGGCACGACCATCGGCGCAGGGGCTGTGGTCACCCGCGACATTCCGCCGCGGGTTCTGGCCGTGGGCAATCCCTGCCGGGTGGTGCGGGAGTTATAAGCCGTTACGCTTCTTTGGCCGCCCAGTCACGGATCTCGCGGGCAGCCTGCTCCCATTTGGGGGACAGGCGCAGGTCCAGAAATTCTGTATACAGGGCGTCGAAAAAGCCGAGGCAGACCTCGGTCAGGTGGATTTTCTCAAAAAACAGAGCGTCCGGGTCGTCGTCCGCATCGTTTTTGTCCACGGTGGGCGTTTTCAGGCTGCCCAGGGAAAAATCCTGAGCCTTCAGGGTCACCTGCCATTCTTCCGGTTCGCGGGTGAACCGCACCAGAGCCCGGGCAACCTTTTTGCCTGTGGTCAGCCCCAGGCGCGCTTCGCGCAGTTCGGACATGATTCCGGATACGCTGGCCGTTTCTTTGGCGTCGCCTTCTCCGCCCTGCACCACGATGCGTTGTTCCATGGATACGGTAAAATCCGGCCCCTTGTCAGGGGACGCGAAAACGGGCGCCGTGTCGGACCGGAACCACAGCCAGGTCAGAAACTCCTGTCCCAGAACCAGGTCCGTGCTCTCGCCAAGATAGGGATTGGTGCTCATATATACTGTCCTTTGCGGCGTCGTGTTCTGCATTGAGTCGGGTCGGGGGCTTTGCCCGATGGCGTTCGCGGCGGAGCCCCGCATCTCGCCTTGCGCCTTCAACCGTGCTCTCATGCGAAGCGGGTCGCTTCCAGGCCGTCGAGTCTGGCCAGCTTGTCCTCGCCCAGAATGGCGGCCGCCAGTCCGTAAGGGGTCAGGGGCTCCAGATGCAGGTCGAAAGATTTGGTGAAATGCTCCTGAAACAACTCCAGCATTTTGGACTGGGTGGAGGCGAAAAAGACCGCGCCGTCCGCCATGTTCCAGACCACGTTGAATTCCGCCGGGATGGGCAGGCAGCGCTGCATCAGACGCATTGAAACCTGTTCGCGCAGTTCTTTTTTCCTCTCGCGCGAAATGTATTTTTTGCCCTGCTCCCGGTTGCGCGCTTCTTCCGCGCGCAGGGCCAGGGCCGTGTGCTTTTTCAGCACGGCCGGGGGCACGCGCCTGGTGTCCAGGCGCAGAGAAAAGGCGATGTATGCTCCTTTCTGGGGCGGAGAGGAACGCCAGTGCGTATCCAGCATATCTTCAAAGCTGACCCAGCCGAAAGAGCGCTCGTCGCTGGTTTCGTCAATATCCTTAAACGCATGCTGCTTCAGCCGGTCGCCGATTTGCGGCCACAGGTCGCCGGGCACGGGATCCGTGATGCGAAAACGGGTGAAGCTGGAACTGGAATTCATAAAAGCCATGGCAAACCCCCTGGTTGAACCAGGGCGTTCTACCGTATTCCGGGGGGCAAAGCCAGGGCTTTTCGGTGAAGGCAGAGCGGGGCGCGAAAAATTATACAATAATACCAGCAGGTATATGATTGTTGCAGGAATTTTGGGAGACGGATGTTGACAGAAAAAAACAAAGGGGGTATTTAAACAATCCACGTGCATGATCCCGATTGATTTTTGCCCCGCCGAGACAAGCGGTTCCAAAAATCGAAAAAAAGTCGAAAAAGTGTTTGACACGGGAACGGCTCTCGGGCATAAGCACGTCTCGCCGGTTGGAACTGCTCCCGAGAAGGGGCGCGGGCCGGGCGGCGGTGGTTCTTTGACAAGTGAATAGCGAGTTGGGAAGAATTGAGATTCAGTCAGTAGTAGACCGAGCAATTGGTCATACTTTTTAGTTATTATAACTGGAGAGTTTGATTCTGGCTCAGATTG
>JAVBOK010000100.1:0-6918 GCA_031550605.1 Desulfovibrionaceae bacterium | reverse complement strand
CGCGGGATGCCCAGAATTTGGGCATCCCGCGGCATGATGGCAAGAGCAACGCGCGCCGCGCCGCAAAAAGGCGCCCGGTGCCGGGGGAACCCCGGATTCCACACGGCGCCACGCCCGCGCGGGCCGCAACGGAAGCATTGTCACGGCGACATCGTTCATCCGGCCGCAATGCTCCGGCCTTGCGAAACGCGGCACGGCAGAGCCCGCGAGACCGGCGCGGGCGGGCGTGGCCCTCCACCGGACAACCTCAAAGCGAAACCGCACGGGAGATGCCGCATGCGCAAGGGAACACGTTTCGCGCTGATCGCGCTGGGCATCCTGTTCGTTTGCGCCGGCCTGTATTACGGGCTGGTTTTTCTGCTGGTTCAGGGCGTTGACTGAACGCCGGCGGTCTCAACGTATTGTCACTGTGAAAATGCTTCTTCCGCGCACGCGCCGCCGGGTTCGGCTTTTTCGATCATCACACCGGCCAGCCGTTCCCGGATGCTGTTCGTGGCCTTGTCCCACAGGCCGTTTTTCGTTTCCCGCCCCGCTGCGTCCAGAAACTGCGTTTCCGCCGTCATCGTGACCTGCACCCGGCGTTTTTCGCCGCCCTTCTGCCGGGCGCAAAAAGAATACGGCCCCAACCGCGCGCCCGCGAATTTTTCGCTGACTTTTTTGTGATGGTTGTTCCACATGACGCGAATCTCGGCAGAGCCGGGGTCCTTGAAATCAAGAGCCAATTCCAGAGTTTCGAACATCAGGGCCTGATCCGGAAAACGGCCCCGGACATCCTCATAACTGATGGAGCCTCCGGCCAACGCCGTCCCCGGCGCCGCCAGAAGCAGCCAGAGCAAAAGGGCCGAGTACGGACGTTTCCCGCGTTTTTCAACTCGTTTCTCTGCCATGCGCGCACCTTCCTGAAAAAATCCGCCGAGCCGTCTCATATGCCGCCGCCCCCGCCCCCGCCGCTGCCGGAACCGGACCCGCCCCCGCCGGAGCCGAAAGCGCTGCCGGATCCGCCGGAAGAGCCCGACGGAACCGCGCTTTCGGCGGCCTTGCTGAATTCGTGCATGAACACGTTCATCCCGGCTGCATCGCGCAGGCCGTCCGCCCCGATTCTGCCGCCCAGCGGCATGCCCGCGGCGATCTGGTCCGCGAAACGGTCGCACCAGGTCTGCTCCAGCCCCAGGACCAGGGCGTACGGCAGCAGCCGTTCAAAAACTTCCGGCGTGTCATCGGGGCGGTTGAGCATTTGCAGGCGATCCTGTTCCGCCGCCGCCATGTACATCCGCAGGCCGGCAATGTCGTCCAGCCGCCGCTGGGCCTCTTTGGTCGGGGCCTTCATCAGCCGGCCGAAAACAGTGCCGATGCCGAGCATCAGAACCGGAGGCAGCCACCAGTACCCGCCCAGCGAATCTGAAACTGGAAGGCCCCAGGTACACAAAAAGCCGATCAGCGCCATTTTCGCAAAGCCCAGCTTGCTGCCGCCAAGCAGGCACGAAATGGCCAGCCCCCAGCCCAGAAGGGAAAACAGGGTCATGATGATCGTCGGGACCAGCCCCTCCTCCAGGCCGAAAAGCAGTTCCGGCGTGAGAAAATGCAGGCACGCGCCCAATGGGATCACCAGAACCCAACCCAGCACGGTCCATCGGGCGTTGAACGTCCAGGTGGCGGCGTAATTCACACGCACCGGCCGGATGGCGCTGCGCCACAGGTCGCGCAATTCGCTTCTCCGGCTCCGGTCCAGCGCCACCGTGCCTTCCGTCCCGGCCATCCGCAGCAGTTCGGCGTGCAGAGCCCGCTCTTCCGGCGACAGGCCGGCCAGGTCAAGACCCGCGCCCTCGCGCGGGATCAGCACAAAAACCCCCTGCGCGTTTTTTTCAAGGCCGCACAGTCCGCGCGCGGCCAGAGACAGGAAAAGCGCCGCAAAAGCGCGGGGGGACTCTTCCTGTGCGGTGCGCAGATAATCGACGGCCATGGGCGACATGGGCGCGGGGTGAAAATCGGCCGGTCGCGGCTTTTTGCCCATGTATTCCGCCACCGGCGGAGAAAAACAGGGAATGACGCCTCCTCCGGCAGGGTCTTTCCCCTTGAAAAACCAGACTATCCCGAAATAGGCCAGCACCAGCAGCACCGAAAACGCGCCCCGGTACGGTTCCGCCTCATGCAGCAGCACGAACAGCGGATTTCCCGTGATCGCGGCCCGCTGGCGTTCCTGTTCCTCCAGGGCCGCGGGCATGGGATCATCCACGCCGCCCTTGGGAAAATTCAAAGCCACGGTCAGCTGCGCGCCGCGCTGTATTTCCCTTTTGCCAACAAACTGCACCGTATTGGGAGCGGGGCGGGAAACGGCAACCAACCCCCTGGTTTTATCGCCCGCGTTGCCCAGCCAGCCCGCAGTCTGTTTCGCGGGAACGCCGTCGGGCAGCGTGACGCGGCAGGAGGCTCTCTCGATGGGAAATTCCCAGCCCGCGCCGGTGACGTTCCAGTTCAGTTCGTCGTATTGCTCAAAAAACCGCAGGTGCAGCGCGGTTTCGTATTCAAGAACGAAGCGGTGCCTGCCGGGCTCAAGTTTTTTGCTCCCGTCGCGTAGGAAAATGCGGATGGCGTTCCCCTGAAGGGCGGTGTCGTCGGTCCTGCCCAGATCTTTGCCGTCAAGGGACGTGGTCACAAGCGCGAACGGAACCTTGCCGCGATAGTTCTTTTCCGGGCCAGAATAGTCCAGGGGAAAATCGCGGTAGATGCCGGTCTTGATCTTGTCGCCTTCGCTGGTGGCGGTGATTTCTTCCCGCACCAGCATGCTGCCGTCCGGCCGGACCGTCACGAAGGAAGCGAATTCGTTGATGACCTCGCGGGCAAAGGCGCCGGGAACGGCGACGGACAGGCAGCAGGCAAGCAGGACCGCCGTCGCGGCGCCCCGGAAAAAACGGACCGGCATGAAACCTCCTGTATGCTCCAGCGGATGGGTGCCGCCCCGGAGGACCCGCCCGGGGCGGACGCAGCGGCGGGCTGGTCTGAAAAACGGATCAGCGGCGCGTAATCCGCAGTTCCGCCGCCTTGTGAGAATCAAGCTCCAGAACATAGTCCAGACTGTCCGACTCGAGACGGACGGACACGGCCCCCGCTCGCGCCGCCCGCTTGGCAAGGACGGCGTAGACCTCGTCCGGCCCGGCCTCTTCCAGTCCCTTGATGCGCCGGGCGCCCGGCACGCCGCCCAACGCGCGCAGGCCTCCGGCGCTGAACGCTTCCGCCGCGCCGCCCCCGGCGCCGCTGCCCGGGGTGCGGATGAACAGAGGCTGCGCGCCCACGCTTTTCATGTCGTCCAGCAACAGGGGCAGGGCCGCGCCGTCAAGGTCCGCCCGCAGCGTCGCTTCGGCCGCCTCGAACCGGATTGACCAGGACCGCTCGCCCAGAACCACGGCAAAGGGAAGAACCCGGCCCGGTTCCAGGCCCGGCAGATTCGCGGGGTTCAACCAGGCGGCGTATTTCGCGCCGTCCATGCCTTTTTCCATGATCCCGTTCAGCAGGTGAAAGGGCAACCCTGCGGCGACGTCATAGCGCTGCCCGCCCGTCCGCAGGCGCAGGACGGGGAAAGCCCGCGTTTTTCTGTCCGGGGCGGCAAACAGCAGGTCCATGCCGTCGACGTTGCTCAGAAAGGTTACGGGAAAGAACTGCAGGCCGCGCACGGGGCGGGAATCCTCCTCCCAGCCGTCGGCCATCGCCACCACCAGGCGGTTGCCGCGCATGGCATCGACCGGAGGCGTCACTTCTTTTCCGCTGTCCAGAGGGCCGGCCACCTTTTCCAGCGGATTGCCCGGCGAAGTGAGGTACGCCGCCTCCACGGTTTTCCCCAGCCCGTTGCCGAAGGGCAGCCCTCCGGCGGCGCGGGACGGGGCAGGGCGGAGCAAAACGGCCAGAAAAAGCAGGCCGCACAGCAAGGCCCCTGCTGATTTGCGCATACGTACTCCGCGCGCGCCTCAGCGCGTCATGTTGACCAACGCGCCGGCGTCGGGATAATAGGTAAGTTCCAGCAGGGCGGAATTGCTGCAGCGGATGCGGTACGCCGGCGCCGGTTTGCCCGGGGATCCGGCAAGAGCCGCCTTGTAATTCTGATCCCGCAGCAGCAGCCCTTCGACGGCGCCCGGCGCATCCGTCGGCCGCCCGGCGAAAAGCTCCATCAGGGCTTTCAGCGCTTCTTCCGCCTCCGCATATGCTTCAGGAAATTTGACCGTCTGTTCCGTATTCATGTCCGGACCCGCCGTGACCTGCGCGAACCAGGGGCGGAACTTGTCCGCGTGCAGGCTCTGGAGCAGAGCTTCCATCACCTCTTCCGAAACCTGCGTATACATGATGACAACGCCGGGCGGGGCCTGTGCGGGATCGCCGAATCTGCTTTCCGTCTGCCCCGGCTGCACGGAGGCAAGCCACGGGATATCCGCGAAAGTCACCGCCATGCGCAGCGGCGGGCCCGTTTTCTGCGGGATCACGCCTTTCATGTCTTTCAGCGCGGCCATGGTTTTGGCCGCCAGAATTTGCGACAACTCCAGAGGCTCCTCGAGGTTGCCCGGTTGGAGCGCCGCTTCCCCCTTGACGCGCACGGTTTTCTCCCCGTCGCTTTCCAGAAAGGGCTCATCGTTTTCGTCAAGGGCCACGGCCAGGGTCACCTCCTTCCGGCCGGCCAGGCCGGAAAGGTCATTGAAAGAAAAGCGCATCAGACCCATGTCCAGCACGATCTCCGTCAGTTCCGACGCCCCGCCGAAACCCACGGTGCAGTTGTTGCCGGGAACGACATGCATGGTGGTCGCCAGGCCGCCCATGCCCTGGTTCATTTTGGCGCGCAAAGCGATGCTCACGATTTCCAGTTCGGTGTTGTTGACGAAAGTGGCGGCCACCTCCCGTTCCGCCCGCGCCGGAGGCGCGGTCAGCAGCAGGCAGAGCAGCAATGCGGGAAAAATGATTTTTGGCATACGCATCCTTTGGGCAATCAGTGCGGCGCGCTGTTTGTACCCACTCACCCAGCGGCCTCGGACAGGTTCAGCCAGACAGGGGCATCCTCTCCATAAGGCGCCCCCGGCTTGAAAAAAACCGCTTCCCTGAGATTCTCGCCGACAGGCGTTTCACTGCCGACGCGATAGGAAAAGTCATTATCCGTAATGAACGCCTTTTTGGTGTTCCCGTCGCTGTCCACAAACTGCACGATCTTAGGGTCAGCAAAGATGACGCACGCGTAAATGTCGTTGTCCGCAAGATCCGGCAACGGGACCGCCTGCACAGCCGGGTCAGGCCCAAAGACAAACCAGCCCGTAACTTTCCATCCGGCCTGCCGTGTTTTATAGAGCAGCGCCACCTTGGCGGCGCATTTTTCTTCGTTGCGGATAGTGACCTGTCTTGCGTCACGCGGGGCCGCGACGGCCGGCGCAGCCACGCAGGCGAACAGCAGGAAGCAGAACAGCGTGGCTGCCGCGCGCGCGCGATAAGCCGTAAACATGGTTGATCTCCTGTGCCTGTGCGTGGCGGCGGAAAAAGCAGCGTCATGCCTGTTGAGCAAAAAGCAGACCAACCGGAAAACGCCGGACAAAGGCCGCTTCCTGCTTTTCCCGCGCGCGCGGCATGCCCATAAAATGGGCATGCCGACATCGCTCCGAAACGACGCCCGCGCCCGGCCGGGTGAATGCCGCATGCCATGCCTGTAAAAAAAGGCCGGCGCAGCGTTGGCATGAAATGTGCCTCTCCCCCGCGAGGTGATTCCCTGTTTTTACGGCAGCTAAAACAGTCCGCCAATGAGGAGCCTATGCCATGAAATGCTTTCTGCCTTTGCTCTGCATCGCCTTTCTGTCTTTCGCCGGGGCGGCGGTTGCGGCCGAGCCCCTGCTTCGCGCGCAGGTGATTGACACGGACCCCAAAGGGACCAACATGCGTGACGCGCCCAAGGGAAAAGTCGTGTACACCATCCCCCTGAAACCCAAGGACGAGATGGAGCGCGTCGTGAATGTTCACGAACAACAGGGCGAATGGTTCCGGGTGACCACCGACGCCGATGCGCCCCACGGCGGCTGGATGCACAGTTCCGTCCTGGGCCTCATGGGCGGCGCCACGGAAGACGGCCCCTGCCCGCTCATGAAGACGCCTTCCGAAAAGGGCGGCACCGTGATCAAACCCAAAGAGGGCGCCGTGCTGCAGTTGCTCGGCATCACCGGGGCCGGGAACGACGCGTGGTTCAAGGTCCGCTACACGGACGCCAAAGGCGTCAAACACGACGGCTGGGTTCCCCGGCAGTGCGAATAGGGAGACGGTATGGGACTGTATATTCTGCTGGGCGTTCCGGCCCTTGTTCTGGTCTGGGGCATTCTCGTCTATAACCGCTTCATCTCCCTGGACAGAAAGCGCCAGGAAGGCTGGAGCGGGGTTCTGGTGCAGCTCAAGCGCCGCCACGACCTGATCCCCAATCTGGTCAGCACGGTCAAAGGCTACGCCACGCATGAAAAGGCCGTGTTTGAAGAAGTCACCATGATGCGCGGCCTGAAGCAGAACGCTTCCATCGGCGAAGTGGCCGCTTCGGAGAACATGCTGTCCCAGGCCCTGGGCAAGCTGTTCGCCCTGGCGGAAGCCTATCCGGACCTGAAAGCCAGCGCCAACTTCCTTTCGCTGCAGTCCTCGCTGCAGGAAACGGAAACGGAAATCCAGATGGCGCGCCGCTATTTCAACGGCACGGTGCGTGACTTCAACACCCTGGTGGCGTCGTTTCCCAGCCTGGTCGTGGCGAAGATGTTTTCCTTCACGGAAAAGGAATTCTTTGAACTGGAAGATCCGGGCGAAGCCGCCACGCCCCAGGTCGCTTTCTGAGTATTTTTCTGCAAAAAAAACACCGCAAAAACCGTCAGGATTTTGCGCCGCGATAACTGGTGTACGGCACCAGTGCGCGGCGCGGTAAGCCAA
>JAVBOK010000087.1:0-42055 GCA_031550605.1 Desulfovibrionaceae bacterium | reverse complement strand
GTTCCCGTCACTGGCGGTTAACCGCCCACGCCAAAAACGCGGCCGCCGCGCCTGGCGCGGCGACGGCGTAACAATATGGGTCAGCCGGGGTTATTCCACTTTGGTAAACGCTTTGGCCGCAGCTTTGCAGATGGGACACGGGCCGTCATGAGGGCCTTCGTGGGTATAGCCGCACACCGTACAGATGTAATACTCCACCGGCTCCACGTTTCCCTTGGCATCCAGAGCTTTCTTGTACAGCTTGGCATGCACTTCCTCCACCGCGTTGACATAGCCCATATAGGTATGGGCGGCCTTGTTGCCTTCGGCTTCCGCATCCTTGATCATGTCGGGATACATCTTGGTGAATTCGTACGTTTCGCCGTTGATGGCATCCTGCAAATTGGCCAGAGTATCGTGCACCTTGCCCGCCATGCGCAGATGAGCGTGGGCATGGATGGTTTCCGCGTGGGCCGCGGCCCGGAACAGCCTGGCCACCTGCGCAAAGCCGTCCTTTTCCGCCCTGTCGGCATACGCCAGATATTTGCGGTTGGCCTGGGATTCACCGGCAAACGCGTCCATCAGATTCTTTTCGGTTTTCGACATGGTTCGCTCCTAAGTTTTATGGTTTATTAACAGGAATTATTCCTATTAAGTCGAAGAGCCTTTTTTGTAAAGCGTTCGGGAGAATTATTACTGGGGTCATAAATGTTTTCAATTGTCTAAATATTTAACTTACTGAAAAAAAATGAATTTGCTCAGAGATGGCAATTTTAGAAAAAGTGCTCCCGGTAATATTTTCGCGGCCGGATGCACGGCGCTCCATTGCATTGCGGTATATCAAGCGGGCAACATGGTCCAGAACAGCCTGAAAGCTTTCCTCCTTTTCCGTGCAGATGCCGCATGGCCACGCGAAAAGGCGCATGCGCACCGCAAAAATTTCCCGCGTCACCGCCGGCGGCATTCTGCCGTGGACAGGGGAAAACCTTGCCGGAGCGAACGGAACCGGATATGCGCAAAGAACGGGAGCCCGCCATGACCGACCTTACAGCATACCGGCACCTTGACATAGACTGGGATCTCAGCCCCGAACAGGCAGTCACCATGTATCTGGAATGGGGCAACAACGACTGGCGCGCCTCGCGCCCTCCCGTGCGGTCAAAAACCGACGAGTCAATCTATTTCGTGATCGACGCCTGGGAAAATCCGCCCCTTGTCCGCCTGATCCGCCGCAATTCCGAAAACGCCGAAGATCTGGCAGCGCTGCCTCTGCCTGACGGTCTTCTTGCCGAATGGCGCAAGGAATTCGGCTCGTTGCGCGGCATATTCGAACCCACGCCCGCCATCAAGGACTGGCTGCGCCATTGCCTCTATCCTTGACTTGTAGAAAAATCCACCGTAACGGGATAGGTTTCTGCCACCATTAAGATTATCCGGGTGCATCATGTTCGAAAGCCTTTCCGATCGTTTGAGCGGCGCGTTGCGGTCCATCACCGGCCGCGCCCGGCTTGATGAAAAGAATATCCAGGATGGCCTGCGCGAAGTGCGTCTGGCTCTTCTGGAGGCCGACGTCCATTTCACCGTGGTCAAGGATTTCACGGAAAGGGTGCGGGAACGCTGCCTGGGGCAGGAGGTGACCCAGAGCCTGAGCCCCGCCCAGCAGGTTCTGGCCATCGTCAACGAAGAGCTGATCGCCCTGCTGGGCGGTCGGACGGAGGACCTTTCCCTGCAGGGCAAAGGGCCCCATTGCATCATGATGGTAGGGCTTCAGGGTTCCGGCAAAACCACATCCGCCGCGAAGATCGCCCATCGCCTGCGTTCGGAAAATCACCGGCCTTATCTTGTTCCCGCCGACGTATACCGCCCCGCGGCCATCGACCAGCTGACCACCCTGGCCCGCCAGCTTGAGTTGCCCGTCTTCCCTTCCGCCGTGGGCATGAACCCGGTGGACATCGCGAAAAACGCCGTGAAGGCCGCATCCGAAGCCGGATGCGACGTGGTGCTGCTGGACACGGCCGGCCGGCTGCATATCGATGAAACCCTGATGGCCGAGCTTGTGGCCATCAAAGCCGCCGTCACCCCCGCGGAAATTCTTTTTGTGGCCGACGCCATGACCGGCCAGGACGCGGTCACCGTGGCCCAGGCTTTTAACGGCGAACTGTCCCTGACCGGGGTGGTGCTGACCAAGATGGACGGCGATGCCCGCGGCGGCGCGGCCCTGTCCATCAAGTCCGTCACCGGAGCCAGCGTCAAGTTTGTGGGGGTCGGCGAAAAAGTCACCGATCTGGAGCCGTTCCACCCCGACCGCATCGCCGGGCGCATTCTGGGCATGGGCGACATGCTCACCCTGATCGAAAAAGCCCGGACGACCATTGATGAAAAAGAAGCCGAGGAACTGGGCCGCAAACTGCAGAAAGCGGAATTCAACCTGGAGGATTTCCGCACCCAGATGCGCCGGCTGAAAAGTTTCGGGTCGCTGGAAAGCATCATGAAGATGATCCCCGGCCTCGGCGGACTGGCCCAGAAAATGGGTTCCGCGCAGGTGCCGGAAAAGGAGATGGCCCGCACCGAGGCCATCATCAACTCCATGACCCGGCAGGAACGCGAAAGCCCCCGCATCATCAACTCCAGCCGCCGCCAGCGCATCGCCAGAGGCAGCGGCGCCAGCATCGCCCAGGTCAACCAGTTGCTCAAACAGTTTGACGCCATGCGCGAGATGATGAAAAACGCCATGGGCGGCAAAGCCGGGGGCGGCAGGGGCCTGGGCGGCATGATGGGCAGAATGGGCGGCTTGGGGGGCCTGGGCGGCATGATGGGCATGCCGGGCGCTCCCGCAGCGGACGGCCCTGCTTCCGGCGGGTTGTCAAAGACCGCGCTGAAAAAGAAAAAAGAAATGCGCAAAGCCCAGCGCAAGAAAAAAAAGCGGTGACCCGCCCCTTGCCAGCGGAGCGAAATACCCGTAAGGGACACCAACCGGTCCTGCGGTCACAACATTTCCGGACCGCGACCCAAAAAATGACAGGGCATCAACAAACAAGAAATCAATTGCTTGCGCTTTTTCTTAAACTGAGTATTCTTATTATAGGAGTATACCCAATGGCCATTAAGTTGAGACTGACCCGCATGGGCACCAAAAAACGCCCCTTCTACCGCATCGTCGCCATCAACAGCGCCAGCCGCCGTGACGGCCGTCCGCTGGACTATGTGGGGCACTACAACCCTATGACCAACCCGGCTCAAGTGGTTGTAGATGCGGAAAAGGTGAAAAAATGGCTGGACCAGGGCGCGGAAGCGTCCGAAACAGTCAAAAGCCTGATCAAAGAAGCCGGAAAATAACGGCGTTTTCGGGCTTCGCCGCCCATGTTCAGTCTGCCGCTGGTTATGCTGCTGTACCAAAGACCGGGTTATCGTAGACTCCCTTTGTGAGGTATTCTATGCTGAAAGAACTGGTCACGTACATCGCAAAGTCATTGGTGGACAGCCCTGACGATGTGCAGATTACCGAAGTGGAAGGAGAGCACACCAGCGTTCTTGAACTGCGTGTCGCCAAAGAGGATCTGGGCAAAGTGATCGGCAAGCAGGGGCGCACGGCAAGGGCCATCCGGACCATTCTGGCCGCTGCGTCCAGCAAGGCGAAAAAACGCACGGTTCTGGAAATTCTGGAATAACGCGTCCGGCATGGCACGCGGCGCTTTTTTTGCCGGAACCCTCCGCGCCGAAAGGCCCGGCGCGGGTGGACGCCGTCTGTTTCCGGCCGCCAACGGATTGCCATGTCTGAAGTCAAGCGCATACCTGTCGGCAGAATAACCAAGGCCCATGGAATCAGGGGGGAGGTCAGCGTGGAATACCACGCTGATTCTTCCCGCTTGCTTGAGGGAACGGTATATCTGCAAAAAGGTTCGGCCCCTCCCGCGCCGTATACCGTTGCCGGCATCCGCCGCAGCCGCGACGCGCTGCTGGCGCGCTTCGCGGAAATTCCCGACCGCACGGCGGCCGAGCTACTGCGCGGCTGCACCGTGTTTGTGCCGGAAAACCGGCTGCCCCCCCCGGGCGAAGGTGACATGTACCTGCATCAGGTGCTGGGCCTTGCCGTCATCCAGGTTCTGCCCGACGGCACGGAAAAAAAACTGGGCCGGGTGGACGGCATCGCTTCCCCGGCCGGGCAGGAACTGTGGACCGTTTCGCTGGAAGGGCAAGAGGATATCCTCTTTCCCGCCGTGCCCCAATTTGTGCTTTCCTTTGATCTGGATGCGGGCGAAGTGCGCGTCGCGCCGCCGCCTGGGCTGATCGAATTGTACCGCGCGGATGCTCCGTAAGGCATGAATTCCCCCGGCGGCCGCGGGGTTCCTCCCTCCGGACTTCCGTCAGGCGCAACGCCCCTTGAATCCCCAATGCATATGCGAATACAGATTGTCACGCTGTTTCCCGAATTTTTTGCCGGACCGTTGCAGGCCGGTCTTCTGGGCCGCGCGCAGTCCGGAGAATTGCTTTCCGTAACCCTGCACAACCCCAGAAACGCGGCGGCCGACAGGCACAAAACCGTGGATGACCGTCCGTACGGCGGCGGCCCGGGCATGGTCATGCTTCTGGAGCCGCTGGCCGCGACGTTGCGCGGTCTGGGACACGAAGGCCGCGGCGCAGGGGGCGCCATGCGCACCGACGGTGCCGGGCCGGGCCGCATCCTGATGATGAGCCCCAAAGGCCCCGCCCTGACCCAGGAAAGGGCATGCGCGCTGGCCGCCGAACTGGCCGCCGGATCGCCGCTGACCCTTGTCTGCGGCCGGTACGAAGGCATCGACGCCAGGCTTGAAGAACTTTTTCCCATCGAACACCTTTCCATCGGCGATTTTGTGCTCAACGGCGGCGAAACGGCGGCTCTCGCGGTCATCGAATCCGTTGCCCGGCTTGTTCCGGGTTTTATGGGCCACAGCGAATCCGGCCTTGACGAAAGTTTTTCCCGGGGCTTGCTTGAATACCCGCAGTACACCCGGCCGGAACGGTTCGAAGGGCTGGAAGTCCCCGCTATCCTGCGATCCGGCGACCACGGCCGCATCGCCGCCTGGCGGCGGGAGCAGTCGCTGGCCGCCACCCTTGCCCGCCGGCCGGATCTTTTGGCGCAAGCGCCCCTGTCCGCGCCGGATATGGCCTGTCTGCGGTCCTTTCCCCACGACAACCCGGCCCGCAACCTGTTCTGCGCTCTGGTCCATTACCCGGTTTTGGACAAAGATGAAAAATCCGTGGCTGTCTCTTTGACAAATCTTGACATCCACGATATAGCCCGCAGTTCATGTACGTATGGACTGGGCGGGTACTATGTGACGACCCCGCTGGAAGACCAGCGCCGTCTGCTTGCCACTCTCACGGCCCACTGGACCGAAGGGGACGGAGCAGCGACGAACCCGGACAGGGCGCAGGCCTTGCGTCTGGTGCGGGGCGCGGAAAGCCTGGAAGAAGCCGCGCGGGACGTGGCCGTCCGTTGCGGGGCCGTTCCGTATCTGGTCGCCACCAGCGCTTCGGGCCTGCATGGCTCGGGCACGGGCAGCATCAGTTTTTCCGCGGTGCGCGCCCTGTTGCGAGAACGCCCGGTTTTGCTGGCATTCGGCACCGGGCAGGGGCTGGCCCCCAGCCTGACGGCCGCATGCGACGCGATGCTGCCCCCGCTTCGCCGGCTGGGAAAGTACAACCATTTGAGCGTCAGAGCGGCGGCCGCCATTGTCATGGACAGAATCGTCGGCGACTGGTAAAAGAGCCGACACGTTTTGCAAAATATGTCAAATTGCCGCGAGCACAACGCAGGCCCGGCAAGGGAGAAGAGGATATGAGCCTTCTGCAGCAGATCAAGACGGAACAACTGCGCATGGACCTGCCCCAGTTCAAATCCGGCGACACGGTAAAGGTGCATATGCGCATCGTCGAGGGAGAAAAGGAACGGGTGCAGATTTTCCAGGGCAACGTCATCCGCATTCACCGCGGCGCGTCCAACGCGACCTTCACCGTGCGGAAAACGTCCGACGGCGTGGGCGTGGAACGCATCTTCCCCCTGCATTCGCCGTATATCGAAAAAGTGGAACTGCTTACCCAGGGCAAAGTTCGCCGCTCGCGCCTGTATTTCCTGCGCAAGCTCAAGGGCAAGGCCGCGCGGATCAAACCCAAGGCCAACTGGTAACCGCCGGAGCCGGCGCGCCGACGCGCGCCGGCTTTTTTGCCACGCCTTTCCATGCCCCGCCGCGCGAACGCCGCACCGCCCTTTTTCCGCCCTTCCGATGTGTCCCATATCGGTGTTGACGAAGCCGGGCGCGGTTGTCTGGCCGGCCCCGTAGTCGCCGCCGCCGTTCTGTTTTCTCCGGATGCGGACATCCCCGCCCTGCTACCCGGCCTGGCCGACTCCAAAAAATTGAGTGCGGCCGCGCGCGACGCCCTTTTCCCCGTCATCAAGAACTGCTGTCTGTGCTGGGGCCTCGGCCTCGCCTGGCCCGGCGAAATCGACCGGGTGAACATCCTCAACGCCACGCTCCGGGCCATGGCCAGGGCTGTTTCCCGCCTGCGCCCGCCGCCCGTCCCCTTCCCTCTGCTGCTGATCGACGGCAACCATCCCATCCGCCCCGACGCCTGGCTGGCCGCAACCGCCCTGCCGCTGCCCGCCCAACGCCCCGTCGTGGACGGCGACGCCCTTGTGCCGGCCATATCCGCCGCATCCGTGCTGGCCAAAGTTTTCCGCGACCACCTCATGACCCGCCTTGACCGGCGCTGGCCCGGTTACGGCTTCGCGGCCCACAAAGGGTACGGCACCACCGGGCATCTGGCCGCCATCCATCAACACGGCCCCTGCCCCCTGCACCGCCGCAGCTTTCGCAAGGTCCGGCCGGAGCAGGAACAGTTGTCGCTGATCTGATTGCGGCCCCGGCGGCAAAGGCGGCCCCGTGGATCCGCATCCGGGGCCGCCCCTTGCGGAGAGCGAGACGGCGTCCTGCTCCCGCCAATCGCTTTTCGCGGTTTATTCCCCCTTGCCGGGGACGGCGATCTTCTTTTTGCCCGCCGCCTGGTAACGTTTCTGGGCGTCCAGAATGGTCTTGCGCAGACGGATGGATTGGGGGGTGATTTCGACCATCTCGTCGTCGCGCACGAAATGGATGGCCCGTTCCAGGGTCATGGGCCGCACCGGGGTCAGGATGACGTTTTCGTCCTTGCCGGCGGCGCGCAGGTTGGTCAGCTTCTTCTCTTTGGTGGCGTTGACGTCGATGTCGTTGTCGCGGTTGTGCTCGCCGACGATCATGCCCTCGTACACCGGGTCGCCGGGCGTCACGAACAGAACGCCGCGCGGTTCCAGATTGAACAGGGCGTAGGGCACGGCGGACCCCGGCCTGTCCGCCACGATGGATCCGGTAAAGCGAACGGGAAAATCGCCGCGATACGGTTCGTACCCGTCAAGATAGGCATTCAGCAGCCCCGTGCCCTTGGTGTCGGTCAAAAATTCGTCGCGGAACCCGATAAGCCCGCGCGAAGGAATGGAAAATTCGATACGGACCCGGCCGGAACCGTTGTTGGTCAGCCCCAGCATGCGGCCTTTGCGGATGGCCAGCTTTTCGGTGACCACGCCCATGAAGATTTCGTCGCAGTCCACGTACAGGTGTTCGATGGGTTCCAGAATGTTCCCGGCCCCGTCGCGTTTCAAGATGACTTCCGGCCGGCCGACGCAGAGTTCGAAACCTTCGCGCCGCATCTGCTCCACCAGGATGGCCATCTGGAATTCGCCCCGGCCCTTGACGATGAAGCTGTCCTTGTCTTCCGCATCGACCACCCGGATGGCCACGTTGCGCAGTTCTTCGCGGCGCAGGCGTTCGCGGATCTTGCTGGACTGCACCAGCTTGCCTTCGCGGCCGGCCAACGGCGAGGTGTTGATGGCGAATTTCATGGACACGGTGGGTTCGTCCACCCGAATGCGGGGCAGCACGCGCACCGCGTCGCGGGTGCAGATGGTGTCGCCGATGGTCACGTCCTCCACCCCGGCCAGGATCACGATGTCCCCGGCGGACGCCTCTTCGGCCTCCATCAGGCGGGGGCCCTGGTAGACCTGGATTTTGGTCACCCGCAACGGTTTTGCCGCGCCGTCCTCGCCCACGCGGACCAGCGAATCCTTGGCCCGCACGGAACCGTGCAGGATGCGCCCCACGGCCAGACGGCCCAGGTATTCGGAATAGTCCAGATCCGCCGCCAGCATCTGGAACGGCTCCTCCGGATCGTGAGCGGGCGCGGGAATGGTTTTCAGAATGCACTCGAACAGGGCGGAAAGGTCTTTCGCGGCCAGGGCCTCTTCCACGGTCGCGCCCGCAATGCCCTGACGGCCCACGGCGTACAGCACGGGGAATTCCAGTTGCTCTTCCGTGGCCCCCAGGTCGATGAACAGGTCATACACCTCGTTCAGCACGTCTTCAGGCCGGGCGTCCCTGCGGTCGATCTTGTTCACCGCCACGATGATCTTCAGCCCCGCTTCCATGGCCTTTTTCAGCACAAAGCGGGTCTGGGGCAACGGACCTTCGGCGGAATCCACCAGCAGCACCACACCGCCGACCATGCTCAGCGCCCGTTCCACCTCGCCGCCGAAATCGGCGTGGCCGGGGGTGTCAATGATGTTGATCTTCACGCCGCCCCAGGTCACGGCGCAGTTTTTGGCGGCAATGGTGATGCCGCGCTCGCGCTCCAGATCCATGCGGTCCATGATCCGCTCGTCGACCTGCTGGTCCTCGCGGAAAATGCCGCTCTGGCGGAACAGGGCGTCAACCAGGGTGGTCTTGCCGTGGTCGACATGGGCGATGATGGCGATATTACGGATGGAGTTGTTGAGCACAAGTGACATAACAGTCTCGTTTATTTACAAAAAAATATTCAGACAATGCCCCGAAGGGGGTGCTTACATCAGAATATACGCCATGGCAATAAAAAAACCAGAGCGGCACACTGCGTTCGCCAGTGCGCCGCCTCTGTTTTCTGACTTTCGCCGGCGAAAAATTTCGTTTCGCGGACGCCTACAGCGGGAAAGATCCCCGGACGGGCTGTGGGGCGGTAGCCCCAAGAAAGGAACGAGGCCTAAGCCTAACAGGGACCATCCGTCCGCAGCGCGTCGAAAAAATCGCCCGCGCGGCGCCTTTGTTCCCGCGCGCCGCTTTCGGCGCACGGGGTCTGGTCCAGCAGCCAGAGCGCGACCCCGTGCAGGTCGCGGGCCACAACGTGGGGCCAGCCCTCTTTACGGTCTGCAACCGCCAGAAAAGGCTCGCCTTCCGGCAACGGGGGCAGGCCCAGGGAGCGGGCGGCGGCGGCGCCTTTGCCGGTCAGCACCAGCGCCACGGCCGGAAAGCCGGCGGCCAGGCCGAAGGCCACGTCTTCCGCCTTGTCCCCGACCATGGCCGAGGCTTCGGCCCGCAGGCCGTGCCCGTCGCGCAGGGTCCGCCACATGCCCAGGCCGGGTTTGCGGCAGGGGCAGTTCTCTTCCGGCCTGTGCGGGCAGCAGGCCGCGCCCTCGAACCGGATGCCCCGCTCCGCAAGCTGGCGGTCCAGTTCCGCCGCGCAGGCGCGGTACGCGTCCTCCGCAAAATAGCCCCGGCCGATGCCCGACTGGTTGGTCACCAGAAACAGCCGCGCCCCGGCCCAGGCCAGCATGCCCAGCCCTTCCGCCGCGCCCGGCAGAAGCTCCACCCCGGCCGGGTCCGAAAGATACTGCTTGTCCTCAATGACGGTGCCGTCGCGGTCAAAAAGCACGGAGCGGATATGGGTCATGGTCGTTCCTTGCGTGAATGTTTCGCGAACTTTGCCACGCGCCGCCGCCCCTTGCAAGGCGTCCTTCCGGCCCTTGCCTTCAGGCCCCCGGTGCTGTAACAGCCTGCCGTATGCGCATCCTGACCTTTCTTACCCGGTCCCAGCACATGGGCGCGGCCGCCGTTCTGATCGGGGCCAGCGTGTTCCTGTCCCGCTTCATGGGGCTGATCCGGGACAAGGTCATCTCCTATTACTACGGTGCCGGGCCGGAAGCGGGCATTTACTTCGTCTCCTTTGTGATCCCCGATTTCATCAACTATCTGCTGGCGGGCGGCTATTTTTCCATCACTCTGATTCCCCTGCTGGCCCGGCGCTTCGGGCGGGACGAGCAGGCCGGCTGGGATTTCTTTTCCGCCGTGTTCTGGTGGGTGGTTCTCGCATCCGCCTTCTGCACCGTCCTGGCCTGGATTTTCGCCCCGCAGCTGGCCCGCGTGGCCGCGCCGGGTTTTACGGACCAGGCCCTGGAACGGCTGGCTTTCTTTTTGCGCATCATCCTGCCCGCCCAGATCTGCTTTCTGCCCGGCGCGGCGCTGACCGCCCTGCTGTACTGGCGGCGGCAGTTCACGGCCCCCGCCCTGATGCCCCTTATCTATAACGGCTGCATCATTCTGGGCGGGCTGATCATGCAGCATCTGGCCCCGCAGCGGGGCATGGAAGGGTTCTGCTGGGGCGTGGTGGCCGGGGCGGCCCTGGGCGCGTTCATTCTGCCGTGCCTCACGGCGCGGGCCGGCGGGCTGCACCTTAGTCTGAAGCTGTTCGATTCCGGCCTGCCGCGCTTTGCGGCGCTGGCCCTGCCGTTGATGCTGGGGCAGTCCATCGTGGCCCTGGACGAACAGTTCACCCGCATTTTCGGGTCTCTGGACGGCGAGCGGGCGGTCAGCCTGCTTTCCTACGCCCGGCGCATCATGCTGGTGCCCGTCGGCGTCGTGGCCCAGGCGGCCGGGGTGGCTTCGTACCCTTTTCTGGCCGGTCTGGCCGCGTCCGGCGATACAGCGCGCTTTGACCAGACCGTGAACGCGGCGGCGAAAAACGCCCTGTCCCTTGTCGTGCCGCTGTGCGTGTGGATGGCCGCCGCCGCCGTGCCCCTGATGCGCCTGCTGTTCGAGCAGGGCCGCTTCACGCCGGCGGATACGCGCGCTTCCGCCATGCTGGTGGCGGTCATGCTGGGGGCCGTGGCCTTCTGGACCGTGCAGCAGCTGATCGGCCGGGCCTTTTACGCCCGCGAGGACACCCTGACCCCGGCAATCACCGGCACCGCCGTCACGGCCGCTTCCATCCCCCTGTACTGGGCGCTGGCGAGCACCATGGGCTATGCCGGCGTGGCTCTGGCCGGGGTTGCCGCGGTCATCGCCTACACCCTGGTTCTGTGCCGGGTCTGGGTACGCCGCCACGGCCGCGGCGCGACGGACGGCCTGATCCCGCACCTGGGCCGCGCCCTGCTGGCCGCCGCCCCGCCGGGCGTTCTGGCCTGGGCCGCCGCCTTCGGCATCCCCTCTTTCGCGCCCGGCCGGCCCCTGACCGGCGCGGCCATGGCCCTGGCGGGCAGCGGAGCCGTCTTCGCGGCCCTCTATCTGCCGCTGGCCCGCCTGGCTTTTCCCGTCCTGCTGGACCCGGTCCTGCCGGTTCTGCGAAAAATCGGCCACCGCCTGCGCCGGCGGGGCTGAGGCCCCCCTTCCGCCGCGCGTCTCCGGAACAACGCCGCCAATCCAGCGTTTCCGCCGGTCAGACTTGACAAGTCCCCTTCCGGGCGTACTTGAACGGGTACACCACCACAGCCGGCCGAACCGTCATGACCCAAGAACACAACAACACCCCGGAACTGGAAAGCGCGCCCATACGCGGCCTGCTGTTCCGCTATTCCCTGCCTTCCATCGCGGGCATGGTGGTCTATGCGCTGTACAACATCATCGACAGCATCTTTCTGGGGCACGGGGTGGGGGCGCTGGCCATTTCCGGCCTGGCCGTGGCTTTCCCGCTGATGAACCTGACCTTTGCCTTCAGCATCCTGGTGGGCGCGGGCGGGGCCGCCGTCAGTTCCATCCGCCTGGGCGAAAAGGACAGGGACGGCGCGGGCAGGGTACTGGGCGCCGTGAGCAGCCTCAGCCTTCTCTTCGGTCTGCTCATCGGACTGATCTGTCTGCTCTTTCTTGACGGCATCCTGGTTCTTTTCGGCGCGGGTCCGGACACGCTGCCCTACGCCAGGGATTTCATGCAAATTTTCCTGCCGGCCCTGCCCGTCAGCTATCTGATGTCCAACCTGAACCAGATGATGCGGGCCAACGGGTACCCCCGCAAAGCCATGGGCACGCTGATGCTGTCCGTTGCCGTGAACCTCGTTCTGGCGCCGCTGTTCATTTTCGTCTTCCACTGGGGCATCCGGGGCACCGCCCTGGCCACGGTCCTGGCGCAGAGCGTCGCCACCGTCTGGACCATCGCGCATTTCATGAACCGGGACAGCCTGCTGCATTTTCAACGCGGCATTTACGTCCCGGACCGCGCATTGATCCGGAACGTCCTTTCCGTGGGCCTCGCCCCGTCCCTGCTCAACGCCTGCGCCTGCATGGTGGTGGCCCTGATCAACACGGGCCTGCAGGAACACGGCGGCGACATGGCCGTCGGCGCGTACGGCATCGTCAACCGCGTGCTGCTTTTCATCATCCTGATCGTTTCCGGCCTGACCCTGGGCATGCAGCCCATCATCGGCTACAACTACGGGGCCGGGCGGACGGACAGAGTGCGCGAGACCCTGAAATACGGCATCCTGGCGGGCACGGCCATCACCACCGCCGGATTTCTGATCGCCCAACTGCTGCCCCGGCCCATCGCCATGCTGTTCACCGGCGACGCGCAACTGATCGATTACGCCGTTTCCGGCCTGCGCATCGCCGCCGCCATGTTCCCCCTGACAGGATCGCAGATCGTGCTCAGCAGCTTTTTCCAGGCTCTGGGCCGGGCGCGGCTGGCGACGGTGTTTTCCATCAGCCGGCAGTTGCTGTTTCTTATCCCCGGTTTGATTGTCTTCCCCCGCTATCTGGGCATGACCGGAGTCTGGATCAGCCTGCCCGTGGCCGACCTGCTGGCGTCCCTCGTCACGGCCTGGTTTTCCCTCGTGTACCTGCGCAAACTGCTGCCCGCGCCGGTCCGCAAATAGAGGACATACGCTCAAACATGTACCCGCTCATGAAAAAGAACGGCTTACCTGCCTGTGTGGACACAACGCCACAACTTTCAGCGTCCTCACGGCGCTCTGATCAGAAAACTGATCTCCTCAGTCGTTTATATACTGAAATTTTTGAAAAAATACCGAACCTAACTGCCCAGTAGCTTCTTCTTTCCTGCCTGATATTCTTCATCACTTATCAGTTCTTTCTTCCGGAGGTCGTCTAACTTTTTAATCTCATCAGCTATGCTACTACCAGGCATTCCCGATGCATCGATACGGATTGAACCGCCATCTCTCAAGGAAGGGGATGCGTTGAGCCGCCAAGCATCACGTTCTTCTTTATAGTCAGCCATAACGCGCTTATCCACAGTGACAGGACGCCGGCTATGCCGGGGCAGCCCCGCAGGCAGCGATGGTCGCGGCGGGGTATGAGCCGCATGTGCGCGAAAATAGTGCTAACAGACCCTGGACTACTCCATCAGAGTATTTCAAAACGAAATTGCTCCACCAGGGGCGCCGCCACCCGATCCAGAATCCCTCGGGCCCGGGAAATGGCCATGCCGTAATTGGTCACCGGCACGCCGTCGGCCGCGCACAGCCGCAGGCGGCGGTGCATTTCCCGGCGGTTCAGCATGCAGCCGCCGCAGTGCAGCACCAGCGCGTAACGCGACAGATCGTCGGGAAAATCCGCGCCAGCGCAAAAATCAAAACGCAAGTCCCGCTTCGTATAGGCTCGCAGCAGCCGGGGGATTTTCACCCGGCCGATGTCGTCATCCTGCGGGTGGTGCGCGCATGATTCCGCCACCAGCACCGCCGCGTCCGGCCCCAGGCGGTCGATGGCCTTCGCCCCTTCCAGCAGCAATGCGAAATCCCCCTTCTGCCGGGCGAACAGCAGAGAAAAGGTGGTCAACGCCACGTCCGGCGGCAGCGCGGCGTTCACCTCGCGCACGACCTGCGAATCCGTGATGACCAGAGCGGGCGCCTCCCGCAGCAGAGCCAACGCGCGCGGCAGTTCCGCGTGCTGCACCACCAGGGCCGGGTATCCCGCCTCCACCAGTTCGCGCAGCGTCTGCACCTGGGGCACGATGAGCCTGCCCTTGGGCGCGGACGCGTCAATGGGCGTCACGCAGACCACCAGCCCCCCCGGCGGCAGGATATCCGTGACCAGCGGACGTTCTTCTTCCCGCGCCGGGGCCAGGCGGATCAGCTCTTCGCGCAGGGGCGCGGGGCCCGCCTCGCGGTCGGCCGACAGACAGCGGTACGCGACGCCCTGTTCCCGGCACCAGCGCATATCCTCTTCCGGCGGCAATCCCAGGTCCCGCTTGTTGAACAGCACCAGAAAAGGCGTATCCAGCCCGCGCAATGCCGTCATCAGTTCCCTTTCCCATGGCCCCAGGCCCGCCCCGTCGGTAACGACAACCGCCATGTCCGCGCGGGCCAGCACCTTGCGGCCCGCCTCCCGCCGCAACGCGCCGAGGTCGGACGCCTCGTCCAGACCGGCCGTGTCGTACAGGGTGACCGGGCCCAGAGGCGGCAGTTCGAAACCCAGCGGCACCGGATCGCCCGTGGTGCCCGGCCTGGCCGAGACAATGGCCGCCTTTTGCCCGGCGATCAGGTTCAGCACCGTTGACTTGCCCGTGTTGCAACGCCCCAGAACCGCTATGTGCAGCCGCGCGCCGCGATGCGTGGTCGTCATGGTGTGCCCCTCCCCCCTCCCGGCCGCCAGGCCCCGCCCGGTCCGGACGGCAGGTTGAATCCGGCGGCCAGCAGCATGTCCCGCATGGCTTGCGCTCTTTTTTCCGGCGCGGCCCGTTGTCGGTTTTTGCCGGGATAGATAGCGTAGTCCTCGCGCACACGTTCTGAAGTCAGCGAGGGCATGAGCACGTCGGCGACCTCCAGAGCCTTTATCCTTACGGCGTCGCCATGCAGGCCCAGGGCGCTGGTCACGGGGATATGGGCCGTGGGCATGCGCAGACGCGCGGCGGCCATGACGGCCAGGGTTTCGTCCACGCTGAAAGCCGGATACGTTCCCAGCGGGGTGGCCGGATGCGGCACAAAGGGACTGATGGAAACCATGTCGGGCCGCAACGCCGCCAGATCGTCCAGGTCCGCGTCCAGACCCTCCCGCCGCCAGCCGGGCAGACCCGCGATGATGCCGGACCCGATTTCGTATCCCAGATCCGCCAGGGCGTTCAGGGCGTCCAGCCTTTGGGCCAGGCGCCGGCCCGGCCGCAGACGGGCGTGAAGGGCCGGGTCGAAGGTTTCGGCCTTGAGCAGATACCTGTCGGCTCCGGCGGCCCGCCACAGGGCGTATTCCGGGCGTTTCCGCTCGCCCAGGGACAGGGTCACGGCCAGGCCCAGCCCGCCTTTGATCCGCCGGATCAGTTCCGCCACAACCGGGCCGGAAAAGGCCGGATCCTCGCCCGACTGCAGGACCACGGTGCCGATGCCCAGGTCGCGGACAAGAGCCGCCCGCCCGACGATTTCCTCCGGCCCCAGACGATAGCGGGCCAGCGCGGCGTTGCCCCGGCGCAGGCCGCAGTACAGGCAGTCGCGGCGGAAATGGTTGGAAAATTCCACAATGCCGCGCAAAAAGACATTCCGGCCCCAATACCGCCGCCGCAGGGCGCTTGCCGCGTTCCAGACGCTTTCCGGCTTCAGTTCACCGTGCACGGATTCTCCTGCGGAAGCCCCGCGCGGGGCACTGTAACGGCGCTTCCCCAAAGTCCCCAGTCGCGGGATCAAGGGGCCTCAGGCCTCTTGCGGGGCGCGAGGCGGGGCTTCGCCCGCTTCCGCGGGGCGGTTTCAACAACATTGTCACACGCACAGATCCCGACCGCCCACGCTGATACGGTGCAGTCTCGCGCGCAGCGATTCGCGCGCCGATTCGCTGGGTATTTCTTCCACGGCCCGATCAATGACGGCTTTGCCCGACCACAACAGTTCCGGGTCCGCGTAGTCGAGCAGATATTCATAGTAGGAGGTCAGGGCGTTGGGCTGGCAGAAATTGCGGATGAACGTGCTTTTGGCCAGGCCCATGAAATGCTCGCCGGTACGGCCGTTGCTGTAACAACTGGTGCAAAATGAGGGAATGAATCCGTCGGCTTGCAGGTCACGGGCGACTTCCAGCAGGGTTCGCTCGTCCCCCACCCAGAACTGCTGGGCCTCCGGCCGGTTGGCCGCCGCGTCCGCATAGCCACCCGGGGACGTGCGCGACCCCGCGCTGATCTGGGATACGCCCAGGCGCAGCAGTTCGCGTTTCAGGTCCGGCTTTTCCCTGGTGGTGAGGATCATGCCGACATAGGGCAGGGCCAGACGCACCACGGCGATGATGCGTTTGAACACCGCGTCGGAAATGACGTTGGGCGGGTTGCGCGAGAGTTCGGAATTCTGGGCCGGTTCGATGCGGGGAAAGGATATGGTATGCGGCCCGGCGCCGAACTGTTCTTCCAGAATCCGGGCGTGGCGCAGCAGGGCCAGAACCTCGAAACGGTGGTCGCACAACCCGAAAAGCACGCCCAGCCCCACATCGTCGAGGCCGGCATCCTGTGCGCGGTGCATGGCGAAAATGCGCCAGTCGTAGTCTTTCTTGCGGCCGCCGAGATGAACGGAGGCATAGGTCGCCCGGTGGTACGTCTCCTGAAAGCACTGGTACGTGCCGATGCCCGCCTGCTTCAGGATGCGGAAGCCTTCCGTATCCAGAGGGGCGCAGTTGATGTTCACCCGCCGGATTCTGCCGGACGGCGGGGTTTTCACCGCGTAGATCGCGGCCACGCTCTCCGCGATGGCCCGCGCGTCCCAGCGCTGGTGCTCGCCGTACACGGCCATGATCCGCTTATGCCCCATGCGCTGGATCAGCGCGACCTCCGCCGCCAGATCTTCCATGACCAGGCTGCGGCGTTCCAGCTCCCGGTTGGCGGCGCTGAAGGCGCAGTAAGCGCAGCGGTTGCCGCACTCGTTGGTCACGTACAGCGGCGCGAAGAGCACCATGCGTTTGCCGTACACGGCCTCTTTCAAATCCAGGGCCGCGCGGTACAGGGCATCGAGCCGCTCTTCCGGCATGGGCCCGAGCAGGGCGGCAACCTCGGCGAGGTCAAGCCCCCGGCCTTCGCGGGCTTTGGCCAGAATGTCGTCGATGCGGCCGGGGGCCGGGTTTGCTTCCTGTTCAATAAGAGACCGGATATGCCCCTCGTCAATGAAAGGCTGGTATGCAGCGTTCATAAACGCGCCTTTATGCTACAGGCGGCGGCGTTTGGTATACGTCGTGTGCAGCAGTTTTTGGGCCAGCAGGCCGTGCGGTTCGCCGAGAAAATCCGCGTACAGCTTCTGGATGAACGGATTTTCGTGGGATTTGCGCAGGCGCTTGCTTTTATCCTCGTTGAACAACGCCCGCATACGCTTTTCCAGAATTTCGATGTTGCCGTGGTGGTAGGGCTGGCCGCCGCCGTCAATGCAGCCGCCGGGGCAGGCCATGATCTCGATGGCATGGTAGCGGGCTTTGCCCGCGCGGATGTTTTCCAGAAGATAGCGGGCATTGCCCAGGCCGCTGGCCACCGCGACGTTGACGTCCATGCCGCCGATGCGCACCGACGCTTCCTTGATTCCCTTGAATCCGCGCAGCGCGCCGAACTCCACTTTTTCCAGCGTCTCGCCGGTCAGCCATTCGTAGGCCGTGCGCAGGGCCGCTTCCAGCACGCCGCCGCTGGTCCCGAAAATGGCTGCCGCGCCCGTGGATTCGCCCATGGGATCGTCAAAGCTTTCGTCCGGCAGGGACAGGAAGCTGATGCCCGCCTCACGGATCATTTTGCCCAGTTCACGGGTGGTGATGACCAGATCCACCTCGCGGATCATGTCCACGTTGAGTTCCGTCCTGGCCGCCTCGTACTTTTTGGCCAGGCAGGGCATGACGGAAACCACGACCATCTTGTCCGTGTCCACGCCCAGTTGCTCCGCCATGTAGGTTTTGGCGATGGATCCGAACATCTGCTGCGGCGATTTGCAGGTGGAGGGCACGTCCAGCATGTCGCTGAACTGGTGCTCGAAAAATTTGACCCAGCCGGGGCAGCAGCTGGTCAGGATGGGGAGCTTGCCGCCGTGTTCCAGGCGGTGCTTGAATTCCGCCGCTTCTTCCATGATGGTCAGATCGGCGGCAAAGTTGGTGTCGAACACCTTGTCGAACCCCAGCATGCGCAGGGCCGCCACCATCTTGCCGGTGACCGCCACCCCGGCAGGCATGCCGAACAATTCTCCCAGCGCCGCGCGCACGGCCGGGGCGGTCTGCACCACCACGTATTTTTCCGGATCGGCCAGGGCGGTCCACAGGCGGGAGATGTTATTGACTTCCGACAGCGCGCCGGTGGGGCACACGGCCACGCACTGGCCGCAGAACACACAGGTGGTGTCGATCATCGGCTCGTCAAAGGCCGGCCCCACGGTGGTGGCGAAACCCCGGCGGATGCCGGACAGCACCTTGACCGTCTGCACCTCGTTGCACATGGTTTCGCAGCGGCGGCAGAGGATGCATTTGCTCATTTCCTTGACAAAGGCCGGGCTGGAGGCGTCCAGGCGGTGCTCGGCGATGGCGCCCGTATACGTGATTTCGTGGATGCCCAGTTCCGCCGCCAGGGCCTGCAACTCGCACACGGAATTCTTGGCGCAGGTCAGGCAGTTTTTGGGATGGTTGGACAGGATCAGTTCCAGCACGGCCCGCCGCGCATTGATGGTGCGCGGGGTGTGGGTGCGGATTTCCATGCCGTGGGCCGCCGGGGTGGCGCAGGCGGGCAGCAGGGCCTTGCGGCCGGCCATTTCCACAAGGCAGACGCGGCAGCTGGCTTCCCGGTTGACCATCCTGATGTCGTGCATGTCCAGATGGCAAAGGGTGGGAATGTGGATATCCAGTTTTCTGGCGGCATCAAGGATGGTGGCGCCGGCCGGCACTTCCACCTGTTTGCCGTTGATGTTCAGGCTGATCATATGGACCTCGCGAAAGGGCCGCGGCAGGGCGGGCTTTCAAGGTTGCCGGCATGCGTTCCGGATCACTGCCGGACGACGGCATTCACCGGGCAGCAGGTGATGCAGGTGCCGCACTTGATGCATTCCCCGGTGTCGATGACGTGGCGCTGGCGGAGCGATCCCTCGATGCAGTTCACAGGGCAGTCGCGCGCGCAGCGTTCACACCCGATGCACTTTTCGGTGATGAAGTAATCGAGCAGTTCCGGGCAGACCTTGGCCGGGCAGTGCTTGTCCTTCACATGGGTGACGTATTCGTCCCAGAAATAGCGCATGGTGCTGAGTACCGGGTTGGGCGCGGTCTGGCCCAGGCCGCAGAGCGCGGTATCCTGAATGACCCTGCCCAGGCTCTGCAGCTTTTCCAGGTGAGCCTGCGTGCCCCTGCCCTCGGTGATATCCGTCAGCATTTCGTGCATGCGCTTGTTGCCCACCCGGCAGGGCGTGCATTTGCCGCAGGATTCCTCCATGATGAAGCTGAGGTAGTATTTGGCGATATCCACCATGCAGTTGCTTTCGTCCATGACGATCATGCCGCCGGAACCCATCATGGACCCGATGCCGGTCAGCGATTCGTACTCGATGGGGATATCCAGGTTTTCCACGCTGATGCAGCCTCCGGAAGGCCCGCCGGTCTGCACGGCCTTGAATTGTTTGCCGTCCTTGATGCCCCCGCCGATATCGTAAATGATCTCGCGCAGGGTGATGCCCATGGGCACTTCCACCAAGCCCACGTTGCTGACCTTGCCGGCCAGGGCAAAGACCTTGGTGCCCCTGGATTTTTCGGATCCCATGGAACTGTACCAATCCGCGCCGCCCAGGATAATGCGCCGCACGTTGGCCAGGGTTTCCACGTTGTTGATGACGGTGGGTTTGCCGTACAAGCCCTTTTCCGCCGGGAACGGCGGCTTGGGCGTGGGCTCGCCCCGGCCCCCCTCGATGGAGCGCAAAAGCGCCGTCTCCTCGCCGCAGACAAAGGCCCCGGCCCCCAGCTTCAGTTCCAGGTCAAAGGAAAAGCCGGAACCCATGATGTTTTTGCCCAGCAGCCCGGCTTTGCGGGCCTGTTCCGTGGCCCGGAGCAGACGCTGGACAGCCAGCGGGTATTCGGCCCGGATGTAGATATATCCATGGTCTGAACCGATGGCGTACGCGGCGATGGCCATGCCCTCCAGCACGCAGTGGGGATCGCCTTCCAGGATGGAGCGGTCCATGAACGCGCCGGGGTCGCCTTCGTCCGCGTTGCAGACCACGTATTTTTTGCCTTCCGGCTGCGACGCGGCGGCCGCCCATTTGCGGCCGGTGGGAAACCCTCCGCCCCCCCTGCCCCGCAGGCCGGAAGCCGTGATGCACTGCACCACATCGGCCGGGTGCATCAGTTGCAGACAGTTCGCCAGGGCCTGATAGCCCTTGGCGGCGATGTACTCTTCAATCTTTTCCGGATTGATCAGGCCGCAGTCGGCAAGGGCCGTGCGCATCTGCTTTTTGTAAAATCCGATGTCCGCCTCGCGCATCGCGGGCGCGTCCGGCTTTTCCGGGTCGCGGTACAGCAGCCGGTCCACCACGGCATTGCGCAGCATGTGGCTGGTCACGATTTCTTCCGCGTCGCTGGCGGATACATCCACATAGAACACGTCTTCCGGAAACACCTTGACGATGGGGCCTTTTTTACAGAACCCGAAACACCCCGTGATGTGGGCTTCCGCTGCATCCTGCAACCCGGCCTTGCTGATGGCCCGCCGGAGTTTTTTCAGAATGTCCAGGCTGCGGATGGAACGGCAGCCGGTATCGCCGCAGACAAGAAATTCGCGTTTGCCCGATGCGGGCCGCGCGCCGCCCGTGCGCAACGCGAGCAGGGGGGAATAGGCGGCGTACGCTTTGGCCAGATCGGCATAGGAGGCGATTTTCCGCATGGCGTCCCCCTACTTCCTGTAGTTGCTGATGATGGTTTCAATGTCATCCGGCCGGACTTTGGCATGCACGGCGTCATTGACCAGCACGGCCGGGGCCAGGCTGCACGCGCCCACGCAGCGCACGGCCTCCAGGCTGAAAGCCCGGTCGGAGGAGGTATCCCCCATTTTGAGATCAAGCCGGTCCTGCAGTTCCCTGGCGATGCGCTCGCCGCCGCACACGAAACAGGCCGTGCCCAGGCAAACCCTGATCTGGCACCGCCCTTTGGGTTTTGTGGTGAAAAAGGAATAAAAGCTGACCACGCCGTAAATTTTGGAGGCCGCCACATTCAGCTTCTCCGCCACAAAGAGCATCACCTCCTTGGACAGATGGCCGAAAATGCGCTGGGCCTCGTACAGAACCCTGATCAGGGAGGATTCCTTGTCTTCCAGCTGGTCGATAAACGTTTCCAGAGCGGCGAAGCCGTTCCCGGACGGGTGTTCGTGCGGCATGGGCACCTCCGGCAAAGGATTGGACGCCGCAGGTCCCGCACGACCCCAAAGTCGCCGGGATATGCCCGCGACTGGTGAGCTTGGGGAGAATCTACCACGGGCGGAGGAAAAAGAAAAACATTTTTCGGAAAATCGAACCCGCTTTTCCCGCCACCGCGGGACACGATGCGGAAAACGGCCCGAAAATCAGGATCGGGATCTTCGCCTCGTCGATCAGGCACCGGATGCCCGGCCGCGCCCGGCGGCTTACTTGCCCGTTCAGCCGCAGTCTTTCGGCTTCGGCCTGTTCCAGGGCATGCGGGCCAGAACCCTGGCCATCATGCATACGCCCGTGTAGCCCGCGAAGATCAGGCCCAGTCCGACCAGCAGGGTCAGCCAGAGAAAACCGGAGAAAAAGAACGCCAGCAGGGAAAACAGAAAGACCAGCGACCCCGCGCCGATCTGTATCTGGCGCGGCATGGGCAGCGGCATGTCCCGCTTCACCGCGGGCAGGCCCGCGTTTTTCCAGCCGTTCAGGCCGCCCTCGATGATGTAGCTCGCGGCAAAGCCGCGCTCTTCCAGCGTTCCCGCATTGTTCTTGGTGCGCATGCCCGACTGGCAGAAAAACACGGCCGGCCGTTCCCTGTCCGGATCCGGGGGCAGGGTGGAAAGAACCGACAGCGGGGCCAGCCGCGCGCCGGGGATATGCTCCCCGGCGTGCTCCTCCGGCTCACGGATATCCACCAGCAGCGCGTTTTCCTCGTCAACCAGGCGTCCCGCTTCTTTGGGGTCGATGACACGGATCATGGGGCCTCCTTTGCCTGTGCAATAATTTAGTGTAGTATACAGCCACTTCCCGTGGAGGCGCAATGCCGACGATCTTCACACACCCCATACCGGCCCTGGCTCTGGCGGCCGGATTGGGAAAAAATACGATCTCCCCCCGTCTGGCGGCGGCCGCCGCCGTTGCGGCCATACTGCCCGACCTGGACACGATCGGGTATCATCTGGGCATGGGGCACGGCGCTCTGGCCGTGCACCGGGGGGCTTCCCATTCTTTGCTCGCCGCCGTGCTGCTGGGCTGCGTCGGACTCGCGGCCAGCCGTTCGCTGCGCAGCAAACGGCTGGCCGCCTTTCTGCTTCCGACCGTATCCGCCGCCAGCCACGGACTGCTGGACGCCATGACCACGGGCCGGTACGGGGTGGCTTTTTTCTGGCCTTTCGACCAGACCCGCTATTCCCTGCCCTGGCATCCCATACAGATTTCACCCCTCAGCCCCGGGGCCTTTTTCAGCGAGCGCGGCCTGGCGGTCCTGTTGTCGGAGATGCAGTACGTGTGGCTGCCCTGCCTGCTGTTCGTCCTGCTCTGCTTCGTTTTTCGCGCGCTGTGCCGCGAGCCGGGCAGCAAACCGGGCACGGCGGCCCGCTACCCCCGACGGCCCGGCGACCCGGACCGGCACGGGCCCGTTTTGCTGCCCGCCAAAGCCGCCGTTCCCGCGCGCGTGCTCTGCCCGGCGCGGTCGGGCAGGCACGCGGGGCGCTGCCCCTGCCCCCACACCAGCAGGGGGCTGCGGCCCGAAGGCTGCGGCTATCTGCAGCAGGAGGGGGAACAAGGCCAGGGGCCGCGTTCGAACGGGATGTAGCGGACTTGCTCGCGGGCGGCGTTGGCGATTTTCCGGCAACCGCGCCCTTCCCCGGAAGATACGTCGGCCCGGCCGCGAACACGCGCGGGGCGGGAAGCTCGGGGGGCGCAAGGGACGAAGCCCCTCCGGCAGAAAACATTTTCCGATCCTTGACGCCCCGTGACTTGCCGCGTACATGCAGGAGCAAACACTGCACCGCGACGGGGTATGCCGCAATGTCGCTTTTACTCTGTTCCCTGATCCTGCTTGTGGGGGGGGGCCTGACGGCGTTTTGCGCCGGGCGGGGCCTGGCCGCCAACCGCATCGGCTCGCTGTCCGCGGCCTGCGCTTCCGGCCTGGGCCTTGTCCCCGCGCTGCAATTTCTGGCGGCCTCCGCGGAAGGCGCGGCATCCGCGAACGCGGCATCCTGGTCCCTGAACCTGGGCGGCCTGCCCATGGGCGCATTCAGCCTGCAGATGGACGCCTTCAGTTCCGTCTTCCTGCTGCCCGTGCTGCTGCTGTCCTCGCTGTGCGCCGTGTACGGCGGCAGCGCCATGAAGGCCGAGGCGGACGCAAAGCATCTGGGCGCGCACTGGCTGTTTTACAGCCTGCTCGTCGCGGGCATGGTCCTGGCCCTGACCGCCGCCGACGCTTTTCTCTTTCTGCTGTCCTGGGAACTGATGTCCGTGGTTCCCTTTTTTCTCATCAGCGTGCACGACGAACATTCCGACGTGCGTTCCGCCGCCTGGGTCTATCTGGTGGCGGCCCATCTGGGCGCGCTGTTCCTGCTGGCCTTTTTCGCCCTGCTCTCGTCCGGAAGCGGCGGAGTCCTCTCGTTCCGGGATTTCCTCGCCGCGAACGGCGCGCTCGCCGGTTCCGGCCAGGCCGGGTTGCTGTTCATCCTGGCCTTTGTCGGGTTCGGCGCGAAAATCGGCCTGATGCCCATGCACGTCTGGCTGCCGGAAGCCCACCCCGCCGCGCCCAGCCACGTGTCCGCCCTGATGTCCGGCGCGGTGATCAAGATCGGGCTGTACGGCCTGATCCGGGCGCTTTCCTTCATCGGCCCCGGCGAAACCTGGTGGGCCTGCGCGCTGATCGGCGTCGGGGCCTTCACCGGATTCACCGGCATTCTGCTGGCCCTGGCCCAGCCGTCCATCAAACGGTCCCTGGCCTATTCCAGCGTGGAAAACATGGGCATCATCTGCATGGCGCTGGGCATCGGGCTGTTCTGCATCCAGCGCGGCCAGACGGGCCCCGCGTATCTGGCCCTGGCCGGTGCCCTGGTGCACATGGTCAACCACGCCCTGTCCAAGGGGCTGCTCTTCCTGTGCGCGGGCTGCGTGCTGCACGGCGCGGGAACGCTCAGTTTCCGCCTGCTGGGGGGCCTGCAAAAACGCCTGCCCGTGGTAGGCTGCTGTTTCGCCCTGGGCAGCGCGGCCATCGCGGCCCTGCCGCCGTTCAACGGCTTTGCCGGCGAATTTCTGATCTATCTGGGCCTGACCTTCGGCGGCGCGATCTTCACCCAGGGCATCGGGGCCGACTACAGTTTGCTGTTCTGGTTCTGCCTGTTCGTGCTGGCCGGCATCGGCGGCTTTACCCTGCTCTGCTTCGCCCGCATTTACGGCATGGCCTTTCTGGGCGAGGCCCGCAGCCCGGCCGTGGGGCACACCCATCCCCCGGCCGATGCGGAACGGGCCGTGCTGCTCGTCTTCGCCGCCCTGTGCCTGATTTCCGCCGCATCCTCGCCCGTGGTGGCCCGGCACTGCCGCGACGCCCTGCCGTCCTTCGCCCCGGCGGCGCGGGCGGACGCAGCCCCGGCCCTGGCTGCCGCCCCGCCCCTGTCGGGCAAGCCTTCCGTCACGCGGCCGCGGTTCCTTGAAACGCCGCACATGGAAAAAAACGGGCCGGAATAGTCCAGCGCCATCATTCTGCTGCGCCGGGTCAACCAGGGATTCTTCCTGTGCGTTCTGGCCGCCGCGGCCCTGTATCTGCTGCGCCGCCGCCTGTTGCGGGGTCGTAGCGTCGGCGCATCCCCCACCTGGGATTGCGGCTACACCGCGCCGACCAGCCGCATGCAGTACAGCGCGGGATCCTTTTCGCAGCCCGCGGGCGTATACATGCGCAACGCCCTGCGCCCGAAAGTCGTTCTGCCGGCGATCAGCGAATATTTCCCCCTGCGGGCGCGGGCGTCCATGACATCGCCGGACTGGATCACCGAAGAAGGCTTCACCCCCTTCTTCCGCGCCGCCGGACGGCTGGCCGACTGGTGCAAGGGCCTGCAGCACGGACGGCTGAACGGGTACGTCCTGTACATCCTGATCACCCTTGTGACCCTTCTGGCCTGGGAGCTGCGCTAGCCATGTCCGCCGCCGCCTATATCCTCAGCCTGCTGCTGGCTCCGCTGCTGCCCGGCGTCATCAACCGGGTCAAAGCGAAATTCGCCGGCCGCCGGGGGCGCCCGTACCTGCAACTGTACTATGACCTGGGGAAACTGCTGCGCAAGGGCGCGGTGTATTCCGCCACCACGACCTGGGTGTTCCGGGCCGGACCCATGGTCGGCCTGGCCGCCGTGGCCGCCGCCATGCTGTTTGTGCCCCTGGGCACGGTGAAACCCCTGCTGAGCTTTACCGGAGATTTCTTTCTGGCCGCGTACCTGCTGGCCCTGGCACGGTTCGCGACAATTCTGGCTGCCCTGGACACGGGATCCGCTTTCGAGGGCATGGGGGCCTCGCGCGAGGCCACCTATTCCGCCCTGGCCGAACCGGTGCTGCTGCTGGGCATGATGCCGCTGGGCCTGACGGTCAGCACCTTCACCCTGTCCGCCATGCTGGCCCCGTTCACCCCGGAAACATGGGACCACGACTGGCCGGTGCTGCTGTTGCTGGGCGCGGCGTTCTTTCTGGTTCTGCTGACGGAAAACAGCCGCATCCCCGTGGACGATCCCAACACCCACCTGGAACTGACCATGATCCACGAAGTCATGATCCTGGACCACGGCGGGGTGGATCTGGCCCTGATCGAGATGGGCGCGGCGCTGAAACTGTGGTTTTTCTGCGCGGTCGTGGCCGGCGTAGCCCTGCCGGACCTGATGCTGTTCACCGGCCTGGCGGACGAGTTGGGCGGGCACCCGGCAAGCCGCCTGCTGACGCTTTTGCAGCCTCTGGCGGGCATTTTCCTTGTCGCCGTTCTGGTCGGGGTCACGGAATCGGTCATGGCCCGGCTGCGCCTTTTGCGCATCCCCCAGATGCTGGGGCTTGCCGGCGCGCTGGCCGCCCTGGCCTGTCTGCTGAGTTTCCGCTAGCGCATTGCAACAGTAAACGGTTGCAGTGCGCCAGCGGCTGCGCAGCGAAACGGCCGCCCGCAAGCGAGCATCCGGCGCACCCCGGGCGCAAGCCGCTTCGCTTTGCGCGCGTCCGGGAAAAAAATGGCGTGCGCCCGGCGCACAGTGGCGAACGGAAAAACTCAAAAAAAACCTGTTGCAGAGTGTCCGCGGAAAAGGGAAAAAGGCCGTGCAACTGACCGACATCGTTCTTTCCCCGGCCCTGCAGGCCGCGTTGGGCGTGATCATCATCGCCGATCTGGGCCTGCTGGCCGCCGAACGCCAGCGCCAGTGCATCCGCCTGCTGGCCCTGCAGGGCCTGGTTCTGGGCGTGCTGCCGCTGGCGGGCGACATCGCGCCGCCCAGCTGGCGCCTGTTCGCCCTGGCCGCCGTGTTTGTGGCCATCAAGGCTGTCGCGCTGCCCCACGTGCTGCGCCGCACGCACGCGGGCCTGCCCCAGTCGCCGCCGCTGGCCCCGTACATGGGGCACAACCGCTGCGTGCTGGCCGGGCTGGTCGGGTTCGCCTTTTCCCTGTGGCTGGCGGGCCGCATGCCCCTGCCCGCCAACCCGCTGTTCCTCGGTTTCTTCGCCCCGGCCATGGCCACCATCTTGACGGGCCTTTTGCTGATCGTCACCCGCAGGAAGGTGCTGACCCAGGTCATGGGCTATCTGGTCATGGAAAACGGCATCTATCTGCTGGGCGTGCCGCTGGCCCGGCACGACGCCCTGTGGCTGGAACTTTCCATTCTGCTTGACGTGTTTGTGGGCATTTTCGTCATGGTACTGGCCATCCAGCATCTGAACCGGGCCTTTGACAGCATTGACGTGGACCGCATAGCCTCGCTCAGGGATTGACCATGCTGCTCGCTCTTTTCTGCCTGCCCCTGGCGGCGGGCCTGACGGCCTTTTTCGTCCCCGGCGATACGCCCCGCCGCTGTCTGCTGGTGGGAACCGCCGCTCTGCAGCTTGTGCTGGCGGCATCCTGCTGGATGGCCGCGCCCCGGCCCGTTCACGACCTGCTGGCCCTGGATGCGCCGGGTCTGCTGATCCTGACCGTGACCGCGACGCTGTTTCTGGCCGCGTCCGTGTACGCCGTGGGCTATTTCGAACGCGAAGGCGAACACTCCCACACCGAACGCCGCCGCCGGCTGCAATTCGTCAACGCGCCGGAAGCGGTGTTCACCGCCTGCCTGCTGCTGTTTCTGGCCGCCGCCAGCCTGGTGACCATGTCCCAGCATCTGGGCCTGCTCTGGGTCGCCATTGAGGCCACCACCCTGGCATCCGCGCCGCTGATCTATTTTCACCGCCACAAGCAGTCGCTGGAAGCGACCTGGAAATACCTGATCATCTGTTCCGTGGGCATCGCCCTGGCCCTGCTGGGCAATTTTCTGCTGGACGTGGCCTGGCAGAAGCCGGACAGCCCGGCGGCGGACATGACCATGCCCGCCCTGCTGGCCAGCGCCAAAGGCGTCAACGCGCCATGGTTCAAGGCCGCCTTCATCTGCATCTTCATCGGATACGGCACCAAGATGGGCCTTGCGCCCATGCACACCTGGCTGCCCGACGCGCACAGCGAAGCCCCGGCCCTTGTTTCCTGCCTGCTTTCCGGCGCGCTGCTCAATTGCGCGTTTCTGGGCATACTGCGGCTGCACCAGCTCAGCATGGCCGCCGGCTTCGCCGATTTCAGCCGTGAGCTGTTCGTGTTCTTCGGCCTGCTGTCCATGGGCCTTGCGGCCATGTTCATCGTCAACCAGGGCGACTACAAACGCATGCTGGCCTATTCCAGCGTGGAACACATGGGTATCGTGCTGCTGGGCGTCGGGGTCGGGGGCATGGCGGCCGGCGGGTCCATGCTGCACCTGGTGTTCCATTCCCTGACCAAGGCCGCGCTGTTTCTGCTGGCGGGCAACGTTCTGGCCGCGTACCACACCAAGTCCTGCCACGACGTTTCCGGCCTGATCCGGACCATGCCCCGCACCGGGACGCTGTGGATGGCCGCGTTTCTGGCCATTGTCGGCACGCCGCCCTTCGGGCTGTTCACCAGCGAATTCGCCGTGCTGCGCGGCATGATGCAGGCAGGGTTCGGCCTTGCGCCCGTGGTGTACCTTGCCTTTCTGGGGCTGATTTTCGTGGGTATGGCCAACGCCTGCCTGCACATGGCCCAAGGCCCGGCCCCGCGCGATTTCGCCTCCGCCGCGGCGGGCAGGGCGGAAGCCCCCACGGCCCATGCGGCCCCTGTACGCGAAACCCTCTGGACCGTGATCCCGCCGGCTGCGCTGCTGGCGGCCAGCCTGTTCCTGGGCCTGCACCAGCCGGACTGGTTCCGCGGCCTGCTGCAATCCGCCGCCACCGGCATTTCAGGAACTTTTCCCTTGTAGGGGCGCAGTCGTATGCTCAATCACCTCACATTGACGAACGGCGCGGCCGCCCCCCTTCAAGCGCTGCCGCTGGCGAAAAGGCAGGATTTCTGCGACTGGCTGCTGGCCCAGACCAGGGCCGGGGCGCGGGTCTGCGCCTTTTTCGGCGTGCCGGAAAAAAGGGTTCCCCTGTTCGATCCGCCGGGATCCGCCTCCTTTGAACCGGACCCCGACGGCATCCGCCTGGTCGCGGTACTGGCCAGAGACACCGAAGCCACCCTGGCCCTGGCGTCCTGTTCCGTATCGAATTCCTACCCTTCGCTGACGCCGCATATTCCGGCCCTGCACCTGTTCGAGCGCGAGATCCACGAACGGTTCGGGCTTGTGCCCGAAGGCCACCCCTGGCTGAAACCCGTGCGTTTTCCCCATGCCGCCGGCCCCCGGGCCGGGCAGGCGGATTTTTTCACCGTGTCCGGGGAGGAAGTGCACGAGGTGGCCGTCGGTCCCATCCACGCCGGGATCATTGAATGCGGGCATTTCCGTTTCCAGTGCCAGGGCGAGGAGGTCATGCACCTTGAAATCTCGCTGGGCTATCACCACCGGGGGGTGGAAGCCGCCTGCGACACCGGGCCGGACAAACGGACCCTGCCCCTGATGGAAACCGTCGCCGGCGATACCAGCATCGGCCACACCTGGGCCGCCTGCAGCGTCATCGAAGCCCTGGCCGACTGCCGCGTGGCCCCCAGGGGGCAGATGCTGCGCGCGGCGGCGCTGGAACTGGAACGCCTGGCCAACCACACCGGCGATTTGGGCGCGCTGGCGAACGACGTGGGGTTTCTGCCCACGGCGTCGTATTGCGGCCGCATCCGGGGCGATTTTCTGAACATGACCGCCATGTTGTGCGGCAACCGTTTCGGCCGGGGCCTGGTACGGCCCGGCGGCACGGCCTTTGACCTGGACCCCGGCCTGGTCCGCGACCTTCTGGCCCGCCTGAAGGACGGCTATCGCGACGTGGCTGGCGCGGCGGACCTGATGTGGGATTCCACATCCGTCACGGCCAGGATGATGGGCATCGGCGCGGTGTCCAGACAGGCCGCCCTGGACCTGGGCCTGGTGGGACCGGCGGCCAGGGCCTGCGGCGTGCGGCACGACGTGCGCATATCGCACCCCCTGCCCCATATGCGCAGCCACGACCTGCACGCCCGCGTGGAAAGCAGCGGCGACGTGCAGGCCAGAGCCCACGTGCGCATGCAGGAAATCACCGAATCCGCCGCCTTCGTCACCCGCATTCTGGAAAACCTGCCGGAAGGGGAAACCAAGGCCGCGCCCTTTGATTCCTGCCGCCCGGAGACGGACGCCATGCTGGCCCCGCTCAGTTTCAGCGTGGCCCTGGTGGAAGGCTGGCGCGGGGAAATCTGCCACATGGGCCTGACGGATGCGGACGGCCGCTTTTTCCGCTACACGGTGGTCGATCCGTCCGTCCACAACTGGACGGGACTGGCGTTGGCCCTGCGCGGCCAGCAGATCGCGGACTTTCCCCTGTGCAACAAAAGCTTCAACCTGTCCTACTGCGGACACGACCTATAGGACGGCGCGCCATGCTGCCCATCATCGCCGAACGCCTGCGCCAGAAATACCGCACCGTGGCTTTTCCGGACAAGGAACCGGCCCTGCCGCAGCGCTTCATGGGCAGGCCGGTCCTGCGCGCCCTGCCGCATCCCGCCGGCGGCCCATCCCCTTACGCCCCGGCCCTGGCCGCCTGCCCCACGGGCGCGTTCGGCACGCAAGGCACTGAACCCCGCCTGGACCTGGGCCGCTGCATTTTCTGCGGGGCCTGCGCCCGCGCCTGCCCCGGCGCCGTGGCCTTCGGCCGCGACTACCGCCTGGCGGCCTTTTCCCGCGAAAAACTGATTCTCCGGCCGGATACGGCCGCAGCGCGCCCCCCCTCGCCGGAGGAAGCAGAAAATCCCGAACGCCTCGCGGACGGCATCCGCGCCCTGTTCAGACGCTCGTTGCGCATCCGCGAAGTGTCCGCCGCCGGTTGCAACGCCTGCGAGGCGGACTGCAACGTGCTGACCACCGTGGTGTTCGACCTGGCCCGCTTCGGCATCGATTTCGTGGCCTCCCCACGCCATGCGGACGCCATGCTGGTCACCGGCCCCGTACCCCGCAACATGCACGAGGCCATGATGAAATGCTGGGCCGTGATGCCGGAGCCGAAAGCCGTCATCGCGGTAGGGGCCTGCGCCATATCCGGCGGGCTGTTCCACGACCTGGACCAGGACGCGAAAGGGGTTTTGCCCCATCTGGGCGCGGATATGTTCATCCCCGGCTGCCCGCCCAGCCCGTACACCATACTGCACGGGCTGCTGAAACTGATCGGACGGGTGCGGCCGGCAGAATGAAGAACGGCGCTTCCGGCAAGCAACCGGGGGCGCCGTCCGGGAAACACGACCTTCGGCCGGCTTATGCGTCGTTTCCGCCGCCGGTTCCGTCCAGAATGCGCAGCGCTTCCTCGAAATCAAACTGCGCCACAGCCTGACGCAGAGCCAGAAATCCGCCCCGGTCCATGGCCGAAGACAACAGATCCGCGTGCTGCTCCACAAAAGAGTACGCGGCCGCATCGTCATCACGCAAATACTCGATCAGGGTCTGCAGGGCGTTCCGGGCATCCCCCTCCACCGGCGAAGCCGTCTGCGGGGCGGCCTGGACCGGAACCTTGGTGAATACCGGCACGGCGGCGATTTCTTCCGCCGGCGCGCCGGCAGGCGTTTGCGCGGCGGCGGCCGGCTCTTTTGGCTCTTCCGGTTCGGCAAACGCCGCGCGCAGAGCGGCCAGGGATTTTTCCAGCTCGCCGAAGCAGGCCGCTTCCGCCGCTTCCGGCCTTTCCGCGCCGCCCCCCAGCAGGACGCTTTCCAGATTCAGGGCCGATGCCGCCAAATCCAGCGCGCCGATGGTGCCGGCAAGCCCCTTCAGGGTGTGCGCAATGCGGGCCATGCGTTCCGTGTCGCCGTCCTGAACGGCCTGCCGGTATTCTGCCGCCGTTTTTTCCTGGCCTTGCAGGAACTGCCGGGAAATCTTGTCATACAGCGAAACATTGCCGCCCAGACGCTTCAAAGCGCCCGCCACATCCCAGCCCGGCATGGGGGACAATTTCGGCCCGGCAGCCGCTCTGTCCCGACGGGATTCCCCCCGCCTGTCGTTCCGGCGGCGGTCGCCCAGCCTGCGGTCATTGCTCGCGGGAGCGACGGAAGCGGCGGGAACAGATACCGGGCGGTTCCGGCCCGCACCCGGTTTGACCCAGTTATGCAGCGTAGAGAAAAATTTATTGATTTCAATAGGTTTTGAAATATGGTCATTCATGCCCAGTTCCAGGCAACGCTGGCGTTCTTCGACCATGGCATGGGCGGTCATGGCAATAATGGGCATGGAATCGTACCGGCGGTCCGCCCGAATGCGGGCCGTGGCTTCATATCCGTCCATTTCCGGCATCTGCAGGTCCATCAACACCAGATCGAACGGCGGATTCCCTCCGGTTTTTTCCAATATGTCCAGAGCGTCCACGCCCGTGTTCGCGGCAACCACGACGGCTCCGGCATCTTCCAGCAGTTCCGTGGCCACCTGCTGGTTCACGGGATTGTCTTCCACCAGCAGGATATGAACGCCCGGCAGGGCGTACTGTTCCCCGCCATCCCCGCCGCTTTGCCGCCGGATCTGACCGGCCAGCTGACGCGCCCCGCCCTTGCCGTGCAGCAGCAGCACGGTATCGTACAAAAGCGACTTGTTGACTGGCTTGTGCAGTACAGCCGAGGCGCCGGCCTTTTCCGCCTGGGGCATGGTTTCCCCACGGCCGAAGGCGGTGACGATGACCACCGGCGGCGGCTGCTGCAGCCCCAGCTTGTTGCGCAGCACATATGTCGCCTCGATCCCGTCCATGACCGGCATGCGCCAGTCCATCAGCACCAGGGCGAAAGGAGAGCCCGCCTCTTCCGCCTCGCGCAGCATGGCAAAGGATTCTTCGGCGGAAGAGGCGTGCGCCGAGGGCAGGGAAAGATCCGCCAGCAATTCTTCCAGCACCTGGCGGGCGCTTTCGTTGTCGTCCACGATCAGGATTCTGGATCTGGATTCCGGCGCGACGGCCTCGCCCCTGGCCTGATCTTGCGCTTCGTAGCCGAAACAGACCGTGAAGGTAAAGGCGGAGCCCTGGCCGTATGTGCTTTCCACCTGGATATCGCCGTCCATCAGTTCCAGCAGGCGCTTGGTGATGGTCAGGCCCAGGCCCGTGCCGCCGAAACGGCGGGTGGTGGACCCGTCCGCCTGGGTAAAGGCATGGAACAGCTTGCTCTGCTGCTCCGGAGTCATCCCGATGCCCGTGTCGCGCACCACAAAACGCAGCCGGACCTTGTCGCCCAGATGCTCCGCCAGAGCGCAGCTGATTACGATTTCGCCCTTTTCCGTAAACTTCACCGCGTTGTTGCCCAGGTTGGTCAGCACCTGACCCAGGCGCAGGGGGTCGCCTACCAGCACACGGGGGATGGTGCTGTCCACGCGAAAGAGCACTTCCAGTTCTTTTTCTTCCGCTTTCTGGCTGATCAGCACCGCCAGATTGTCCAGAATGTCTTCCAGCTTGAACGGCACATGCTCTATCAGCAGTTGCCCGGATTCTATCTTCGAAAAATCGAGGATATCGTTGATGATGCCCAGCAGGGTGTTGGCCGCGGCGTAAATTTTGTTGACGTAGCTCTGCTGCTTAGTCGTCAGCGGGGTTTTCAGGGCCAGGTACGCCATGCCGATCACCGCGTTCATGGGTGTTCGGATCTCGTGGCTCATGTTGGCCAGAAATTCGCTTTTGGCTTTGTTGGCTGCGTCGGATGCCAGTTTTGCCCGCACCAGATCCTGGTTTCGCGCCTCAAGGGCGGTGGCCATGGTGTCGAAGGTCCGGGCCAGCTGGCCCATTTCGCCGGGCAGGTGCTGCATGTTCGTGCGCGCGCCTAGTTCCCCGCGGCCCAGACGTCTGGCCGCGGCCAGCAGATTCCGGATGGGCCGGGTGATCGTGCTTCTGCCCACCAGCCAGGTAATGACAAAGGCCGCGATGGAGGCGAAAGCCAGCAGAACGATGTCGCGCAGCAGCACGGCGTTGGCTTCGGCATAAGCGTCCGCATGCGACATGGAAAGGGAAACCGTCAGATATGGCTGCGGCGCGTCCGCGAGGGTCAGGCTCTGATAGACAAGAATCCGCTCTTCGCCCTGCACGGTCAGGATGGGCAAAATCCCCCGTTCGCTGGTCGTGCCCTTCAGGGTCTGCCATTCCTGAATGCGCAGCGCGCTTGCGCCTCCGGACGCGGGATAGGCGAAAAGCGCCCTGCCTTCCCTGTCGAGCAGGCGGATCTGGGCGCCCGCCGGCATGTCTTTCGCGGTGACGTCAAGGGTGTACTGATCGGTCTGGATGCCGCCCGTGATCACGGCGGTCAGCCGGCCTTCCGCATCGACGACGGGATAGGCGAAACGCAGCGTGGGCGCGTTGCCGATGACCGCATTGCCGAACGCGCCCACGGTGAAGACGCGGTTGCGGACTGCAGCGCCGAATTCCTTGCGGCCCTGCAGATTCACAGGAGGGGTCCAGGGCCGGCCGGAGGCGATGACATCGCCGTCCGGAGCGGCCAGAAGAAGATTGCTGTAAAACGGATAATTGACCAGAAGATTGCGAAACAGCTCCGAAACGGCATCCGCGTCGCGGGTGCGGATTTCTTCCAGCTGTGCGATGGTCATCAGCAGGACGCGGGTATTTTCCATCAGCAGCTGCTTCTGGCTGGCGATGTTACGCACCAGTTCCGCGGCTTTTTCCTGCGCTTCGACCATGGCGCGTCGCCGGCTGTCCATGCCGGAATACAAAATGATGCCCAGCGCGGGCAGCATCGCGAGGATCACGATGATGTACATGGTTTTCCGTACAGAACCGGAGAGCAGCATGCGTTTTCCTTCTCGTACAGTTAGAGCATTTTCACTCTGAAAATGCTCCGGCGGACACGTGGCGCAACGAAGTGGCCGCCCGCAAGCGAACAAAGCGCAGAACAACGTCCGCACACGCCGTTTCGGCGTCTACGCATCCGGGGAAAGAGCGTTTTGTCATTTTTGCAAACCGGCTCATGGGCAATCCCCAAAACAACCTGCTCCAGTGCCCGCGCCATGCCGGGCTGACAAGCTCCGCGACACTCCCCGAGCAAAACCGCGGGAGCCTCATGCCCTGCCGGAGCGAGGGCGCTGCCTCAAGCCGGCAAACCGGCCCCGGCAACCCCGATCAGGTCCGCGCCGCCGGGTCGGCCGGACGCGCCCGCAGGGCATAATCATCCAGTTTGTCCAGCACGGACCGGATGGCCGCCTCGTCTCCATCAATCAGCACTGTACGCAGAACCGTGACCCTGCCTTCATAAACGTAGGGCAAAAGCTCTGCAACGCCTTTTTCAATATGCAACAGCACCGCCGGATCGTCACTGCCCAACTGTTCGCGCATGGCGCTGACAATGGCGCGCACTCTGTTCGCGGCCGCTGGCCGCAGGGGCAGCCAGCGCCGGATGGTGGCGAACAGATGTTCCACGGTGACGGGTTTCTCCGTATGGTCGTTCATGCCGGCGGCCAGACAGGCCGCCACTTCCTGCGGGTCCGCGTGCGCCGTCATGGCGATCACGGGCAGGGCGAAATCATGCAGGCCAGGGGTTTCCCTGATGGCCCGCGTCGCGGCAATGCCGTCCATTTCCGGCATTTGCAGGTCCATCAGCACCATGTCAAATTGCAGCGGGGCGTCTGCGCCCAGCAGGGCGACCGCCTCCTTGCCGTCGTGCACGCTGTGCACCACCATATCTTCGCCGCGCAGTATCTCCTCGGCGATCTGCCGGTTCACGGCGTTGTCCTCGACAACCAGAACCCGCGTGCCGGCCATATTCCCGTCCCCGGCAATTCCCGCGGCCGCGCCTCCCTCCGTCCGGTTGCGGGACGAGATAATGTTGGTCAGCGTGTCGAACAGGACGGAACCGTTGATGGGTTTGTGCAAAAAGGCATCCAGTCCCAGCGCGCGCAACGAATCGGGTATGCCCGCCCTGCTCTGGGCCGTGGTCACGATGATGGCGGGCGCCCGCTTCAGTTCCGGGCTGTTCTTGATGCGCGTAAGCTGGTTCAGCATGTCGGGAAACGATATGCGCCAGTCCACGAACAGCAGCGCGTACGGCCTGCCCTGGCTGTCCGCCGTCAGCAGCGTGTCCGTTATCTGCTCCATGAGCCCAAGCCGGCGGACCTCGAAACCGAACTGCCCCAGAACTTCCGCCAGCGCTTTGCCCGAGTGCTCGCTGTCATCCACCACCAGAGCCCGCACGCCTTCGAACATGCTGTACCGCTGGCGCGAGGCATCCCTGACGTGCTCGAAGCGGGCCACGGCCGTGAAGGTCGCGCCGTGCCCGAAATCGCTGTCCACGGTTATGGCGCCGTCCATCATCCGGAACAGGCGGTGGCAGATGGCAAGGCTGAGGCGGGAACCGTCAAGCCCCCCCTGCGCCGGATAGTCTTCGCTTTCAAAAATACCCTTCATTTCAGCAAGTTGCATGGGTGTCAGCCCGATGCTGGCGTCGCGGATGGTGAATTGCAGGGTGACCTGGGAATTTTCTCTGGCAAGCACGGAACAGGACAGAAAAATTTTCCCGCGTTCGCTCCTGCCGACGGCTTCGTCCACCAGGGTGGTCAGGGCCTGTGAAAAACGCAGAGGGTCGCCGCGCAGCTGGTCGGGCACTTCCGACGATACGTCCACATGGAGGCTGAGCGACTTTTCGGCAAGCCGGGCGGCTGTTTCGCCGCACATCGTGTTGACGATGCGGCGCAGGGAAAACCCGATCATTTCCATGTTCATTTTGCCGGCTTCCAGCTTGGAAAAATCGAGGATGTCGTTGATCACCCGCAGCAGGGAATTGGCGGCGGCCAGCAATTTGGTCAGGTAGCCCCGCTGCTGCTGCGACAGATTCGTTTTCAGGACAAGATAAGTCATGCCCAGCACCGCGTTCATGGGCGTTCTGATTTCATGGCTCATGTTGGCCAGAAATTCGCTTTTCGCGCTGCTGCCGGCATCCGCAAGGTCGCGGGCGGCGGACAGTTCCCGGTCGCGTTTGCCCAGGGCTTCCGCCATGGCGTTGAATTCGCGGCCCAGAGTGCCGATTTCCCCTCTGGTTTTTTCTTCCGGCACGCGGGCGGAAAGATTTCCGCCGGCCAGTTGGGTCGCGGCGGCCAAAAACGCATGCAGAGGTCGTAAAAAGGCCAGCGTGGTCAAAGCCCAAGCCGCGAACAGCGCAAACAGCGCAGCCGCGAGCAGCAGCAGCAATTCACGCTGCAAAAACGCACGCGGCGCCTCGTAGGCCGTATCCTCGGGGCTGACATACAGCACGTAGGAATAGGGCTGGTCCAAACCGCGCAGATGCAATTTCTGATAGGCCACAAGCCGGCCGGAACGATCCTCCGCGCCTGTGAAAAAATGGCCGCTGGCAGCCTCGGCGTTCTGCACGATACGCCAGGCTTCGCCGCCCAGCATGCTGCCCGAATTGGCGGACGGCGAAGGCGGATACGCCGCGGCCACGACCCCGGACCCATCCAGCAGATAAATCATGGCGCCGTGGGGCAATTCCAGTCCGGCCAGTATTGTGTCGTAATGATTCAGACTGAGGGAAACCCCGAGCACGCCGGTCAGGGGGCCGGGCTTTCCCTCCCCCCCCCCGGCGTGCACCGGCGTGCCGAACGGCAGAAGGGGCCCTTTGCCCATGGGGCACACGGCCACCGGCCCCCCGCGGAACTCGTCGCGCCGGAGCGTGCGCCGGAAAAACGACTGCCGGGAAAAGTCCAGACGGCTCTTGGGCGGCAGAGCGGAAGCGACGACCGTGCCGGTGATGTCGGTCAGAAAAATGTTGGTGAACGACGGAGCGGCCGCCAGCAATTTGCCGAACAAAAGAGAGGCCGCCTCGGCATTGCCCGAACGCACTTCCTGCATCTGGGCCAGGGCGGCCGCCATGGTGCCGGTGGTTTCGGCTATCTGGTTCTGGCGTTCCGCGACAATGCGGACAAAGCGTTTTCCGCGTTCCTCGGCGTCTTTTTGCGCCATGCGGTATCTGTCCATGCCCGTTGCGCAGGTAATGAACAGAGCGGGCAGCACGGAAAGCAGCACAACGCAGATGGCTGTTCTGGTAATACTTGCTGTGAAGAAATGTTTCATGCCCCCGCTCCGCCCTTTCCCCGCACAACAACACGGCGGTTCCCGGCGCCGCAGCACCGGTCCGCCGAATCACTTGTCTTTCTATAACAGGACAATGCCCGCACGGCAACGACAAAGAAAAAAACAACCGTTCGTTGCTGCCGTGCATCATGGCGTCTTTTCGGCAAAACAGGCCGCGATGCGGGGGAGTGGCCGCCGGGTGTCGGATTTGGCGGGAAATCGCAGAATCCGCCACGGGTGGCGCGTGGTATGTTTGAAAGACGCGCAGGGATCCGCGGGCAACTCCCCGCGGGTCGCATGGCCCGGAGGGGGCTTGGGGCGGTTGTCCCGAGAACATACTGAGGCCTGAGCCTAATTCTTTTTGTACAGCGTCTTTTCCCGGCAGGAAACCTGGTCCACGATGCCCACAACGGCCAGATCCAGGGGGGAATCCGGTTCCGCCGCCTTGCGGGCCGAGCTGCCCCGCACCAGCAGAACCCATTCGCCCTCACCCGCGCCAAGAGGGTCCAGCGCCACGTGGCATTCGCCCGTGGGGTTGCCGTTCTTGTCCAGAATGTCCACCAGCAGCAGCGAATTCAGCGGCAGGCCGGGCGCGCGCGCCGTGGCCACGACCTGTCCCGCGACTTTGCCCAGTTCCATATGCGCCTCCTTGTTCCCAAGCCGGCCCCAAGCCGGGGCCAGGCCCGGTACCGCCAATGTGTGCCGCTCCCTGCCGGACAAAACCCGCCAACGCCCGGCGGAGGTCGCTCACGCAAAAAACCTGCAGCCCCGGAGAAACGCGGGCTCAGAGCAACCCTGAGCGGCGGTGCCGCGAACAGCCCCTGTCCCGCGATCAAGGGGCCGTACCGTTCCGCAGATACGGGAACGAGACGGAGAGCGAAACGCCCCCGCCCGAAGAACGAGGGGCGGAACGGTCCGGGTCATGCCTCTTGCAGGGCACGGGGCGGCGCCCCGTGCCCGAAGCGGCTTCGCCGGAACAGCCTTGCGCGGCGGTCCCGCCGCAATTACTTCTTCTGCAGGGGGAACACGCTTTCCAGGTCCGCATGGGGCCGCGGGATCACGTGCACGGAAATGAGTTCGCCGCCCACACGCTGCACCGCCGCGGCGCCGGCGTCCGTCGCCGCCTTGCAGGCCGCCACGTCGCCGCGCACCAGCGCGGTCACATAGCCGCCGCCGATCTGCTCGTATGACACAAGAGTCACCCTGGCCGCCTTGACCATGGCGTCAGCCGCTTCAATCAGACCCACCAGGCCCCTGGTTTCGATCATGCCGAGAGCTTCCATCGCTATCTCCTTAACGGGTTGTCCGGTTTCTACAGTATACCATACGCATGGCGGCGTTTCTGTCCACCGTTGCGCGCGGCGCTAAAAATAAATAGGCATTTTTTCCGCGACACAGCTTCCGTTCCATACCGTTGCGGTCACGCGCCGCGCCCGCCGGAAGCGCATCCTCACTTTTTCAGTTGCGGAATCGCCACCCCTTTTTCCGCCGCCAGGGTCAGCAGAAGCAGCACGTACACCGCGCTGCTCAGGCGGTTCAGCGCGGCGGCGATGTCCGCCCGGCCAAGCCCCGCCTGCACGGCGGCCACTTCCGTTTCGCGCGTGACCGCGCGCAGCCAGTTGAGCTGCGCCGCCTCTCGCCCCAGGGACGCGTCCGGGCAATAAGGCCCCACGCCCAGATACCGTTCGGGATCGTGCGACACCGCGCGCAAGGTTTCCGGATCCATGCCGCCCATGCCGGGAATGGCCAGCGCGTCGCCGGCCACTTCCGCCGTCAGCACCTGCATGACCCACACCTTGATGTCTGCCAGGCAGGTTTTCAAAAACGCCGGCAGGCGATCCTGACGGTCAAAACGGGTCTGCGTCAGCACCACGGCGGAGAGCAGCGTATCCAGTTTGCCGCGCAGCACAATGCGCGGATGGCTTTTGGGCGCCACGGTCGCGGCGTCCAGGTGGGTCATGTCCTGGTTTTCCGGAGGACGGGAAGCCGTTTTCGCGGCGCAGGCCCCGCCGCAGGAGCCGGAGCAGGCCCTGTCCGCCGCCGGGGCCGGGGCCGCGCAGGAACCGGAGCAGGACGCGCAGGATCTCAGGGCGTCGCTCTCTTCCATCACGCGCACCCCCATCCTGGCCGCAAGTTCCGCCGCCGAAGGGGTCATGCGTTCGCCGGGAGCGAGCAAAAGCGCTCCCCCGGATTTGGAACAACGGGACCGGACGTCGTCTTCAGTCAGATAGGCCATGGCTCATCCTCAGCGGGTTAAAGACGGGGAAGAGAATGCCGGGGGCAACGGACGGGAACGGGGCTCCGCCCCATACCATCCAAGGAGGCTGAACCCCCTTGGCCCCGCGGCAGATTCTTTTGAGGCTTGTCGGGATCTTCATTTCTTCGGCGCTTTCTTCGGCGCGGCTTTTTTGCCCGCCTTCTTTTCCGCCGGTTTCTTCGCCGCGAACGGGGCCCTTTCTTCCGGGACCGCTTTCGCCGGTGCGGCCTGCACAGCCGGGGCGGTTTGCGCGGGCGCGGCCGAGGCTGGACCGGTTCCCGCCCTGCGGGCCAGACGCTCCGCCTTTTTGGCGGCCTTGCGGGCCTGCATCGCCGCCATCATCTGCCGGATGTCGGCGGATCCCTGATCCGGCCGGGGGATGACGTTGGCCGCAATCAGCGTGCCCCTGCTTTCGCACAGGGCTTTGCCCGCGCCGACAGCCGCCTGGCAGGCGGCCACGTCGCCTTCGCAGATCACGCAGACCCTGGGGCCGTCCACCTTGTGGGCCATGACAATGCGCACCTTCGCCGCCTTGGCCATGGCATCCGCCACTTCGATGGCCGCCACGTACCCCGTGGCTTCCACAAATCCCTGCGCCAGTTGTTCCACGTTTCGCTCCTTGCGGGAGCCTTGAGGAGGCACCGCCTCCCCAAACCCCTCCGCCAGGGGGCCTAGCCCCCCGGACCCCGCGTTGAGGGTTGATTTCTTACCTTGCAGGCAGGCAACTCTCCACGGGCACCAACACCCCCTGAACATCCCCCTATCCGGGGCCAAGGAACCGCCGGGCCCTGGCGGGGCACGGGGCGGCGCCCCATGCCCGTCAATCGCGGGGCGGCGCCCCGCACCATACCCATCCTATCTGTTTGCCGGCGCAAAAGGCAGATAGGGCATGGGGAAACCGGCGGGACGGGGTTTTGCCGTCCCGTCCCTGGCGTCCGACAGGCCCAGAAGACGCCGGGCGTTGGCGTACATGACTTTGTGCCGCACTTCGTCGGTCAGTTTCAAGTTTTTATAGATATCAATGGCTTCAGCCTGCTCCACAAAAGGATGGGCGGAAGCGAAGACCACCTTGTCGCCGATGTGGGTATTGAGGGCCTGCACGTAGATATCGGCCATGGGCGCGAGTTCGTATTCGGACAGGTCCATGTACACGTTGGCGTTGCGCATGCAGGCGAAGATGGCCTCGTTGACGAAGGGGTATCCGCCGTGGCTCATGATCAGGACCAGTTCGGGAAAATCGCGCGCCACGATGTCGACGTGGCGCGGATCCACGTAATCCATGACCGCGCGGGGCACTTGCGGCGGGGGGGCCGTGGTGATGAACACCGGCACGTTCAGTTCGCAGCATTTGGCGTACAACGGGTAATAGCGGGCGTCATTGGCCGGAATATGGGCCAGGTAGGGGTCGGTGGCAATGCCTTTCATGCCCAGGTCGCGCACGGCGTGCACGGCTTCCTGCACGGCTTTCATGCCCTTGTGCGGGTCAATGCCCCAAAAGCCCACGAACATGTCGGGATAGGCGCGCACGAATTCCAGCACGCTGGGGTTGTTGGCCGGAAAACAGTACGTCATCTCGCAGTCGCGGCCGGTGATGACGGAAAGTTCCACCCCGCGCTGCTTCAACCCTTCCACGACCTCGGGCAGGGTCTGGGGAACGCGCCGGTCAAAGCCGATGGCCGCGCAGGCCGCCTTGAACATGGCGCTGTTCTTGATGCCGTTGATGATTTCCGGCGTGTGCGGCCGAAAGCGGAAATCGATGATTTTTTGCATGGAGTGCCTCCGGCGGCTGGCGGCCGGGGGAAAGGGGAAGCCTTTCTTGCAAGAAAGGCTTCCCCTTTCCCCCGGACCCCCTATCCCCTTCCAAAGAACTGCAGGGGGTTATGGGAAAAGACCCGCATAACGTTTTGCCGTATACCTTGACC
>JAVBOK010000103.1:0-4491 GCA_031550605.1 Desulfovibrionaceae bacterium | reverse complement strand
CCTTTGGAGTATCTGGCAAAAGTGGGGCAAGTCGTTCCCATTGCTCATTGGTAATGTCCATTTCACGTTCGTGCGTGAAACTGAGCCAAAAGTCTAGAAATTTTCTAAAATCTGCCCTCTTTTGATTATGAGATGGCTTCTAGAAACATCTTTCGTTTTTTGCCCCGTGCACAGAATCGAGAGAGCGCCACAGCGCGTTCTGTCCCAGCGTGTCGCACGTGTCGGGGGCGCCGTTCCTGCATCCGATCCCGAAGAGAATGATCCCGAGCGGCCCGATCGTATCCGCCAGGCCAGAGAAATTCTTGATTCGCCCGGCAATCCCACGGTCGGGTGGAAGTGGGCCGTGACGGCCCGCCGCCGTCCGGAGCATTTCACCCCTGCAATGCCCTATACGGCAACGCGGCCGTCGGAAGAAGACCGGGCAGGGCGGCGGGAAAAACTGAGCATGGTGATGTCGTCGGCCTGGGGTTCGCCTTCGCTGAAAGCGTCCACCGCCTTTCGTATCGCGGCCAGCAGGCCGTCCGGACCGGATCCGGGATTGGACCCGTATTCCCGGAAAAGGGCCGAGAGACGTTCCCCGCCGAACAGGTCCTTGTTCCTGTTCATGGCTTCGGTCACGCCATCCGTGAACAGCAGGCAGGTTTCCCCCGCTTCCAGGCGGGTTCGCCGCAGGGCAAACGCCGTACCCCGCATGACCCCGACCAGAGGTCCGCTCATTTCCTTCACCGCCCGGATGGAGTCCTCAGCCCGGATCAGAGGGTGGCAGTGCCCGCCGTTGGCATATTCGAGTTCGCCGGTGCCGGGGTCGAAAAGGCCGATGAACAGCGTCACGAACATGGAACCGGGGTTGTTGGCGCTCAAGGTTTCGTTGACACGGTCCATGGCGGCGGCGGGATCAAGCCCGCCGGTCATGGCGTACCGCACCAGCGTCACGGTCATGGACATGAACAGGGCCGCCGGCACTCCCTTGCCCGACACGTCGCCGATGACGACGCAAATCCGCCCGTCCGGCGCGGGAAAGAAATCGTAAAGGTCTCCGCCCACTTCCTTGGCGGATTCCAGCATGACGGCCAGATCGATTCCCGTGATGGCCTCCGCCGTTTGGGGCGGGGGAAGAATGCCCATCTGGATGTCTCTGGCCGCGTCCAGCTCGCCCTGCATGCGTTCTTTGACGGCCGTGGTTTCCATGAGGTCCCGGATGTTGCGCGCCAGAGCCCGGCCCATCATTGAAAAAGACCGGGCCAGCCCCCCGACCTCGTCCGCCCGGTCCGTCGGCAGTCCGGCGGCAAACAGCGCGTCCGCGCCCGCCGCGGTAAAATCCATTTCCGGCAGAGCGCGGGCTTTCTGCGACAGCACAAGCAGCGGATGCACCAGCTTGGCCGCCAGAATCAGACTGACGGCAAGGATGATCAGCGTCGCGCCGGCGGACATGGCGATCTGGCGCTGCACCAGGCGGATGGACGGCGCATCCACCTCGGCTTTGGGCGCGGCGACGGCGACATACCAACCCAGGGCTTTGAAATAGGCCAGGTGAAAGGTCATTTCCCCCCGGTCCCGCACGGTTTCGGGGGCGTTCGCCGGCGCGGGAGCCTCCAGCTTTTTCGTCCCTGCCGCCCGGCGGAACGCGGCCCACGCTGCCCGCTCTTGTTTCCGGACGCGGGAACGACCGGCCGCGATCCGCCTTCCCGCCATCCCGTGTTCCGGACGTTTCCGCCACGGCCGCCGGCGCTCCGGCAGCTTCCTTGCATGACACGGAAAAACAGCTGGTGCTTGAAACTCTGGCCCGCACCGGCAACAACAAATCCAGCGCCGCGCGCCAACTGGGCATCAGCCGCGAGGGGCTGCGCAAGAAGCTGCGCCGTTACGGGCTTGAGGATATCGGGAAATAGACGCGCCCCGCGCCGGCGGCGGGTCCTTCTCCGCGATGCCGCGCGCAAGGCGCGGGGAAAGCCCCTTCCCGCCCGCGCTTCGGCAGTTGCAGCATTCCGGCCGTGAAATGCGCCGGCGGCCTGCGGCATACGCGCCGGAACGCTTTTCTATTTTGCACTATACACAGAGCCGAGAGCGGGGTACAACGCGTTCCTGGTCCTGTCGTTACGACCCTACCGGGGGCGCCGCCCCCGTATCCGAGCAAGGAGAGAACCATGAGCAGCACCATCGTATCCGTCCACGCCAGAGAAATTCTTGATTCGCGCGGCAATCCCACAGTCGAGGTGGAAGTGGGCCTTGAATCGGGCCACTACGGCCGCGCCGCCGTGCCTTCCGGCGCCTCCACGGGCAGCCGTGAAGCCCTTGAGATGCGCGACGGCGACACCCGCTACGCCGGCAAGGGCGTATCCAGGGCCGTGGACAACGTGAACGGCGAAATCGCCGAAGCCCTGATCGGTCTTGACGCCCGCCGCCAGGTGGAAGTGGACACCACCATGCTGGACCTGGACGGCACGGACAACAAGTCCCGTTTGGGCGCCAACGCCATTCTGGGGGTATCCATGGCCACGGCCCGCGCCGCCGCCATGTCCACGGGCCTGCCGTTGTACCAGTATCTGGGCGGCGCCAACGCCAAGGTGCTGCCCGCGCCCATGATGAACATCATTAACGGCGGCGCGCACGCGCCCAATAACTTGGATATTCAGGAATTCATGATCATGCCCCTGCGCGCGGAAACTTTCCGCGACGCCCTGCGCATGGGCACGGAAACCTTCCACTGCCTGCGCGCGCTTCTGGCCGCCGACGGCCACGTGACCAGCGTGGGCGACGAAGGCGGGTTCGCGCCCAACCTGAAAAACCATGACGAGGCGTTCCGCTACATTATCCGGGCCATTGAGGAAGCGGGGTACAAACCCGGCGCGGAAATCGCCCTGGCCATCGACGCCGCGTCTTCCGAATTTTACAAGAACGGCAAATATGAGCTCAAAGGCGAGGGCAAAATCCTGACCAGCAGCGAAATGATTGGCTATCTGGGCGAATTTGCCGCCAAATATCCCCTGATCTCCATTGAGGACGGTCTGGCGGAAGGCGACTGGGACGGCTGGGCGAAACTGACCCTGGACCTGGAAAATATCCAACTGGTGGGCGACGACCTGTTCGTCACCAATCCGGACATTCTGGCCGAAGGCATCCAGAAAAACATCGCCAACGCCATCCTGATCAAGCTGAACCAGATCGGCACCCTGACCGAAACCCTGGACGCCATTGAAATGGCCAAGCAGGCCGCGTACGGAACCATCATCTCTCACCGCTCCGGCGAAACGGAAGACAGCTTCATCGCCGACCTGGCCGTGGGCCTCAACGCCGGCCAGATCAAAACCGGGTCCCTGTCCCGCAGCGACCGGCTGGCCAAATACAACCAGTTGCTGCGCATCGAAGAGGAACTGGGCGACTATTCCTTCTACTTCGGCCGCATCATGTCTGAAAACTTCGGCCTGGGCGGCGGAGAAGAAGAGTAAGCGAAGCGGGGGAATCCCTTTGGCGCGGAAAAGGGATTCCCCGTTCCCCTTCCCTGAGGATTCAGGGGAAAAAGTTTGTCCTTCCCCCGCAATTCCAGGGAGTTTCCATGATCATACTGGACGGCAAGGCGACGGCGGCGGCCATGCGCGCGGAACTGGCGGAAGAGGTGCGGCGCCTTGCGCCCGCTGCCGGCCGGGCTCCGGGCCTGGCGGTCATTCTGGTGGGGGAGGATGCGGCCTCGCAGGTATACGTGCGCAACAAGGAAAAAGCCTGCCGTGAGGCGGGGTATGTTTCCGAAACGTACCGCCTGGATGCGGAGACAGGCCAGGCCGCGCTGGAAGCGCTGATTGACGAATTGAACGGCCGGAACGACGTGGACGGCATTTTGCTGCAATTGCCCCTGCCGACGGGGCTGGACAGCCAGCGCTGCCTGGAGCGGATTCTGCCGGACAAGGACGTGGACGGGTTCCACCCCGTGAACATGGGGCGGCTGACCCTGGGACTGCCGGGACTGCGGCCCTGCACCCCGGCCGGGGTCATGGCGCTGCTGGAGCGGTACGCTCTTTCGCCGTCCGGGAAAAGGGCGGTGGTGGTCGGCCGCAGCAACATCGTGGGCAAGCCCCTGGCCCTGATGCTGGCCGCGCCGGGCAAATTTGCCAACGCCACGGTCACGGTCTGCCATTCGGGCACGGCGGATCTGGCGGCCGTGTGCCGCGAGGCGGATTTTCTGTTTCTGGCCATGGGCCGGCCCCGCTGCATCACGGCGGACATGGTCAAGGCCGGCGCGGTCGTGGTGGACGTGGGCGTCAACCGGACGGCAGAGGGTCTGTGCGGCGACTGCGACTATCAGCGGGTGAAGGACAAGACCTCGGCCATCACGCCGGTGCCGGGCGGCATCGGTCCCATGACCATCGCCCAACTGCTGGCCAACGCCATGCAGGCGTACAGGGGACATACGGGCGTGTAACGCGGACTCGGACCAAAAAGCGGCGCCGGGGCTGCACGGCCAAACCCGGCGCCGCGGGTTTGTCCGCATAACAGAGC
>JAVBOK010000055.1:0-15032 GCA_031550605.1 Desulfovibrionaceae bacterium | reverse complement strand
CCTTTGGAGTATCTGGCAAAAGTGGGGCAAGTCGTTCCCATTGCTCATTGGTAATGTCCATTTCACGTTCGTGCGTGAAACTGAGCCAAAAGTCTAGAAATTTTCTAAAATCTGCCCTCTTTTGATTATGAGATGGCTTCTTGTGCTCCCACGACAGGAACACTAACTTTTCAATAACATACTTTTAGGGGCTAGGGTCAAATTCATCAATTAAGTCTTGAGTAGAACATTGCTCAGGTGGCAAAGGCTCTATTTTTGACTGTACAAAAAATGAAAGGTTGCCATGTCAGTAGATATTTTTGATATGATTTTGCTATGGCCTCCTCGTGAACAACTACAGTTAATTTCAATATTTCTTGCAATATGCGGTGGAATCTTTGCTTTGATTCAATGGAAAAGATCAAATAAGATTAAAAATGCTGAATTTATTAATAATATTGTTGAAAAATTGCGATTTGACAAAGAAATTTCAAGAGTAAGATACGTCATTGAATATAATCCAAATTGGTATGATAACACATTTCATGGCAATAAAAATGGGTTAGAGCCCGAAATTGATAAGTTTTTTGCCTATCTCAGCTACCTTTGCTATTTGAAAAGAAATAAACTTATCAGTGGAAATGAATTCTCTTTTCTTCAATATGATTTGAATAGACTGTGTAGATCCCCAAGTGCGAAAGCATATCTATGGAATTTATATCATTTTTCAAAAAAATCACATTCAACATGTGCCTTTCATGAACTTATTGGATATGGTCTTAAAAGTGGTATTTTAACAGATCAATTCAAAGACTCGAACTGTTCTGCTTATATCAGCAAGAAATATTTGAATTTTTAAAAGACCAACAATATTTGAACCTTCCTCGCTGGCCCGTATAGCGCTTGGCGAGTTTTATCTCCAAGCCAAATGGCAAAGGTGCACAGCTCTGGCGGCACATTGGTGGGCTTTTATAGCTCACATTAGACTATGCTATCGGACAAAATCAAAGTCCAGCAAGGTTTTCTAGGCTTTGCTGGACTTTGTTAAAAAATACTTGGCGGAAGCGTATAGGAGTCGAACCTACAAACGGCCTTTCGACCGTCCACTGGTTTTGAAGACCAGGCGCCACACCGGTGACGAAACGCTTCCGTTGATCCGACAATGCCATCAACCCGCCGGAACGTAAAGAGAAAATACGGTCAGGCGCGGAAAACCTTGTCCGCCACCTGCATGCTGGTGACCACATCGAGCATGGTGGTCGTCCGGCCCACGCTCAAGGATTCGCGCAGCCCGAAAAATTCCAGACAGGTGCCGCAGGACAGAATGCTTACCCCCTGTTTTTCCATAGCCTGCAGTTCCGCCAGCGCCGGGCTGCCGGCAACGGCGAATTTGACCCCGCCGTTGAGGAAAATGATGCGCCACAGAGATTCGCCCAGTTCCGGCAGGGTGCGGATGAAGTTGCCCATCAGTTTGCCGCCCAACGCGTCGTCGCCGGAGCCGAGCACGTCGGAAAGCACCATCACCAGGATCTTTTCCGCGCCGTCGCTTGGCGCCGCGCGGGGTTCCGCCGCAGGGGCGGCGTCAGCGGGGCCGTCGCGCGTCGCTTCCACTCTCCAGTGCGGGCCGTCTTCCCTCACAATGACGGCATAGCCCCGTGATTGCAGAAACCGGGCCACGTTTTCGCGGGCTGCCGCGCTGTCCACGATGACGGCCAGAACCCGGGGTGCGTCGTTGGCGATGCACGACCGGGTCCGCAGAACGGGTTCCGGGCAGGCCAGATTCCGACAATCCACTTCCAGCATGAAATGGCTCCTTGAACGGGCGCGCCGGAGCCGCCGCAGGGCGGCCGGCCCCTTACGCCGGTGATTTTTTTCGCAGCACGCGCGCTTCGCCGGCGCGCATGGTGATTTTCTGGGCGTCAAAGTACTCCAGAAGGGCCACCAGATATTTGCGGGACAGCCCGGTGACGGATTTGAACCCGGCCAGATCCAGCTTTTCGTGCGTTTCAAACCAGGTCCGCATGATGTCTTCCGCGGCCTTCAGGTGTTCCGTCGCGTACCAGATGCCTTCTTCCACCCGCACCAGCCTGCCGGCGTCGCGCAGGGCGGCCAGTACGGGGGTGGCGTCCTTTCTGGCGACGTTCAGTTCGTCCAGCAGATCGGCGATGTTGGGCGGGGCCATGCCCGCTTTCTGGTGCGCGGCCAGAATGGCCTCGCCCAGAGGGGCGTCCTTGCCGCTGAAGGAAGCGACGTGCGCGGGCAGGCGCAGAAATTCTCCTTCCGCGCTGAGCCTTCCTTGTTTGAGCAGCCGTTCGATGACCGCGTGCGCCAGTTTGGGAGCGAGTTCCCTGCCCCAGCCGGAGGCCAGCTCGCTACGCTTGAGCCCCTGCATGGCGGTGTTGCGCGCGTGAAAATCCGCCACGGCGGCTTCGCAGGCGTCGGCCAGTTCCGCCAGACGGTTGTCCGCGATATACAGCCGCAGGGTTTTGTCGAAGCAGGACGCCTTACGCTGGTTGGACAAGGCGGCCAGGGCCTTTTCCAGCGCGCCGGAATCAAGGTTGGCCAGCACCCGCAGCAGGGTGAAGGACACGCCGTTCGCCGCGCCTTCGGCGCATTGCAACTGGGTGAAAACACGCTCTTCGGCCAGGCCGGCCGTGGCGGGGGCGGATGCCTGGGCGGCCAGGGCCGCCAGCATGGCGCAGCGTTGGGCGAATCCCTTGCCGCGGCGGCGCATGTCCGCGCCCGCGGGGTTCAGGACCACGCCGCCGGCCACCGTGCGCAGGGGCGAAAAGGACCGCACCACGCAGCGATCGCCGAACACGGCCACGGCCGGTTCGCTGAACCGCACTTCGGCCAGGCAGGATTCGCCGGGCTGCAGCTTGTCGCGGTCCGCGAAATAGAGACGGGCCTGCATTTCCCGCGCCCCGTGGTGAAAGTGCACTTCCGCCCTGTGGCGCAAGGCGCGGGGGGAAGAGGACAGGCAGGTGATCTCAATCACCCAGCGCAGCGAGGGAAAGAGCGTTTCCGGAAAGCTGAGCACATCGCCCCGGTTGACGTCCTCCACCTGCAGGTCCGGAATGTTCACGGCCGTGCGGCGGCCGGCCGGGGCTGTTTTTACCGCCGTGCCGTGGCTTTGCAGGCCGCGCACCTTGCTGGAAAGGCCCCGGGGATACAGTTCGACGGTATCGCCCACGCTGACGGATCCGGCGATCATGGTGCCGGTGACCACCGTGCCGCTGCCGTGCATGGTGAACACCCGGTCCACGGGCAGACGGAACAGGTCCTGCGAACGCACGGGCGCCAGCGATGCTTCCAGGCCGGCCAGGGCTTGCGTCAGGGTGTCCAGCCCCTGCCCGGTGCGGGCGGAAACGGGGATCACCGACGCGCCTTCCAGCGCGCTGCCCGCCAGCAGGCTTGTGATGTCGTCTTCGGCCAGGGCGATCATTTCCTCGTCCACGGCGTCAATCTTGGTCAGGGCCACAACGCCGGCGCGGATGCCGAGCAGGTTGCAGATTTCCAGATGTTCGCGGGTCTGGGGCATGACCCCTTCGTCGGCGGCCACCACCAGCAGCACGAAATCAACGCCGGTGGCGCCCGCCACCATGGCCCGCACGAATTTTTCGTGCCCCGGCACGTCGACCACGGACAGCGACCGGCCGCCGGGCAGCGGCAGTTCGGCAAACCCGAGCTCAATCGTGATGCCCCGGCGTTTTTCCTCAGTCAGGCGATCACAGTCGGTGCCCGTCAGGGCGCGGATAAGGCTTGTCTTGCCGTGGTCGATATGCCCGGCGGTTCCCATCACAACCGGCATGGATTATCCCTCCTCGCAACGGCGAGACCATAGCTTTTTTCAGCGCCGATTGCCAGCGGGGAGGCGCGGGCGGCCGGTATCCGGAACCGGTTGCCGCCGCTTTCAGCCGGTTCCGCAATTCGCCTTGCTGGCGAGGCCGGTGGAGCGGAACGCGCTGCGCGGCAATTGCAGGGCGTTGTCCACCGCCTTGAGCAGCAGGTCTCTGGCCTCGGGCATGCGCGCGTTGAAGCGCAGAAAATCGGTCCAGTGTTCGCTGAGCAGTTGCATGGGGCTGTGGATGTTTTCCACCATCAGGCGCAGTTCCCGCAGCGAATCTTCCGGTTCCTGCAACAGAAAACTGCCGTCCAGATATTCGGCGGCCAGAGGCGTGTCCTTTTTGGGCACGAAAGTCCGGATTCTGACACAGACGGGTTTGATCTCGTTCAGCAGCGACGCGGTGGCCAGAATGTGCTCCTCTGAAAAAGCCTTGCCGCCGATGCCCAGCATCATGGACACGTCGTTTTCGATCCCGGCCCCGGCCAGCAACCCACCGGCCAGCAGCAGGTCGGCACGCGTGCAGCCCTTGCGCGTATGGCGCAGGATGCGGTCCGATCCGGATTCCAGGCCGATGAACACCCTGCGCAGGCCGGCCTGCGCCAGTTGGGCCAATTCCCCGGGCGTCCTGTTGGCAATGGTTTTGGCCGTGGCGTAGCAGGCAAAGCGGGTCAGGGCCGGAAAATGTTCGCGGGCGTGGCTCATGATCCGCAGCAGGTCGGGGACCGGAAGGGCGGGCGGATCCCCGCCCTCCAGGTAGATGCTTTTGATGACTTCCAGGAATTCCCTGTTTTCTTCGGCGTCCTGCTCGATGCCGGCCATGACCTCTTCCACGGGAATCGGGCGGAAGGGCACCGTCTTGTACATGTTGCAGAAAGTGCACTGGTTGTGGGGGCAGCCGTGCGCGACGCGGATGATGAAACTGTTCAGTTCCGAAGGCGGACGGTTGTAATATTCCGGTTCGTTCTGCGCCATACAGGATTCTCCCTTGCGTTACGCGGAAACCTTTGAAGCCGCCTGCCGTCCCTGCCAGACGAACAGGGCCGTGGCCGCGGCAAGAGCCGCCAGGCGCACGTGTGTGTACGGCAGGAAGAGCAGGCAACCAAGAATGCACAAGCCAAGGCGTTCCGCCGTGCCCATGGCCCTGTTGAAAAAGCCGATGGAGGCGGCACTGAGCGCGATGACGCCGCAGGCGGCAAACGTGTTGCCCAGGATGTTTTCCAGCAGCGTACCTTCCAGGATGAGTCCCGGCTGCCAGATCATGGCGATGGGCACCAGCATGGCCGGGGCGCAGTACTTCAATGACAGGAGGCCCGTGCGCCAGGGGTTGCCGCTGGTCAGCCCGCACACCGAGTACGAGGCCACGGCCACGGGCGGGGTGATGGCGGAAATGCACCCGAAATAAAAGGGGAACAGATGCGCCGCCATGGGGGAAACGCCCATGTCGATCATGGCCGGGGTAACCAGGGTGGACACGATGATGTATACCCCGACGGTGGTCATGCCGAAACCCAGCATCAAGGACACGAACATGGCCAGGGGAACAAGCAGATACAGCTGTCCCATGGCCATTTTGGTCACCGCGCCGGACAGCATGAACCCGAGCCCGCTCTGCATGATGGCCCCCACCACGACCCCGGCCGTGGCGCAGGCGATGCTCACGGTGAAGGCGGACTGGACGCCGTGCTCAATGGCGACAAGCACGCGCACGGGGGTGAAGCGGGTTTCCTTGCGGAACATCGCCAGAACCAGAACGCAGACGATGGCGTAAAAACCCGCGTACAGAGGGCTGTACCCGATGATCAGCAGCCCGATGATCAGGGCCACCGGGAAAAGCATATACAGTTTGGCGAGAATGTTGCGCCAGATATACCGGGCCATTTCCGCATCGGACAGGGGCGCTATGCGCATTCTTCTGGCGATGAAATGCCCCGCGGCCGCGTACGAAAGAAAATACAGCAGCGCCGGCATGAGCGCGCCCTTGCAGACCAGAATGTACGGCACGCCAAGGTAGGCGGCGATGATGAAGGCCGCCGCGCCCATGATCGGGGGCATGAACTGCGCGCCGGTGCCCGCACCGGCCTGGATGGCTCCGGCGTCGTCCTTGTCGTACCCGACCTTGAGCATGGCCGGCACCATGGCGGAACCCACGATCAGGGTGTCCGCGGCCGCGCTGCCCGAAAGGCTCCCCACCACGGCGGAAGCGACCACGGTGGCCTTGGCCGGGCCGCCGGTCTGGCGCCCCACCAGCTTGAAGGCGATTTCCACGAAAACCTTGAGCATGCCCGATTCCACCATAAAGCCGGCAAAGAGCAGAAAGATGATGATGAACGTGGACATGGTGGCCACGGGGATGCCCCAGAGGCCTTCGTTTTCCAGAAATTGGAAGGCGATGATCTCTTCCCAGGAATATCCCGCGTGCTGCAAACTGCCTGGCAGATAATTGCCCAGCCAGGTGTAGAGAATGAAGACAATGGCGATGACGGCCATGGCCCCGCCCACGGTTCTGCGGGTGGCCTCCAGCACGATGGCCAGGGACAGTGTCCCCAGCGCCATATCCAGCGTGGTCGGGGCCATGACGTGCATCGGCAGTTCGTCCGCCTGCGGGAACAGATACAGCAGAATACCCAGGCATAGCAGAGACAGCAGACTGTTCCAGGCAAGATAGGCCGTATTTTTGTCCTTGAGCGAAGAGCTCAGGAACACGATCATGCACATGACAAGCACGTGAAAGGGCCTGTGGCGCAGGGCCACCATGGGGCCCGTCAACGACGTGTACAAGTGGAATGCGGCCAGAACAACGCTCAGCGCGCAGACGGTCAGGGCAACCCAACCTTTCTTGCTCTTCAGATAGGTCCAGAGGGACTGCTCGTATACGGAAGGCATTTGCTGATTATCCATGATGCTTCTCGATACCGGTTCGGGTTAACGGGGTTTTATGGCATCAGGAATGGTCATGCCTTTTTCGACGTAGTATTTGTAAGCGCCCTTGTGCAGCGGGATGTTGATGCCGTCCAGGGCCGTTTTCAGGTTCAGCTCGCGCTTGATGTCGGGGGCGATGGTATGGAATTTTTCCACGTTTTCCCAGAAGATTTTGGTTGACTGATAGACGGTTTCTTCATCCAGCCAGTCGCCGGCCACGATGAAGGCGGGCGATGACAGGCACAGCACGTCCTTGTCCATGCCGCTGTAGGTGCCTTTGCGCAGCACATAGGTGTTGACCGGGTATTTCTTGGTGATCGCGTCGATGGTTTTTTGATCCAGGGCCAGAGCGTCCAGGGGTTCCTGCACGTCGACGTCAAGATAGGTGGCCGAAGGGGCGGAAATGGTGATGGCCACGAAGTCCATGTTTTTGTCCTTCAGGGCCAGGGCGGAATCGGAATAGCTCAGGTAGCTGACCTTGACGTCGGAATAGCTCATGCCGTTGACGTCCAGTATCCAGCCGAACAAAATGGCGCCGCCGAAACCGGCCTTGCCCGGGGACATATGTTTGCCGCGCAGGTCTTCCACGCTTTTGTAGCCTTTGGATTTGGGGAACAATATCTGCATTGGCTCGGGATAGAGCGACAGGACCGCGCGCAGGCCGGGGAACTTGTGCTTTTCAAAGGGGCCTGTGCCGTTGATGGCTTCAGGGCCGTTGTATCCTTTGATGAACCCGTACGTCATGGCCTTTTTGCTGATGGCCTGAATGTTGCTGATGGCGCCGCCCGGGGTCGGGGACGCTTTCAGATTGGGCACGCTTTCCGTGATCAGCGTGGACCAGATGGACCCGATGGTGAACCAGTACCCGCCGATAGGCCCGGTCCCGATCTTCAGAAACGTATCCGCGGCGGCGGCGCTGCCGGACAGAACCAGGGTCAAGGCCAGGGAAAGGATCATCGCCTGCAGTTTTTTCATAGGGTGCTCCGTGCGTGATTTGTTCTGTGACGTTCACTTGTGCCGCATGCCGGATGAGCGTTTTCCCTCCGGCATGCGGCGCGTTTCTTATTCAGTCTGCGCCTGCGGCAGCGCGGCATTTTTTCTCGCGGCGGCCTTCTGGTATGCGTACATGCCGGCCAGGCCGACGATGCCGATGACGTCCGTCACCAGGCCGCTGTCAATAAGCAGCAGGGCGACGACAAGGGTGATCGTCCGCTGGAAGATGTTGAGCGGTCCGACCAGCCATCCCTCAATGACGCTGGCCATGCAGTAAATGCCGATGGATGCGGTGATGAAACTGTGCAGCAGCTCGAACGGGGTGCCCTGCATCAGAAGGGTCGGGTTGTACAGGAACATGAAGGGGATGATGAAGCCGGCGGAGCCGATGACCCATCCCTGGTTGCCGACCTGGGTCGGCGGGGTTTTGGTTATGCTTGCCGCGGCGAAGGAGGCCACAGCCACCGGCGGCGTGATGGCGGACAGGATGCCGAAATAGAATGCGAAAAGGTGGGCGGCCATGGGTTCGACCCCCATGCTGATCAGGGCAGGAGCCACCAGCACCGCGAGAATGATGTATACGGATGTCGCCGTCATGCCCATGCCCAGGATAAGCCCCGCGATCATGGTCAGAACCAGCAGCAGCGGCTTTATGCCGAAGGACAGCATGACCAGCAGCTGGGAGAACTTGATGCCCAGGCCCGTCAGGTTCAGAACCCCGATAATCACGCCGGCGATGGCGCAGATGATGGCCACGGACAGGCAGCCTTCCGCGCCGGAAGCCATGGCGTTCATCAGCGTTTTCGGCGTGAAGCGCGTTTCCTTGCGGATCATGGAAACGACGATAAGCGACACGATGGACCATAAGCCGGATCGCAGCGGCGACCAGTTGAGCACCGCCAGAAAGACGATCAGCAAAATGACCGGCAGGGCCAGATAGAAGCCTTTGGACAGCACTTCTTTCCAGTTCGGTATTTCGTCGGCGGGCATGATCTGGATTTTGGTCCTCTGGGCGCGGCAGTCGATGATGAACCACAGTGACATGTAGTAGAGCACGGCGGGGATGAACGCCGCTTTACACACCGCCATATACGAAACTTGCAGCGTTTCCGCGATAATGAACGCGGCCGCGCCCATGACCGGGGGCATAAGCTGCCCGCCCGTGCCCGCGACGGAAATGATGCCGCCGGAGAAGTTGGGCGGATACCCCAGGCGGGTCATCATGGGGATCGTCAGTGGCCCGACCGCCATAACGTTGGCGACCGCGCTGCCCGACACCATGCCGAACAGGCCGCTGGCCACGGTGGCGACTTTCGCCGGGCCGCCCCGGGTTCTGCCGAAAAAGGCCATGGACAGATTGATGAAGAAGCTGCTGGCGCCGCTTTGTTCCAGAAAGGCGCCGAAAAGCACGAACAGAAAGATATATGTCGCCGATACCCCCAGAACGGAGCCATAAATGCCTTCCGTGGCCATGGTCAGGTTGCCGATGATCCGCCAGAGGGGATAGCCCCGGTGGCCCGCCAGGGGGATGTATTGTCCGAAAAGAGCGTACAGCACGAATATAAAGGCGATGAAGGGAATGGCGAAACCCAGCGCCCGGTAAGTTCCGTCCAGCACGAGCGCGATCAGTATCGCGCCGACGATAAGCTGCATTTCCGAGGGGTAGGCTATTTCCATCCCCATGATTTCCCATTCGAAAAACGCGTACATGCAGGCGAAGACGCCAGCCGCGCACAAGGCAAAATCAAGGGGGTCGCGCCAGCTCAGGGGACCTTTGCGCTTGGCTATCTGGTACAAATAGATAAGAGCGAGCACAAACGTCAGGTGCATGGCCCGCAGAGGCATCGTTTCAAAGGTGCCGGTGGCGGCCGCGTACACCTGAAAACATGACATGAGGACAGCGATGCTGTAGGCGATTCGCCGGACAAGCTGTCTCATGGGGTTGTCCAGAGTTGCAGACTCCATGCAAAACCTCATCAGCGTAAAAGGATGCTTATTCCAGAAACACCCTTTGCCCCGGGGCGGGCTTTTTCGGAAAAAAACCCGCCCCTTCCGGGCGAAAGGACGGGTTTTTACTTTTTGGCCTTGCGTTCTTCAAGCAGTTTTTTTACGCCGGGGTGCCAGGGCAGGTCAGGTTTTGCCGCATACAGTTTCGCGGTGTTCTCATACCCCCAGTTTTTGCCTTCGGGGTGGACGGCCGCGATGGTGGCGTTGTTGTCGAACAGGGTTTTAATCAGGTTGTAAACAAATTCTTCGCTCAGATCTTCATTGCCCATCAGCAGGATCTGGGACTGCACCACGGTGACGTCCGTATCCTGGCCTTTATAGGTTCCGGCGGGGATGGTGCCGAATGTCCAGTAGGGATGTTTCTTTTCCAGTTTGGCCTGAAGGCTTTTGTCGATATTGATCAGACGGATGGCGTGCGAGGTGGAAATATCCATGATCGACGCCTGGGGAATGCCGCCGCCGGAGGTGATGACATCAAGGTTGTTGTCTTTGAGCGCGTCGACCTGTTCGGTGTAAGACATGGGCACCAGGCGCACGTCGCCCTTGTCCGCGAACAGGTTGTATTCGGCGAGAATGGCTTCAAGCTGGGCGCGGATGCTGGCGCCTTTGCTCAGCGTGCCGAGTTTCTTGCCTTTGAATTCGGCGAAATTCTTGGGGCCGGAGGCCAGCGCGGCGATGTAGCATATCTGGGTATGGCCGCCCATAAGCACGCGCAGTTTGGTCAGGGGTTTTCTGTACCCGGCTTCCTTGTCGCCGACGATGGCTTTCAGAACGCCGTCCATGGTGGCCATGCCCAGCGTTTCCGCCGAACCGTTCACGAAGTTGTTGTTTTCCAGAGGCGCGCCGGTGGAGGTCTCCACACTGGCTTTCAGTTGAGGCAGCTTATCCGCTATGACCTTGGCCATGCCGGTGCAGACGTAATAGTACGTGCCGCCGGAGTTGCCGCTGACGATGACGAAGCTTTTTGGGGATATCCCTCCCGCGGCAAAGGCTGGAAAGGTTCCGGCCAGGCAGAAGGCGACGGCAAAAACGCCAAAGCTCAGGATCGCGGCCAGTTTCCGAAAAATATAAGTCATATGGGCCTCTCGTGGTTACAAGGTGGCTGATGCGCCCGCCGGCGCGGGCCGCTGCGGCAGCGGCCCGTCCAATGAGGAATCCGGCTGCATGCACCAAGGGTCTGCTCGCGGCGGCCGGCGGATTGCTCCGCAGGCCGCGCGGGTAAACACGCAACGTGCCGGGGGCCGGATCAGGCCACCTGCACCCCTTCAAGGGTGAAGACGGTAGTTTTTTCAACCTCCGTCTGCAACAAATCGAGAGCGCGCTGGATGTACTTACGGCGCAGTTCTTTTTCCCGCTCGGGGGGAAGGTCTGCGTCGCCGTAGGGATTGGGGATTACCGTGCCCGCAAGAATCCGGGAGAGGCCCACCATGAGAGCGGCGGAGGGGACGGCGGTTATCTGGACGACGGGGATGCCGGCCTTTTCAATCTGGAATCCGATCGTTGCACCGCAACGAGTACTGGATCCTCAGGTGGATGTGAGAATCACCGCATCCACTTTGTCGCGCATCAGCTCCTCGACGATTTCGTCGCCCATGCGGGCGCACCATTTGGCAACGGTCGAGTTGCCGCAGGTGGTGTAGAAGTTGGGGTGGATCCCGCCGATTTTTTCCTCTTTTTTCATCTCGGTCAGGACATCGTACGGAATCATGCGGTTGCGGTCTGCAATGACATGGTCCCCAAAGTAGCCGGTATGGGACACATAAAAATCTTCCGACTTCTTGTCCGCGGCGAAGAATTCATCCAGGGTGTACTTGCCCCAGACGTTGCAGCCGCGGGTTTTCAGCTTGGCGGTGTTGGTCTTGTCCACCAGGCCGCCGTCGGAAACAACGGCGATGCGGCACTTGCTGAGATCCTTGATCGGCTTGGGCGGATCGATCTTTTCGAATTCCGCGTAGGGCATTTCAGTCTTGAACGGTTTGCCCGCGATCTTGGCCAGCAGCATGTCCACGGACCGTTTGGCGGCCGTTTTTTCGACGAACACGTTGCGGATCATCATCTGCGGGAAATAGCCTTCTTCTTCCGGGGTCCCGATGCCGAAACCGCCCACGAACACGTGCCCGTGGGTGTTTTTCAGCAGCTTCTTGCCGATGTCGGCCATTTTGGCGACGGCTTCGCCCATTTTCGCCGCGCTGTTGTGGGTCTTGGCGATATAGGCGTGCGGCCGGTACAGTTCAACACCGGGGTTTTCTTCGTGCATGCCGCCGACTGTGGGGATTTTGAAGGCTTCCCCCGCCGACTTGCAGGCCTGGCCGGAAGCGATGCCGTAACGGCCGGCGCCGAAGGCCGGGCCCGCGAAGAAGATATCCGGGGCATAGGGGGCCACAAGCTTGAGCAGCTCTTCGGACGCTTCCTTGAGGTTCGAGGCGAAATAGTTGTCGCCGCAGATGATGGTGGCCACGATCGCGACATCGTCGCCCAGTTCTTTCTGCAGCAGCATCCCCGGCCCGAAGGGGCCTTCCTTCACGGTAAACCGCACGTCGGCTTTTTCTTCGCCGCCGATCTGCCCGTAGAACTGGTTGATGTAATGAACCGCTTTATACTTGGCGTTTGCCATAGTCATCCTCCTTTCCGCACGGGAACGCTAGTAGTCATACGCCGTGATGGCCGCGCCGCCCATGTGGTCATGAATGCCCGGGATCAGGAACTCCTCGCCGACGATGTCACGGTCCTTGGCCTGCATGAACACGTGGTCGGGCGAGAAGAGAACAGTTTCCGCCGTGCCGCCCAGGAACCGCTCAGGATCGAACTGCACCCGGAAGCGCTCGATGGTCACGCCCATGTACAACACGGCATCCAGCAGGTCGGACTTGAACAGCGCGTTATCCGCCAGGGTGCCCGCATTGATCAGCCCCTGATGGTACAACACGGTTTTGATGCCTTTTTTCTCGCAGGCTTCCGCGGCAAGTGCCAGATCCATGTGCACCATGCCTCCGTGGATCTTCGTCATGACGACACCGTCGGCGTCCAGGACGTTCTTGGCCAGACCCGACATGATCATGGCCCTGCGTTCGCGCTGCACCGGGTCCATATGCGCCACCCCGATGATGACCCCGCAGAAAATCAGGTCCTTGCCGTGCCGGTCATACAGTTCGTTGATGGTGGCGTGGTTCTGTATGGCGTAGGTCGACAGGCTTTTGGTCGGCAGGTAGCAGACGATACCGCCGTCCATGATCTGGTTGGGGTGAATAATGGTGGGCAGGATATGGCGGACTTCCGTGCCGTAGAAGAACGGTTCGGAAATGCCCTTGTGGTCGTACTGCGGCGTGTACATCTGGTAATAGTACGCGACGCGGGGCAATTTGGAATCGCGGGGCAGATTGGAAAAATCGTGGTCGTATATTTTGGTTTCCGAAACCGGATGCCCCGCGCCGGCTTTGGCCAGATAGACGGACAGCCTGAAAGCGGCCCGCTGCATGGCGAAATCGAATTCGCGGTGCAGAACGTCGTCGGGCTTGCGCGTGGTCAGGACGACCAACGGCATTTTTGCGAACTTGCTGATTTTCCCTATATGGCCGCCCATATCGAGGAACGACGCGAACTGGCGGTCTGAATCCGGGTTGGTGACCACCACGGCCGTGCCGCGCAGCGCCCGGGTCACGCCTTCGCCGCCGGGGACGATTTTGGAGATGTAGCCGGGAAAGTCGGTTCCTTCAGGGGTGACTTTGCAGCGGGGTTCCACCACGTCGTTGATATTGACGATGCGGGTTTTTTCTCCGGGATAGGTGAGATCGATGCTGACGCTTTTCAGTTTCGCGTCTTCAAGCAAATGTTTTTCAGCCTCTTCTTTATTGATATACAACACGCCGTCCTTGACGCAGGTTTTCGCGCCGAACTGCACATCCTTGATATCAATAAAATCCAATTGCAGCTTCACATGGCCCTCCTTGGTTGCAAGAAATGAAGCACGGATTGCTGGTCTCGGGTCGCTCTGGGGAGAACCTCCTTTTTTCACAATCCTGGGGCGTCGATACGATTGCCCACCGGACATTCCCCGCAGAGAAGCAGGGTGTTACTGTTATTTGTGCGAAATGCGAACTTTTTATCGTATAGTGATCATTGCAAAAAAGAAATGATCTGTCAACCGGGGTTTTCCCGGGCGCCGATGCGGTTTCAGGCGAAACCCGCCGCGAGAAGGGGGAAGGTGAAGGGTGCGGCGCTAAAAAAGGCCGGATTGTATCCGGCCGGAAAGCATCACAGCAGCAGAGCGGAAACGCGCTGCGCCGCATCGAGAAGCGACGGAAGGCAGCGTTCGCGGAATTCCTCGGGATTCACGTAGGAATAGCCGCTGACATTCAGAGCGGCGGCCACTTTCCCGGATCGGTCAAAAATCGGCACGGCCAGCGCGATCAGCCCTTCGTGCGTTTCTTTGAAGGAGAGGCACCATCCCTGATGCCGGACGTCCGCCAGAATCCGTTTCAGATTCGCGGGGTCGGTGACGGTATATGGCGTGTGGGCTTCCAACGGGGTTTCACTCAAAATCCGGTCGACTTCCTTGTTGGGCAGAGAGGCGAGCAGCACGCGGCCCATGGATGTGGAGAACGCGGACAGCCGGGTTCCCACGGAAATGTTGACGGCCATGATTTTTCGCGCGGGGATGCGGATCACGTACACGATGTCCGTGTTGTCGAGCACGGCCAGAGAGCTGCTTTCGCCCGTTGTGCGCGTCAGTTCGGTCACCACCGGCTGGGCAAGCTGGAAGAAAGGCATGGAACTCAGGTAGGCGAAGCCCAGTTCCAGTATTTTCGCGGTCAGCTGGAACTGGCGGTGTTTGCTGGTCACATAGCCCAGCCCCTCAAGGGTCAGCAGGATGCGCCGGGCCCCGGCCCGGGTCAGGCCGGTGTTCTGGGCTACCTGGGCCACGGTCTGGGTCCGGAATTCCTCGTTGAAGGAGCGGATGACGCTGAGCCCGCGCGCAAAGGACTGGACATAGGAATCGCTGGGCTTTTTCACGTCGGAAAAATCTTCGGCGGCCGGGTCCGGACCCTTGTCCGGGGAAAAAGAAAAGGGAGAATCTTTACGCACGGCGGAACCTCTGAGGTGGTCAATTCGTGCCGTGGGTACGTGAATTCTACAAAAAGCGCAACGGGAAAATAGGAAAACCTAACGCTGGTCCGGCTGGCGCGGCGGGCGGGGGGCGGGGCACCCCCCGGCCCCCCCCCGCCGGGGACAGGCCCGGGGGGGGGTTGTGTTAAAAGCCTTTCATGTAACAGAGGGGGTGCGTGAGGGG
>JAVBOK010000043.1:0-157637 GCA_031550605.1 Desulfovibrionaceae bacterium | reverse complement strand
GGCCGATGCCGGCATTATCTTCAGGCCGAAAGGCTCCAATGATCCCCCCGCATGCCCCGCGCTGCGGGGGGATCGACTTGTTTCCCATACCCCCCCCAAAAAAAACGCTGCAACCGGCGCTCACCGCAACTGGCTGTCCTTGCTGCCTTTGCGGTTGTACAGGCTGACCGCGGCGTGTTGCGTCTCTTCCTCTGTCTGACAGGCAAGGCAGAGGCGCACGCCCGGCAAGGCCCTGCGCCTGGCTTCGGGAATGGGCTCGCCGCATGCTGCGCAGTGCGGCGGGCTTTCGCCTTTGGGCAAACGGGCGCGGGCGCGCCTCACCTCATCGTCAATGGAGCCGGCGATCTGGTCGCTGACGGCGTCATCGTGGGTCCAGCCTCCGGCCATGTCATGCTCCGCCGGTTTTTTGCCGCAAACCGTAATTTTTGAATTTTTCCAGCACGGTTGCAATCTCCGCATCCGGCAGAACGGGCGGTTCGCCGATCTGCAGGCATCCGTGGTAGTGCCGGGCCAGGTTTTCCACTTCCACGGCCAGCCAGAGGGCCTTATCCAGGGAAGGGCCGGCGGCGATCATGCCGTGATGGGCCAACAGGCAGGCGGAACGGTCCCGCAGCGCTTTCAGGGCGTGTGCCGACAGTTCTTCCGTGCCGAAAGTGGCGTACGCCGCGCAACGGATATCTTTGCCCCCGGCTGCGGCGACCATGTAATGCACGGCGGGAATGTCCCTGTTCATAATGGCCAGGATGGTCGCATACGGCGAGTGGCAATGGACCACGGCGTTCATTTCCGGTTTTTCGCGCAGAATTGCCAAATGGAATCGCCATTCGGTGGAGGGGGGAAGCGTTCCTTCCCATGTCCCGTCCATGCGCAGAAGCGCGATGTCCTCGGGAGCCAGAGCGTCATACGCGATGCCGCTGGGGGTTATCAGAACGGTGTTGCCGTGGCGCACGCTGACATTGCCGGAGGTTCCCTGGTTGAGCCCTAGGGCGTTCATGCGTTTGCCTGTTTCGACAATGTCCCGGCGTAACGGATAATGTGCGGTTTTCATCGTGGTTCCTCTTGAGTGTATTGCTGCATTTGCTTTGCGCAGTGTAGCATGTCAGATGGTAAAAGTAAAAATTTCAGGTAATTGTATCTCCATCAACAAAGAAGTTGATTTTTATATTGTTATAGTGGGGAAAATTATTTACACCTACTCGAAATTGTTTGGGGATAATTTTTTTGTGTTTCCCCCAGGGCTGCCTCCTACGAACTGCCGTTACAAAAAAAATGAATTTTTTCGCATGGTGACTCGCAAGGCGAAAAATTGACGAAGCTGTATTGAAATGCCGCGAGATCAATTTTTACCGTGCAACACGGCCGGGCGGAAAAGGGCAAGGGCGCAGCGGGCGGTTATGCGAAAGCAGACCCTGGCCTGTTTATTCTTTTGCAGATAAGAAACCAATTCTACCGCAGTTGGGAGCCGTCATGTCCATATCGAAAAAGCTGACCATTCTTGTCCTGTCGACTGTCATCTGCTTGGTGGTTCTGCTGTGCGCCGCGGGGTATTTCCTGATTTCTTCTTATGCCGAAAAGACGGTTCAGACGCAATTGCTGGCCAACTGCCGCATCGTGCAAGACATAATCCGGCAGAGCATTCAGGCGCAGGAGACCCTCAGTTCGCTGATCGCTCTGGAGAATGATTTGCCGCGGGCCATCGCGAAAGAGGAAACGGATATCCTGAAAAAGATCGCCAAGGAATTGGTGGGCAAACCGTCTATTGATCTGGTCACCATCTGCGACAGTAAGGGAAAGGTGCTGATGCGGGGGCATTCCGACAAGACGGGCGACGTGCTGCCTGATTCCAGGATGAGCTCCGCTGTTCCCCTCAAGCAGGGCAAAGCCATTGTAGGCTTGGAACCCGGCACCGTGGTGCCGCTGACCCTGGCATCCGGCACGCCGATCCGATATGAAGGCAAGCTGGTTGGGGCCGTGATTATCGGCGAGGATCTGGGCACCGGTAAATTCGTCAAGCGGATCAAAGACGCAATGAGCGTTGAATGCACGATTTTTCTGAACGACATCCGCGCCAGCACCACGGTCATGCGCGACGGCAAGCCTTTTATCAACACGCCGCTCAACAACCCGAAAATATTTGACGAGGTTATGCAGCAGAACAAGGTGGTTCTGAGCCGGAACCTGATCAATGATCAAGAATACGACACCGTGTACTGGGCTTGGAAAGACATGAGCGACAAAAACGCCGGGATGTTTTTTATCGGTCTTTCCCGCGCGGTCATCCTGGCTGCTGAACGGCAGATTTTGATGACCTTCGGCGGGATAGGGGTCGGCTTGGGGCTGGTCTTCATTTTGCTGGGCGTGGTGATGGCCCGCGCGCTTTCGCGGCCGTTGCAGGCGGCCACTTCCTATGCCGAAGTCGTAGCGGCCGGCAATTTCAGCACCACGCTTACGGTGACCACGAAAGATGAAGTCGGCGTTCTGGCCGGGGCCTTGCGACGCATGGTGGACAACCTGAAGACCAAGATTGCGGAAGCGGACGCCAAGAGCAAGGAATGCGAACTGGAATCCGACCGGGCGACCGAAGCTCTTGGCGAGGCCAAAATGGCCACGGAAAAAGCCGAGCAGGGGCAGAAAAATCTTTTGCGCGCCGCGGAAAACGTGCAGCAGGTCGTCGCCCGCCTGACCGCCGCCACGGAACAGCTTTCCGCTCAGGTTCAGGAAGCCAGCAACAGCGCGGAACTGCAGCGGGAACAGGTCAGCGCGTCCGCGACCGCCATGGAGGAAATGAACGCCACGGTGCTGGAGGTTGCCCGCAACGCCGGGGTGGCTTCCGACGCGTCGGAAAGGGCGAAACAGAACGCCCATACCGGCGAAAGCATCGTCGAACAGTCGGTGGAAGCCATTCGCGCCGTGCAGCAGGATACGGTCGTTTTGCGGGAAAATATGAGCGTTCTGGGCAAACAGGCCGAATCCATCGGGCAGATCATGACGGTAATCAGCGATATCGCCGATCAGACGAACCTGCTGGCGCTGAACGCGGCCATTGAGGCCGCCAGAGCCGGCGAAGCCGGACGCGGGTTTGCCGTTGTGGCCGACGAAGTCCGCAAACTGGCGGAAAAGACCATGACCGCCACCAAAGAAGTGGGTTCCGCTATTTCCGGCATCCAGCAGGGCACCCGCAAGAGCGTTGACGCCGTGGACCAGACGGCGTCCAATCTGGAAAAGGCAACGGAACTGGTCAACAAATCCGGTTCCTCGCTGGCGGACATCGTGAACGAATCAAACCACACCGCGGACCAGGTACGCAGCATCGCCACCGCGGCGGAAGAACAGTCGGCTGCCAGCGAGGAAATCGCCCATTCTCTGGAAGGCATTAACGCCATTGCCGTTTCGACCGCCAACACCATGCATCAAGCGTCATCCGCCGTGGCGGAACTGGCGGGGCAGGCCCACGAGCTGCAAACGCTGGTTGACGCTCTGCGCCGCGGCGGGAACTGAGAGAAACCGTGATCGGGCGCGGCCCGCAACCCGGGTTGATCCGCGGTGCCGGCCGCATCGCCGCTGTGCGCTTTTTTCGGGCAATCGCGTCTTTTGCAGTTGCGGGGGCAGCGATGCTGCCGTATACACCTCTGGCCGCAGACGCGGCGATGCCGCACCGCACCCGCGCCGGCCGGCGCGCGACGCACCCGTTCTCCCTCACCCTATCGCGCCGTTATCAATAAAAAAATGTGCAAGGACATGTATGAGTATCCGTTTTGATGAATTGTCTCTTTCCAAAGAGATTGTGAAAGCCGTGGAAGACATGGGTTTTGAAGAGGCCACCCCCATCCAGGCCCTGGCGATCCCCGCGCTGCTCGCAGGGCAGGACATTATCGGCCAGGCCCAGACCGGCACCGGTAAGACCGCCGCATTCGGCATCCCTCTGCTTGAGGGCGTTGACGTGCGCAGCAAAAAGGTGCAGTGCCTGGTCCTGTGCCCTACCAGGGAACTGGCCATTCAGGTGGCGGAGGAGATCACATCCCTGGGCGCGCGGAAAAAAGGTTTGTTTGTGCTGCCCGTGTACGGCGGTCAGCCCATGGACAGGCAACTGCGCGGCCTGTCCCGCGGCGCGCAGGTGGTCGTCGGCACTCCGGGCCGTATTCTGGACCATATGCAGCGCGGCACCCTGAACCTGGGGACCGTGCGTTTCGCCGTGCTTGATGAAGCTGACGAGATGCTGGACATGGGCTTTCGCGAAGACATGGAAGCGATTCTGGCCGAAGCGACGGAAGGCTGCCAGAAAGCCATGTTTTCTGCCACCATGCCTCCGGCCATTCAGGAAATTGCCGAACGCTTTCTGCGCGATCCCAAAACGTTGAAGATCACCCAGAAACGTTTGACCGTGCCGACGACGGAACAGGTATGGTTTGAGGTGCGCCAGCACCAGAAGCTGGATTCCCTGTGCCGGGTGCTGGACGCCTGGAACCCGAAGCGGGCCATTGTATTCTGTTCCACCAAGCACGGCACGGATGAACTGGTCAGCCATCTGCAGGGGCGCGGATATCAGGCGGACGCACTGCACGGCAACTTGTCCCAGACCCAGCGCGACCGGGTCATGGGGCGTTTCCGCTCAGGCGGTCTGGACATTCTGACCGCCACCGACGTTGCCGCGCGCGGTCTGGACGTGGATGACGTGGACGCGGTCATCAACTACGATATCCCCAACGGCGCCGAAACCTACGTGCACCGCATCGGCCGCACCGGCCGGGCGGGCAGGTCGGGCAAGGCCTATACCTTCGTCACCCCGCGCGAGCAGTATGCGCTGCGCGACATCATGCGCCGCACCAAAGCCCAGATAACCCAGGTTCCGCTGCCCAGCCGTTTTGACGTGGCGAACATCAAGATCGCCCAGCTTCTGGAAGAAGTCCGCACAGTGCTGGCGGAAAACAACCTCAGCCGCAGCCGCACCCTGGTGGAAAAGTTCCTGGAGGATGAAGGGACCAGCCTGGATATGGCGAGCGCCCTGCTCAAAATGCTGATGCAGCGTGAACTGGGCGACCTGGAACAGGAAGAGGAACCCCGTTCCGGCCGGCGCGCCCCGCGTGAAGGGGACGGGGCCGTGGCCCGCCTGTTCCTGAATCTGGGGCACAAGGCCAAGATCGGTCCCCGCGACATCGTGGGCGCCATTACCGGCGAGACCGGCCTGCCGGGCCGTGTCGTGGGTTCCATTGAAATCCGCGACCGCTTTTCTTTTGTCGAGGTGCCGGAAGAGTATGCGGAAACAATTATTCAGGCGCTGAACGGAGCCACCCTGCGCGGTTGCCGCCTGGGAGTGGACCGGGCCACGCCGAAATAACGGGCGTTTTTGCGGAGGGCCTTCGCCGGTAAAACACAACCCCGTCCGACAAGAGCCCGGACGGGGTTGTGTTTTACCGCGCGCGGGTCAAATCACCTTGTTCAGCGGGTATTCGATGATCCCTTCCACACCGGCGGCCACCAGTTGCGGGATCAGGTCGCGCACGATTTTCGTGCTCACCACGATTTCAAGCGACACCCAGCGCGGATCCTGCTGATGGGCCACGGTGGGGGAGTTGAGCGAGGGCAGCAGCGCCAGAACCTGGTCCAGATTGGCTCTGGGGGCGTTCATCTTCAGGCCCACCAGGGCTTCGGCGCGTAGCGCCCCCTGCAGCAGCATGGTGATCTGTTCGATTTTCGCCCGTTTGGCGGGGCATTCCCAGGCCGCTTTATTGGCCACCAACTGTGTGTTGGTCACCAGCACGTCGTCAATGATGCGCAGGCCATGGGCGCGGATGGTGGTGCCGGTTTCCGTGACTTCGACGATGGCGTCGGCCAGGCCTTCTACCACCTTGGCCTCGGTGGCTCCCCAGGAATACTGGACTTTCACCGGAATGCCCCGGTCCGCGAAATACCGCTGGGTCAGTCCCATGATTTCCGTGGCGATGCGCTTGCCGGCTAGATCTTCCGGTTTGTGGTAGGGGGATTCGCCGTCAACCGCCAGCACCCAGCGGGCCGGGCGGTTGCTGGCCTTGGAATAGATCAGGTCCGCCACCACGAGCACATCGGCCTGGTTTTCCAGAATCCAGTCCTTGCCGGTCAGTCCGGCGTCCAGTACTCCTTCGGCCACGTACAGCGGCATCTCCTGGGGACGGCACAGGCGCATGGTGATGCCCGGATCGTTGACTTCCGGAAAATAGTTGCGGTTGCGCATGGTTATTTTCCAGCCGGAACGGGCGAACAGATTGATGCTGGCCTCTTCGAGCGACCCTTTGGGCAGGCCGAACTTCAGAATCGATTCGGACATTATTTGTAGACCTCCTTGGGGTCGAACACGCGTTCGCAGCAAACCTTGGCGCCGTTGTCGTCCAGTTCGCGGAAAAAGCAGCTTTCGTAGCCTTCGTGGCAGGCCGCTCCGCCAAGCTGGTCGATAAGCAGCAAAATGGTGTCGTTGTCGCAGTCCAGACGGACGGATTTGACCTTTTGCACATTGCCGGACGTATCACCCTTGTGCCACAGGCAGGACCGGCTGCGGCTCCAGTAATGGGCCTCGCCGGTCTCCAGCGTCTTCTTCCAGGATTCTTCGTTCATATAGGCCAGCATCAGAACATGGCCGGTTTTGGCGCACTGGGCTATGGCGGGGACCAGGCCGCCGCATTTGGCGAAATCGGGTGTGCAGGTGTCTGTGCTCATAATGGCTCCTTACCAGAGAAAGCCTTTTTTTCTATACGTTCCCGGCGCGGCTGGCAAGTGTCATCGCATCCGCCACAATGCGGGCGGCGGATGCGATGACGTCCTCGCGGGCGGGGGCGTCCTTGCGCGCCTGCGTGAAGTATGCGGCAATGCAGACGGGCGCTTGTGCCGGACGCCAGAGCACCGCGATGTCATTGGTCGTGCCGAAAGAGCCGCTGCCGGTTTTGTCCCCCACCGTCCAGTCCCGCGGCACGCCGGCCCGGATGCGCCTGCCGCCGGTGGTGTTGCCTTGCAGCCATTCCCGCAGCAAGGTCCGGTGATCGGGCCGCAGGGCGTTCTCCAACACAAGCGCGCGCAGGCTGCGTTCCATGGCGGCGGGCGTGGACGTATCCCGTTCGTCGCCGGGGGCCGCGCTGCTCAGGCTGGTTTCCCCCCGGTCAAGGCGGAAGGCGTCGTCGCCGATGGACCTGGCGAAGGCCGTCACAACTTCCGGCCCGCCGAGTTGGCGCAGCAGCAGATTCAGCGCGGTGTTGTCGCTGTATTGCAGGGCCGCGGCGCACAGTTGCGCGACGGTCATGCCCGTGGCCAAATTTTTTGGGGTGATGACGGAATAGGGCGCCAGGTCTTCCGCCGTGTACCGCATCCGCTGCCGCAGCAAATCGGGACGCCTTTCCGTCTGCCTGAGCACGGCCGCCACAGCCATCAATTTCGCGGTGCTGCACAGGGGAAAACGCTCGTCCGCCCGATGGCTGATGACGGCCCCTGTTCCCGTATCGCGGGCCGCCAGCCCCAATCTGCCCCCTGATGCGCGTTCGAGCGCCGCTAGAGCGTCTTCCGGGGAAACGGTCCGGGTATTGCCGGGCAATGCGGCGGCCGCGCGCGCCAGGGCGGCGGACACCGGGACGGTCAGCGCGGCGATGAGCAGGGAACGGCGAAGAGGCGAGTGCCGCATGGAATTCTCCTTTCGGGAAAGAGCGTGTTGCCGCCGCGGCAATCCGCGTTCCGGGCGGGAACCGGAACGCGGATTGCCCGGGCAGGATGGGGAAGACCGCGATGCCAGCCCGCGCGGCAAAGAAGATCGGATTACGCGAAGTGGTCGAATCCGGCATCCGCGATGTGCTTGCCGTTCAGTACAATGCCGGGTTTTTCCCTGACCCGGCCCAGAATGTGCAGGGACGCGATGCCGTCCAGGGCGGCGCGCAACGTTTGCGCCTGCCCCTGCGGACAGGCGCCGAGCAGGGTATACTCCTCGCCGCCGGAAAAGGCCAGACCGGCCGGGTCCGCGTTTGCCGCCCGGGCGAAGGCGGCAAGCTCCGGGTGCAGGCCGCTCGGGTCAAGGGTGATCTCCGCCCCGTAATCGCCGCCCCAGGCCCGGAGCAGGCGAGGCAGGTCGCGGGACAGTCCGTCGGATATGTCCATCAGCCGGCATCCGGGCACGCGGGTCAGGGCGCAGCCGGCCGCGACCAGGGGAACGGGCCGCAAATGGGCGGCGCAGGCTTCCGGATATTCGGTTATGGCCGCCCGTCCGTGCTTTTCCAGCAGTTCCAGCCCCACGCGGGCCAGGCCCAGGGTGAGCCGGCCTGCGGAGGCGTCCGGGCCGCAGACGAATACCGCGTCATCCGGCCGCACCGGGCCCCGCCGCAGAAAAGGAGACGACGCCGGATCATCTGGGGACGGCCCGGGGACGGGCCCTCCCCAGATGGTCAGGCAGAAACCGAGCTTTTCTCCGCGCGACAAATCGCCGCCGGTCAGGGCCAGGTTGTGTTCGCGGGTCAGAATGGCCATGCCGGCCAGTATTTCTTCGGCTGTTTCGCGGGAAAAGGGCACGGGCGCAATCAGGCCGGCGGAAAAACCCAGGGGGCGCGCGCCGGCGGCGGCCAGATCGCTGAGGTTCACGGCCAGGGCCTTGTACCCGATGTCGCGGGGTGAAAAATAGCGCCGCCGGAAATGGATGTCCTCCACGAACAGATCCGTGCTGACGGCCAGGCGGGGCGGGCAGGCGATTTCCGCGCAGTCGTCGCCCCGGCCCAGAATCAGATCCGGGTGCGCTGCGGAGAACGCCGCGTCGATCAAAGCCAGAAAGTCGTCTTCAGAGTGGATGTTGGGCATGGCCGCGTTCCGTGTCCTGTGTCGTCTGTATACCGTAACTCTTGGAAATCGATATAGTTTCTAAGGTATAGTGAAGAAAAGAATTTGCTATTTCTCTGGATTTTTGCGCTGCGGCCATGTACACTGAACATCCGTGCGATGGGCACGCGGCGCGCCGCCCGGCAAGGCGGCTTCGTTTTGCGGGCATCTTACGGGCTGTCCGCCCGCGCCGCAAGCAAAACCCGTCCCGTTTTCGGCAACCTTCTAACCCCAGGCGGTTCCGGGATGGAAACAGTGAACCTTGGTGCCTCTGACCGGGAGTTTATCCGGAAAATAGAGGAAGAAAGCGGTCAGGTCGTTTCGCGCTGTTACCAGTGCGGCAACTGCACCGCCGGATGTCCCATGGACTTTGCCTATGATCATCCGGTGCATCGCGTGATGCGGCTGATCCAGACAGGCCGGCGCGAGGCGGTGCTTTCGTGCAAATCCATCTGGCTCTGCGCCACCTGTGAAACCTGTACGGCGCGCTGTCCCAACAATATCGACGTGGCGACTATTCTTGACGTGTGCCGCCACATGGCCCGGCGGGAAAAATTTCCCGGCGTGCACAATGTCCGCGCCTTCGCCTCTTCGTTCCTGAAAACAGTGGAACTGTTCGGCCGGGCCCACGAACTGGGCCTGATGGCGGCGTACATGCTGCGCACGGGCCGCGTGTTCACCGACGCGGACCTGGTGCCGAAGATTTTGCCCAAGGGCAAGCTTTCCATCATGCCCCACACCGTGAAAGCGCGGCGGGAAGTGGCTGAAATTTTCAGGCGCTTCAAGGAGGGCGAGCATGAAAAATAAGAGGCTGGCCTATTATCCCGGCTGTTCGGGGCTGGGCACGTCCATGGAATACGACAAATCCACCCGCATGCTCTGCGCCGCTCTGGGGCTGGATCTGGCGGACGTCGAAGACTGGAGCTGCTGCGGCTCCACCCCGGCCCATACCATCGACCACGCCCTGTCTACCGCCCTGTCGGCCCGCAACTTCGTTCAGGCGGAGAAACAGGGACTGGATGACGTGGTCACCCCCTGTCCCAGCTGTCTGAAAAATTTGCGCACCGCTCTGCACCGTATGGATGACCCCTACTGGGGGCCCAAGGCGGAAAAGCTGTTGGGCGGCAAGCTGGAGAAGCCCCATACCGTACGCGCGGTCCTGCAGGTGATCCATGAGGACATCACCCCCGAAGCGGTCGCGGCCAAAGTGAAAAGGCCCCTGACCGGGCTGAAGGTTGTTCCGTATTACGGCTGCCTGATGAGCCGCCCGGCGGAACTGATGCGCTTCGGCGATCCGGAAAATCCCACGGCCATGGACGACCTGCTGGCCGCCGCCGGGGCCACGGTGCTGCCGTTCCCGCTGAAGGTCGAATGTTGCGGCGCGTCCATGGGCATTCCGCGCAATGACGCGGTGACCCGGCTTTCCGGCAAGATCGTGGGCCTGGCCGTGTCCCTGGGCGCGGACGTCATCGCCGCCGCCTGCCCGCTGTGCCAGATGAACCTGGATCTGCGGCAGGGCCAGATCAACCGGGCGGGCGGGACCAGCCACAACATCCCTGTCATGTATTACACCCAGTTGCTGGGCCTGGCTCTGGGACTTCCGGAAAAAGGCCTGGGTCTGGACAAACTGGCCGTTGATCCCAAACCCGTGCTGGCCGCCGTCGCCAAACGCGGGACGGAAGCCGCCGCTCCGGCCGCCAAAACCACAAAAACGGAGGACGCGGCATGAGACTCGGCGTCTTCATCTGCCATTGCGGCACCAACATAGCGGCCACCGTGGATTCGCCCGGCGTCGCCGTTCTGGCGCGCAACCTGCCCGACGTGGTCTATGCCACGGACACCATGTATTCCTGTTCCGAACCGGGACAGCAGGGCATCATCCAGGCCATCAGGGACCACGCGCTTGACGGCGTGGTGGTGGCGGCCTGCAGCCCGCGCATGCACGAGCCCACCTTCCGGCGGGCCGTGGAGCGGGCCGGGATCACCCGCTCCATGTTTGAAATGGCCAACCTCCGCGAGCATGTCTCGTGGATAGGCAAGGACAGGGAAGCCAATACCAACAAGGCCCTGGAACTGGTGCGCATGGCCGTGGAAAAGCTGCGGCGCAACCGGCCCCTGACCCCCAAGACGTTCAGCGCCACCAAGCGGGTGCTGATTATCGGCGGCGGGGTGGCGGGCATACAGGCCGCGCTTGACTGCGCGGACGCGGGCATGGACGTGGTGCTGGTCGAGCGCGAGCCCTCCATCGGCGGGAAGATGTCCAAACTGGACAAGACCTTTCCCACGGTGGACTGCTCCAGTTGCATCCTGGGCCCCAAAATGGTGGACGTGGCCCAGCATCCCAGGATCACTCTGTACGCCTGCGCGGAAGTGGAATCGGTCTCCGGCTTCGTGGGCAACTTTGAAGTCACCGTGCGCCGCCACGCCACCTGCGTGAACAACGAAAAATGCACGGGTTGCGGGCTGTGCACCGAAAAATGCCCGGCCAAAAAATCTTTTGACCGCTTCAACGAAGGGGTCGGCTATACCACGGCCATCAACATCCCCTTTCCCCAGGCCATTCCTAAAAAGGCCGTCATCGACAAGAAGCACTGCCGCTATTTCCTGACCGGCAAATGCGGCGTGTGCGCGAAAGTCTGCCCTACCGGGGCCGTTGACTACGCCCAGGAAGACGAACTGGTCAGCGTGAAGGTGGGCGCCATTGTGGCAGCCACCGGTTTTGATCTGTTCGACTGGACCAGGTACGGAGAATACGGCGGCGGCCGCTATCCGGACGTTATCACGTCGCTGCAGTACGAGCGGCTTTTGTCCGCGTCCGGTCCCACGGGCGGGCACGTCAAGCGTCCTTCCGACGGAAAAGAACCCAAAACCGTGGTATTCGTCCAGTGCGTGGGATCCCGCGACGTGTCCGTGGACCGGCCGTACTGTTCCGGATTCTGCTGCATGTATACGGCCAAGCAGACCATTCTGACCAAAGACCATATCCCGGATTCGCAAAGCTATGTGTTTTACATGGACATTCGCGCGCCGGGCAAGGCATATGACGAGTTCACCCGCCGGGCCATGGAAGAATACGGCGCCCAGTACGTGCGGGGCCGCGTCTCCCTGATTTATCCCAAGGACGGCAAGCTGGTCGTGCGCGGCACGGATACCCTGATGAGCGCGCAGGTGGAGGTGGAGGCGGACCTGGTGGTCCTGGCCGTCGGCGCGGAATCGGCGAAAAATTCCCCGCACCTGGCGGAAAAGCTGCGCATTTCCTACGACAAGTACGGCTTCTTCATGGAAGCGCACCCCAAGCTCAAACCCGTGGAAACCAACACCGCCGGCGTGTTTCTGGCCGGTTCCTGCCAGGGTCCCAGGGATATTCCCTCGTCCGTGGCCATGGGCAGCGCGGCCGCGGCCAAGGTACTGGGCCTCTTGTCCAAGGATGTTCTGGAAAGCGACCCGCAGATCGCCCAGGTCAACATCCAGCGTTGCATCGGCTGCGGCAAATGCATCGCGGTCTGTCCCTTCAAAGCCATTCAGGAAATCGACATGCGCGGCCAGATCAAGGCGGAAGTGATTGAAGCCGTCTGCCAGGGCTGCGGGCTGTGCAACGCCACCTGTCCCCAGGGCGCCATTCAGCTGTCGCATTTCACTGACAACCAGATCCTTGCGGAAGTGGAGGCCTTATGTCGGTGCTAGCAGGCAAAGAACGCCGCATCGTCGGATTTTTGTGCAACTGGTGTTCCTACGGCGGGGCGGATACGGCCGGCGTGGGCCGTTTCGGCCAGCCCACGGACCTGCGCATCATCCGTCTGCCCTGCTCGGGCCGCATCAATCCCTTGTTCATCATGAAAACGCTGCTGGGCGGGGCGGACGGGGTGCTTGTCTCCGGCTGCCATCCCCGCGACTGCCATTATGCGGAAGGCAACTTCTACGCCCGGCGGCGGCTGGAAATGTGCAAGCAGCTTCTGCCCGTCGTCGGCATTGACCCGGCCCGTTTCGAGTACACCTGGGTTTCCGCTTCCGAAGGCCAGCGCTGGCAGCATGTGGTTACCGAATTCACCAGGCAGATTCACGCCCTGCCCCCGGCGCCCCGCCTTGCGGAAGCTCCGGAAATGGAAAAGCTGGCCGCAGCGTGCAGATGAACTCCACCCCCTGCCCTTCAAAAAACGCTACGGGCGGGCGGGGGGAGGGAAGAAGAAACTGAATGGGTTCCAGGGGGCGCGCCCCTTGGCAGGGAGTCTGGGGGACTGCGTCCCGCGGGACTCTTACAGGAGAAACCATGACGATACAAACTGAACTGCAAGACGCCGTCCGCGCTGTGCTGCCGGACGTGGACGCCGTCCTGGGCTGGGGCCCGGGGCCGGATCCGCTGCGCTCGGCTCCGCTTTTGATACGCAAGCCCGAGGACGCGGACCGCTTCGCGGCCGGGCCTCTTTCGGTAAACAACCTGGCGGTGTTCCTGCCCGAGTATAAAGGCCGCAAGATGGGCATCGTGGTCAAGGGCTGCGATTCGCGGTCCGTGGTCCAATTGATAACGGAAAAGCTCGTCCGCCGCGAAGACGTGGTCATCATCGGCTATCCCTGTGAAGGCGTGGTCGACGTGGCGAAGATCGCGGCGAAGCTCGGCGAAAACCTTGAGCCGGGCATGGTGGAGGGGTGCGCCGTGGAAGGCGGCAACGTCCGCGTGACAGTGAAAGGCAGATCCACGGATATGCTTTTTACCGAAGTCATGGCGAACAAGTGCGCGATCTGCCGCTATCCCAACGCGGTTTTGCGCGACGCCTTCGTTGGTGCGGAAAGGGCCGGCGTTGCGCACGACGAATTCGCGGACCTGGCGGAATTCGAAAAATTGAGCCTGGAAGAGCGGTTCGCATTCTGGGAACGGGAAATGTCCCGCTGTATCCGTTGTTACGCCTGCCGCAACGCCTGCCCCCTGTGCGTGTGCCGCGACCACTGCGTGGCGACCAGCCGCGATCCGCACTGGCTGCCTCAGGCTGACGGCACGCGTGACAAGCTCTTTTTCCAGATGATTCACGCCATGCATCTTTCCGGCCGCTGCACCGGCTGCGGCGAATGCAGCCGGGCCTGCCCCGTGAACATTCCGGTGGGGCTTTTCAAACGCGCGCAATTGCGGGCGGCTGAAACCCTGTTCGCCTACCGGGCGGGAACGGATCCGGAACAGACCCCGCCGTTGCAGACTTTCAAAATGGAAGAGCCGACCATCAAAGAGAGGGAGTGGTAATGAAGAGCGGGACCAAATTCATCGCCCACGCTGATCTTGCGGCCTGGCTGAACGAACTGGCCGCCTTGCACCGCGTGGTGGCTCCCCGTGCGGAAGGCGCCAGCGTCGTGTACCGTGACCTTGACCCGGAAAAACCGCTGGAGCTTTTCCGCAAGCCCACGGAATCGGCCAAGCACGTGCTGTTTCCGCGCAGTGAGGAGCTGTTCTCCTTTGCCTATAAAAAGCCGGCGTTCGGCATCGGCAAGGCCGGCGCGAAAAACGACGAGCAACCCACCGAGCCACCCAAGCTGGAAGTCACGCCGCCCGCGGACCCTGTGCCCACAATCATTTTCGGCATGCCGGGCTGCGATGCCGGCGGGGTGACCACCTTTGACCCCATTTACAACGGCAGGCGCTTTCCCGACGTGTATTACCTGAAGAAGCGCGACGCCACCATTCTGATCGCCAGGGCCTGCAACGACGTGTTGTCCACCTGTTTTTGCACCTGGGTGGGCGGCAGCCCCGCCAACAGAAAGGACGCGGATATTCTGGCCACGCAATTGCCCGAGGGCTGGTTGCTGGAGCCGCTGACGGAACGGGCGGGCGCGGTCATGGGTTCGGCGCTGCTCAAGGATGGGGCGGAATCTCAGGCCGAAGCGGCGGAGGAATTGCACGCCGCCGCGGAAAAAGCCATCGGCAGAGTTCCGGACCTGAAGGGCAGTGACGATGCCTTGCTCGCGCTGTTTGACGACGCCGATTTCTGGTGGGAACAGTCCGCCGGCTGCATCGCCTGCGGCGGCTGCACCTATCTGTGCCCCACCTGCCACTGTTTCGCCATCACCGACGAAACGGCCGGCATGGCCGGGGTGCGCCTGCGCTCATGGGATACCTGCATGGCCGCTCTCTATACGCTGGAAGCCAGCGGGCACAACCCCAGAACCCAGAAAGCCGCCCGTCTGCGCAACCGCGTGGGGCACAAGTTTTCGTACTTCATCCGCAACAACGAAGGGACGATTTCCTGCTGCGGCTGCGGCCGTTGCATCAAAAGCTGTCCCTCCAGCGTGGATATCCGCCGGATCGTGCTTGATGCTCTGGCGAAAGCGTCCAAAGGCAAGGAGGCCGCCAATGGCTGAGACCGCCGCCAGGCAAAGCAATCCGGGCATTCCGCGTTTTTCGCCGGAAATGGCCAACCCGTACATGCCTTACGTGGCCACGATCAAGGAAGTGGTGCGGGAAACGCACAACATCATGACCTTCCGGGTGACGCTGGACGATGAAGCGGCCATGAAGAGCTTCTGCTTCGAGCCGGGGCAGGTGGGCCAGCTGTCCCTGTTCGGGGTCGGCGAATCCACCTTTGTCATCAACTCCCCGCCGACGCGCATGGAGTACCTGCAGTTTAGCGTCATGCGGGCCGGGGAAGTGACCGCCGCCCTGCACCGGCTGAAAGCCGGAGACAAGGTCGGTGTGCGCGGGCCCCTGGGCAACCATTTTCCGTACCAGGACATGAAGGGCAAGGACATCCTGTTCGTGGGCGGCGGCATCGGCATGGCGCCGTTGCGCACGCTGCTCTTGTACATGATGGACAACCGCAAGGATTACGGCAGGATCTCGCTGCTGTACGGCGCGCGCTCTCCGCAGGACATGGCTTTTGCCTACGAGATCCCCGAATGGCGCAAGGGCGGGGACATGGAAGTCGTTCTGACCATCGACAAGGAAGCCGGGGGCTGGGAACACAGGGTCGGCCTGATCCCCAACGTGCTGCTGGAAATGAACCCGTCGCCCGCAGGCACGGTGGCCATCACCTGCGGCCCGCCCATCATGATCAAATTTACCCTGCAGGCTCTGGACAAACTGCATTTCGCCCCGGAGCAGATCATTACCACTCTGGAGCGGCGGATGAAATGCGGCGTCGGCATCTGCGGGCGCTGCAATATCGGCGAGAAATACGTCTGCGTGGACGGACCGGTGTTCACCTACGCGGAATTGAAGCAGCTGCCCAACGAATTGTAAGCCGGCAGGAAACGGACACCGTAACGCGGCGGTTCGCAGGAACCGCCGCGTTATGCATATCGGCGCCTCTCGCGGGGGCAGGTTCGGGACCCGCCGCATCCCGCGGTCTGTTTTCCGTCTGCTTTGCTCCGTTATTCCGCACAACGGCGGCATTCTCCCCGTCGCGGGGTCCGCAAGGGGTCTCGGGTCCCCTGCGGGACGCGGGGCGGTTGACAACGTCTTCTTTGGCAACAGGTCGCCACGCAGGCGCAGGCGGCATTCATTGCCGCCGGTAAGAGCCGGAGTGAGGGTGCCCTTGCAAAACCCCGGCCGGACGGGGTTGTCATCAATCTGGGCGGAGCCCCGCATTTTCCATCCGTCACTTGATCCAGCCGATTTCGCGGTAATACTTTTCCGCGCCCGGATGCAGCGGCAGGCTGAGTCCTGCGCGGCTGTGGTCTTTTTCCGGCTCCCAGTCGCTGACGGACGGGCATTCGGCGATCAGTTCCTTTCTGCGCTCGACCATGGACTTGGCCAACTGGTACACGACGTTGTCCGGCGCATCCTTGTGGGCCAGGAATGCTGCGCTGGTGCTGAATGTTTTGTACGGTTGGTCCATGCCCTTGTAGCTGCCGGCGGGCATGGTGGTGGGCGTCATGCCCAGGGCGGCGCCCGCTTTCAGGACTTTGTCCGGCAGGGGCATGAACACCAGATTGTTGGTCAGGGCCAGTTCGGTGAACCCCGGATGCTGCAGGGGAACAAACTCCAGACATACGTCCATGCGATTGTCGCGCAGCATTTCGCTCATCTGGGGGATCTGGGTCTGGACCAGTTTTCCCTCCTTGCGAAAATCCTCCATGCTGACGCCCATCAGCTTGAAAAATTCGATGAAGGCGGGCACGGCGATCACACCCGGAGGACGGATGCCCACTCTGGGCTTGTCCTTGAGAGTCAGCAGTTTTTCCAGGCTGTCGGCGCCGGTCTTGTCCACAAATTCTTTGCGCACGGCCACGAAACCGTAAATGTTGTTCATCTGCCCCACGGAAACGGCGCGGATGTTTTTGTGGGTTCCGTATGCGTCATATACGCCGGGCATGCCCTTCCAGGCCCATTCCGCCGTTGTGCTGCTGGCGTAGGCCAGGGTGCCCTTGCCCTGGTCGAGGGATGTGGGGTTGGACATGGTTCCCCCGCGCGGCACCACGGTGATTTTCGCCGCGGGCATGGCTTCCTGCAAAAAGCGCGACAGCACGGCGATAAAAGAATAGCCCGATGTGCCCGGCTGCTGTCCGATGAAGATGATGCTGTCCTTGTCCGGTTCGGCAGCCGCCTGCGCCGCCGGGACAGCCGGAATCAGCATGGCCAGAACAATGGTCAGAACCCGCAAGGCGCGCATGAAACGAGGCATGGGAACCTCCTGCTGTGATGGTGGATATGAGGCCTGAACCGCCCAGGCGATACACTGCCCTATGCGGGAATCCTCCGTCAAGCGGGCGGACGCGCCGGTCCGGCCGATTTTCGGCGTTGCGTCCGGGATGGCTCTGTGCGATACAACATGCAGAAAAATATTCCGCAACGGCGACACAACCAGGGAGGATGCCATGGCCGCCAAGAAAATTCTCATGTTCGCGGGTGATTTTGTGGAAGATTACGAAATCATGGTGCCATATCAGATGCTGCTCATGGTCGGACATGCGGTGGACGTGGTCTGTCCGGAGAAAAAACCCGGCGACTTTGTCAAAACCGCCATTCACGATTTTGAAGGGGACCAGACCTATTCGGAAAAACCCGGACACCGGTTCATGATCAACGCCGATTTCGCGAAAGTCGAAAGCGGGGACTATGACGCCCTGGTCATTCCCGGCGGCCGGGCGCCGGAATATCTGCGTCTGAACCCGAAAATCATCCAGCTGACCAAAGAATTCGCGGCGGCCAAAAAACCCATCGCGGCCATCTGTCACGGCCCGCAAATTTTGGTGGCCGCCGATGTGCTTCAGGGCAGGACCAGCACCTGCTATATCGCGGTCAAGCCTGACGTGGTGGCAGCCGGGTCGACCTTTTGCGAGCCCGATGCCGGCGCGGCCAACGCCTGCGTCGACGGCAATCTGGTTACTGCTCCGGCCTGGCCCGCGCACCCGGCCTGGATTCGGGAATTTTTGAAAGTGCTGGGAACGAAAATCGAGCCGTGAGCGAGAGGGGCGCGAGGCCCCGTTACGATTGAACCCCTTCGGCGAAACGGGGCTTCGCCCCGCGCTCCGCAAGGCGGCGCGGCCGCCATGCGGGCCCAGGGCACCGTGCTCCCCGCGGCAGAGATTACGATTTGCGCAATCCCGGCCACCGGGGGATGCGCCATGCGATGTGCGGCGCGGCGGCGGTCTCCCCTGCAGGGATTCCGCCGCCGTACCGGTTTCTGCCGGGGCAGTCGCGCGTCATCGCTTTGTGTCCAGCCTTTCCGCTTCCCAGGCTTTCACCTCGTACAGGCTGGTGCCGGGGTGTTTGGCCCAGGCGCAGGTCCCGGCCCTGTTGCACTGCACGGGCCAGTCGCAGCACGCGCCCAGGGCCGCCGCAAGGCTGTCGGCCAGCACGGTGTGTTCGTGAGCCACGCGCAACGATTCCTGAGGGCCGGCGATATAGCGCAGGCGGTACGCGTTCATGCCATTACCCGCGCCAGAAGATACAAAACGACCAGCAGAGCGCTGCCCAGGGTCAGGCTCCAGGCGATGAGCTTTATTTCCATCTTGTTCAGCGGTTCGTATTCCATGTTCCGCATTTCGTCGTGTAACTCGATTGTCTTTGCTTTTTGCATGACACACCTCCTGTGTCCTTATGAAATGACTGGGGGCATGATGCCGTGGAAGAACATCCAGGCGATCAGCAGTCCCAGCCAGAGAATGAAGCCGAACAGGCTGACGCAGTATACGCCGGCCAGCCGGCCAATGCCTTCCGCCCATAAACGGCGGAAGTTGGAAATGACCCCGATGGTGAAAAAGGTCAGCAGAAAGAACAGGGTACGAATGGAAGTGATGCTGGCGGCCATGGCGTTGCCGGACGCGGCCAGGCTCTTGGAGTGAAGGCAAAGAAGAAGCAGAAGGAGAAAGGAGAGAAAATACCCAAGCACAAAACGGGGAAAGCGTTCCCATACCTCGGCGAGGGTCATGCTCACGCCGTTGTCCGACGTGTCGATCTTGCACCAGAGATACGCCAGGACAAGCGACCAGACGCCGATGAACACGTCGATAAAAACTTTCACCGTGGTGGCGACCATGACCACCCAGCCCGGCTGGAATCTGATGCCGTCAATGGCCTGGGCCCTGGCCAGCAGCAGGGCGTCGGCGATGGCCCCGCTGGCGACCGCGCCTCCGTCCGATTTGACGGTAAGACCCAGCCAGCCGCCGGCGACCAGGGGCTGGGCGTGCAGCCACCAGGATGCGACAAAGGGCAGGATCAGCATTTCGACGCAGGTGAAAATGACCACCAGGGACGACACCATGATGGGCACGATGGGCCTTGCGCGTATGGCCCCGCCGGTGGCGATGGCCGCGGACACTCCGCATATGGAAACGCCGGAGGCAAGCGGAGCCGCCCATTCGCGGCTGAACTTGAAGTATTTGCGGGCGATGAAATATACTGCGGCCCAGTACAGCAAATAGGCTTCCACGATGGCGCACAGCCCCAGAAACACAATATGTCCGGCCAGGCCGACGGCGGCCGCGGCTTTCACGCCCAATTCGGCGCCCATAATGATGATGGCGATTTTGACGAACATTTCAGGCCGACAGGCGGCGCGCATCCGTTCCGCAAGGGCCGGCGTGAAGTTTCCAGCGATGATGCCGGCGATCAGGGCCACAATATACGCACCCTCGCCGGACAGCCCGACGGACCAGGCGATATGGGCTTTGTCCAGATTGTCCGGGGTGGGCGTGACGGCCAAATAGGCATAGTTGCCAAGGCCGTAGCAAATATATGCCGCGAAGAAGACGAGAGTGAAGGCTTTGACGAATTCCGCCACATCCTCGCCCATCAGTTTGATTCCCACCGCCAGCAGGATGGTGACAACCGCATAGGTGGCAATCAGGCACAGCCACCCGGTCACTGCGGGAGAAGCCCAGGCATGCAGCGCCACGGCAACCGACGGGCTGGTGGATGCGAACATGGTTGCCGGGTTCAGCCATGTGACTGCCTGTACGACCCAGCCGAACAGGTTGATTCCGGCAAAATTCAGCAGAGCCGCCAGGAATATAACAGACCCTATAAGTAGCGCCGCCTTGTCTTCCGTAAGATTTTTTCTGATTTTAGTGTTCATAAAAACCTCACTCTATACTGTTATATATTAATAAAAATATATATACTATCATGTGAATGTATATATCAAACAAAATGCTATTTTGTATATTGCATAAAGTGTATTCCTTTTTTCTATTATAGATATAAATCCAAATGATGTGTTTTTGTCAATGTGTTTTCTGTAAAAAAATATACATGAAAAATATTTTCTCAATAAACATCAAAAGCCACGCGGTCGGACTGCCTCGCGCGAGACAGTCCGACCGTGTGGCTTTTGGCTATTCAGCCGTGGGGTGGTCGCTTCCACGACTTCCACCCGGTCCAGCCTGCGTTTTTCACCTTTCTTCAATACCAGCAGGCCGTCGGTCAGGTAATTGCCCGGGGTGTCTTCCAGGGCCTTGGCGATGGGTATGAGCCCTTGCCGAACCCGACTCGGACAGGATTATGGCTTTTCTTCGGTGCCGTTGCGTAAAGAACGCAGGCGCGAGAACTCTGTGTCCAGAAGGGCGATACCCTCTTCCGTGATGTACGAGGCGGCCATCTCGGCCGCGAACGATTCCGGCCGCAGGCGGATCTGCAGAATAACCCGGCTTTCTGTTCCGAAATGGGCGGAACCACGGTACCTGCCCTGGGGCTTGACGACGGCAAAGCTTTCTTCGCGCAGTTTCTGGATTATATTGCGGGTAGGGGCACGGCCGGCGCCGTCGCGAGCGGCCAGTTTGGCCTCGGAAATTTTTTCGCCGGGTTTGATGCGCAAAGTGGCGATGTCGTCATGCTCTTTGCCGTAGAGTTCTTCCCACTGCGTTCCGGCACGAGGATCCCCGTGGACAGGCAGCGCCCATGCGGGCATGGTAGCAGTCAAAATGGCGCGAAAAACGCCGCCGGCGCGAACCGGCGGCAGAAAGGCCACGCCAGGGACAGGAAAAATTTTACCGCTTCAGTTCCAGCGCCCGCTGCAGCATGGCGTCGGATGTCGTGATCACTTTGCTGTTCATCTGAAAACCGCGCTGAGTCAGAATCATGTTGGTGAATTCTTTGGACAAATCTACGGTGGACTGCTCCAGGGAAAGTTCCGCAAGGTTGCCGAAGTTTTCCGTTTGCGGAAAACCGACCTCGGTCGCTCCCGAAGCCGGCGCGGCCGAATAGTGGTTGCCCCCTTCCAGGCGCAGGCCATCTTCGCTGGTGAAGCGGTAGAGGGGGATGCGGTACAGGTCCACGTTCTGGCCGTTGCTGTACTTTCCGTTCATGTAGCCTTCGCCGTCGACGTTCAGGCTGGTCAGATGCCCTTCAGCGTATCCGTCCTGGTGGTAGTTGAGGTTGGCGGAGGACCCGGCGTAGTTGGTACTGTGGGCGTCCGCAACGGGTTTGCCCGCTCCGGAGTACAAAGCGGAAGGATCGGCGTTGACGTCCGCGGCGGAATTGTACGTGCCGGTCCAGGCCCCGTCCATTCGCAGGCCGAGGTCAAAGGTCATGTTCTGGGCCATGGCCGCTCCTTTTTCGTCCGCGAAGACGGCGGTAAAGGAAGGGCTGCCGTTTGCGCCGAACGACGCCGGAACCCAGGCGGAAAGGTCGGTGCTGTCGCCTCCGGCCGGGGGCGTGAACATGGTCATGTCCTCTATGTCCCCGGTGGAACCGAAGGTGATGGTGCCCGCGGCGAACAGCCCGGCCCCGCGCGTTCCGGCGGATGCGGAACCGTCCGCGTCCGGGTTTGTCCCCAGCGCGTATTGGTAGACGTTCTTGCCGTCAAAGGTGCCCACGAAATCGTAATAGGCGTTCAGGTTCTGCCGGGCGCCGGAGGCATCATAGATTGCCAGGGTGTCGGCATAGCCGTATTGCGAAGCGGAAAGCGGCGGGGCGCTTGTTCCGTCCCAGGCCGTGGCCAGGCTGAAAAACGGATTGCCCGCGTCGACGGTGTGGACCGAAGTGTCGCCCAGGTTTTCCAGCAGGGTGACGGATGTCGTGGCCTTCGACGGCATATAGCCCTGCCCGGAATCGCTGAAATCAAGTTTTATGGGAGTGGCGGCGGCGGCCGCCACGCCGTCGGTGATCTTGTTGCCCAGCAGGGAAAAGCCGCTGGGATCGATCAGGTCGCCGTCCTTGGTGAATCGGAAGTTGCCCGCTCTGGTGTATTCGGTGACGTTGTTTTTCTGCACGCCGAAAAAGCCCTTGCCGGAAATGGCCAGGTCCGTGGCGTCGCTGCCGGCCATAAAGCTGCCCTGCTGGAACATGGTGCGGTTTACTTCAACCCTGACGCCAAGTCCCTGCTGGGAAAGGTTGGTAACGCCATTGGACTGGGCCGTGACCGTGGCGCTGGTCAGGTCCTCGTAGAGCATCATGGCGGCCTTGAAGCCCACGGTATTCACGTTGGCGATGTTATTCGATATGGAGCTCATGCCTTCGCCAAGGGACACAAGGCCCGTGGCGCCGACATACAAAGAACTCATCATGGGAAACGCTCCCGTTTTTCCGTCGGGGCTCACTTCCCTGTGGGCCCCGGACGATGCTGTGAACAGGGAAATTCCTTCCCTGCCGGGAAGCAAAGCAGGAACCGTGCCATGCGGTTTTCTTCCGGTTGCCCTTGCGGGGGTGCATGCATCACATGTGGAGCGGACACGGCCGGAGCGTCCTCGCGCCAAAGGTTTTCTTTGTGATACAAGGCATTGTATATTCTTGTTTCTTGGGATAAAATTTTTGCTTATTCTTCATGGAGCAATGAGAGGAAATCCATGGCGCGATCAATACGGTTGTATTCGATGCAAACTCTCGTGTTGATGGCATTCAGTGCGGCTCTGTTTTTTTTCTTCGCCGTGGCTGTTTATTTTCTCCATCGGAACATGTTCGGCATGCTGACGCATGCGGAGAACAGCCACATTGAAGAACAAGGGAAAACCGTCATAGGGTCTCTTGACGCCTCCTTGCAAAATGCCCGGGCCGTAACCAGGGATTATGCAAGACAAGCCGCGACTGTGGCCTTTGTACTGGGAAAAGACCCCGAGTTTCCCGATACGCTGTGGAACAACAGTTGGACGCTGCGCAAGAAAAATTTCGACTTCGTCATCATCAAGGATGCCGCCGGCAATGATTTGCTGGCAGATTCATACGCTGCCGGCGTCCGCAACGAGCAGCCTTTGCCGGAAGGGTTCACCGCAAGCTTTGCCCCGCACGCGGCCGCGGTGCTGCGCGCGCACAAAAGGGAAGATTTGCTGGAAGGCGGCCACGAATCGGGACGGGCGGGCACGTTAGTTTACAACAACGTCTGTTATTACGTGTGCATTGCGCCCGTTGTGTGGACCAGCGCCCCGGAAATCCCCATAGGCTCGTTTACCTTCGGGTACCGTCTGACCGGCGACCGGCTTCGCAATCTTGCCTTTTCACGGGATTTACAGTTTGCGGCGTCGCCGGCGGCGGAGGGGAAAAACGTTCTGCTGGGCGTCGCCGGCGCGGCGGATGATCACGCGTCCATTGCAATGCCCCTGCGCGGGCTTGATACGGCAAACGACGTCGTGCTTACCGTCACCCATCCCCGGGTGGTATACAATTCGGGCCTGAATATCCTGCGCGATACCATCGTGATGCTGTGCGTCGTCATGGTATTGTTCGCCGGGGCCTTGTACCTCGCGATGCGCAAGTACATCCTGGCACCGATCGTCCACCTCGGCTCCGACGTTGCCGCTGTCGCCGGCCGTTGCGCGGCCGGTGAAATGAAAGCCGTGAGCGCCGAATTCTACAATCTGTGCGCGGCCATCAATGAGCTTCTGGAGAATCTGGCCCGCAGCAGGCTGGCGGAAGAGCAGTCCAACATTTCCCTGGGGGTTCTGGAGAGCATTTTGAATGGCATGGATGCGTATTTGTACGTATCCGACCCGGAAACGGACGAAATTTTGTTCATCAACGACACGATGCGGAAACATTTCGGCATCACTTCCCCGGGGGTCGGCGAAACATGCTGGCAAGTCCTGCAGCAGGGGATCACGTCCCGTTGCCCTTTTTGCCCGAACCACAAACTGAGCGCTGATCCCGACGCGGTCGTCGTCTGGGAGGAGCATAACACGCTGACCCAGCATTACTATAAGAACACCGACTGTCTGATTGCCTGGGCCGGCGGCAAACGGGTCCATCTGCAACATTCGATGGACATTACCGACCTGAAGCTGGCTGAAGCCGCCCTGCACAAACGCCTGGCCCAGCAGGAACTGATGTCCTCCATTGCGCAGAGCTTTATCGCCAAAGGCGACATGGCCGCCATGATCAACCATTCGTTGCGGCTCGCGGGCGAGTTCATGGGCGTCGACAGGATCAGGGTGGCCCGCTACGGCGGCGGTTCCGCGCTGATGAACCAATACCACTGGTTCAGCCAGCCGTCGCCGGAAGAAATTCTGTTTCCGCCCTTTGCCGCCGGCGGCCCGCTGCATGACGCCATGGTGCGGCAGGGCGCCGCGTACCTTGCCGTGAACGATATTGACGCCGACGCGGCCTGGGCGGGCAAAGGCGTTGTCGCAAACGACGTGAAATCTCTTCTGGTCCTGCCGCTGCATGTCGCCGACCGCTTTTGGGGGCTGGTGTTCTTTGCCAAAACCCGCTCCGCCTATGTCTGGTCGGACAGCGACATCCATCTGGGCACGCTGATCGCCAGCGTGCTGACCGGCGTCATCAGCCGGCAGGAAATAGAGGAACAGCTTGTGCGCCTGTCGTCCATCGTCAGTTCTTCGCCCCAGTTTATTTCTTATGTGAACAGGGAATTTCAGTGCGAGTACATCAATGATGCGGCTCTCGGACTGACCGGCTACACGCGCGAAGAAATCATGGAAGGCAACATCCGGCTGCTGTTTGACGACGAAACGAGCAAAAGCCTCGAGGAATCGTATCTGCCGGCGGTGCTGGAACTGGGCAAGGTTGAACTGACCCTGCCCGTCAAATGCAAAAATGGCGACAGGAAACTTCTGGCTTTTTCCGTGTTCACCATGGACGGGGGACGGCGCATCGCGGTTATCGCCACGGATGTGACGGAAAAGATCCGGCTGGAAAAAGAGATGGTCGCGGCCAGGGAGCAGGCGGAAAAATCAAGCAGGGCCAAGGGGGAGTTTCTTTCCCGCATGAGCCACGAAATGCGCACGCCCATGAACGCCATCATCGGCATGACCACTATCGCCCAAGGGTCTGACAGCCCGGAACGCAAGGAATACTGCCTGAACAAGATAGCCGACGCATCAAAGCACCTTTTGGGGGTGATCAACGATATTCTGGACATATCGAAAATCGAAGCCGACAAGTTCGAACTGTCATACGCCGAATTCAACTTTGAGAAAATGCTCATGCAGGTCACGAACGTGATCAACTTCAAGGTTGAGGAAAAAAGCCAGATCCTGAACATCCATGTCGCCCCAGATGTGCCCGGCACCGTTATTGGCGATGAACAACGGCTGAGCCAGGTCATCACGAACCTGCTTTCCAACGCCGTGAAATTCACGCCGGAACATGGCCTGCTGACCCTTTCCGTGCGCAACGCGGCGGAAGAAAACGGCATGTGCACGCTGCACATCAGCGTGAGCGATACCGGCATCGGCATTTCGCCGGAACAGCAGGAAAAGCTGTTTCACGCTTTCGAGCAGGCGGACGGCGGCATTTCCAGGCGTTTCGGCGGTACGGGCCTGGGGCTTGCCATCTGCAAAAAACTTGTGGAATTGATGGGCGGCCGCATCTGGATTGAGTCCGAGTTGGGGCAGGGGGCTTCGTTCCAGTTCACCATCCAGGTCATCCGCGGCAAAGATGCGCTCCCCACCGGCCTTGCCCCCGGCATCCGCTGGGAAGATCTGCGGCTGATGGCTGTCGACGATTCCGCGGACACCCGGGACTATATCGCGCACGCCATGCAGGTGTTGAAACTGCGTTGCGACATAGTTTCCGGCGGCGAAGAAGCTCTGGCGCTGATCCGCGGCGCCGGGGAAAATCCTTATGAGATCATCTTCGTGGACTGGATGATGCCGGGCATGAACGGCATTGAACTGGCCCGGGAAATCCGGCGGATGACCCGTCGTGATGTGGTGATCATCATGATATCCGCCTTCGGCTGGAACGAAATAGAAAAAGAGGCCAGGGAGGTCGGGATAAGCCGGTTCATTCAAAAACCGCTGTTCCTTTCCCAGTTCGTGGACGCCATCAACGACTGCCTCGGGCACAGGCCGGCGGCGCCGGCGGACGAGGGGGCGGGACGGCCGCCCAGTTTTCACGGACGGGTCATTCTGCTGGCCGAAGACAACGAGATCAACCGCGAAATCGCCCAGGCCCTGCTGGAAGATACCGGGATAACCATCCACTGCGCCGGGGACGGTGGCCGGGCCGTTGCCATGTATCAGGAAAACCCCGGCCTGTACGACATGATTTTCATGGATATCCACATGCCCGATGTGGACGGCTTTGAAGCCACCCGCCGCATCCGGGCCCTGAACGGCGAAGGCGCCGCGACTGTCCCCATTGTTGCCATGACCGCCAACGTGTTCCGGGAGGATGTGGAAAAATGCCTGGCCGCGGGCATGAACGCGCACATCGGCAAGCCGCTGGACACGGCGGCATTGTACGCGATGCTGCGGCGGTTTTTGCAGCCGGCGGCGGGGGGCTGAGGGGGTTTCCCGCTGTTTACAACGCGTCCTTGATCGCGGCCAGGGCTTTGCCTACCATGGCGTCATCGGCCTGGGTTCCCATGTGCCCCAGGCGAAACACCTTGCCGGCCATGGGGCCGAAGCTGCCGGTTACGATCAGCCCCCTGTCCCGCAGGCGCTGTTTCCAGTCGGGCCAGGTGACGCCCTCGGGCACCAGGGCCGCGGTTACGGTGGGGGCGTTGACCGCATCCGGCCGGGTGAAAAGAGGTATGCCCAGCCCGGCCAGCCCGTCGCGGCATTTGGCAGCTGCGCGTTCGTGCCGGGCAAAGGCCGCGTCCAGGCCTTCGCGCAGGATGGCTTTCGTCCCCGCGTTCAGGGCGGCGACGCCGTGCCAGTACGGGGTGTACGGGCAGCGCCCGTCGGCCTGCACGGTGCGGAAAGGCAGAATGGAATCATACCCCTGGTAGTTCACCCGGCCCATGATATCCCACGCGGCTTCGCTGACTGCGACCATGCTCATGGACGGCGGGGCGGCCAGGCACTTCTGCGATCCGGCCAGCAGAAGATCAATGTTGCAGGCATCGGCTTCCACCGGCGCGCCGCCCAGGCTGGCCACGGCATCCACGTAGAACAGGGGCACGTTCAGTCGTTTTTTCATCTCCCCCAATGCCGTCAGCGGGTTCAGGGTGCCGGACGGGGTTTCGCAGTGCACGGCAGTGAGCATCACCGGTTTTGCCTTGCGGATGGCCGCCTCAATGCGTTCCAGGCTGTCGCCGTTGCCGATGGTGGAATCATAGGGCAGGGAAACGGCCTCCACCCGGCAGCCGAAACTGGCCGCCATTTCGCCGATGCCGTCGCCAAACACTCCCGTGCCCACGCTGACCACGGCGTCTCCGGGCGCAAGGCAGCTTTTGAGCGCCGCCCACAGGGCCAGCATACCTTCGCCGGTCATCAGAACCACATCGTTTTTCGTGCCCATCAGGGTCGCGATGCAGTGCGCGGTTTCCGCATAAAAGGGCAGGAAATCGGCCTCCACCTGGCCGGAACCGAAATCCCTGCACATCGCGTCCAGCACGTCGGGGTGCAGAGTGACGGGGCCGGGGATCATGGGGATGGGGGCGTATTGTTTCATGGCTATTCTTCCAGAAGGGTATAGGTGCTTGTGGTCAGGGGCTGGGCCAGCGAGGGCAGGACGCGTTCGAGCAGGATGCCGTCGCGGCAGGGCAGATCGTGTCCGAAGGTGGCGCGGATGCCCAGGGTGACGAACTGCACGGCCCGGTCCATGGCCAGCGGAAGACTGTCGCCCTGCAAAAGACTTCCCGTGACCACGCTGGCGAAGGTGTCGCCCGTGCCGGGATAGAATGCGGGGATATAGTCGCAGGCCATCTGCCAGAACAGGCCGCGCGAGCGCTGGTACGCCGCGACCGCGCTTTTGTGGGCCGTTTTCGGCAAGGGCGCGCTGGTGATCAGGACCATTTCCGGTCCCATGGCGCTGAGCCGGACCAGCCAGTCCTTCAGCCGGGGAACAGGGATGGCGTCGCCGGGGTATGGTTCGTCCAGCAGCAGGGCCGCTTCGGTCAGATTGGGCGTGATGCAGTGGGCATGCGCGATCAGGCGGCGCATGCCTTCCACCATTTCCGGGCTCATGGTGGGATCAAGCTGGCCGTTGTCGCCCAGCACGGGATCAACCACGGCCAGACCGCCGGGGGCAAGGCAGTGCCGGATGCATTCCGCGACAGCTTCGACCTGGGCCGGGGATCCCAGAAACCCGCTGTACACCGCGTCGAAGGTCAGGCCCAGCCTACGCCAGTGCTGCAGAAAATCGCGAGTGGAATCCGTCAGATCCACAAAGCAAAAGTCGTCAAAACCGCCGGTCTGGGTGGACAGAACAGCCGTGGGCAAAGGGCAGACCTGGATGCCCATGGCCGAAAGCACGGGAATCACCACGGTCAGGGACGTGCGGCCGAAACCGGAAAGATCGTGGATGGCGGCGACGCGGATGACGGGGGAACGCATGGCTGTACTCGCTGGAAAAAATACCGGTGCCCGTATGCGGAAAAAACACTACCGCGTTACAGTCCGTTCGGCAATATCCCGGTCCGTGAAATGAAAATTCCCCCTCTTCCTGGTACTGGAAAAGGGGGAATTTCGGGATGGTGTCAACGATCAGTCGTCAGCGTGGGATCCGGCCATCTGCGGTGCGGCGGAAAGGCCCTGGCCCACGGGAGCGTTGAAGACGTCCGCCTTCAACTGGCCGTAATGGCTGGCGCAGCAGGCGGTGCCCACCAGATCGCCGGTGATGTTGGCGGTGGTGTGGGGGATGTCGATGATGGGCCAGATGGCGGCCAGAACGGGCAGCAGTTTCAGGTCCATGCCCAACGCTTCCAGCAGCACGGCGGAGATGATGATGCCGCCGCCCTTGACCCCGGCCGCGCCGATGGACAGGATCAGGCCCAGATACACAATCTGCACCGCGTTGGACGTGGTCACCGGCATGCCGTGCAGATTCAGGGCGAATACCGCGATAACCCCGATGGCCACGGCCATGCCGTTCATGTTGGCGGTGTTGCCCAGGGGCAGGCCGAAGCCGTAGATGGGTTCGGGAATGCCCAGTTCCTTTTCGGCCAGGTTCATGGACATGGGCAGGGTGGCCGCGCTGGAGGTGGTGCTGGCCGCGATCAGCATGGCCGGTGCGATTTTCTTGTAGAAATGCAGCACCGGCAGGCGGAAATAGCGCAACAGAATCGGATAGACGGCAACCAGCACGATGATGACGCCCACGTAGTCGGCGACGAAGAATATCAGGATTTCCTTCAGCATCTTGTCGCCGATGGTGGCGGTCAGGATGGCGATCAGGGCGAAGATGCCGTACGGGGCCACGACCATGACGTATTCGGTGATCTTGACCATCACGTCGCCGGCTTCGCGCACCAGGTTGACCACCGTGGGCACCTTGTCCTTGAGCACCAGCAGCACCACGCCGACAAAGATGGCGAAAAAGATGATCTGCAGCATATTCATGGACGCCATGGCCTGGACCGGGTTGTCGGGAATCCACAGCACCATGTTTTTGAGGAAGGAATAGCCGCCTTCGGGGGTTTTATAGCTGCCCGCGGCGCCGAGAAGGCCCTGGACCCCGAGGCCGGGCTTGAGAATCATGGCCACGCCCAGGCCGATGGCCGCGGCCAGGGTTGCGGTGGCGACATAGAAAAGCACGATGAAGCCGCCGACTTTACGCAGGGCAGCGGGGCTTTCCATGCGGGTGACCCCGGCGGCCAGGGTGAAGAAAACCAAAGGAACGATGAGCATTTTCAGCAGGCGGATGAAGGCGTCGCCGACGGGCTGTATCACCAGGATGCTCTTGCCGAACACCAGGCCGGCGGCAATGCCCAGAACCAGCATGATAAATATTTGTTTTGGAAGGGAAAGTCTGAACCACGCGGTCATAATATCCTCCTCGGAGATTGGGGGTTGATCGCTTGCAGAGCCAAGCTATTTGTCCGCAAGGGCTTTTGCCATGCGTTCCACAGCGTTCTGCAGATTGTCCATGGATGTGGCGAAGGTCATGCGCACGTTGCGCACGGCCTTGCTGGCGAAGGCCTGGCCCGGTGTGACGGCCACCCCGGCCTTTTCCAGCAGAAAATCGGCCAGCCGCCAGGAGTCGTAGCCGCGAAAATCAATTTCGGGGAACAGGTAAAAAGCCCCTTCCGGCAGCGGACAGCGCACGCCGGGTATGGCGTTCAGGCCGGCCGTGATGGTGGTGCGGCGCTTGTCGTATTCGCGGACCATGGCCGCGACGCAATCCTGCGGGCCGTTCAGGGCTTCGGCGCCGGCGGCCTGGATGAAGCCGGAAGCGCAGGTGATGACATGCTGCTGGGCCTTCAGGATCTGGGCCATCAGCGAAGCGGGCGCGCCCAGGTATCCCAGGCGCCATCCGGTCATGGCATAGGCCTTGCTCATGCCGTTGACGGTGATGCAGCGTTCGCGCATGCCGGGCAGGGCGGCGGGGCTCAAATGCTTTTTGCCGTCATAGATCAGGTGTTCATATATTTCGTCGCTGAGCACCCACAGATCATGCTTGGTCGCCACGTCGCGCAGCGTGGCCAGTTCTTCGGCCGTGACGACCCTGCCGCTGGGGTTGTTGGGCGAATTGAGCATGACCGCTTTGGTTTTCGGCGTGATGGCCGCTTCCAGCGCAGAGCGGGTCAGGGTGAAGTTGTCGGCCGGGTCCAGGGCCACGGGCACGGGCTTGCCGCCCAGCAGGGTGACCAGCGGGACATAGCTGACCCAGGCGGGTTCGATGACCAGCACTTCATCGCCCGCGTCCAGGATGCCCATCAGCGAGATGTAGAGGGCCAGTTTGCCGCTGGCGGTGACGATGATTTCCCGGTCGGGATCGTATGCCAGGCCGTTTTCGCGCTGGAATTTCGCGGCGACGGCCTTGCGGACGGCCGGCAGCCCCCGGCTGTCCACATAATGGGTCTGACCGGCGTTGATGGCCTCAATCCCGGCTTTGGCAATGGCGGGCGGGGTGGCGAAGTCGGGATCGCCGCCGCCCAGGTTCACGACGGAAATGCCGCTTTGCTGCATCTGACGGGCTTTGTCCGAAATGGCGACGGTTTTTGATTCCGTAACCTCGGCGAGAAGACGGGAATATGCGGGCATGGTGCCTCCTTTTGTGGGGTCAAAAAGGAACGAAAAAACATTGCCCACAATACGCGCATCCGTTTTGGCGGAAAACTGAATATTTTATATAATAAATATATTGAAAATGCATAATTGGCCGAGTACTGTCCCAGGTGCAGCATGCGGGAGGAACGCCGTTGAACCCCAGAGGAATAGAAGCTTTTTTGGCCGTGACCATGGGCGGGACGCTCAGCCGGGCGTCCGAGGTTCTGCACCTGTCCCAGTCTTCCGTCAGCCACCGGCTGAAAGAGCTTGAGGATACGCTGGGTCTGGTGCTCATCGACCGTCAGAAAGGCATCAAATCCGTCAGCCTGACTCCGGCGGGCGCGCAGTTTTTGCCCATCGCCCTGCAATGGCAGGCCATGCAGCTCAGCGCAAAAACACTGCGCAACATGGCGCCTGCGCATTTTCTGAGTCTGGGCAGCGTGGACAGCGTACTGGACTGGATATTGCCGCCTGTTTTGACTTCGTTGCGCAAGAATGACCCGCCCGTGTATTTTTCCGTCAGCAGCAACACATCGAAGCAGCTCTACAAAATGGTCGAAAGCCGCGAGGTGGATCTGGCCTTTGTGCTGCAGAAACGCCGCCTGGCTTTTGTGTCGGTGACCCCCGTGCTGCGGGAAAAAATGCTGGTGATCCGCAGCCCCGGCACAAAAATCCGCTCGAGCGTGGTCAACGCCCGGGATCTGGATCCCCGGCACGAACTGCGCATGGTCTGGGGCGGCGACATTGACATGTGGCACGACAGCATCTGGAACCCCGTGGAAACCCCCAGTATTTCCCTGGTGTCCGTCAGTCTGCTGGTCCGCCTGCTGCAGGACGCCGAGCAGTGGGCTCTGGTGCCGGAATCAACAGCGCGCCCGCTGCAGAAACAGGGGTACGTGTTCCACCGCATCGCCCCCGCCCCGCCGAACCGGGTCTGTTATCTGATATCCCATCGCTATCCCCGACCCAGCGCAGTCGCGCCCATGGAACTGCTGCAGAAAAAATTCGCGGAGCTTGTCCGCCTGCCGTAATCCTCCGCCTTCCTTCTTGAGTGCTTCCTTCCGAAATGATATGACCGGGGCGCATGAAATTTATTTTTTCGCAAATGGCTTTTTTCATGGCCCAGGAGAGCAACAAGCGCAACCTGCGGTTCATGATGCGTTTCGCTTTGCTGGTGCTGGTGCTGATCGGGATCTACAGCGCACTGTTCCATGTGATCATGGTCATGGAGCGGCGCGATTATTCCGCCATTACCGGGCTGTACTGGACCCTGACGGTCATGTCCACCCTGGGTTTCGGCGACATCACTTTTGAAAGCGACCTGGGCAAAATTTTCAGCATCGTGGTGCTGCTTTCCGGCGTGTTGTTGTTCATGCTGGTAATGCCCTTCACGTTCATCCGCTTCGTGTACGCCCCCTGGCTGGAAGCCCAGACCCAGGCCGTGGTGCCGACGAAGCTGCCGGAAAGCACCAGAGGCCACGTCATCGTGGCGGGCATGGACGGCATCGCCGCCAGCGTGGTGGAACGGCTGCGTCAGTATGCCATCCCCTATGTGCAGCTGGTGCCGGATTATGCCACGGCGCTCAGCCTCTACGACCGCCGCTATTCCGTCATGCTGGGCGACCTCGATTCTTCCCAGACGTACGCACAGGCCAGGGTGGGGCAGGCGGCTCTGGTCGTGGCCCTGTATGACGATCTGAAAAACACCAACATCGCGGCCACGGTGCGCGAAATATCGCCTTCCGTGCGGCTGGCGGCCAGCGTGGACCATGTGGATTCACTGGATATCCTGGAACTGGCCGGCTGCAACCACACCTACCATTTCGCCCGCATGCTGGGCAGAGCTCTGGCCCGCCGGGTGTTCGGCGTGGCCATGCGATCCAATGTCATCGGCCGCTTTGAGAATTTGTGCATTGCCGAAGCCCCGGCCCAGAATACGCCCTATGTGGGCAAGGCCCTGAAGGACACCGACCTGCGCGGCGCCTTCGGACTGACCGTGGTCGGCATCTGGCACGGCAAGGAATACCGCCCGGCCATGCCCCACACGGTGATCGAAGCCGGCGCCGTGCTGTTGCTGGCGGGAACGGCCGACCTGCTGGACCGTTTTGACGCGCACCTGGCCCGTGACGGCGAATCGGAAGAAAGCCCGGCGCTGATCCTGGGCGGGGGCAGAGTGGGGCTGGCCGTGGCCGACGCGCTGGAGGGGCGGCGCATTCCCTTCCGGCTGGTGGAAAAGAACCCCGGCCGCATTCCCAAAAACGACCCCCGGTTCATCGCGGGCAGTGCGGCGGATCTGGAAACTCTGCGCAAGGCGGGCATCGACTCCATCCACACGGTCCTTGTCACCACGCACAACGACGACTTGAATATCTACCTGACCATCTACTGCCGCAAGCTGCGGCCGGACATCCAGATCATCAGCAGGGCCACGCTGGACCGCAACGTTGCGTCGCTGTACAGCGCCGGGGCCAACTTGGTCATGTCCCACGCCAGCATGGCGGCCAACACCATAACCAACCTGTTGCGGCCGGGCAGGGTTTTCATGCTGACGGAAGGGCTGAACATTTTCCGGGTCAAGGCCCCCGCTTCGCTGCACGGCATATCCCTGCGCGACAGCGACATCCGCAGCGAAACGCAGTGCAACGTGGTGGCCGTGCACACGGAAGCGGGCATGAAGATTCCGCCCGATCCCGCGGCCCCCATCAGTGAAACGGACGAATTGATCCTGATCGGCACGGCGGATGCGGAACTGGCCTTCATGAACCGTTACAACGCGGCCTGAGCGAAACCGCGCGAAATGCGCCTGTCGTCGGTTTGGGGCCGGGACTTTACGAGGTCCGCGGGCCGGGATATGAAGAGCTATCTTTCTTGTAATGCGCCGCATTGCGGCTAAAGTGAGTTCTCCATGAGCGACAGAGCGAAAGGCCGCAGAAAAGCCATTGCCGAAATCGGCAAGATCCGCCCGCTGCGCCGTGATATCGATTATGCCCGCGATCCGTTGCAGTCCATTTACGGCTCCTTGGTTTTCGATCAGGGCCAGATGGCCGCGCGATTGCCCAAGGACGTGTTCAACCGGCTGCAGAAAACCATCCGCGAAGGCCAGCCCCTTGACCTGAGCGTGGCCGATGTGGTGGCCAACGCCATGAAGGAATGGGCCGTGGAAATGGGCGCCACCCACTATACCCACTGGTTCCAGCCCATGACCGGCACCACGGCGGAAAAGCACGACTCTTTTCTGGAACCCACGCGCGACGGCAAGGTCATCTGCGAATTTTCGGGAAAAATGCTGATCAAGGGCGAATCCGACGCCTCGTCCTTTCCTTCCGGCGGCATCCGCTCGACTTTCGAGGCGCGGGGCTACATGGTCTGGGATCCGCGTTCCCCGGTATTCATCCAGGACAGCCACAACGGCAGAACACTGTGCATTCCCACGGCGTACTGTTCGTACACGGGCGAATGCCTGGACAGAAAAACCCCGCTGCTGCGCTCGGGCGAGGCGCTTTCCAAACAGACGCTGCGCATCCTGCGCCTGTTCGGCGACGAGGTCTCGACCCACGTCAGCGTCAGCCTGGGCGCGGAACAGGAATATTTTCTGGTCGACCGCCAGTTCTATCTGCAGAGGCCGGACCTGATCGATACGGGGCGCACGCTGTACGGCGCGAAGCCGCCCAAAGGCCAGGAACTGGAGGACCATTATTACGGATCCATCCGGGGCCGGGTGCTGGCTTTCATGATGGATCTTGAGCACCGTCTGTACAAGCTGGGCATTCCGGTCAAAACCCGGCACAACGAGGCTGCTCCCGCCCAGTTCGAACTGGCTCCGGTGTTTGAAGAAGCCAACATCGCCACCGACCACAACATGCTGACCATGGAAGTGCTGCGCGGCACGGCTCGCGACCACGGGCTGATCTGTCTGCTGCATGAAAAACCGTTCAAGGGCATCAACGGCAGCGGCAAGCACTGCAACTGGTCTCTATCCGATTCACAGGGCAACAATTTGCTGGACCCGGGCGATACCCCGCGCGAGAACGCCCAGTTTCTGGTCTTTCTCGCGGCCATGGTCCGGGCCGTGCATCGCCATGCGTCCATGCTGCGGCTGGGCACCGTGGGCGCGGGCAACGACCACCGACTGGGCGGGTTCGAAGCGCCTCCGGCCATTTTTTCCATTTATCTGGGGTCACAACTGACCGATGTGGTGGAAGGGATCGTCAAGGGCAAATCCCAGAAAAAACGGTCCGGCGAGGTCATGCGCATCGGGGTAACATCCCTGCCGCCTCTGCCGCGCGACGCCACGGACAGAAACCGCACGTCCCCCGTGGCGTTCACCGGCAACAAGTTCGAGTTCCGGGCCGTCGGCGCGTCGCAATCCACGGCGCCCATGGTCTTTGTGATCAATACCGCCATGACCGCCGCCCTGGATCATTTCGCCACGGAACTGGAAACGGCCGCGGCCGGGGGCGAAGCGCTGCACGACGCCGTGCAGAAACTGCTGCAGAAAGAATTTTCCAAGCACATGCCCGTGGTTTTCAACGGTGACAACTATGCGGCCGAATGGCCCGTGGAAGCGGCCAAACGCGGCCTGCCCAATTATCCGGACACCGTTTCCGCCCTGGAACATTTTACGGACAGGGAAAGCATGGAGCTGTTCAACCGGTATGGCGTACTGTCAGAACGGGAAATCGTGTCACGTTCGGACATTCTGTTCGAAAGCTACGCCACCACCGTGCGCATTGAAGGCCGGGTCGCTCTGGATATGGGCCGGACCATCATTTTGCCGGCGGTGTTCGCCTATCAGCGCGTTCTTGCGGAAACCGTCGACGATCTGGAGGAATGCCTCGGCAAAAACTGCGCGACGGGGCAAAAAACGTTGCTGCTCAGAGTGAGCAAACATATTGACGCCCTTATGCGCCGGCTGGATGAACTGGAAAAAGCGCTGTTGAAAATCGAAAAATTGCCGCACGCGCCGGAAAAGACGGCCGGAAGCTGCCGCAAACTGCTGGTTCCGGCCATGGCCGCCTGCCGTGAAGAAGCGGACGCGCTTGAGTTGCTGGTGGACGATACGCTCTGGCCGTTGCCGAAATATCGCGAAATGCTCTGGATATATTGATTTGCGGGTTGTTGGCGCCGCCCTGCCGGGACGGAGGCTTTTGAAAAAATGGCCCGTTTTCCCTGGTTTTCTGTTGTTGCGTGAATACTTCAGTGCGGTCCGGCTGACAACCGGCGGCAATGGCCGGTTTTGCAAAACCGGCCTGCGCGTGAAGAGGCGGGCGCCTTTCGCCCCATCGGCTTCCGGTCGGGAGCGCGGAAAAAAATGCAGAGCCTTTTCCGGTCGGCCTCGCGCCATTCGTCGCGAAAAGCCGTTGTTCGGCCGGACAGCAACGATATCCGTTGACAGCGTTGCACTTTTTCCGCGGGCGGCTATGCTGGCGGAAAGTGACGCGCCTGATTGCCTAGCGCGGGCAGTCCGGTGTATAAGGGGACAATTCCACTTGACTGCCGCGCGGCGGCGTGACGGACAATGCTCCGAAAAACGGGGCGACACAAAAAGGGTAAGGCATGCAAAAGAAAACACTCGTAATCCAGCGTCAGTGGTGCAAGGGGTGTCGCGTGTGCGTGACGTTCTGCCCCAAGCAGGTGCTCGATATTGACGATGACGGCAAGGTCTATGCGAAAGACCTTGAAAAATGCATTTACTGTAAATTGTGCGAACTGCGTTGCCCCGATCTGGCCATTGAGGTCCGGGATGCGGACGACGTCCCCGGGGATGCCTGCGTGGCCCCGGATAAAGCGTGGAAAAAGGCATAGGAGGCGCCATGAGCAAGAATGTGCAATTCGTCCAGGGCAACGCCGCCTGTGCGGAAGCCGCGCTGTACGCCGGCTTGGGATTCTTTGCGGGGTACCCCATCACCCCGTCCACCGAAATCGCGGAAATTCTGGCCGGAGCGCTGCCCGAACGGGGCGGCAAGTTCATCCAGATGGAAGACGAGATCGCGTCCATGTGCGCCATCATCGGCGGGGCTCTGGCCGGGGCCAAGACCATGACCGCGACTTCCGGCCCCGGCTTTTCGCTGATGCAGGAAGCGCTGGGCTACGCGGTCATCGCGGAGGTACCCTGCGTGATCGTGTCGGTCATGCGCGGCGGCCCGTCTACGGGGCTGCCGACGAAAGTGTCGCAGGGCGACGTGATGCAGGCCCGCTGGGGCACCCACGGCGACCACGCCATCGTGGCTCTGACCGCATCCGGCATTCAGGACGTCTTTTCCATGACGGTGGAGGCGTTCAACATGGCCGAACGCTACCGCACCCCGGTGGTTCTGCTGCTGGATGAAGTGGTCGGCCACATGCGTGAAAAGCTGGTCATCCCCGCAAAGGGCGAACTGCATGTGGAAGAGAGGCTGTACACCACGATCAAGCCGGGCACCGATTACCACCCGTATCTGCCGCGCGAGGACGGCCGGCTGCCCATGTCCGATTTCGGCGGGCCGCACCGCTATAACGTGACCGGTTTGTTCCACGACATCTGGGGCTTCCCTACGGAAAACCAGGAAACGGTCAAAAAGACCCTGCATCGCCTGATCGACAAAATCGAGCAGAATCACCTGGAGCTGGCGCGCTGGAAGGAATACTTTCTGGATGACGCGGAAACGCTGCTTGTCTCGTACGGCTCTTCCGCCAGAAGCGCCCTGCAGCAGACGGTCAACTTCCGGTCCAAGGGGCACAGGGTCGGCCTGCTTGAACTGCAGACCCTCTGGCCCTTCCCGGCGGAACTGGTCCGGGAAAAAGCTGCCCGCGTGAAAAACGTGTTTGTGGTTGAAATGAACATGGGTCAGATCTTCCATTCCGTCAAAGCGGCCGTGGACAGGCCGGCGCATGTGTATCTGGCCAACCGCGTGGACGGCGCCCTGATCACGCCGGCGGACATTCAAAGCGTTATGCGCGTTATTGACGGAAGGGGGATGTGAGCATGAGCGGCCACAAACATATCCGCGAGCGGTTCTTTCCGCATATCTGGTGCCCCGGCTGCGGCCACGGCACCATCCTGAACACCCTGGTGCGCACCACTGCCGAAATGGGCCTGGATCCCAACAACGTGGTCACGGTTTCCGGCATCGGCTGCTCGGCGCGCATCGCGGGCTACCTTGATTTCCACACCCTGCACACCCTGCACGGCCGGGCGCTGGCTTTCGCCACCGGGGTCAAGATGACCAATCCGGCCCTGACCGTTATGGTGCCCATGGGCGACGGCGACGCGCTGGCGATTGGCGGCAACCACTTTATCCATGCCGCGCGCCGTAATATCAACATCACCGCCTTTGTCATGAACAACCGTATCTACGGCATGACCGGCGGGCAGTATTCGCCCCTTTCCGGCCAGGGCATTCTGGCCACCACGGCCCCGTACCAGAGCATTGATCGCGATTTTGACGTGGTCAAGATCGCTTCCGGCGCGGGCGCGACCTTTGTGGCCCGCACCACGACCTATCACGTGCAGGAAATGGCCAAGCTGATGCGTAAAGCAATTGAGCACAAAGGGTTCGCCGTGCTGGAAATCATGACCCAGTGCCCGACGTATTTCGGTCGCAAAAACAAGCAGGGCGAAGCGCCGCAAATGATGGAATTTTTCAGGGACCGCACGGCCCTGCTCGGCTCCAAGAATCTGGAAGCGGACCCCACGCTGATCCCGCGCGGCGTCTTTGTGGAGGAAAGCCTTCCCGAATACTGTGAAGCCTATGCTGAAACCATCGCCCGCGCCGGCGCGAAAAAAGGATAAGAATATGGACAGAAACCGCTTTTTACTTTCCGGCTCCGGCGGCCAAGGGGTGATCACCATGGGCATTTTGCTGGCGGAAACGGCCGTCCTCTACGCCGATCTGCAAGCCATCCAGTCCCAGTCCTACGGGCCGGAAGCCAGAGGCGGCGCCACCCGCTGCGACGTGCTCATTTCCGACAAGGACATCCATTATCCCAAAGTGCAGCTCGCCAACGTGCTGGTCTGCCTGACCCAGGAAGCGCTGAATCGCTATCTGCAGTACCTGGTGCCCGGCGGCTTGCTGATCACGGACAAACATCTGGTCGCCGCGCCCAAACGCGTGGACGCCGAACATTACGCCCTGGCCATGCACGACTCGGTTATGGGCGAGATAGGCAAAGCCCAGGTGTTCAACATCTGCGTGCTGGGCGCTCTGGTTGAACTGACGAAAGTGCTTACAATGCAGGCGGTGGAAAAAACGCTGGCCCAGCGTTTTGCCCCCGCTTTTCATGAAAACAACAAGAAGGCACTGAAACTCGGCCTTACTCTCGCCCGCGCCTGCGCCTGATCCTCCGGGGGACTTCGTCCCCCGGACCCTTTGGGGAACCGCACCCTCTTCGCGCCTTGCATCAGGAGCGGAGACGTTTCGCCGCCGATGCTTCTCCGCTCGACAGAGATCCCCTGGGGACGGTTCCCAACCTTTCAAACTTGGTGAGGTACGCATGAATATCCATGAATACCAGGCTAAGGAACTGCTGCGCCGCTTCGGTGTGCCCACGCCCAAAGGCGTTGCGGGACGCTCCGTTCCGGAGCTGTGCGACGCCGCGTCCGCCTTGGCTCCCGGCAAACTGGTGGTGAAAGCCCAGATCCACGCGGGCGGCAGAGGCAAGGCCGGCGGCGTGAAGGTCGTCGAAAACCTGGATGCGGCCCGCAACGCCGCGGAAGCGTTGATGGGCGCGACCCTGGTCACCCCCCAGACCGGCCCCAAAGGCAAGGCGGTGCATGCCCTGCTGGTGGAAGAGGTTGCGCCCATAGCCAGAGAATTTTACGCAGGCGTCACTCTCGACCGGGCCAGCCGCCGCCTGTGCCTGATGGTCAGCAGTCAGGGCGGCATGGACATCGAAGAGGTTGCGGAACGCCACCCCGAAAGCATCATCAAGGTCTTTGTGGATCCCCGTTTCGGCCTGCACGGGTTTGAGGCCCGCAAGCTGGCGCTGGGCCTCGGGCTTTCCGGCAAGCTGCTGCACGAAGGCGCGCGGCTGTTCGCCAGCATGCATGCGGCCTGCATCGGTCTGGACGCTTCGCTGGTGGAGATCAACCCCCTGGTCCTGACCACGGACGGGCGCCTGATGGCCCTTGACGCGAAGATGTCCTTTGACGACGCCGCGCTGTACCGCCATCCCGAACTGCAGGAACTGGAAGACCTGACGGAAACCGATCCGCACGAACACCATGCGAACAGCCTGGGCATGAAATTCATCAAGCTGGACGGCACCATTGCCATGATGGCCAACGGCGCGGGTCTGGCCATGACCACCATGGACATCATCCAGCAGGTCGGCGGCAAGCCAGCGAATTTTCTTGATGTTTCCGGGGGCGCCAGCGAAACCATGATCGCGGAAGGGGTCAGGCTGATTCTGGCCGATCCCGGGGTCGAGGCCATTTTCATCAACATCTTCGGCGGCATCCTGCGTTGCGACATCCTGGCCCGCGGCCTGCTGCAAGGGCTGGCAGGCAAGGCCAGCCCCGTGCCCATCGTTATGCGCATGGTAGGCACCAACGCGGAAGAGGGCAGGGCGATTCTGGGCGCTTCCGGCCTGGCCGTCACGGTGCTGGATACACTGGGTGAAGCCATCCCCCATCTGGAGGCCATCGCGAAGAAAACGACCCCGAGGAGGCAGCAATGAGCATACTTGTCAACGCCGGCACCAAGGTCATTGTACAGGGCCTGACCGGGGCCGAAGGGCAGTTCCACGGCACCCGCATGCTGGAATACGGCACACGGGTTGTGGCCGGGGTCACGCCGGGCAAAGGCGGGCAGACGGTCCTGGACCTGCCGGTTTTCGATTCCATGGCGGAAGCCGCGGCAAAAACCGGCGCCAACGCTTCCGTCATCTTCGTGCCGCCGCCCGCCGCCGCCGATGCCATCGTTGAAGCCGCCGCCGCCGGCATCGCCTTCATCGTCTGCATTACCGAAGGGATACCGGTTCTGGACATGGTGCGGGCCATGCATGCGCTGGATGAATACCCCGGCGTGCGCCTGCTGGGCCCCAACTGTCCGGGCGTCATCACCCCCGGCGAGTGCAAGCTGGGCATCATGCCCGCCCATATCCATAAACCCGGCACCGTGGGCGTGGTTTCGCGCAGCGGCACCCTGACCTATGAAGCCGTCAGCCAGCTGACCGCCGTGGGCCTGGGGCAAAGCACCTGCGTGGGCATCGGCGGCGACCCCCTGATAGGCACTTCCTTTCTGGATGTGCTGCGCCTGTTCAACGATGATTCCGGCACCGAGGCGGTGGTCATGATCGGCGAAATCGGCGGCCAGGCGGAGCAGGACGCCGCAGCGTACATCAAGAAGGAATTCGGGAAACCCGTGTTCGCGTTTATCGCCGGCCGCAGCGCCCCGGCGGGGCGGTCCATGGGCCATGCGGGCGCGGTGATATCCGGCAAAGCCAGCAGCCCGGAAGAAAAAATAGCCGCTTTGAAGGATGCGGGCATCACCTATGTGGAATCGCTGGCGGACCTCGGAGTTACGGTAAAAAAACGTTTGCGCTGATCCTGGGCGTTGTACGCGGGAAAGCGTCAATTGCTCCGGCCGGGCGGGCCGTTTTCGCCCTCTCTCGTGCAGCGCGGCCGGCGGGAGAGGGCTTTTGATTTTTGCCGCGTCAGGCTACAGTGCGGAAAAAGATGAATAAACCAGGAGGCGTGTTGTGCGCGTACGTACCCTGATCCTGGCCGCCCTGTGCGCGGCCGGCCAGATAGCCCTTGCCGGCTGCGGCTCCAAAAGCGTGGCTGACTGGCTGCAAAACGCCGGCACCGTGGATGAGGTCTATGTGGTCAACGGCTGCACCATCGTGGCGGATAACCTTGACCGGGCCCTGGCCCACAGGCGGAGCGACAGCCTTATCGGGGGCGATTTTGCCAAACTGGAGCCGGAAAAAGCCGAATGCGGCCGCTACGTGTTGTACTCGACCGTTCTCAGCGGACCGGACGCGGTGGTCACTCTGGAACGCGGGACGGACGGAGGAACGAACATCACGGTGTACCAGCACTATGGCGATTCCTACCACAGCAGGCGGCTTGTCCGGAATGTCGAAAGCTGGGCCAACGGTTTTGTGACCGCCGAATGACGGCGTGAAGGCATGTTTCCGTCCTGGCAGGCTGTTTCGGTCCGCCTGTGAACGAAAGGCCCGCCCCTCACGGGACGGGCCTTTCGTTTGCGGAAACGCCGGAAATTACCCGGCGACCGCGCCTTCTTCCCTGGCCGCGATGGCGGAATCCACCGCGTCTTCCAGATGTTTGCCGCCCACCCTGTGCAGCAGCAGCGCCGCAACGGTGTTGCCGAACACGTTGACCGTGGTGCGCCCCATGTCCATGAAGCGGTCGATGCCCACCAGGATGCCCATGGCCTCCATCGGCAGGCCCAAAGAACCCATGATGACCGCCAGCACCACCAGTGACGCGGCGGGCACGTTGGCTGTGCCTTTGTTGGCGATCAGGGTGGTGATCAGGATGGTCAGGATTGAGGGCAGGTCAAGCGGCAGCCCGTATGCCTGGGCCAGGAAGCAGACGCACAGAGATTGGTACAGGGCCGCACCGTCCAGGTTGAAGCTGTATCCCAGAGGAATAACAAAAGAAACCACGCGGTTTGGAATGCCTGACCGTTCCAGAATTTCCATATGAACAGGCAAGGTGACTTCGGAAGAGCAGGTCGTGAAAGCCAGAAGCAGCGGCTCCATGACTTTCTTCAAAAGGCCGAAAGGGTCTTCGCCCAGCAGTTTGACCATGATCAGGAAAAAAATAACGATGACGGCCAGACCCAGATACATGAGGCCGATCAGTTTGGCCATGGCGATCAGCACCTTGGAACCCTGGGTCGCGAACACCCAGGCCATGATGCCGGCGACGGCCACGGGGGCGGTGGCGACGATGCCCTGGGTCAGCTTGAACATGGCGCTCATGATTGCGTCGAGCACCTGGGCCACGGGTTTGCCCTTTTCCTTGATGGCGGCAAGGCAGAGACCGAAGCAGATGGCGAAGAACAGCGTGGGGATGATTTTCTGCGCCGCCATGGCCGCGATGATGTTGTCCGGGATGATGTCCAGGAAGAACTTGGTCCAGTCTATGCTGCTGGCCAGGTGTCCGGGCAGCTTGATCCCGGACCCTGTGGCCAGATCCACCCCGGCGCCGGGCTGAAAGACCACGGCCAGCGTGATGCCCAGAACAATGCAGAAACCGGTGGCCAGATAAAACCAGAGAAAGGCGAAACCGCCGAGCTTGCCCAGCTGTTTGAGGTCCGACCCCATTTTGTAAATGCCCAGGGTCACGGCGGAGAAAACCAAAGGCATGACGATCATCTTGATGGCCTTGATGAATGCGGTGCCTATGGGTTGCAGTTTGGCGCCGAAAGCGGGCCACATGAACCCTATGGCGCATCCGACGACCAGACCGATCATGATCTGAATCCAGAGAGGCATACGGGAAGAGGCCTTTTTTGCTCGCGACGTCTCCATGGTTGCTCCTTTTGTTGCGGTCTTGTTTTTGCATGCGGTTCCGGGGCGTAGCGCGCGCAGCCCGTCGGAACACGCAAAAATGTTGGCTATAACCTGTTAGCATGCCTTGACAAAAGGACCAAATAAGGGAAACGTTACCTGACCGAATTATATTTTTCCCCCATGATCCGGCCGGTGCGTCACAGTGATTTTCGTTGCGGGCCGGGGAACCTCTCAACCCAGCGAGGGCTTAGTTATGGCAGAACAAGCTGCGAAAAAAGACGGATTTCTAAGCTGGTATTTCGAGTCCAACCTTTTGGTGCGCATCTGCATCGGCCTGATCGCGGGCGCGGCCGTCGGGATTTTTCTGGCGTATTCTCCCGGAATGGCCGGACCCTTTGTCTCCAACACCAAATTCCTTGGGGACATTTTCATCCGGCTGCTGCAAATGATCATTGTGCCGACCATTTTCTTTTCGCTCATCACCGGGGCTTCCAGCATCGCCCCGGCGCAGCTGGGCCGGGTCGGAGCCAAAACCCTGCTGTTCTATCTGGTTCTGGTGGTTTTCGCCATCTGCATCGGCCTGCTTCTGGGCAACCTATTCAAGCCCGGCGACGGCCTGAATCTCGTCGGCGCGGCCGGCCTGCAGGGCAAGGTCTCCAATGCGCCTCCCCTGGCCACCGTCATGCTGAACATCATCCCGACCAACCCGCTTGACGCTCTGGCCAAGGGCCAGGTGCTGCCGATCATCTTTTTCGCCCTGTGTTTCGGCATCGGCCTTTCCTATCTGCGCGACTCCGCCAACGAAACGCTGCGCACCGGCGGCAACTTGCTGTTCACCGTCTGTTCCGCTGCCGCCGAAACCATGTACAAAATTGTGGGCGGCATCATGCAGTATGCGCCCATCGGCGTGTTCTTCCTGATTTCCGGCGTGTTCGCCGTGCAGGGCCCGAAAGTGATCGGACCTCTGGTGTTCGTCATGTTTCTGGCCTACCTCGCGTATGTGCTCCACGTCATCATCGGCTTCGGCGGCGCGCTTACCGTGTTCGGCCTCAACTTCTTCAAGTTTCTGCGCGGCGCCCAGGAAGCCATGATCACGGCTTTCGTCACCCGTTCCTCCAACGCGACCCTGCCCATTTCCCTGCGCGTGTGCGAAGAGAATCTGGGCGTGCCCCGGTCCATTTCCTCTTTCTCGCTGCCGATCGGCGCGACCATCAACATGGACGGCACGGCCATTTATCTGGCCATCGGGTCCATGTTCATCGGTTTTGCGGTGGGCAAACCGTTGACCATGGATCAGCAGTTGATTGTGCTGGTGACGGCGACGCTGGGCGCCATCGGCGCGGCGGGCGTTCCCGGCGCGGGCGCCATCATGATGCTGCTGGTGCTCGAATCCGTCGGGCTGAAGGTGGAAGCCGGCACTGCCGTCGCGGCCGCGTATGCCATGCTGCTCGGCGTTGATGCCGTGTTCGACATGGGTCGTACCTGCCTGAACGTTACCGGCGACATCGTGGCGGCCACCGTGGTGTCCAAGCACGAAAAGGCTCTTGATGTGAGCAAATGGACATAAGCTTCTGAGATCCGTCGCCCCGGAACCTTCGGGACGGCCGCCTGATTGCGAAATGACAAGCCCCGGTTTCCGTTTTGTGGAAACCGGGGCTTGCATTCATCCGCGAGGCGGCGGGTTGCCTTCTTTTTCCTTCGGTGACGGGAAAAGGAATACGGATCGCGGAATGCGCTGGCGGTGTTGCGGCGCACCGGGTCAGGACACGCTGAATTAAACATTTAACTTTGGCTTTGCAGCATGCTCCCCGTAGATCCGAAGGATGAGCCATCCGCAACTTGACTGTAGATCGGCCGGGATGCGGATACGGAAGGTCGGAGAATTATAATGGGTGAAGAGGTAAGGGACGCCCTTAGCCGTAGCGGCAGCCGGGGAGGATGGCGAAGAAAACATGATCTGCCCCTCAAACAACCCCGCCGTTCATTCGGCTTTGTGGACCGCTGCTGTGGACCACGAGGTTGTTTGAGGGGCAGATCACTAAAAATCAAGATAGAGTCTTGATTTAATTAACATGGTCGGGATGAGAGGATTTGAACCTCCGACCCCTGCGTCCCGAACGCAGTGCTCTACCAGACTGAGCCACATCCCGTTTCCGGGGGAAAAGGAGCCGTTGTCCATAACGCCTTTCCCCACGCAGACGCAATCCAATACGTGAACTCGCCACGCTTGGCAAGAGGGAAAAGAAAAATCCGTACGGCGTGGAAAATGCTATTCCTTTATTTTTTCTTTTGATATGACCTGAATGATATTGGAAATGTCATTCTGATGAGGTGTCTGAAGTGATACGCGTTCTGATTGTTGATGATTCCGCTTTTATGCGCAAGGCCATAGAAATCATTCTTGAAAAGGATCCGGAAATTTCTGTTGTCGGTATGGCCCAGAATGGGTTGGAGGCGATCGACCTCATTGCCAAATTGAATCCCGACGTCGTCACGATGGACGTTGAAATGCCCCGCATGGACGGCATTACCGCCGTGCGGGCGATTATGGCCAAATTGCCCAAACCCGTGCTGATGATCAGTTCGGTCACCACCGAGGGCGCTGAAACCACGTTGAAAGCGCTGGAAGCCGGGGCCATGGACTTCATATCCAAGCCCGCATCCAAAGTCTCTCTGGATATTGTCCGGATGGAACAGGAAATACGTGACAAGGTCAAAGCCGTTTCCCGCCGCCGCCCGCCCCTGGTACGGCCGGCCATGCCTTCTTTGACGGCGGCGAAGCCCTCCTTCGGCACGGGCGCATCCGGCGGTTCCGCGCTGTCGAGCAGTTATGCGGCAAAACTGGGGTTGACCACGCGGACGACCAGAGTTTCGACTGGAGGGGCATCCGGGACTGTCATGCCGCCGGTGGTGAATTTACCCGCGGGTCGACCCGTGCGCGACCTTGTTTCCATCGGGGTGTCCACCGGCGGGCCGCCCGCCGTGCAAAAGGTGCTTGCGGGGCTGCCGGGCGATTTTCCCGTGCCCATCCTGATCGCCCAACACATGCCGGCGGCCTTTACCGGGCCGTTCGCCCGCAGGCTGGACAGCGTCTGCGAAATTGTCGTGAAAGAAGCGGAATCGGGCGAAAAGCTGAAGCCGGGCCATGCGTACGTTTCACCCGGCGGACGGCATCTCAAGCTGGTCATGGGGCTGGGGAGCATGAGCGCGGTCGTTACCGAAGACCCGAAAGAGGCCTTGTACAAGCCGTCCGCCAACGTGCTGCACGAATCGGCGGGTCTTGCTCTGGGCAGGCGCGCCCTGGGGGTGCAACTGACCGGCATGGGCAGCGACGGCCTTGAAGGGGTGAAGGTCCTGAAGCAGAAGGGCGGCCGGGCCATCGCCCAGAGCGACGCCACCTGCGTGGTGTATGGCATGCCGAAGGCTATTGTCGACGCCGGCCTTGCCGATGAGATTGTGGATCTCGACGACATGGCGCTTGCCATCGTGAGCGGCGTCTATCGCTGAGACGGCGTTTTGCCGCGGATACGGATCATTCTAGAGCCGAGGAAGACAGATGTCTGAACAGCACTCCATTCTTGCCCTGCTTGACAGTCCGGACAGTGAAAGCATTCGTGAGGGCGCGTACCTTGCCGGTAAGGAGCGCCTGGAAGAAGCCGTCCCGGCGCTGGTGAAACATCTGCATAACCCGGATATCGGGGTGCAGGAAGCCGCCGACAGAGCCTTGCGCAGAATCGGCGGGCCGAAAGTGGCGCAGGGCGTCATCCCGCTGCTGCGGTCGGAAGACGCGCCGGTGCGCAACCTTGCCATGGATTTGCTGCGGACCGTGGGGGCCACGGATATGGATTCCCTCTGCCAGTTGCTGCATGACAATGATCCGGACATCCGCATTTTCGCTTCGGACATTCTCGGCTCCACAGCCAGCGTGCTGGCCGTGGCCCCGTTGAGCGGCGCACTCTTGCGCGACCCCGAAGTGAACGTGCGCTATCAGGCCGCGGTCAGTCTGGGCGAACTGGCTTTTCCGGAAGCGGCCTCCAGCTTGAACAAGGCGCTGGAAGACGACGAATGGGTCCGCTTTTCCGTGATCGAAGCCCTGATCAAAATCCGGGCGGAATCATCCGTGGGCGCGCTGCTCAAAGCGCTGGATTCCAGTTCCGAACTGGTGGCGTCGATCATCGTTGACGCGCTGGGTGAAATGGGCAATCTGAAAGCCGTGCCCATGCTGATGCGGCGGCTTGACTCCACATCCGGCCCTCTGCGCAACAAAATCGTGACTTCCATCGTCAAGATCCTCGGCGGCAAATCGCTGCCCCTGCTTGGCGCGGCGGAACGGCGGAAACTGCACGAATACATGCTTGCCGCCATCAAGGACGATGATCCGGACGTGCAGGACGCCATGGTCAAGGGGCTGGCCTCCACCAAAGGTCCGGGGGCTTCACCCGCCATTTTCAAACTGGCGTTGGCCCTTGACCCGGACAGGGAGCACGAGCGGCTTGTGCCCATGATCGACGCCCTGGGCGCCATCGGGTTCAACGCGGACGTGGCGGAAATGGTCAAAAACGGCAACGAGTACGCCCAGCATATCGGGGTGGAGGTGTTTTCCCGCGCACCCTGCCGGGCGGGCGTGGAATTGTTCAAAGAATTGTTCTGGGACAAGCCGCGGGATTTGCAGCGCGCCATCATCATCGCCCTTGCGACCCAGTGCCTGCCGGAAGACCAGGACTTTTTCCTGGACGTGCTCGGCCGCCACGACGATGGCAATATTCTGAAAGCCGCCTTGCTGTTCCTGGGCCGCAAGGGCGACTCCTCCGAAATCAGCCCGTATGTGACGGTTCTTCTGGACCATCCGTATGACGACGTGAAAGAGGCAGCCCTGGATGCCTGCATCGCCCTGCACGATCCGGTGACCATCGGGCATTTCATGGCCATGAGCACGTCGGACGTGCCCCTGCAGCGCATGATGGCCATTCACGCCCTGGGGGCCATGGACGTCAAGGCATATGAGCAGATCATCATGCGCGGTCTGGGTGACCCGGTGCCTGACGTGCGCCGGGTGGCGCTGGAAGCGCTCGGCCGTATCTGCCCGATTCCCCCGGCCTATCAGGACCGTATCGAAGGCATGGCCTCCGATCCGGACAGCGAAGTGCGTCTGGCGGTGATCACCGTGCTGGGCAACTGCGATGCGTCGCGGCTGGATGTCTGCCTGCTGCGCGGCCTGGATGATCCCGATACCTGGGTCAAAGCCCGCTGCATTGAAAGCCTGGGGCGGCGCATGGTCGCCCCGGCGATTCCCCGCATGGTGGAAATGCTTGGCGATGAAAACCAGTTGATAGTCATAAAGGCCATCGAAGCTTTGGGGGAAACCGGCGGGGAACTTGCTTTCCGCTCGCTGTTCACGCTGATGGATCATGAAAATCCCGAGATTCAGCAAGCGGCGGAAGAGGCGGTTGAAAAGATCCGTGCCGGTAAGGGGGCGTAACCTATGTCGAGCTTGTTCAACAAATCTCTGTCGTTGCAAAAGGATCTGAAGGTCACGGATGAAGAGTTCGTGCAGTTGCGCGACTTCATTTACCAGCAAAGCGGCATATTTATCGCTGAAAACAGAAAGTATCTGGTGGAAAACCGGCTCAGCAACCGGATCAAGGAACTGAACCTCAAAAGTTTCGGCGAATATTATTACTATCTGCGCTTTGATGCCGGCCGGAAGATGGAACTGAGCAAGCTGTTCGAGGTGATCACCACCAACGAAACCAGCTTTTACCGCAATCCGCCGCAATTGCAGGTTTTTCAAGACAAGGTTCTGCCGGAAACCCTGGAAGGCATTAAAAAAACGGGCATCCGCAAACTGCGTATCTGGTCGGCGGGTTGTTCCACCGGGGAAGAACCGTATACCCTGGCCATCATTCTCAGTGAAGTGCTCAGAAATGAGCTTGTCATGTGGGACATCAAAATCACGGCCAACGATTTGTCCGAAGCCGTGCTGTCCGCCGCGCGCAAGGGGCTGTACAACGAATACGCCTTGCGGACCACGCCGAAAGAAATCGTCGACAGGTATTTCATAAAGAAAGACCAGGTATACGAGGTGCAGCCGAAGCTGAAGAATCTCATCTCCTTCGCGCCCATCAACCTGAGCGACCGGATGATGCTCAAGCGCAACGACCGTTCGCACATCATTTTTTGCCGTAATGTTATTATTTATTTTGACGAAGAGATGAAGAAACAGGTTATCGAGTCGTTTTACGACAATCTGTTGCCGGGCGGGTGCATGCTTATCGGCCATTCCGAATCGCTGCACAGCATTTCGCGGACTTTCAAGCCGGAGCATCATGCGGGCACGATCGTGTACCGCAAGCAGGCATAGGCCATGGAAGAATCGACGAACGCGGCACGCAGGGGACGGGTTATCGCCGTCGCCAACCAGAAGGGCGGGGTGGGCAAAACGACCACCTCGGTCACGCTGGCTGCCGCTCTTGCCCGTCTGGGGCAGAAAGTGCTCATTCTCGACCTTGATCCGCATGCCTGCGCTTCGGTGCACCTGCGGTTCTATCCGGATGAGCAGACAGGGAACATCAACGATATTTTCACCTCTGAGGAAGCTGCCTGGCCGGAACTGTGGAAAAAAATACGGTTCAAGCACGAAGGCCGGCTTTTCGACGTGGTTCCGGCCAGCATCCGGCTATCCGAACTGGAAACCGACCTGCGGGGCCGCAAGGGCAAGGGTGCGATTTTACAGCAGGCTTTGGCCCTGATCCGGGCGGAGTATGATTTTATCGTCATCGACTGCCCGCCCCATGTGGGGATTTTGCTGGTCAACGCGCTGGTGGCATGTGACATGCTGGTGATACCGATACAGACGGACTTTCTGGCGCTGCACGGCCTGAAGCTGCTTTTCGATACGATAAAGATTTTGAACAAGGTGCTGCCGGCGCCCATTTGTTACCGCGCCCTTGCGACCATGTACGACCGCAGGGCCAAAGCCTGCCACAGGGTGCTGGAGCTTTTGGACATGAAAATGGGCAACCGCATGTTCCGCACCATTATCGGCATTGATACCCGGTTTCGCGAAGCCAGCGCCATGGGCCGGGTCATTTACGAAATCGACCCGGAAACACGGGGCGCCAAAGAATACGAGGAATTGGCTACGGAGATTCTTTCACTATGAACAGATCGCCCGAACAGTATTTTCAGGAGCAGAATTTTTCCGTGGATGCGCTGCCGGACGCGCGGCCGGGCGAATTCACGGACGCGGAAAAGGCATTCATGGAAAAGTACATGGGTGTCGATGCGGCCTCAACCCTGCGCACGCTGGGGCTGACGCCGCCGGCCGTACCGGATCAGGCCGCCGCGCGCGCCGGGGGCGGGGCGGCGCCGGAAGTTCCTGTGGAAGAAAGCCTGGAAAGTCTGCTGCGCCGCGAGTCGGAACTTTTGATGGTGGGGTTCTTTCTGGGCAACCAGGAATTTGTGGTTCCCACCCTGGCGGTGCAGGAGGTAATCCGCTATTCTCCTCCCGCGAAACTGCCCGCCGCGCCGTCTTTCGTCGCCGGCGTGATCAACCTGCGGGGCAAGGTGACGCCGCTTATCCGGCTGCGCGATATACTCGACGCCAGGGGAGAGCGGCAGCAGAACGATCAGTTCATCATCATCTGCCGGCGCAAAGGACTGCAGATGGGGTTGATGATAGAGCGCGTGCACACCATGTACCGCGTGCCGCAATCGGATATCGACTGGGCTGTGGAAGCGCGCCTGGGCATCAACGTCGACTTTGTCTCCGGCCTGCTGAAATTGCATGATACGTTAATTGGCATTGTTTCTGTGGACAGAATCGTGGAAACAGTGATCCGCCGATAGTTTTCCGGCGCCGTCCGGCCCGGAGCAGACGATACGGGAGTATATCGTGAGCAAGCATATTCTTATCGTTGACGATTCAAAAACCGTCCGCAATCTTGTCGCATTCATCATGAAGAAAGAGGGATTTGCCATAACAACAGCCGAAGACGGCCTGGACGGTTTGGAAAAATTATATGCGTCCGAGAAAATCGATCTTATTATTTCCGATGTGAATATGCCCCGCATGGACGGTTTTACGTTCATCAAAACGGTCCGTGAGCAGGAAGCCTACCGGGATGTGCCCATTGTGGTGCTTTCCACCGAAGGACAGGAACAGGATATCCAGAAGGGCATCAGTTTGGGGGCGAACCTGTATATGGTGAAACCGGCGCAGCCTGAAAAAATGATCAAGAACGTGAAGATGCTGTTGGGCTGATCCGCTGTTTTTGTGTGGACGGAGCGCTGACCGACAGGAACAAGGTGGGGGTATGAGTCAGGATTTTATGGATCCGGAAATTTTTTCGGATTTCATCATCGAAGCGAAAGAGCATCTGGAAACCATCGAGCCGAACCTGCTGGAACTGGAGAAAGCTCCGGACAACCTGGGGCTGCTCAACGAGATATTCCGTCCCATGCATTCGCTGAAAGGGGCTTCCGGCTTTCTGGGGCTGAACAAGATGAACGGCCTTGCGCACAAGGCCGAAAACATCCTTGATGAGTTGCGCAAAGGGACCATGGCGGTCAATTCGGATATTATGGATGTCATCCTGTCGTCCACCGATGCCCTGCGCCAGATGATCGACAGCCTTGAGCAGAACTCCACCGAAGGCGATGTGGATACCACGCCCATTATCGCCACGCTTGACGCGCTTCTGGCCGGCGGGGGGACCCTCGGCGCGCCCCTTCCCGCCGCATCCGCTCCCGCGGCGGCTCCGGCGGCAAGCGTTCCCGCTCCGCAAAAGCCCGCGCCGGCTGCACCGGCGGCAAGCGCCCCCGCTCCGCAAGAACCCGCGCCGTCGGCTCCCGCCGCGCTCTCTGCCGGCGCCGTGAATTCCGAAGACTGGATCGCCTCGCGCGCCGCCACGAAACCCTATGCCCTGACCGCTTTCGGCGAAGGGCATTTGAAGGATTTTATCGAAGAAGCCCGGGAGAACACGTCCTATCTGAGTTCCGGTCTGCTGGAGCTGGAAAAGCACCCGGACCAGAACGGAATGGTCAACGATCTGTTCCGCTATTTCCATAACCTGAAAGGCAATTCGGGGATTATCGGCTATCATGACCTGAACAGCATGACCCACGAGGGAGAAACCCTGCTCAATGCCGTGCGGCACGGCGAAAAGGAAGTTTCGCGCGATCTGGTGGATCTTTTGCTGTTGGTGGTTGACGTGCTGGATGCCCTGATAAACCGCATTGACCCCGGAACAGCCAATGTGTCACCCTTTGACACGCAGGAACTGCTGGACAAGCTGCGCCAGGCCGTGGCCGGCGGAGCCATTGAACTGCCTTCGGGCCTGCAGCCGGCACAGCCCGCCGGTGCGGCGGACGGGCTCCGCGACGAGAGCGCTGCCCCCGCCGCGACGGAGTTCAGCGGCGACGATCTTGCCATTTTTACCGATACGGTCGGCCAACAGCTTAAAAATATCGAAATTGCGCTGAAAACCTTGCGTGAAGACGGCGGCAACCGCGATTACGTTGATGCGCTGTTCCGCAGCCTGGTCAGTTTGCAGAACTGCTCCGGCTACATGGGGCTTGAGGAACTGAAAGTGTACGCGCAACGCACGGCGGGCCTTGTTGATCAGGCGCGCAGTTCCGGCCTGGATTTTTCGCTGATGGTCGATCTGTTGGATCAGGAATGCGCCATCCTGCGCGACATGCTGTACGCGGCCATCGAGAAGCTGCAAGCGGAAACCGGGCAACCGCGATCCGCTGCCGGGGCCCCGCCCGCGGCGACGGTGGAAGCCGAATCCGCGCGGGCCGCGCAGGTTCAGCCTGCGGCGACTCCCGCCATGCCCGCGGAGGCGTCCGCCGTCCCGGCGCAACCGGCGGCTCCCGCCAAGCCTGCGGCGGCGCCCGCCGTTCCCGCCGCGCCGAAACCGGCCGCGAAGCAGGGGGACGAACACGCCAGCAAGGCTTCGTCCACGATCCGGGTGGACCATGAAAAATTGGATCACCTGATGAATCTGATCGGCGAACTGATCATTAACCGCAACCGTTATTCAATGATCGCCCGTCAACTTGAAGACACGAACGGGGTGGACGTTTCGCGCATCGCCCAGGATCTGTCCGAAACCACCTATGCCATGGCCCGCATTTCCGATGATCTGCAGGATACGATCATGAAAGTGCGCATGGTGCCGGTGTCTTCCGTCTTTTCCCGCTTCCCCCGCCTGGTGCGCGACCTTTCCCGCAAAAGCGGCAAGGAAGTCGAACTGATCATGGAAGGGGAGGAGACGGAACTGGATAAAAGCGTGGTGGAAGTGATCGGCGACCCCCTGGTGCACCTGATACGCAACTCCGTGGACCACGGCGTGGAGCCCGAAGACGCGCGCCGGGCCGCGGGCAAGGATCTGAAAGGCCGCGTGTGGCTGCGCGCCTATCACAAAGGCAACTCTGTCGCCATCGAGATCGAGGATGACGGCAAAGGCATCGACCCCGAGAAAATGCGCGAAGTCGCCATCCGCAAAGGCATTATTACTCCGGAAGAAGCCAGGGCATTGGACGATCGCGAAGCCCGCGAACTGATTTTCGCGCCCGGTTTTTCCTCCGCGGAAGTCATCACCGACATCTCGGGCCGCGGAGTCGGCATGGATGTGGTGCGCACCAACATCAAAAGCCTGAAAGGCAGCATCAACATTTCGTCCGAAGTGGGCAAGGGCACGCGCTTCACTCTGTCCCTGCCGCTGACCCTGGCCATCATTGATGCCCTGATGGTCACCGTGGACAAGGAAATGTATGCCATCCCTCTGGACGCGGTATCCGAAACCACCAAGATCGAGGCCAGACGTCTGACCGACGTGAAAGGCAGAAAGGCCGTAACCCTGCGGGGTGAAGTGCTGGGCGTCATCAGTCTGGCGGAACTTCTGGGTTTGCCATGCAACATGTGCAACCAGGAAGTGCTGTCGGTGGTCGTCATCCACGATAACGAACGCCGTCTGGGCATCGTGGTGGACCGGCTGCTCGAACGCCAGGAAATCGTGATCAAACCCCTCAGCTCCTATCTTGGCGACCTCAAAGGCATTTCCGGCGCGACCATCATGGGCGACGGCAGCGTCATCCTGATTCTTGATCCGCATGAAATCTACATGATGGCAACGTCAAAAGCTTTGTAGCAAGAGCAGAGAACATGGATGCCGATTGGAACGCGAAACAGCCCGCAACCGCGGGCTGTTTCGCGTTCCGGAACACAAGCGCCGGATTTTCGCCCGCGCCATGACAACCCATCAAAGAGGATGCAGCAATGCCCGTTATTCATGTGAGCATACTTGAAGGCCGTTCCATTGAGGTGAAACGCGCGTACGTGAAGGCGCTGACCGACTGTTCCGTGGAGCACCTCAAGTGCCGGCCGGAAAATGTGACCATCATCCTGTCGGACATGCCCTTTGAACATTACGCCCGCGCGGGCAAGCTGAAATCGGACGAAATGGCTGAAGCCGGCCTTGATACGGCGCAGTATCACGCCAGGGAAGCAAAGCAGGGAAAGTGACCCCATGGCAGGGGGACAAAAGTCATGTCTTCTGTTCCCCTGCGCATGGCGGCAAAATTTTTTGGAGCAACAATCCGTCACGCGGGCGGCACCCATTGCCGCCGAAAGGCACCGGAATGGCGCGGCGGCAGGCAAGTTGGCGCGTCAGGCACGGATTTCCAGCGCGTTGAAGAAATAGCCGATCTCAAACGCTGCGGTTTCGGGCGCGTCGGAGCCGTGCACAGAATTGGCTTCGATGCTTTTGGCGTACGTCTTGCGGATGGTTCCAGGCGCGGCGTTTGCCGGATTGGTGGCGCCCATCAGTTCGCGGTAGCGGGCAATGGCGTTTTCGCCCTCCAGAACGGCGACCACCACCGGGCCGGAGGCCATGTACTCCGTCAGTTCGCCGAAAAAGGCGCGTTCCTTGTGCACGGCGTAAAAGCCTTCGGCATCCTGTTTGCTGAGGCGCAGGCGCTTCATGCCCACAATGCGCAGGTCCGCGCCTTCGATCATGGACAGGATGGCGCCGATCAGGTTGCGTTCGACCGCGTCAGGTTTGATGATGGAAAGGGTGCGCTGGATCATGGCCGCTCCTATTTCGCGATTTTCGCCCGGCGGTACTGTATGTACCCGTCGCGTACCGCAGTGTATGGTTCAACGGCGGATCTGGTTACGTCATCGTACACGTCCAGGATTTCATCCAGGTCGTTGATCGTGCGCAGGCCTTTGGTCGCCCAGGGCATCCACCAGGGCGGCACCCAGGTCAGCGGGTCGGCCGCCCAGTCGCCCACGCGGCCAAGAGTGTCCCGTCCCGAACTGGGGCCGAACAGCGGCCAGTACACGTAAAAGCCTTCGCTCATGCCCCAGACCCCCAGCGTCTGGCCGAAATCCTCGTCATCCATGTCCGCAAGGTCGGGGTTGGTTTTGGCGACGTTGACAAAGCCGCCCAGACCCGCGCTGGTGTTGATGATGAAGCGGCCGAATTCCTTGCCGGCGGCCTGGCCTTTACCCTGAAGCAGGTTGTTGACGAAGCGCACGGGGAAAAGCAGGTTGTGGAAAAAATTTCCGATGCCGCTGCGGAAAGGCGCGGGCATGACCGTGGTGTACGCGGTGTTTACGGGTCTGGCCACATAGGTGACGAACCCGTCGTTGAACACGAACACAGCCCGGTTCCAGCCTTCCAGCGGGTCGGGCACCAGTTGCTCCGAATAGGCTTTATCCAGCAACTCGTCATCTTCGTCCAAAGAGGCTGTCGTCGCTTTCTTGTCCGTCGTGTCAAAGGCCCCGATCCCCTGATGCGAGGAGCATCCGGTGGTGAAAAGAAGGGCGCAGCACAAGGTCAGCATAAAGAGCGGGCGTTTCATTTCGGCTTCGCATTCTGGTTTTGCCGGCGGATTTCGGCGGCCTTGGTTTCAACCTTTTTGATCAGAGCTTCCGCGTCGCCCTTGATTAAAAGCTCTTTGAACTGCCCACGGTAATTTTCAATCAGGCTGATCTTTTCAATGCGCACGTCGTACACTTTCCATTCGCCGTTTTTCTGCAGCATGCGGTAGGCGACGGGCACGTTTTTGTCCTTGATCAGCACGGAGGTCTGCACTTCGGCCTTGTCTCCCTTGGTGCTGAGCACTTCGCCGGTATAATTGACCTTTTCGCCGTCGTATCCTTCCAGTTTCTCAATGTACGTCGCCCGCAGCAGGGATGCGAAGGCTTCAATAAACCGCTTCCGCTGTTCCGGGGTGAAATCGCGCCAACTGGGGCCCACGGTCCGCGCGGAGAATTCTTCGAAATCGAAAATGGTTTTGACCTTGTCCTCGATCTGCTGGAACAGGGCGGGACGCTTTGCCGGGTTGGCCATGTCCGGATTTTTGATGATGACCATAAGCTCATTGACGGCCTGTTCAATGGCTTTGGTGGGGCCGTGGGCGGCCTGCGCGGCGGGTGTCGCGGCCAGCAGCAGGCAGACCGTGACGGCGGCGGCGGAAAAAAGGCGGCGGATCATTTCATGCTCCCGAACACATAGTTGCTGATCAGCGATTCCAGGTCAATGGAACCGGTTGTTTCCGTGATTTCGCTATTGGCAGCGAGGGTTTCTTTCAGGCCGCCCGGCGACAGGCTGATGTATTTGTCGCCGATCAGGCCGCTGGTTTTTACCGATGCGCCCGTATCCTCCGACAGGACGATCCCGTCGCGGATGCGCATATGCACTTTTGATTCAAATTTCGGGCCAAGTTCGATTTTCGTCACTTTTCCGACGGACACGCCGGCAATTTCAACTTCCGCGCCTGAGCGCAGGCCTGTGGTGGAGGAAAAATTCGCCACCAGAGTATAGCCCTTGTCCGTGAACAGATCCATCTTGCCCAGGCGGACGGTGAGGTAGGCGACGCAGAGCAGTCCCACCAGGACAAAAAGGCCGACAAACAATTCATTGGAATACTTTTTCATATGCAATCCTCGTACTTCCCGATCAACGGCCCTGCCATGCATCCAGCGCCGCCCGCACCTTGGGTGTCAGGGCAAGGGCGGCGGTTTCCCGCTCTGGGGCTTTTTCCGCCTGTCTGTCCAGAAAACGGCGCAGATACGCATCCCGTGTCGTCTGCAGGCCGGACAGCGGGCCAGTATAGGCGACGCCCCCGTCATGCAGCACCAGCACATGATCCGCGATGACGGACAGGCTTGCCAGATCGTGGCTGACCACAACAATGGTCATGTCCGGATATTGCTCTTTCATGTCCAGCAACAGGGCATCCATCTGGGCGGCGTTGATGGGGTCAAGCCCTGATGTGGGTTCGTCGCACAGGAGAATGGGCGGATCCGTGACCAGCGCGCGGGCCAGGCCGGCGCGCTTGCGCATGCCGCCGGAAAGCTGGTTGGGGTAATAGTCCGCAAAATCGGCAAGTCCCACCAGCGACAATTTGTACAGCACCAGATCGCGGATATCCGCGTTTTTCAACGAGGTGTTCTCGCGCAGGGGAAGGCCCACGTTTTCCGCCAGGGTCAGCGATCCCAAAAGCGCCCCATCCTGGAACAGCACGCCCATGCGGCGGCGCAGGCGGCGGAAATCCGGATTGGACAGCGAAAAGATGTTGTTGCCGCCCACCGTGATGGTGCCGGCCATGGGTTTGGACAAGCCGATGATGTGGCGCAGCAGGGTGGATTTGCCGCAGCCGGATCCGCCGAGAATGACCGAGATGCGCGCGCCGGGCAACGTTGCGGTGACCCCGTCCAGCACCACATGCTCACCGTATCCCAGACGCAGATTCGTCAGTTGAATGTCCCATGCCCTTTGCATATGTCACCTGTCACAGCAGGAAAGAAGTCAGTACGTAATCTGAAATCAGGATCAGTACGCAGGAAAAAACAACCGCGTCGGTTGTGGCGTTGCTGACCGCTTCCGGCCCCACGGCATCGCGTCGCGTATGAGTGAAGTATCCTTGATAACAACAAATGACGGCCACGATCAACCCGAAAACAAAGGATTTGATAAAACCGCCGAAAACGTCGTTCCAGACGACGCTGGTTTCAATGCGAGAAAAATAGATGCCGTCATTGATGCCCAGCAGCGTGACCCCGGTCAGGTAGCCGCCGAGAATGCCGATGACATCGAAAAAAGCCGTCAGCAGGGGGAAGGAAATCAGACAGGCCGTTATGCGCGGGGCAACCAGGTACCCCATGGGGTTGATGTCCATGACGGACAGGGCGTCTATCTGGTCGGTGATGCGCATGACGCCGATTTCCGCGGCCATGGCGGACCCCGCGCGTCCGGTGACCATGATGGCCGTCAGAGCCGGTCCCAGTTCGCGGATCAGCGACAGGGCCACGGCCGCGCCCAGCATGCCTTCGGACCCGAACTTGATCAGGGTGTAATAGCCCTGCAGGCCGAGCACCATGCCGGTGAACCCGCCGATCAGGGCGATGAGAAAAAGAGATTTCGCGCCAATGATGTATGTCTGCCGGAATGTCTTGGCCAGCTGCTTCGGGGTGGTCGCAATGCACCGGATGCCGTCAAGCATAAACAGAAAGACTGCGCCCATTTCTGCTGTCAGGCGCATGGTCATGGCGCCCAGAGCGATAAGGGGCGCGGCGGGGAAAAAAGAGGGCTGCGAATTGTTCATGTCTGTGGTCTGGCCATTGCTGTCCGGCCGATCAGGGGCCTTGCGCACCGAATAGCGTGAGGCCAACCGGAAAAAAGCTCTTCAATCTTTTTTTCCGCGCCCAATCGGAATCCGGTTGGGCGAAAGGAAAGCCGCGCTTTTCGCGCGAGGGCCGGTGTGTAAAACGGGCCATTGCCGCCGTCCGGCAGCCGGACGGCAATGTTGTATGATGATGGTCTTTCTGATCAACACTGCCTTGCATTTGCCGTCGCGTCAAGTATGTGGCCCGCAATAATGCACAAGACAGCGTTTTATTGGGCCGGCGTCTTGCTGCGCAGAATGACGCGGGGAAGGCCTTGTCCCGCCAGTGCGTTTTTCAGCGCGCGGGTGTCTTCCGGCCGCCCGCGGAAAGGCGTCAGCAGTTTATACCATGTCGTGCCGCCTTCGGCGCTTTTTTCGACGCGCGTGGCGATGCCGGCGGCCTGTAACTTTTTGCGCATGCTTTCGGTGGACGGCATGTCTTTGAACGCCGCTACCTGATATACGTAATTATACACCGGTTCCCCGGTTTTTTTCATGGAGGCCGCTTTGGGGTCGGGTTTGGCTGCTGCGGGTTTCGGTTCCGGTTTGGCCGGCGTCTGCGGTTTTGCCGCGATGTTTTTTGCTTCCGGCTTGGCTGGTTGCGGTTTCGCGGACGCGCTTTTCGCTTCGGTTTTCTGCGCGGTCCGTTTTTTTTCCTGTGCCGCCTGCAGGTTGGGGGACGTTTTCAATCCTGTTTTTTTGACGTCCGGCACGGGCCTTGGGGCAGCGGGCGGTACCGGGCTGGCTGTCGGGCGGCCTTTCAGGGTTTCGTGATACTGCAGTTCCTGCGGGGACAGAATTCCCGCGGGAACCTGGGGCTGCGCTGCGGAAGCCGTAGTCTGGGGCGCGGCCGGGGATTTGGCCGGAACCGGGACGGCGGTCGCATTTTTGGACGTGGCGGCGGGCATCGTGTTTTTTGCGGATGCGGTTTGTGTGGCGTTTTGGACCGGCGGCTGTGCCACCACGCTTTTCGGCTGCGGCGCGGGCATGACTTTGGCCAGTTCCGGCACGATCTTTTCCGGTTTGTGCCCCCGGCCCAGCATAATGCCGAAAATGAAAACCCAGACCAGGATCCCCGCCATGAACAGAAGGGAAAAAACCAGTTTCGGCATGGTCATGGAAATGGTGACCATGCGGGCAGGCCGGGTATTTTTCGGCCCGGCATCCCGGTTGGAATCCGGAAGTCGGAGAGGCAGTTCAGGCATGGCTTGTGGCCCCGCGTCTTTTTTACATGCTCTCCGGCGCGGTGACGCCCAACAGGGACAATCCGGAGGCAATCACCGCGCTGACCGAGCGCAGCAGCGCAAGCCGGGCGCGCGCCAGGGAATCGTCTCCTGCGCCCAGCACCTGATGCGCGGCGTAATAGCTGTGCAGGTCGCCGGCAAGGTCCATCAGGTAGTAACTGATGTGGTGCGGCGACAGATTCAGGGCGGCGCTTTCGATCACGTCTTCAAAACGGTCGATCTGGCGCATCAGATCCAGTTCCGCGTTTTCCGTCAGCAGTGACAACAGCGTGCCGTCCGTTTGCGGCGTCATGGGGATGCCCCTTTCGTCCGCCTTGCGCAACACGGCGCAAATTCTGGCATGGGCATACTGTACATAGTACACGGGGTTTTCCATGCTGCGCTGTTTGACCAGTTCAAGGTCAAAATCGAGATGACTGTCGCTTTTGCGGGAAAGGAACATGAAACGGGCCGCGTCGGCGCCCACCTCAGCCACGACGTCGGCCAGGGTTTCGAACTGCCCGGCCCTGGTGGACATGGCGATCTGCTGGCCGTCGCGCAGCAGGTTCACCAATTGCACCAGGATGACGTCAAGCTGTTCCGGTTTTTTGCCCAGGGCAGCAACGGCGGCGCGCATGCGGGGCACATAGCCGTGATGGTCCGCCCCCCATATATCCACCAGGCGGTCGAAACCGCGGTCGTATTTGTTGCCGTGATAGGCGATGTCCGAAGCGAAATAGGTCAGCGATCCGTCGGATTTGCGCAACACGCGGTCCTTGTCGTCGCCCAGAGCCATGGCGCGGAACCACAGCGCCCCGTTATGCTCATAGGTGTGCCCGGCCCCACGCAGCCGCTCGAAAGCCTTTTCCACCGCGCCGCTGGCCACCAGGCCGCGTTCGGAAAACCAGACTTCGTGGGAAACCCTGAAGTCCTCCAGATCTTTCTTGATTCCGTCCAGAATGGACCGCATGGCATACTCAAAGCAGCGGTCGCAGCCTTCCTCGTCGGGCAGGGCGGCAAGGCCGGGGTCTTTGGCCAGCATTTCCTTCGCAATGTCGATGATGTATTCGCCTTTGTACCAGTCCTCGGGCCAGACGATTTCCCGCCCGGCCAGTTCCCTGACCCGCAGCCAGACCGACAGGCCCAGAAGGCGCATCTGGCGCCCCGCGTCATTGATGTAATATTCGGTATGCACCGTGTACCCGGCAAAACGCAGCAGCCGGGCCAGAGAATCGCCGACCGCCGCGCCCCTGCCGTGGCCGATGTGCAAGGGCCCCGTGGGGTTGGCGGAAACAAATTCCACCTGCACCGTGACGCCGTTGCCCACACGGGACGAGCCAAAAGTTTCGCCGCGCTGTTCCGCCTCTTTTACGCTTTCCTGCCAGAAGGCCGGGGTAAAGACCACATTAAGAAATCCCGGCCCGGCGATGGATGCCGCAGCCACCGCGCCGTCGGCACGCACGGCGGCCACGAGATCTTCCGCGAGGTCGCGGGGGGATTTTCCGGCCTCTTTGGCCAGCAGCAGGGCCACGTTGGCCGCAAGATCGCCGAACTGTTTTTCTTTCGGGGGTTCGATGACGGCTTTGGCCGGCCAGGGCAGGCCCATGGCGGCAACACGGGCTTGCAGCAGAGAGGTGAGGTGTTGTTTGGCGCGCATGGGGAAACGATCCTTTATCCGTTGGCGGTGAACAGCTGCCGGGCCCGGCATTCGGTCCGGCGGCAATCCGTAAACTATAGCGCTTCCGAAGGCGTTTGCCTAGCGGGGAAATGAGGGGGAAGCGGTCCGGCTATTTTGCGCTCAGGGCTTTCAACTGCCGCCACGCCCCCGGTTCCAGGGCAGGGGTATAGTTTCCTTTCAGTTTCGCCGCTTCCGCGTCCAGATACTCCAGACGTTCCATCGTCGAGGGGTGGGACGAAAGGTACGAGTGCCGGTCGGATTTTTCCTCCGTGGACAGACGCCTGAAGAACAGAGCGAGAGCGCCGGGGGCTATACCGGCCCGGGCCAGACGATGCGCGCCCAGCAGATCCGCCTGCTGTTCGGCTTCCCGGCTGAAATGCAGACTCAGCAAGGTCATGCCCGCCTTGTTGACCGTGCCCATGACGTCGCTGCCACCGGTGAAGACCCGGCCGGCGAAAGACAGCAGTTCGTCCCGTATCAGCGCGTGCGTGCTGTGCCGTTCCGTGACGTGGGCCATTTCGTGGGACAGTACCCCGGCCAGTTCGTCCGGGCTGTCGCATTGACGCACCAGGCTCGTGGTGACCACGATGTATCCGCCGGGCATGGCGAAGGCGTTGGCGACCCGTGAGCGCAGCAGGGAAACGCGGAAAATGTAGCCTCCGGTTTCCGGTCCGGCCAGACGGGCGGCGAGGTGTTGCAGGGCTTCCGCTCCCGGCCCGAGGGCCAGGACGTCGCGGCGTCCGGCGCCGAGCATCCGGCAGAGGCTGTCCTGCGCGCTTTGCCCCAGTTTTTCTTCCCAGGATATGGGAATGCAGGATGCCGCCACGGTCAGCAGAAGGGGCGAGGCAAACCAGAGTAAGATTGCCGCGGCCCAGGAAGCGGCCCCGGCAAGCAGCCAGCGGATGCGGCGGGCGCGCCGCAGATCGTTCAGGGCAGGGGACAGCCAGGTACGCACGGTTTCCGCCAGCGCGGGATTTTTTACGCTCAGGCGTTCCCCGCTTCCGGCAAGCCGCAGACACAAAGGCGTCTTGTGCGGAAATTCCGCGCGGACCCGCTCCTGTTCCCACAGGCTGACCAGATGGCCCTGAGCAGAGACGATGCGCAGGGTGTCTGCCGCGCACTGCAGCGTCACAGCGCGGCCGGCGGCGGTCAGGCCGTCGTGATGCAGGGCGTCCGGAGTGAAAGATGCGTTGTGCATGCAGTCCGCCTGTTATACCGACAAATCGACGTTCAGGGCGTCAAGCAGCCCTTCGCCGGAAGAGCGGGCCTTTTGGGTGTTCCGGCCGAGGGTGTCCAGTTGCGGGTCGCCTTCCGCGCGGACGGCGTCCGCCGCAAAACGGTGCGCGCGAATCGTGGCCCAGGGCAAACCCAGCCCGCAGGTCAGAACCGCCAGAAAAAAATTGCCCAGGGTCAGCAACAGGAAGCGCCTGCCCGTGAAACGGGGGGCGGACAGGCGCATTTGTCCGAAAGACAGATGGCGGAAAAACCAGCGCGTAAAAGCGGCCGTGTACAGTGCCGCAAAAAACCAGAACGTGGCCAGGCCGGCACAGGCAAGGGCCAGAAAGACGGGGAGAAAGATGTTCTCTTTTCCATGCGGTTCCGTCACAAGTTCGAGCAGCCACGCCTGCAGTTCCGGATGGCGTTCCACGGCCCAGTACAGCCCCCCGGCGGCCAGACCGGTGCAGAGTGCCCCGAAGGCCAGAGCGGTCAGGCACGCCGCTGCCAGCGCTTTGTATAAAGGGCCTGAGGAGCCGGCGAAAACAAAGGGCTTGTCACCGAAAAAGGCCGCGTTGGCACTGCGCCGTATCAGGCGGGCTTTCTGCAGGGGGTACAAAAGTCCTCCGGTAAACGTGCTGAGCAGGGAATAGCCGGAGGCCAGAAAGGCATAGCGCAGGGACGAACCGGCCAGGTTGCCGTGAACGCCCTGCCACAGGGTGCGGGTCAGCCGGTAGCGTATGGCCTGGTACGTGCCCAGATGCGCCAGGGGCACGGCCACGATGCCGGAAAAGACCGGCGCGAAAAAGGAAAAGGTATAGGCTTCAAGGAGATAATAAAAGATTCCCAGGCCGGTCACCAGCAAAAGAACGATGAAAAAGCTGCGGAACAGTTCACCCCCTGTGCCGGCGTACTCCAGCGGTTCGCCCAGGACCAGCGTGTTGCCCCACAGGTACCGGCGTATCCTGACTTTGCCCCAGAAAGAATAAAGACCCAGAGTCAGCAGGGTGTAAAGAAGATTTTGCGCATACAGGACGAAAAGTTCCCGGCCGGAACCGGTGAAGCGGACCGGAGAAAAGGCGGGTGCCTCCGGGGCGTCATGAAAGGCGAACGAGGGTTCCGTTGCCTGACCGGGCAAGGGAATGTCCTGTTCCCGCGGACCGCCGGCGACGACCGGGGGGGTGGATATGGGGTGCGAATGCTGGTCCATGCGTTGTTTGCCGTTTCACTGCCTGTGCACTGCAGGGGCAGTTCACCCGTGAAACGCCCGTCGGAATTTGTGGCCAAAACCTTGCGGGCAAACCGCTGCGGGCGGGTTTTGTTGCTGCCAATCGCCAGAGTGAAGCGTACCCTGTGGTACTGGTGACGCCTTGGAAAAAGCAGGGGAAAACCCCGGCAGCGGCAAATACAAAAAAGGCGAGGAAAGCCCCGCCTTTTTGCCGCGTGGAATGCCAACTAATAGGTCCATTTTCCCTTCATGTACTTGATCAGTTCAGTGACCGGAATGCGGTTGACCTCGTTGAACGGACCGGCCAGGGCCTGTTCCTTGGTCTGCCCGACGCAGGAATACTCAACCTCATGATACAGCATCTTGCCGATGTACTGCACATATTTGTTGTTTTCCGTCGGATTGTAGGAAGTTGTCAGCGAATCGGGATCAACGGTCATATACCGCGCAACGTAGCCTCCGCTGGGGTGCGGGTTTACCTCTTTGCTTTTCAGGCCCGGCTTCAGCTGATTGTTCATGCTGATTACGCATTTTTTCGCGAACACGTCCAGGTCGGCTTGCAGCTTTTCCGGAACGCTGAGAGGGGCGGGCTTGCCCTTGGCGGCGGTCTTGGCCGCAGCCTTGGCCGGGACCGCTTTTTTGGCCGCCGGAGCGGGGCTTTTCACGGCCACGGTGGTCGTGGCGTTTTTCTGTGCCACGGGCTTTTTTTGCGCCGTGGGAGCGGGCCGGGCAACGGGTTTCTTCTGGGTGGCGGGCTTCTTTTGCGCCGTGGGCGAGGGTTGCGCCGTTTTTGTTTGCGTTTCGGCGGCAAAAACCGGAGCCGCGATGAGCAGGGACAGGGTGATCAGGAAAAGATGAGGGGAAATGCGGTGGAATCTTCTGGTGAGCATCGGGGGTCCTCGGCACTGAACCTTTTGAAAATAGGCCCGGCGTTTCCGCCGGGCCTTTCAAGCCTGTGGTCTTTTAGTGCAGTTCGGCGCGGCGGTTCATCCGGCGGCCTTCTTCGGTGCGGTTGTCATATTTGGGCTGCGTCAGGCCGAAACCCTTGGTGGTGAGGGAAGAGGCGGGCACGCCCTTCTTCACCAGGTACGCCTTGACGGAGTCGGCGCGGCGTTCGGACAGGCCCATGTTGTACTGGGCGGAGCCGATGTTGCAGGTGTGGCCGTCGATCTGGATGTTGCGCGGATTCTGCTTCAGCATGGAAGCGACTTCGTCCAGAATGGCGGAGGAGGGGCCGTCGATGACAGCGGAGTTGAACGCGAACTGCACGCTGCGCAGGGCGATGACGCCGCCGCCGACGATGTCGTAGAACACGTCGCGCACGAACTTGTCGACAGCGGCGTCGCTGTTGACCAGATCGGCGGCTTCAACCACGACGGAGCACTTGCGCATTTCGGCGATCTTTTTGATCGCATCGGCACCATTCTTCTTGTCGGCGACGGAAATGACGTGCACGCAGATGTCAGGGTTGGAGGCATACAGGGCGCTCACCTGGGCCACGGGGTCGGCGCCGAGGTTGTTGTCGCCGTCGGTAACCAGGATGACCGCGGACTTGCGGGCCATCTTGTTGTACGGGGGGATCAGGGTCTGGATGCCGTCGCCCAGGGGAGTGTAGCGGCCGTAGATGGGCAGGTCGGCCTTCAGGGATTTGATGCCCTTGTCAAAGGCCGCCTTGTTGTACGGGGCCATGGGCAGAACTTCACTGACGGGCGCGGCGGTGTGCATGCTGCCGGAGTAGTTCAGCGCGGGAATCTTGTCATTCACGCGCAGCAGGGCGGCTTTGGCAACGTCCATCTTGGTTTGGTTCTTGGTAATCATGGACCCCGAGTTGTTTTTCATCATCATGGAGCCCGAGTAGTCAACCAGCAGGTCGAAACTGCTGATTTTGGGCACCATGGTGCCGGCAGGGGCGGCAACGGCGCTGACCGCCAGCACCATGGCCATCGCGGCAAACAAGGCGATGAGTCTGAAACGTTTCATGGTCTCCTCCAGAGAGTTGAGTAATATTGGTTCGTGCGTAACGAGGCCCATTCATCGTCTGTATCTGCAATGAGCTGAAAAAGCAAGTGCATAGGGACCCTCGGCGGCACATCCTTCGCGTTGCGTTGTTACTCAAGCAGAATTTGCATCGCCAGGATAGCGGATTTTAAGGCTTCGTCAAGTGTCGGATGGGCAAAAATAATATTGTTTATATCACCTTGGCGCCATTTGTTCGCCACCATGATCGTCGCCGGGGTGACCAGATGGGACACGCCGTGCCCGAAAGCCGTAACGGACCTGATGGTTCCGTTAACCCAGGCCGTTTTGACAAAACCGCAGGGATCGCCGCAACCGTGGCTGATCACATTGTCGTTCAACTGCGAGCGGGAAACAAAAACCCTGTGCCCGGCCTGCCGCAGGGCCTCCGCAGTGGGGCCGACACGCATGACTTCCATGTGGCCGTAAATGCACGAGGGCATGGCCGCATAGCCGTACGGTTCCGCAGTTTCGCCGGCGATACGGGCCGCGACGTACCGGGCCTGGTGGTCGGCCGCGTGGGAAAGCAGCACCCTGCCGTTGACGTCGCCGACGGCGTAGATGCCGTCCGCCGCCTGCAGGCATTCGTCGGTGCGGATGGTTCCGCGCTTTTCCAGTTCGATGCCGGCGACGGCGGCGTTCAACTGCGCGGTCGGGAACTGGCGCCCCACGGCGACCAGGGATTTTTCGGCCCGGACAGTTTCGCCGTCGGCAAAGGTAAGGACGGAACCGCCCTGTTCCGTCACCAGGGACGACACCCGGCGGCCGGTGATGATGATCCAGCCGTTGCGTTCGTAATACGCGCGCAGGGCGGCGGAAACCTCTTCATCCTCCTGCGCGGCGATGCGGGGCAGCGCTTCGACCATGGTTATGCGCGTCTCGAGGCTGTGGAAAATGCCGCCCAGTTCCAGGCCGATGAAGCCGCCGCCCACAATGATCAGACTGCGCGGAACGGATGAGGTGCCCAGCAAGGACGTGGAGGACAGGATGCTTTCGCCGTCGGGTTTCAGGCCGGGAAAGAAGGCGGGCGCGGAACCGGCGGCGACGATGCAGTGGGTGAAGCGCAATTCTTCCACGCCGCTTTCCGTTTTGACGTTCAGGCTTTTGGGACCGCCGAAGGAGGCCCGGCCGCGCAGCAGTTCGACCCCGGCCCCGGCAAGACGCCGGGCCATGTCTTCGCGCGCGTCGGTCAGATAGCGTTTTTTGTCCTCCTGCATCGCGGCAAGGTCGAAAGACACGCCGCCGGAAGCGGCCCGCCGCAGTTTCAGGGCGCCCAAAAGCCCCTGGCAGGCCGTGTTGCCGAGCAGCAGTTTTGTGGGGATGCAGCCGCAGTTCAGGCAGGCGCCGCCCAGAAAGCCCATCTCGACAAGAACGGTTTTCAGGCCGCGCCGGGCGGTTTCAACGGCGGCGGCCACGCCGCCGGGTCCGCCCCCTATAACCGCGACATCATAAATCATCGGTCAAAACCATATCCTTGGCCGCCTTTGTTTCGTCCAGCCGCCGCACGGGCAGGGTGACCGGCGCCGCGGTAACCGCGCCGGGATCGGATCCGGCCTGTTCGATGATGGCGATCAGGTCGGCGCAGAAGCGGTCCAGCGTTTCTTTGCTTTCCGTCTCCGTGGGCTCGAACATCAGACATTCTTTCACGATCAACGGGAAGTAGATGGTCGGCGCATGGTATCCTTTGTCCAGCAGGGCCTTGGCCAGATCAAGCGCTTTCACCTGCTGCGGCGCGAGGTTCGAGGCCGAGGCCACGAATTCGTGCATGCAGATGCGGTTGTAGGGAATCTCCAGATGTTTTTCCAGAAGCTTGCGCATGTAGTTGGCATTGAGCACCGCATAGTCCGAAGCGCGGGTCAGGCCTTTGCGTCCCAGGCGCAGCATGTAGGACAGCGCGCGGATGCTGATGCCGAAATTGCCGAAAAAGGGCGCGACATTGCCGATGGAGCGGGGCAGATCGGCGTTCAGCGCGTACCCGCCGTCCTGCCTTTTGACCACCCTGGGGGCGGGCAGAAAGGGAACCAGCCGTTCGGACACGCCCACGGGACCCGCACCGGGGCCGCCGCCGCCGTGAGGGGTGCCCATGGTTTTGTGCAGGTTCAGGTGCACGACGTCAAAGCCCACATCGCCGACCCGCATGCGGCCCATGACGGCGTTGAAGTTGGCCCCGTCATAGTACAGCAGGGCGTCCACGGAACGCAGCTTTTGCACCAGTTGGGACAAATGTTTTTCAAACAGGCCCAGGGTGTTGGGGCAGGTCATCATCAGCGCGGCCACGGAATCATCCAGCACGGCGGCCAGGGCGTCCGGGTCCACCATGCCGTCCCGCGATTCGATGTTGACCACTTCATACCCGGCCAGGGCGGCGGTGGCGGGATTGGTTCCGTGGGCGGAATCAGGGCAGATGACCCTGGTCTTTCTGTTGCCTTTGGCCCGGTGATAGGCAGCGATGAGCAGCGCGCCGGTCAGTTCGCCCTGCGCGCCGGCCATGGGGTGCAGGGTAAAGGCGCTCATGCCGGTCAGTTCGCACAGCAGGCCCTCGGTCAGGGCCATGGCCTCCAGCGCGCCCTGGACCAGGCTTTCGCCCTCCGGCAGCAGGGCGAACATCGGGTGCAACTGGCTGAATCCGGCCAGGTTTGCCGTGTACTCCGTGAATTTGGGGTTGTACTTCATGGTGCACGACCCCAGAGGATAAAAATTGCCGTCCACGCTGTAGTTTTTGCGGGAAAGCTCCGTGAAGTGGCGCACCACGTCCAGTTCGGACATTTCCGGCAGGCGCGGAGGCTTTGCCCGCAGCAGCTCCCCGGGGAGCATGTCTGCCGCGGTTTTTGCGGGTTTTGCCGGCAGAATGCCTTTGCGGCCGGGTACGGATTGCGCGAATACGGTTTTCATAAGTTGCCTCCCAGAAACGCGGCCAGCTGCTCAATGTGCGCGGGCAGGGTTTTCTCCGTACAGGCCACCAGCAGGACATTTTCTATGCCGCCGCCCGTATACCAGATCCCGGCGGGTATGCCGGGCACCACTTTGTCCTTGACCATGGCGGCGACCATGGCGTCTGCGGGTTTGGGCAGACGCAGCGCGAATTCGTTGCCGAAAGGGGCGTTGTTCAGGCGCTTGACCCCGGAAATGGCGGTCAGGGCCTGTTCCGCGTCGCGGGCGCGGAGCATGCTGGATTCCGCGGTGCGGGCCAAACCCTCGGGACCGAGCAGGCAGAGATGGATCAGGGTCCGCAACGCGCACAGGGCCTGGTTGGAGCAGATGTTCGACGTGGCTTTCGCCCTGCGGATGTGCTGTTCCCGTGCCTGCAGGGTCAGCACATAGCCGGTGCGGCCTTCCAGATCCGCCGTGCGGCCCACGATGCGGCCGGGCATCTGGCGCACCACGGCTTTGGCGCAGGCCATGATGCCCAGGTACGGGCCGCCGAAGGCAAGGGGCAATCCCACGGACTGTCCGTCGGCCACGGCGATGTCCGCGCCCATTTCGCCGGGTGTTTTCAGCACGGACTGCAGCACCGGATATACGCCGACGATGGACAGGGCGCCCTGTTTTTTGGCTGTGGCGAACAGGCCGGTGAAATCGGACACCACACCGAAAAAGTTGGGGTTCTGCACCACGACGCCCGCCGTGGTCCCGCCGGCGACGGCGGCCTGCATGGCGGCCGTGTCCGGCATGCCGTCCCTGTGGGGCACGGTGACGATTTCCAGTCCCAGATTGGCGGTCAGGGTGTGCAGCATGATCCGGTACAGAGGGTTGACTGTTTCATCCACCACCAGACGGCTGCGCCTGGTGCTGCGGACGGCCATCATGCAGGCTTCGAAAAAGGCGCTGCCTCCGTCGTATACCGACGCGTTGGCCACATCCATGTCCAGCAGGCGGCAGACCGCGGTCTGGTATTCAAAAATGGCCTGCAGCGTGCCTTGGGAGGCTTCGGGCTGATAGGGGGTATAGGCGGTGTAAAATTCGCCGCGCGAGATCAGGGCGTTCACCGCTTTCGGGATGGCGTGATCGTAAAAGCCGCCGCCGACGAAGCTGATTTTGCCGTGCTTGTTGGCGCCCGCCAGTTTTTCCATGCGGCCGCAGACGTCGAATTCGCTCAATCCGGCGGGCAGGGAAAAACTCCTGGGGCGCATCTCCGGCGGAATATCGGCGAACAGATCGTCCAGGCTTTTCACGCCGATGACCTCGAGCATGTCGCTGAGATCCTGCGGGGTGTGGGGGATAAAAGGCATGCTACCTCCGGAAAATGTCCGGCCTGCCCGCCGGAAAGCGGACAGGCCGGAATGACGGATTACGGGAAGGCATTACCGATATGCATCGGTTTGCGCTGCTCAGTGCGCCTCGTTTTGCACGTGTTCTTCATATTCTTCGGCGCTCATCAGGCCGGAGGGGGACGATATGAGTTTGACCCGCACCAGCCAGCCCGCTTCATACGGTGATTCGTTGATCAGTTCCGGGCTGGAATCCAGGTCGCTGTTGACCTCTATGACTTCGCCGGAGACGGGGGCGTACAGTTCGCTGGCGGCTTTGACCGATTCCACCGAACCCATTTCCTGGCCGGCCTGCAACGTGCTGCCGACGGTGGGCAAATCGACGAAGGTAATGTCGCCCAGCTGTTCCTGGGCGAAATACGTGATGCCGATCACCGCCTCGTCGCCTTCAACGCGCACCCACTCGTGCGTTGCGGCATAAAAAAGATCGTCGGGATTGTTCATGCACTGCTCCTCAAAGTTCGTAGATGCGTATGCCGGCACAGCTCCGTCCCGGCGCGCAGGGGAGCCGGACGGGCGGAAACTCTTGTTGTTTTGTGATAGCCTTTGCCGCTTCGCCGGGCAAGGGAATTTGTTGGCTTTTCCTAAAAAAAAGGATACACACCCGCCCGCAGCATACTTTTCCGGAGTTCGTCATGTCCCTCAGCATCGGTATCGTGGGCCTTCCCAATGTGGGGAAATCCACCCTGTTCAACGCGCTGACCCGAGCCCAGAACGCGGAAGCGGCCAATTATCCGTTCTGCACCATTGAACCCAACAAGGCCACGGTTCCGGTGCCCGATCCCCGCCTGGCCAAACTGGCCGCTCTGGTCAGACCCCAGCGCGTGGTACACGCGACGGTCGATTTCATCGACATTGCGGGGCTGGTGCGCGGGGCCAGCAAAGGCGAGGGTCTGGGCAACCAGTTTCTGGCCAATATCCGTGAATGCGCGGCCGTTCTTGAGGTGGTGCGCTGTTTTGACGACGAAAACGTCACCCATGTGGAAGGCGGCGTGGATCCTGTCCGTGACGTGGAAATCATTGAGACGGAACTGCTTCTGGCCGACATCCAGTCCGTGGAAAAACGGCTGGAACGGCTTGGCAGGACGGCTAAGGGCGACAAGGCTGTCCAGGTTTTGCGCGATGAGGTGCAGGCCCTGCTCGAGCACATGAACGCGGGGAACGGCGCGGCTTCGTTCGCCGCTCCCGATTCCGACGCGTTTCGCCAGCAGATGCGCGAAATGGGGCTGATTAGCGCCAAAAAAGTTATCTATTGCGCCAACGTGGATGAAGCGGCGCTGGCGGCCAGGGGCAACGACCACGTGACAGCCCTGCGGAAACTGGCGGAGGAGCGCGGGGCAGGGTTCGTGACCATCTGCGCCAAGATTGAAGAAGAACTGCAGGGGCTGTCGGACGAGGATCAGGCGGAAATGCTGGCCTCTTACGGCATCACGGAAAGCGGTCTGGCCACGGTTATCCGCAGCGGCTACGCCGCCCTGAACCTGGCCAGCTATTTCACGGCCGGCGAAAAGGAAGTGAAGGCCTGGACCATTCACAAAGGCGATAAGGCCCCCCAGGCCGCCGGGGTCATCCACACCGATTTTGAGCGCGGCTTCATCCGGGCCGAGGTCATCAATTACGAGGACTACATTCGTCTGGGATCGGAGGCCGCCGCCCGGTCCGCCGGTCAGTTGCGTGTGGAAGGCAAGGAGTATCCGGTCAAGGACGGGGACGTGATGCACTTTTTGTTCAACGTGTAGCGCTCCGTTTTGGCGCCGCGATGAAAAACCCCGCGCACGGGCCATGCGCGGGGTTTTTCATCGCGGGACGCTCCAGTCCGGTTCGCCGGCAAAGGGGTATTTGCCCACGCTGCGGCTGTCCTTCCACGCGTTGCCCTCGAGAAAGGCGGTGTGGGCCGTCCCCGGCCTGCAAAACCGACGAAAAAAACCCGCCGGCCTTGGCCGGAAGCGGTCCGCCCGGCTCCCAAGGTCGCCAGAACCACACCACTTGGCTGTCACTGAAAGTGCGAAAAATTCTGGACACTGCCCCTCGGGGGGCTGAAACAGGCGTGGCTTTCATCGGCCCGTGTATTTCGGGCCGGCAGGGGCTGTCCACATGTTTTGCGCCGGTTCCCTGCCGGGCAAAAAGAAGGCCCCTCTTCCGCGGTCCGGAAAGAGGGGCTGCATGGCTGCAAATGACGCCGCCTCAGGCTTTGAAAGACGTATTATTCAGTTCGAATACTTCGTGCAGTATGCGCACGGCCAGTTCCAGATATTTTTCGTCGATCAGGCAGCTGATTTTGATTTCCGATGTGCTGATCAGCAAAATGTTGATGCCTTCGTGGTACAGAGCGGCAAAAGCCTTGGAGGCCACGCCCGAATGGTTGCGCATGCCCACGCCGATGGCGGAAACCTTGGCTATGTTCACATCGTGCAGCACTTCCGCCGCGCTGATCCTTTTCTGTATGGAATCCATCAGTTCCAGCGTCTTCTTCAGATCCTTGCGGGCGACCGTGAAGGTGATGTCCGTGACCCCGTCGCGGCTGGGGTTCTGCACAATCATGTCCACCGCGATGTTGGCGTCCGCCAGGGGGCCGAACACGGCGGCGGCGACGCCTGGCTTGTCGGGCACGGAACGCAGGGTGATGCGGGCCTGATCCTTGTCGTACGCGATGCCGGAAACGAGAACGTGTTCCATATGAGAATCCTCCTCGGAAACGATGGTCCCCGGGGTATCGGTGAAGGTTGAACGCACATGCACGATTACGCCGAATTTTTTGGCGACTTCAACAGAGCGGATTTCCAGAACTTTCGCGCCCATGCTGGCCATTTCCAGCATTTCGTCATAGGTCATGCCGTCCAGTTTGCGGGCGGCGGGGCACATGTTGGGGTCAGTGGTGTAGACCCCGTCCACATCGGTGTAGATTTCGCAACTGGCGGCCTTGACCGCGGCGGCCAGCGCCACGGCGGACGTATCCGATCCGCCCCGGCCCAGCGTAGTGATGCGCCCGTCTTCCGTAATGCCCTGAAAGCCCGCCACGACCAGCACGTCATGCTGTTCGAACAGTTTGTGGATGGCGTCGCTGTCAATGGAGCGGATGCGCGCCTTCATGAACACATCATCGGTTTTTATGGGGATCTGAAAGCCCAGCAGGGACCGGGCCCTGATGCCCTGATCCTTGAGCAGCATGGTGAAAAGCGCGACGGAAACCTGTTCCCCCGTGGAAACCATGGAGTCGCATTCCGCAGGGTCGGGCGTTTCCGACCATTCGCCGGCCAGAGCGAGGAGCTTGTTGGTGTCCCCCGCGCGGGCGGACAGAACGACCAGCATCTTGTACCCCTGGCCCAGTCCAGCGAGCACCTTTTCCCGCACCCGAAGCATGCGGTCGCGGTCGGCAACGGAACTGCCGCCAAATTTCTGAACCAAGATACGCATACCAAATCCTCTTTCAGGTTACGGTGTCTTCTGCTTCCGCAGCAATGCGGCGACACGGTCCGCCGCGCTGCCGAAAGAGGCGATGCGGGCAAAGCGGCCCGGTTCCGCCCCGGTCAGAGTGCATTCCAGCCTGTCCGGCGGCAGAAGGCGCGCGGGCAGCCGTTGGGCCCATTCAACAAGCACTACATGACGCCCCTCATCCAAAAAATCAAGCAAACTTTCGTCAACGGTCTCATTTTCCTGGCGGTACAGGTCATAATGTGCCACCGGGGGGATGGTGGGGTACAGATTGCAGACCGTGAAGCTGGGACTGGACGTTTCGGCGTTTTCCCCGCCGGGCAGGGCTTTGACCAGAGCGCTGATCAGGGTTGTTTTGCCGGTCCCGAGGTCTCCGTAAAAAAATACGGGGCAAGGCGTGGAAGAGCGGCTCAGGGCGGCTGCCAGGCGGCGGCCGAGATCACGGGTGGCGTCACGGTCGGGAAGATGGATATGCATGGCGGAAAGGCCTTCAGCTTTTTATGGGCAACGATTTTTCCCGTTCCTGTTCCGCCGCGGCCAGGGGCACGGCGTCGGCGATCTCGCGGGCCAGGACGCCGCGCCGGGGATACCGCCGCGCCAGCAGTTCCCCGGCCCTGCCGTGCAGATACACGCCCAGGCAGGCGGCCCCTTCGCACCCCCGGGCCAGCAGGGCGGCGACCACCCCGGCGAGCACGTCGCCGGACCCGCCTACGGCAAGGCTTGGGGCGGCGAAGGGGGCGAGCGTCACAGGCTCGTCGTGCCGGCAGACAAGGGATCCCGCGCCTTTGAGGACCACTGTCGCCTTGCCGCGCCGTGCCAGGGCGCGCGCGGCTGCCGGACGGTCCGTCTGCACGGCGGCGGTGTCCATGCCCAGCATGTGCGCCGCTTCGCCGGGATGAGGGGTAATGCAGTCTTCCGCGCGCAGCAAAGCCGCCATATCCGAATCCGGCGCCAAAGGAAAAAGCCCGTCAGCATCCAGTACCAGGGCCGGGCGTTTTTCCATCCCCAGCACGGCGCGGACCAAAAGCGCGGCCGCCGGGGAACGGCCCAGGCCCGGCCCGAGAACCAGCGCGCTTTTTTCCGGCAGGGTGGAGACAAAGGCCAGCAGGGGGGCGATCATGTCTTCGGTCCAGGCGCAGCCGGCCCCCAGAGGCAGAGCCATGATTTCCGGCCATGCCCCCCGGATCTGTCCGGCCAGGTCCGCCGGACAGGCGACGCTGACCAGCCCGGCTCCGGCCCGTAAAGCGCCAAGGGCCGCCAGTTGCGGTGCTCCGATGAATTCCGGCGATCCGCCGATGATCAGAACCCGGCCGGCGTCGCCTTTGTGCATGCCGGCGGCCGGCGGCGGGAAAAGGGGGCCTTGCGGATCAAGCAGGCGGAACGAGGGGGGCAGTTCGTCGCATATCTGCCGGGGAATGCCGATGGGCCGCACGTGCAGTTCTCCCGTATACGGGGCGGCCTGGGGCAGGCACAGGCCGATCTTGGCCGCCGCGAAGGTCACGGTCAGACGCGCGCGCACCGCATCGGGACGGGCCGCGCCGGTCAGCCCGTCAAGACCGGAGGGAATATCCAGGGCCACGACGAAAGCCCGTTCACGCAGGGCATTGATATGGCGGACCAGTTCTTGTTCCCGCTCTCGCAATTCTCCGGAAAAACCCGTACCCAGCAAGGCGTCGATCAGCATATGGGGGATGCCGGCGATATCCCGCCAGGGTTCCGGAACGTCCAGCACGCCGTCCCGCAGCGTCGCCGGAACAAAAGGAACCCCGGTCCGCGCCGCCAGGGCGGCGTGTTCGGCCGCGACGCCCGTGAGTTTTTCCAGGGGATGGGCATGGCAGACCAGCACCGCGTGTCCGCTATCCAGCAGGTGACGGGCCACGGCTGCGCCGTCTCCACCGTTGTTGCCCCGCCCTATGAGCACCAGCACCCGGCTGCCGGGCGCCAGAAGGGGATGCAGCACGTGGAAGGCTTCGCGGCTGGCGTTTTCCATCAGGGTGAATTCTGGAATGCCGTAGCGTTCAATGGATGCTTTGTCCCAGGCCGCCATTTCCGCCGGGGTGGGCAGGGGGGAATACAGGGAGGCGCGAGCGCGTTCCGGCATCAGTTTTCTCCTTCCAGAATGACCACGGCGGCCACGGTTTCCCTGCCGTGGGTCAGCGACAGATGGATGCGGCCGACCTTCATGTCCCGCGCCCGTTCGGCGGCCTTGCCGTGCAGCGCCAGTTCGGGTTGTCCGGACGGCAGAGAGAGCACGGCGATATCCGCCGGGGTGATGCCATTGTTGAATCCTGTGCCCAGGGCTTTGACCGCCGCTTCTTTGGCCGCGAAACGTGACGCCAGAAACTGCGCTTCCGGCGGACGCAGGGCGGCCGTTTCATCGGGATGCAGCAGGCGTTCGGCCAGGCGCATGCCGAAACGGTCCCAGGACCGCCGCATGCGGGAAAGTTCGACGACGTCAAGGCCCAGGCCGAGGATCATGGCGTTCTCCGGAAACGGCAAAGATGAAGGCGAGCGCGTTGACGCGAATCGTCCATGTGTATAGTATCCAAATAATAAACCTTATGCCAAGGAAATTTCCTGTGGCAGGACATTGTCGAGGCTCGTCTGATGAATATTTGCATTGTCGGCACAGGATATGTCGGTCTGGTCAGCGCGGCCTGTTTTGCCGAGATGGGCAACACCGTGCATTGCGTGGATGTGAATCCGGCCGTTGTCGAACGCCTGCGCGCGGGCTCCATCCATATCTTCGAACCGGGCCTTGAAAATCTGGTCAGGCGCGGGCACGCCGAAGGCCGGCTTTTTTTCACCACCAGCCTTGACGAAGGGCTGCGCGAGGCGGAAGCCGTTTTTATCTGCGTGGGCACTCCGCCGCGCGACGACGGGTCCTGCGATCTGTCGTCCGTGGACGCCGTGGCGGACGAGATCGGCCGTCTGCTCACCCGGTCCCTGGTGGTGGTCGACAAATCCACGGTGCCCGTGGGCACGGCGGACCGGGTGCGGGAACGGATTGAACGCGTTCTGGCGGCGCGCGGCGTTTCCGTCGCGGTGGACGTCGTGTCCAACCCCGAATTTTTGAAAGAAGGGGACGCGGTCAACGACTTCATGAAACCCGACAGGGTGGTGCTGGGCACGGAAAGCGAAAGCGCGGCGGAACTGTTGAAGACGCTGTACGCCCCGTTTGCCCGCAGCCGGGAAAAAGTCATCGTCATGAACTCCCGCAGCGCGGAAATGACCAAATACGCCGCCAACTGCATGCTGGCGACCAAAATATCCGTCATCCCCGAAATCGCCGCCAACTGCGAGCGGGTGGGGGCGGACGTGCGCGACGTGCGCGCGGGCATCGGCGCCGACCAGCGCATCGGCTACCATTTTATTTATCCGGGCGTCGGTTACGGCGGGTCATGCTTTCCGAAAGACGTGAAAGCCCTGATCCACACGGCGAAGGGGGCCGGGGCCGTCCCCAGGCTCCTGGAATCGGTGGATGCGGTCAACGACAGGCAGAAGTTGTCCATGGCCCGGCGGATTGCGGAGTATTTTGCCGGCCGGGGCGGCGTGGCCGGGAAAACCCTGGCCCTGTGGGGGCTGGCTTTCAAGGCCAATACCGATGACATGCGCGAGGCGGCATCCCTGAGCATTATCGGCGATTTGACGGCGCGGGGCATGCGGATCAAGGCATATGACCCCGTTGCCGGAAAAAACGCCGAAAAATTGCTGCGGGGTAATGCATTGTTCCTTCTTGCCGATACGCAATATGCGGCGCTTGAAGGAGCGGACGCCCTGCTGGTTGTGACGGAGTGGAACCAATTTCGCACGCCGGATTTCAAACGTATCCGCTCCCTGCTTTCCACGCCGGCGCTTTTCGACGGCCGGAACCTGTATTCTCCGGGATATCTTGCCTCGCTCGGATTTGACTATTTTTGTGTCGGAAGATAGTGTTTTTTCGTTGCCCAAAATTGAAAAAACTGCCACAAGGTAGGCGATACAACAAGTCCTGAAGCGTACTTCCGGCAAACGCACGGACCCATACGGCGGAAAGGCTTTATCAGGGGGAACAGAATGGAACTGAACCAGAAAAAAGACGACGAACTGCTGCAACTGGTCACGTTCAGTATCGGCGAAGAAGAGTTCGGCGTTGATATTCTGAAAGTGCAGGAAATCATCCGCACCATGGAAATCACCAAGGTGCCCCGCGCCCAGGATTTTGTGGAGGGGGTCATCAACCTGCGGGGCAAGGTCATCCCGATCATCGACCTGCGCCGCCGTTTTGGCCTGACCTCCAAGGAACACGACAAACACACCCGGATTATCGTTATTGAGATCAATAACATGATCGTCGGGTTCGTGGTGGATTCCGTGTCCGAGGTGCTGCGCATTCCCGCCGGTACCGTGGAACCGCCGCCACCGGTCGTCGCCGGTCTGGAATCCGAATACATCAGCGGCGTGGGCAAACTGCAGGACCGCCTGCTGATCCTGCTTGACCTTGACAAGCTGCTTTCCAGCGAGGATATGGAGGCCCTTGGCCAAGTGTAGCCGGTTTTCCGTGTAAAGAAAAAAGCCGCTCCACGCCGGGGCGGCTTTTCGGCGTTAAGGAAGTTACGTGTCGTTTGAGCAACTGGCGTACCGCCTGCTGGGCGGCGGCAAACAGGAAGTCCGGATCAGCCGGTCTGGCGGCGCGACCCGCGCCCGTCTGGCGGCGCGTTTGTCGCGGGCCGGGCGCGGCGTGGTCATGGTCACCCGCGACCAGGCGGAAACCAACGAATGCCGCGCGCTGCTGCGGTTGTTTCTGCCGGAATATTCCGCCGGCGATCTGCCCCTGACCCAGGTTGTCTGGGAACATCCCGTTCTGACGGTTCCCCCGTATCCGGCGGGTTTGAAAAACCGCATCCATTGGGCGGAGCGCATGGCCGCGCTTTATGCCCTCAGCCGTGCGTCCGCGCGGCACGTGGTGCTGGTTCCCGTCGACGCTTTTCTGCCGCTGCTGCCGCCGCCCGATTTTTTCGCCGATCATGAACTGGTGCTGCGCAAGGGCATGGACATGGCCCCCGAACTGGTTCTGGAACAGCTTGTGGATTGGGGCTACATCCGCTGCCCCATGGTTTCCCAGCCCGGTGAAGCGGCCATGCGCGGCGATATCCTCGACGTGGCCTGTCCCGGCCATGCCCGGCCGGTGCGGCTTGAATTTTTCGGCGACACCCTGGACGACATCCGTCTGTTCGACCCCACGACGCAGCGGTCCATCGCCGATCTGGCGGAAGTGACCTGCATTCCGGTATCTCCTTACCTCCCGCACGCCGCGGCCCGCAAAACGTTGTCCGCCCGTTGGCGTACATTGCAGGACGCGGGCCGCATCGACGCCGAAGACGCGCGCATTCTTGAACGCTTCGCGGACAGCGGCGGGCAGGAATTTCTGTCGGGCATGCTGTTCGACAGACCCAGCCGGCTGCAGGACTGGATCCCCCCGCGCAGCGTGCTGCTGCTGCCCGGCGAACAGGACTTCATGCGGCACATGAAAGAATCCTTTGATGCCTGGGAAACGCAGTTGGATGAAAACCGGGAAGGCCCGGGGCTGCATCAGCCCCGGGCTCTGGTCCTGCAGACGCCCGCGGATGTGATGCGGACCGTGGGGGATGCCGACCGGGCGTATTTCGAGGACATGGTCGCCGGCGTTGGCGCCACGGCCGAAGATTTGCCGGAGCGGGGCGTCCGTTCGTTCCAGGAACTGTTTCCCGGCGCGCAGGACGCGGAACGCCCCTGGCAGCGCCTGGTGACGGCCATGCGGACATGGTCGCATCCCAGGGGCGGGACGGAATACACGCGGGTGCTGCTGGCCTTTGCCACGGAACGGGGCCGGGCGAAGTTTCTGGCCCTTGCGGAGCAGGACGGCATCCGGCCGCAACTCCGGTTCGCACCGGACGGCAAGGGGCTTTTCGCGCTGGTCGCCCCGTACCGCGGCGGCGCGCATCTGGTCTGGGATTCCACGCTTATCCTCGGCGAAGAAGTGCTGCAGCCGCGCGCGGAACGGTCGGCCCGTCGCGTGCCTACCGGGGCTTTCCGCGGCCTTGACCGGTATGACGAACTCAGGGAAGGCGACTTCCTGGTTCACCGCGATTACGGCATCGGGCGCTTTGCGGGGTTGCACCGCATGATGCTGGGCGGGGTGCCCAACGATTATCTGCTGTTGTCCTATGCCGGCGACGACCGCCTGTACCTGCCCGTGGACCGCCTGGGGCTGGTGCAGCGCTACAAGGCCCCGGACGGGGCCGAACCCGCGCCGGACAGGCTGGGCGGTTCCCTGTGGGCGGCGGGTAAGGATAAAGCCCGCAAGGCCATTGAAAAAATAGCGGAAGATCTTGTGGAAATGTACGCGTTCCGCAAGGTGGCCAAGGGGTTTCGCTATCAGCCAATAGGCGAGATGTACCGTGAATTCGAAGCATCATTCGGCTTCGAGGAAACGCCGGACCAGGCCAGGGCCATCGACGAGGTGTTGCGGGACATGGAAAAACCCGAACCCATGGACCGCCTTGTCTGCGGCGACGTGGGATTCGGCAAGACGGAAGTGGCCCTGCGGGCCGCGTTCCGGGCCGTGCTCGAAGGCCGCCAGGTGGCTGTGCTCTGTCCGACGACCGTGCTGGCGGAGCAGCATTACCAGACCTTTCGCGCCAGGCTGGCCAATTTTCCGGTAACGGTCGGCATGCTGTCCCGGTTCGTGACCCCGGCCAGACAGAAAGAAGTGCTGGCCGCGGCGGCCGGAGGCCAGACCGATATCCTGATCGGCACGCACCGCCTGTTGTCCAAGGATGTGGAATTGCCCCACCTGGGGCTTCTGGTGCTGGACGAAGAGCAGCGGTTCGGGGTGCGGCACAAGGAACGGCTCAAACAGATGCGGAAAAACGTGGACGCCCTGACGCTGACCGCAACCCCCATCCCCCGGACCCTGCAACTGTCCTTGTCGGGCATCCGTGAGCTGTCGGTGATAGAAACCGCGCCGCCGGATAGAAAACCCGTGGCAACGGCCATTATCAACCGGCATGACGAAACACTTAAAGTGATACTTGAACGTGAAATCAGCCGGCAAGGCCAGGTATTCTGGGTGTACAACCGGGTGCAGGGGCTGGAGCGGGTCGCGGAATATGTGAAAAAACTCGCTCCGAACGCCAGGGTCGGCATGGCCCACGGCCAGATGCCCGAACGCGCCCTGGAAGACACCATGCACAAGTTCTGGCACGGGGAGCTGGATGTTCTGGTCTGCACAGCGATCATCGAATCCGGGCTGGATTTTCCCCGGGCCAACACGCTGGTTGTGGACCAGGCCCAATTGTTCGGATTAGGGCAGCTGTATCAGTTGCGCGGCCGGGTGGGGCGTTCCGATCGCCAGGCTTTCGCCGTTTTTGTGGTCAACGATGTGGACAGGCTTCCGGAACAGTCCCGACAGCGGCTGCGCATCATTCTGGACCTCGATTACCTGGGCGCGGGTTTCCAGGTGGCCATGGAGGATCTGCGCCTGCGGGGAGCCGGCAATATTTTGGGCGAATCGCAATCCGGCCATATGTCGCGCCTGGGACTGGACCTTTTTCTGGAAATGCTGGAAGAGGCGGTGGCGAAGCTCAAAGGCGCGCCCGTGCGCCAGGAGGCGGAAACGGAAATCAACCTGGGCGTGCCCGCCCACATTCCCGAAGCGTATATCGGCGATGCGCAGCTCCGGCTAAAATATTACAAATCGTTGTCCTCCGCCGTGGATGACGCCGCGCAGGAGGACATCGAACTGGAAATGCGCGACCGCTTCGGCCCCTGGCCGGAAACGGTGGCCAATTTTCTGGCCGTGCTGTCTTTCAAGCGCTTTTTGTGCGGTTTGGGCGCGTTGCGTTCCGATGTGTATCCGGACCGGGTCCGCCTTGTGTTTTCCGAGGACTGCCCCGGTCTGGATCCGGTCAAACTGGTGCCCTGGGTCACGGCGGGGCGCGGACGCGCCCGGTTGCTGCCCCCCGCCGGGCTGGAGTTGAATCTGTCCCCCGGCACTTTGGATGAACAGCTCCGCGGGATCCGGTCCGAACTTTCCCTCTTGCGCAAGACGGTCGAATGAGCGCATAAGGCATTGCATGACAGGCTGCTGCTTCACCAATCGAATGTTTCCGCGCCGGGGGGTTTTTCTCCTGCTGGCGTTGTGCTGCCTGGCGTCCGCCTGTGAGTCGCGGACCCGGCCCGGCGAAGTGGCACGGATCAACGGCAGGGTTATCACCCTGCCGCAGTTGGAAGCCATGCAGAGCAGCGCTTTTCCGGACTGGCCGGCGACCTCGGCAGTGGATCAGGAAGCCCTGCGCCGGCAATACAACCCGGCGCTGATGAATCTTCTGGCTTTGGAACTGGTCAAGCAGCAACTGGAAAAAAAGAAACTGTCCGTGACGGATGCCCAGGTTCTGGCGGAAGAGGACAATATCCGGGCCGATTATCCGCCGGGAGCCTTTGAAGCCCTGCTGGTGAACGAAGGCATCGACCGTGAAAGCTGGCGTTTTCTGTTGCGGAACAAGTTGTCGCTGCAACATTTTTTGGAAAAAATCCTCCGCCCCGGCATTACGATCGCCTCGGATGAAGCCACGGAATATTATCGCAGCCACGAGGCCGAATTCGTCAGGCCGCCCTGGGCGCATTTCATTCTGGTCAGCGGTTTGCGCAAGGCTCAGGTGGAGCGGGGCAGGCGCAGGCTGGCCGAGACCAACGATCCGGCTCTGGTGCAGGCGGAATTTCCGGATCTGGCGGTGCGGTCCGTGCGCATGGACAAAAAGCGCCTTTTCCCCGAATTCGTGGCTGAACTTGCCCGGCTGCAACCGGGGCAGATATCGCCGGCGGTCAGGGCGGACAAGGAGTTCCACGCGTTGATGCTCATCGAGGCGACGGAAGAACGTCGGCTTTCCCCCACGGAAGCATACCCCCTGATTGAAAAGACCCTGCTCGAAGAAAAGCTGCATGCGGCGTACAACGCATGGCTTCAGGGCCGTTTCGCCAAGGCCGACGTCAGGGTGTCGCGCCACTTGCTGCCGTCTTTCGCCGTTCGGTCCCCCGAGGCGGAGAAAAAAAACCTGCCCGCAACCGGGGGCAACGCCACGGAAGCCGCCCCGGCCGCACGGCATAACGGAACGGACGCGGAAGCCCGGCCTTCGGACTGACGGCCGCTTTTCCTGAAGCTGCCGCGGGAAATTGCTCTCCGGTTGCAAGCAGACGCAAAACATATTACACCAACTGCGGGTTTTTCTTGCCCCATTGCGGTACGCGGGGCAACAGCGCGGACGGAACCGTCCGGCATTTTTGTTTGCGGGCGCTGCGCGGCATGCGATTTTTGCTGTCTGACGCCCTGTAGTGCGGCCGGACGCATCGGTTCCGGCGGTCCATCGTGTGTTGTCGTGTGTGAAAAACGAGGAGACTCCTTTGATATCCATCCGTTCCTGCCTGTTTGCGCTGCTTGCGCTGCTGACCGTTTTCCCTGCGCGCGCCGGCGCCGCGGAAGCCGGAAAATACCAGTCCATCCAGTTGAACAAGATCGCCGCCGTGATCAACGGCGAAATGATAACTCTGCACGAATTGCGGCAACATACCGGGCCGGAGTTGGCCCGCGCCGGCATCCGCCCTTCTGACCCGGCCGCCCGGCAGCAGATTGAGGCGCTGATGACCCAGGTGCTGGATTCCATGATCGACGACATGCTGCTGCGCCAGGAAGCGACACGGCTGAAAGTCACGGTCAGCGACAACGAGGTGGACAACGAATTGCGCAAACTGGTGCAGCGCAACCAGACGACCATGGCGGAATTCGAAGCCCGCGTCGTGGCCCAGGGCGGCACCATGGCCATGGTCAAGGAACGCCTGCGCAACAACATTTTGAACCAGCGCATCGTCAGTATCATGATTGCCCGCAAAATCGTGATCACCCAGGACGAAATTGCTCGATATTATGAAGAGCACCAGAAGGAGTTCGCGGCGGAAAAATCCGTAAATCTGTCTCTCATCGTTTTCGGCCCCGCGGCCAAACCGGCTGACGTGCTGCGCCGCATAAACGAGGGCAGCCTGTCCTTTGCCGAAGCCGCGAAACAATATTCCATAGGTCCGGCCCCGGACAAGGGCGGCGAACTGGGACTTATCGCCTGGAAGGATATGGCCGAACCGATCAAGGTCGAAGTCCTCAAATTGCAGAACGGACAGGTCAGCGGCATTTTCCAGTTGAACATGAACGATTCCCTGGTCAAATTGAATTCGTCCACCGCGGGCCGCCAGATGACCCTGGAAGAAGCGACCCCGGAAATCGAGCGAATCCTGCGCGAACCCCGCATGCGGGAACGGTTCACCGAATACACGCAACAACTGCGCAAAAAAGCGGTCATCGATATTCGCCTGTAATTCCGGTGGGCGCATCAGTGGAGGCAGTCATGACATCGCAGGAATTCGGGGAGTTGATCCGCGCCAGCCGCGAAGCCAGAGGCCTCAGCGTCGAAGAGCTGGCGGCGAAGTTCAAGCTGTCCTCCAAAACCCTGTACGCCATAGAGAACGGTGTGTTGGAAGGGCTGCCCCATGCGGTGTACGCCCGTGGTTTTGTCCGCTCTTATGCGCAAAGCGTCGGCCTGTCGCCCGAAGATCTGGAAACGGGCATTGAAGCCTTGTTCCCGCGCGCCGTGCTTGAGGGCGTCGCGCCCACGCCCGGCCCCATTGACCGCCACCTTGCCGCGCAACGGCAGAATCGCGGCGGGGACAAGATCGTGGCCCTGGTCATTATCCTGGTGATTCTGGTGCTTCCGGCCGCTGCCGGGGTGTTTGTGCTCACACGGTACGGCGGCGATATTCTGGACCTGATCAAACGTCCCCTGAGCGCTTCATCCACGGTCACGGCGCCGGATGCGGCCGTGCCGCAGCCCGCGGATACCACCGCCGTGTCCCGCGCCAACGGCGCGGGTCCGGCCAATGCCACGACCAGACCCGCCGCTTCCGCGCCGGTTGCCGTGCCGCAGCCCGCGCCCGTGCCGGTCCCTCAGGCTGCCGCGCCTGTTTCCCCGCCGGCGGCAGGCCGCAACGCGACGGCCGCCTCGCCTGCCGAGGCCGCGCCGGCGGTTGTCGTGGAAACCGTTCCCACGGACGGCAACAGGGTCAGCGTGGAGGCGAAGGCTGAATGCTACGTGCAGGCCATGGCGGATGGCGAAAGCCCGCGCACCATGCACGTATATCCCGGCCAGACTTCGGTGTTTCCGTTCAAAAAAAAGCTGGTGCTGGTCCTGGGCAACGGCGGCGGGGTGACGGTGCGCTATAACGGCAAGCCGTATCCGCTCAGCGCCCGGTCCGGCGAGCGCGTGTCCCTGACTTTCCCGCCGTCACGGTAATGGAATTCACGGATACGGTACGTATTCTGCGGGTGGGCAAATTTCGGGAAACGGACCTCTGGGTCCGTTTTCTTTCGCCCAGCCGGGGCATTCTTTCCGCGTTTGCCTTTGGCGGTTCGCGCAGCAGGCGCCGGTTCACGGGATGCCTTGATCTGTTCAACGAGGTCTTGTTTCGGATCAAGGTGACGCGCGGCGGCGCATTCCATGCCTTGCAGGAGGGGACGCTTCTGCGCGGGCCGGACAGGTTGCGGCGGGATTGGCGGCGGTTGGGTCCGGCCATGAACTGTTTGAGATTTCTGGAGGCGTTCGGCGCGGCCCCTGACGGGGCGGCTTCCGCCTACGCCCTGTTTTCCGGCGTGCTGTGTTTTCTGGAGGAAGATGCGGATCCCCCGGCCGACCTGCCTTTGCTGTTCCGGGCAAAACTGGTTTTTGAACAGGGGTACGCCATGCCGCTCAAGGCCTGCGCCCGATGCGGAACCCCGTTCAGCGGCGGCATGCGCTGCCTTTTCCTGATACGGGAAGGGGTTTTTCACTGTCCGGACTGCGCGGGACGCACATGGACGACGCAGCCCTGTCTGTCCGTGCAACAGGAAACCCTTGACGCGCTGGCCTATGTGCAGGAATATCCTCCGACGCTGTGGCGGGACGGGGCGCTGCGCGATCTTTCCGTGTCGGGCCGTCGTGAATACGCCCGCGTGGTGAACGCTTTTGTGGAGCACCACGTCGGCCTGCACTGGGAAAACAGCCGGTTCGTGAGGATTTGACCGGGGAACGGGGACTCTCCGGCCCCCGCTTCGGATGCGGATCGCCTGGAAAAGGGGAAAAGCGCATTCGACGAGGATGCGGGGCATGATCCCCCTGCCGGCAGTTCGAAGGGTGAAGCCTTCCGGCCGCCGGAGGTATATAACGGGAGCGACTATGTATTTTCAAAACATGATTCTGACCCTGCAGGATTTCTGGGCGAAGCGCGGCTGCGTGATCGAGCAGCCCTACGACGTGGAATGCGGCGCGGGCACCTTCAATCCCGCGACCTTTTTGCGGGCCATCGGGCCGGAACCCTGGAAAGTGGCGTATGTGGAACCTTCGCGTCGGCCCACCGACGGACGGTACGGCGAAAATCCCAACCGCCTGCAACATTATTTCCAATTCCAGGTCATCATCAAACCGTCCCCGGACGACATTCTGGAACAGTATCTGGACAGTCTGCGCGCTCTTGGCGTTGACCCGGCCAAACACGACGTGCGCTTTGTGGAGGATGACTGGGAATCCCCCACCCTGGGCGCCTGGGGCCTGGGTTGGGAAGTGTGGCTGAACGGCATGGAAGTGACCCAGTTCACCTATTTTCAGCAGGTGGGCGGCATCGAACTGCCGATGGTCAGCGCGGAAATCACCTACGGCCTTGAGCGGTTGTGCATGTACCTGCAAGGCAAGGAATCGGTGTACGATCTCGACTGGAATGAAAACGTGACTTACGGCGAATTGTACCACCGCAACGAAGTGGAGCAGTCGCGCTTCAATTTTGAAGAAAGCGATTCTGCCATGCTGCTGGACCATTTCCGTGAATTTGAAAAGGAATCCAGGCGACTGACGGAACTGGGGCTTTTGATGCCTGCCTATGACTATACCATGAAATGCTCGCATACCTTCAATTTGCTGGATGCGCGGGGCGCCATTTCCATCACCGAACGCACCGGATACATTGGCCGGGTGCGGGCCCTGGCTTCCGGTGTGGCCCGGTTGTACGCGGCGCAACGGGAAGAAATGGGATACCCTTTGATAAAAAACTAGGAATACAGCATGTTGCGATTCGTTCTTGAAATAGGCACAGAGGAACTGCCGGCCCGTTTTCTGCCCGACCTGGAAGCCGAACTGGCAGAGCGTTTTTCCGCGGCCCTGGACAAGGATGGGGTGGAGCACGGCGGGGCAAGCGTCATGACGACGCCGCGCAGGGCCGTGTTGCAGGCGGATCTGGCCCCGGCATCGGCCCGGCGCGAGGAACTGGTCATGGGGCCGCCGGTCAAGGTGGCTTACGACAGCCAGGGCAATCTCACCAAAGCCGCTGAAGGTTTCGCCAGAACCCAGGGGGTTGCTGTTTCCGATCTGTTTACGGAAAAGACCGACAAAGGCGAATATCTGGCCGCGCGCAAAAAGACCGGCGGGGAAAGCGCCGCCGCGATTCTTGCCCGGATCTGTCCGGAAATCATCCAGGCCCTTCCTTTTCCCAAACGCATGCACTGGGGAGCGGATCCGTTCACGTACGCCCGGCCCCTGCGCTGGATTCTGGCCCTGCTTGACGGCGCGGTGGTTCCCTTCGGCGTGGGGCGCATACAGTCCGGCAACATGACGCAGGGGCACAGAATCCACGGTCCCGGTCCCTTCACGGTCGGCCATGCGCAGGACTATCCCGTCGTGATCAGGGATCGTTGCGGCATCACGGTCGACAGCGCCGTCCGGGAAAAGACGGTGATCGCGGGCGGCAATGCCCTTGCCGGAGCCTCCGGCGGGAAGGTTCTGTGGAAAGAGAGCCTGCTGCGTGAAGTGTCGGGCCTGACCGAACACCCTGTGCCGCTGCTTGGCGGTTTTGACCCGTCCTTTCTGGAAATTCCCCGTGAAGTGCTGCTGACCAGCATGGAAAGCCACCAGAAGAGCTTTGGCGTGGAAGGGCCGGACGGCAAACTTTTGCCGCATTTTCTGACCGTGCTCAACATTACCCCGCCGGACGAAGCTTTGGTGCGCAAAGGCTGGGAGCGGGTACTGCGCGCCCGGCTGGAAGACGCCCGCTTTTTCTGGAAAACGGATCTGGCGGAAAATGTTGACGCGTGGCTTTCCTCGCTGGATTCAGTCATTTTTCTGGCTCCGCTGGGCAGCATGGGTGACAAGACCCGCCGTCTGGAGCATCTTTGCCGCGGCCTGGCGGAAGCCACCGGAGCCATGGACGCGGACGACGCGGCCAGGGCGGGCCGTCTGTCCAAGGCGGATCTGGTGTCCGGCATGGTGGGAGAATTCGATACGCTGCAGGGGATCATGGGCGGCATTTACGCTGAAAAACGAGGTGAAAAGCCGGCCGTGTGCCGGGCACTGCGCGAACAGTACCTGCCCGCCGGGCCGGATTCGCCCGTGCCCGCGAGCGTCGGCGGGGCGCTTTTGTCGCTGGCGGACAAAGCCGACACCCTGGCCGGCTGCTTCGGTCTGGGCATGATTCCGACCGGGGCGGTGGACCCTTACGCGTTGCGCCGCTGCGCTCTGGGTATCGCCCGGATTGTCCTGGAGCACAAGCTGGATCTGGACCTGCGCGGACTGTTCCGCAAGGCCAGAGAACTGTACGGCGAGCGGAACTGGAAGCTCGGGGCGGACGAGGCGCTGGACAAGCTGATGGAATTTTTCACCCTGCGCCTGAAAAATCTGTTCATGGGACAGGGCGCGGCCACGCTGCTGGTGGAAGCGGCCCTGGGTCCTTCCACTCCCGACGCGCGCCGGGCCGGCGCCCGGCTTGAAGCCCTGGTTGCGTTCAGCGCCACGGACGCCTTCGCTCCGGCGGTGATGACCTTCAAGCGGGTGGCCAATATCGTGCGCAAGGAAGAGCAGAGCAAAGGCCCTCTGGCCCCGGATTACGAGGCGTCCCTGTTTGAGGAAGACGCGGAAAAGGCCCTGGCCGCCGCGCTGGAAAACGTCGCGCCGCGGTTTGACGCGCTGTGGAACGCGGACGGGTATGCGGAGCTTCTGGCCTTGCTGGCCGAGTTGCGCCCGACCGTGGACGCCTTTTTTGACGCGGTCATGGTCATGGCGGACAACGCGGTTCTGCGCCGCAACCGGCTGGGCCTGCTGAAAGCGCTGGAAAGCCGTTTCGGCAAACTGGCCGATTTTACCGCTCTGCAGATGTAATCCGCGGCAGAGCGTTTTCCGCTGGAGCGAAATTGCTCTGGCGGCTTGACAGGAAGAGGACGGGCGGCTACATAGCCATTTTTACATTGCACATAGCAGGCATCCGGAGGATTCCCTTGGCTAATCATGCATCCGCTATCAAGCGCCACAAGCAGAGTCTGAAACGGGCCGCCCGTAACCGCGCCGCCCGCACCCGCATCAAGAACGTGGTCAAGGCCGTACGCCTTGCGGTCCAGAGCAACGACAAGGTTGCCGCCACCGCCGCGCTGGCCACCGCCAACTCCGTGCTGGACAAGTACGCCGGCAACGCGGTGCACTGGAAAAACGCCGCGCGAAAAGTGTCCCGTCTGGCCCGCGCGGTCAACTCCGTGGAATAGACTTTCCGGTCGCGACAAGACAGCCCGCCCTCTTTGCCGGGGGCGGGCTCTTTGCGTTTGAACGCCGTCCGGAAAAACGCGCTTTCCCCGGCGGTTCTTGTGGTATATAGTTACGCACATGGCGTTGTATCCCATTTTTCTTGATCTGACGGGCGGCAGGGTGCTGGTTGCCGGCGCGGGTTCCGTTGGCCGGCGGAAAATCGCGGGCCTGCTGGACACAGGGGTTTCGGAAATTCTCGTGCTGGACCCCGGCGCGTCGGGAGATCTTTTTTCCGACGAAGCGCGTGTCCGTCTTGCTCGCCGGGCGGCGGCGGCGGATGATGTCGCCGGCCGGGTTCTGGCCTTTGCCGCTACTTCCGACAAGGCGGAAAACGCCCGCGTCGCCCTTCTGTGCAAGGCGGCGGGGGTTCTCTGCAATGTGGCGGACGATCCGCCGGCCTGCGCGTTTCATGTGCCCGCCCTGGCAGTGGCGGGGGATATCCGGGTGGCCGTGTCCACCGCCGGGCTCAGCCCGGCCCTGGCCCGGCGCATCCGTCTGGAAATCGAAAGCTCCGTACTGCCGCGCCATGCGGCCCTGGCCACGCTGATGGGCCGCCTGCGGCCCCTGGTGCTGGCCGGGGGAGAGACGCCGGAAAACGGCGAACTGTTCCGGTCCCTGGTCGCGTCGGAACTGGCGGACGCTCTGGCGGCGCACGACGCGAATGCCGCCCGGAACGCGCTGCGCGGGGTCTTGCCCGTGACGCTGCACGGATATATTGAAGGATTGCTGTATGGGCTTTGCTGATACGCTCATCATCATCTGCTACGCCCTGGGAAGCCTTGGCGGAGTTCTGGGGCTGCTTCCCGGCCGGCGCGGCCTGCGCGCTCCGGCAGCCTGGTGCACGGCAGGCGGTTTTACCGCGCATACGCTGACAATGTTTTTGCTGCTGGCCACAACGCCTTTGGACGGGCTTTCCAGGGGCGCGTTGCTGCAACTGATGGCCTGGAGCGTTGTCATGGTGTACTGTGTGGCCTGGTGGCGGCTGCGTTTTTCACTGCTGGGACTGACCGCGGCCCCTCTGGCCCTCATTCTTTACTGCGCCGCCGCAAGGGCGGAGAATGTGCAGGGCGCGATCCCCGAGGTGCTGACCCGGGCCTTTTTTTTGTTGCACCTGGGGGTTTTGTCCTTGTACCTGGCCCTGATCACGCTGGGTTTCGGCTCTTCGGTTTTCTTTTTGAATCTGCACCGCAAATTGAAAAGAAAATCCGGGTTTTCCGACGCGGATGTCGATACCCCGGCCCTGTCCACGGTTGACCGGATCAATCACTGGGTGGTGGTGGCCGGTTTTCCCCTGTACACGGTGGGACTGCTGGCCGGATTCATCTGGGCCAGAACCGCCTGGGGCAGAATACTGTCCTGGGATCCCAAAGAAGTGGTATCTCTGCTGATCTGGCTGTTTTTCGCGCTGATTTTCCATCAGCGGGTGGCGCTTGATTGGCAGGGCAGGCGCATGGCCGTCATGCTGATCTGTCTGTTCGCAGTGACCGTGGCTTCGCTGTTGGGCGTCAATCTGCTTATGGACAGCCACCACAACCTTTTCCAGTCCGCCGTCATGCGCTGAGGCCGTACTCTTCATGGACAGAAGCATCCACCTTATCGGCCTTAACCACCGTTCCGCCGACGTCGCCGTGCGCGAATGCTTCGCGTTGCCCGACGCGGCCTGCGCGGATGGATGGAGCATTGTTCCGGACGGCGACATCAGTGAATCCCTGGTCCTGTCCACCTGCAACCGGGTGGAAATCCTTCTGGTGGGCAGAGGGGAGGAGGTGTGGCGAAAAGCCCTTTTCCTGTGGGCAGCCCGTTGCGGCAAACCGGCGGACGCTTTGTTGCCCCATCTGTACCGGCACGCGGACGCGGCGGCTGTAGAGCATCTGTTCAGCGTGGCGGCGGGGCTCGATTCCCTGGTGCTGGGGGAACCGCAGATCCTGGGCCAGTTGAAGGACGCCTATCGCCGGGCCGTTGCGGAAAAGACCGCGAAAGTGATCCTGAATCGCCTGCTGCACAAAGCCTTCATGACGGCCAAACGGGTGCGTTCCGAAACCGCGGTGTCTTCCAGCGCGGTATCCGTCAGTTATGCCGCCGTTTCCCTGGCCAAACGCATTTTCGGCGAGTTGCGGAACCGCACGGCCCTTGTGGTCGGCGCGGGGGAAATGGCCGAACTGGCCGCTGTCCACCTGGCGGAAGGGCAGGGCGCGCGCATCGCGGTGACCAACCGCACGCACGAACGGGCGGTGGCCCTGGCCTCACGCTTCGGCGGGCGGGCCCTGCCGTTCGCGCATCTTGAGGATCATCTGGCGGAAGCGGATATCGTCATCACCTCCACCGGCGCCACGGAACCGGTCATCCGATGTGAAACCATGCGCGTCGTGATGCGCAGACGCCGCCACCGGCCGGTGTTCCTTATTGATATCGCGGTGCCGCGCGACGTGGAACACACGGTGAATACGCTGGATAACGTCTATCTGTACAATATCGACGATCTGGCGGAAGTGGCGGAAGCCGGCCGGGCCGCCCGTCGGGATGAGGCGGTCAGGGCGGCCGCCATCGTGCGTGAGGAAACGGAGCGTTTCTGCGCCTGGATGCGTTCGCTGGGCCTGCACGCCACCATTGCCGACCTGATGCGACGCTCGGAAAGCATCGCCCGGGAAGAGCTGGATAAAACCCTGCGCCGCATCGGCCCGGTGGACGCGGATACCGAGGCGGCCCTGTGCCAGATGCTGGCCGCGGTGATCAAAAAGTTGCACCACGATCCCATCACGTATCTGAAACGTCGTTTTGACGAAGAGGACGCGGGCATGCGCAGCCTTGACCTGGCCCGCCGCCTGTTCAATCTTAACGACGACGCCGTGCCGGCCGGCGCGCACGCGGGCCGGCGCGGCGGCCGGGGAAACGGCGGCCAGGAATAGAAAGCCGGCGCCACGGCAGGTTTTGCGGAATCCGGAGTTCAGCGCGATGTTTCGCTTCACGCTCAGATTGAGGACAAACCCCGCACAGCCGGATTTGTCAAGACACGCCCGCTCCGGCGCGTACCGGCGGCAATGAATGCCGCCTGCGTCTGCGGGGCACCCCGTTGCCACAGAAGACGTTGTCAACAGCTTCCGCGCGCGGCTTTGCCTTGCGCTCCGGCAGGGGTATGTTGCTCCTGCTCCCCGGTACGGGGCTTTTGTTTTTCGGCTCAGCCCCAGGTACCTTGGGGGACTGTGTCCCCCGATCCTCCGGTTGGGGAGTGATTCCCCTGCCCCCCGGGCGGAGTTCGGGGCGGCAGCCCCAAGAAGGCTTGGGACTTGAATCTAGATTTTTTCTAGAATCTTTCTAAAAATGAACAACCATGAATGCAGCGACCGCTTCTTCTTTTTCCCTGCAAAGCCTGCCGCCGCAAGCGGCCAAGTTCTGCCTCGCCATGGAGCGGTTTTGCCGTGACGAACTGGAGTGCGGCCTGCGCGGAATTTCGGTGCTGGTCGCTTTTTCCGGCGGAGCGGACTCTCTGGCGCTGCTTCTGGCGTTGCGCGCGCTTTCGGCCAGGCTGGGCCTGACCTTGGGCGCTGCCATGCTGGACCACGGCCTGCGGCCCGAATCCGGCGCGGAAGCCAGTGCCGCCGCCGGGTTGTGCGCGTCTCTCGGGGTCAGGTTTTATTCCCGGCGTGCGGATGTGGGGGCTCTGGCGGCGGAGCGGGCGTGCGGTCTGGAGGAGGCGGGGCGCGAGGCGCGGCTGGCATTTCTGGAAACGGTTCGCGCGGATGGCGGGTATGACTGGATCGCTTTCGGCCATCAGTTGAACGATCTGGCCGAAGATTCGCTGATGCGGCTGTTGCGGGGGGCCGGCTGGCCGTCATTGGCCGGCATGCGCGGGATTGACCATGACCGGCGCGTCATCCGGCCTCTGCTGCTGACGCCGCGCGCAGCCATCGAGGATTTCCTGCGCACGCTCGGGCGCGACTGGACCGACGATCCCCTGAACCGGGATCAGGCCTTTTTGCGCAACCGGATGCGCGGCCGTATGCTGCCCCTGCTGCTGGAGGAGAATCCCGCTTTTCTGGACACCGTGGCTTTGCGTTGGCGCGTGGCGCGAGACGACGCGGCTTTTTTTGCCGCGTCGTCGGAGATTTTTACGATGGCCGGTGATGCCGGGACTATTTTTTTTCATCGCGAAACGCTGACCGGCGCGCCCAGGGCTTTGCGGCTGCGTGCGTACAAGGCCGCGCTGGAAAGACTGGGACCCGGCCAGATTCTCGGATCCGCGCTGATGGCTCTCGACAGGGCCTGGAAAAAGGGCGAAGGCGGCAAAACCGTTCAGTTCTCCGGCCGCAAGACGGCCTGCATCCGCAACGGTGGCATCGTATTTTCAGCGGACCCCGATTGACACGATGTCTTTCTGCCTGCACTATGCGCGCAGCACGGACCGGGAACGCCCCGCGCGCGAATATCTTATTTCGGGAGACGGCATGAACATTCTGCTTTTCGGCCCCAACGGCAGCGGCAAAGGCACGCAGGGTTCTCTGCTGAAAGAGAAATACCATCTGGCTCATATCGAATCCGGCGGTATTTTCCGTGAACATATCGGCGGCGGCACGGAACTGGGCAAAAGGGCCAAAGCCTATATGGACAGAGGTGATCTGGTGCCGGACGACATCACGATCCCCATGGTGCTGGAAACCCTGCGTGAAAAGGGCAAGGGCGGCTGGCTGCTGGACGGCTTTCCCCGCAACATGGTCCAGGCGCAGAAATTGTGGGAAGCGTTGCAATCCGCCGGCATGAAGCTGGATGCCGTGGTGGAAATCCAACTGCCCCGCGTGATCGCCAAAGACCGTATCATGGGGCGCCGCCTGTGCGCCAACGACAACAACCACCCCAACAACGTGTTCATTCCCGCCATCGCGCCCAAGGGCGGCCTTTGCCGGGTCTGCGGAGGGACTTTGGCCAGCCGCGCTGACGATCAGGATGAAGCGGCCATCAACAAGCGTCACGAAATTTACTACGACACGCGGAGCGGGACCCTGGCCGCGGCGTATTTTTACAAGGATCTGGCCGCCAAGGGGCGGACCCGTTACATTGAGCTGAACGGCGAAGGGGACATCAAGTCCGTTAAAGACGCGCTGCTGCAGGCTCTGGAATAGACTTCGCGCCGGTTCCGGCGGGTCCGGTTCCCCGGATGCGCCGGCGGCGGGAAGACTCGGATTTCCGTACTCGTCCTGCGGAGGGGTATGCCGAATCACCTGGTCATACAACTTGCCCGTTTCGGGGACATTCTGCAGACAAAGCGGTTGCTGCTGTCTTTGGCGGCCGGGTCCGCGTCCTCGGTGCATCTGGTCGTGGACCGGTCCCTGGCGGACATCGCCGGCCGGGTTTACCCATTCGCCGTCGTGCACCCTGTGCTGGCGCACGCGGGTTCCGTGACGGCGGCCGACGTGCTCGCGCACAACAGGAGCGCTTTCGCGGCCCTGCGCGGCATTGATTTCTCCTCCGCCTACAATTTGAATTTTTCCGGTTTGTCCCAGGCTCTGGCCGGATTGTTCGATCCGGATATCGTGCACGGCTATGCCCGGCGGAACGGGCAGGACCTGCGTCCCCGCTGGTGCCGCATGGCCTTCCGCTGGACCGGGGAACGCCGCGCCGCGCCGCTGAACCTGGTGGATTTCTGGGCCGGTATGCACCCGGACCCCGTGCCCGCATCCAGCGTCAACCCGGCTGCGCGCATGCCGGGGAAAGGCTCCGGGCGGGCCCTGGCCGTTGTTCTGGCCGGCCGCCAGGCCCGGCGGTCCCTGCCCACGGACGTGTTGGCCCCGATTGTGGAGGCCTCTTTCGCCGCTCTGGGCGGGCCGGAAATCATCCTGATCGGCGGCGGCGCTGAACGGCCTCTGGCCCGGCAATTGGGCCGCCGGTTGCGGCCCGCGACCGCGCAGCGGGTGAAAGACCGCTGCGGCGGGACCTCTCTGACGGACCTGGCGGATATCTTTTCCGGTTGCGCCATGGTTCTGACCCCGGATACGGGGGCCATGCATCTGGCCGCCCATTGCGGGACCTTTGTACAGGCCTTTTTTCTTTCGTCCGCCTGGTGCTTTGAAACCGGCCCCTACGGTTCGGGGCACACGGTCTGGCAGGCCGTGCGCGACTGCGCCCCCTGCGTGGAAACCATGGCCTGCCCCCATGGCGTGGCATGTCTGTCCCCTTTCCGCGCGCCGGAATTTCCGGCCCTGCTGGCGGGCAGAGGGGGGCATGTCCCCCCCGGCCTTCTGCGTTTTGTCGGCCGGACTGACAGTCTGGGCGTGGATTATGTGGTCGACGGCGCGCTTCCGGCGGAGATGGCGTCCGTGATGCAGCGCCGTGCCGGCCTGCGGGCCATGCTCGCGGCGTATCTGGGGTGCGGGGGAAATACGGGCGGCGTTCCCGGTTGGTCCGCGGAAGCGCTGTTGCACGAAAGCGACTGGGTTTTGCCGGGGGCGGCTCCGGATCTGCCCATGACTGTTGTTTGCGAAGAATAAGCGTTTCACGCGTGGAATGCCCGGGGATTTGTTTTCAATTCCTTATTCCGGAGTGAAAACGCTTCGGCCGATACGCAGCGCGGCCCCCTTTGGGCAAGCTGCTTCGGCTTGTCCGCATCCGGGAAAAAAGTGTTCCGCACTTTTTCGAACCGGCGCAGGGAAAAATCCCGAAGGTACTCTGCGTTGCAGCATTTCAACGGCACACTGTTCAAGGATGGGGTTATGATGCAACGAATCCTGGTTGTGCTGCCCATGTACGGCGGTTCGCTGCCCGTGGGGCGCTATTGCGTCTCCGCCCTGCGGGAACTGGGACGGTTGGTGGAGGTTTTTGAAGCTCCGGATTTTTACGGCGCGTTTTCCGCCGTGCAGAGCCTCAGAGTCAAAAGCGACCGTCGGGAATACCTGGAGAACAGCTTTCTTCAGGTGCTGTCCCAGGCCATTATGGCCAAAGTGGAATCCTTTGAGCCGGATCTGGTGCTTTGTCTGGCCCAGGCTCCGCTGAACCGCCAGTCTTTGGCCCGCCTGCGCCGCGACGGCATCCCCACGGCCATGTGGTTTGTGGAGGATTACCGCCTTTTTACATATTGGCGGGCTTTCGCGCCGCACTACGACCTCTTCGCGGTCATTCAGAAAGAACCGTTCTTCGGCGAACTGGCCGCCGCCGGCGTTGCCAACGTGTTGTATCTGCCGCTGGCGGCCCAGCCGGACGTGCATCGGCCGCTTGAACTGACGGCGGCGGAGAAAAGGCGTTTCGGTTCGGAACTGTCCTTCATGGGCGCGGGCTATCCCAATCGCCGGGCCGCATTCCGCCACTTCGCCCGCCGCGATTTCAAAATTTGGGGTACGGAATGGGAAGGCGACGCCGTTCTGGCCCCACTGGTGCAGGGACAGGGGCAGCGCATATGCACGGAAGACGCCGTGCGTATTTTCAATGCCTCGACCGTCAATTTGAACCTGCATTCCAGCATCCGCGCGGACCAGTTCGTGTCCGGCGGGGATTTCGTCAATCCGCGCACCTTTGAAATCGCGGCCTGCGGCGCGTTCCAGCTTGTGGACAAACGCGGCCTGATGCCGGAACTGTTTGACGGGAATGACCTGGCGACCTTTGAAACCTTTGAGGAGTTGCAGGAGAAAATAGGGTATTTCGTTTCCCGCCCCGAAGAGCGGAGCGCCTATGCCGCGCGTGGCAGAGCCCGCGTGCTGGCCGGGCATACCTACGCCAAACGGATGCAAACCCTGCTCGATTTCGCGGCGGAACGCCTGCCGCGCCGCGCGCCGCGCGCGACCGGCGCGTCCGTCTGGCCGGAAGAGATGCCTAAACCGTTGCGGCGGGAAATCCGGGCATTGATGGAGGAACTCGCCTTGCCCGCCGGGGCGGAATTTCCGGATGTCGTCGCTGCCGTGCGCCAGAAAAGCGGGGTGCTCAGCCCTCTGGAAACCGCCGTCCTGTTTCTGGACGAGTGGAAAAAGCAATATGGGCAATGACGGGGCACCTGCCCGGTTCTTCAGGGAAATGTTCCTCTTCTGATGTGAAAATCCGCGCCGGAAAGCGCGGATTTTCAATTACCGGACATGGGGACGGAGTTCCCCATTTTTCCTTACTTCACAGCCATGCCTTTTTCCTTGAAAAACTTGGCCGCGCCGGGGTGCAGGGGCACGGTCAGGCCGTCCAGGGCCGTTTTCAGGTTGATTTCCTTGCCTTTGGCGTGGGAGGCGTGGACGTCGTTGATGTTGGTGAACATGGCCTTGACGAACTTGTACACCACGTCTTCCGACATCTTGTCATGGGTCACCAGAATGGCCATGACCGCCGGGGTCTTGGTGCTGGCGTCGACCTTGCTGTATGTTTTGCCGGGGATGGTGCTGGACACGAAGAAAGGATAGGCCTTGGTCAGCTTGGCCATGAAAGCGTCGTCAAAGCTGAGCAGGCTGATGTCTTTCGTCAGGGCCAGGTCCATGACCGAAGCGGTGGGGTAGCCCGCCACCACGAAACCGGCGTCGATCTGGTTATCCTTGAAACGGCTGGTGATCGCGCCGAAATCCAGGTAGTCCACCTTCATGTCGCTGTACTTGATGCCGGCGACCTGGAAAATGGCCTGGGCGTCCGCTTCGGTGCCGGATCCGGGCGCGCCGAGGCCCACGCGTTTGCCCTTCATGTCCGCGATGGTCTTGATGCCCGCGGCTTTGGATACAATAATCTGGATATGCTCCGGATACAGCGCGGCGACGGCCCGCAGATTCTTCAGCGGGGTCTTGAACATCTGCTGGCCGTTGTAGGCCCAGTATGCCACGTCGTTCTGCACGAACGCGAATTCGATGTCGCCCTTGGCGATCAGGTTGGTGTTGGCGACCGCGGCGTTGCCGGTTTCAGCGGTGGCCTGAATGTCGGACGCCTTGGTCACGGCCTGGGCGATAGCCCCGCCGATGGGGTAATACGTGCCGGAAGTTCCTCCCGTTGCGATGGAAACAAAGGTTTTGGCGCAGGCGATGCCGGAAAAAGCCATAACCGTCATGGCGGCGACCGCCACAATGAACGCCCGTTTTTTCAGTTTCATGCTGACTCTCCTGGTTGGGGTAAGGGTGTCGTCATTTCTTTCTTTTTCTTGATGGTCTGCAGGATATGGATGACCACCAGGACCCCGATTCCCATGAGGTCGGTGGCGGTTCCCGGAATAAGCAGGCCCAGCGCGCCGAGGAAAGTCAGTATGCGCAGCGGCCAGCCCAGGAAGGTCTTGTAGTATCCGATGGTGGTCATGGACAGCAGATACACGCCGACCAGCGCGGAAACGATGGACTGGATCATGGGCAGCGGCGTCGCGTCCACGAACAGCAGCATGGGATTGTATACGTAAATGTAGGGCACGATCAATCCCGCCAAAGCCAGCTTGAAAGACATGAACCCGGTGCGCATGGGATCCGCCCCGGCGATGCCGGCCCCGGCGTAGGCGGCCAGGGCCACCGGCGGGGTGAGGTCGGCGGCGATGCCGAAATAGAACACGAACATGTATGCCGCGATGGGCGGCACGCCGAGTTGCAGCAGGGCAGGGGCGGCCATGGTGCTGGTGACGATGAAGTTGGCCGTGGTGGGCAGTCCCGTGCCCAGCAGAATGCTGGCGCACATGGTCAGCAGCAGGGTGGGCAGCAACATGCCCCCGGCCAGATCAATGATTCCGCCGGCGATGCGCAGGGCCAGTCCCGTCAGGGTGCCGGTTCCCACGATCATGCCAACGCAGGCGCAGGCGCAAGCCACGCTGAGGGCGGAACGCGCGCCGGATTCAAAAGCTTCCACCAGCTTTCTGGGGGTCAGGCGGGTTTCCTTGTTCAGCCAGGACAGGACGATGCAGGTCAGAATGCCGTAAAACGCCGCCATCAGCGGAGTATACCCGGCCATCAGGAAATAGATGATGGCGGCGAGGGGCAGCAACAGGAAGCCTTTGGTCCGCAGCAAAAACCACAGGTTGGGCAGCCGGTCGCGGGACAGACCCTGCAGTCCCTGGCTCTGGGCCTCGAAATGCACCTGGATGGCCAGAGCGACGTAATACAGCACGGCCGGCACAATGGCGGCGATGGCCACTTCGATATAGGGCCTGCCCAGAAACTGGGCCATGATGAAAGCCCCGGCCCCCATGACCGGCGGCATGATCTGCCCGCCGGTGGACGCGGCCGCTTCAATGGCCGCCGAAACGTGGGATCTGTACCCCACGCTTTTCATCAGCGGGATGGTGAACATGCCCACCGTGCAGACGTTGGCCACGGAAGATCCGGAAACAGTGCCCATCAGACCCGAGGCCACGACGGCCACTTTGGCCGGCCCGCCCGTGGACCACCCGGCCAGCGCCAGCGACAGGTCGATAATAAATTTGCCGATGCCAGTTTTATCCAGCACCGCGCCGAACAGGATAAACATGAACACGAACGTGGAGGACACCTCCAGCGGAACCCCGAAGATGCCTTCCGTGCCCAGATACATGTGGTTGATGATCCGGCTGATGGAAAAACCCCGGTGAGACATGAAATCGGGCAGAGAGCGGCCAAAATAGCAGTAGAGAAGCGCTGTTATGGCCAAACAGGACAACACGGGGTTGGATATGCGGCGGGTGGCTTCCATCAGCAGAAGAATGAGCAGAAAGCCTACCCACAGGTCCGTGCTCGTGGGCAGGCCGGCCCTTTGGGTCAGTTCGATGTAGTTCACCACCAGGTACATGGGGCCCACGACGGACAGGGCCGCCAGAATAAAGTCATACCATGGGATGACGTTCGATTTGCCGTGCTTCTGGCTGGGCGGATACAGCAGGATGGTCAGGGCCAGAGCGAAGGAAAGATGCACGGCCCCCTGCATCTGGATGGGCAGCAGCCCGAAGCCGGACGTATAGAAATGGAAGCAGGCCATGCCCACCGCCAGAGCGGTTATCAGCAGGGCCTGCCAGCCGGATACCAGGCGGAACCTGGATTCTGTATCAAATTTGCGCATCAGCTCGTCAAAATCAATACTGCCCTGACCGTGTTGCCCTTGTCCTGCCGTCTGTTCGGAAGACGCCATTCTGTACCTCTCTTCCTGTGGGTTAGCGCGTATGCGCGAAGCCGGAAGAACACGACCCGGCAAAGGAAGCTTCGGGGCTGTTTTCCCATAACCGCCCGCCGCACAGCCGTTTTTTCCCCTCCCCCGACCGCATAGCAAGGGAAAAATTGATCTCGCGGTATTGCAATACAGCTTCGCCCAATTTTCCCCTTATTCCTTGCCGGGTGAAAAATCGATTTTTCGCGGACAGCGTGCATGGAGAAATAGCCTTAATAACCAAATAGCAAATCAGCGTTTTTATGGCAACTATGTACTTTTGATCAGGCGCAACTATGCCGGCGGCAGATAAAAAAAAGCACACAGCGGGAGCCTGACGGCGCGGAGCAGCAGTTTCCGCCCCGGAAACTGCCGCCACAGCGCGATCCACTCGCCGCCGGCGCGGCGGATCTCATTTCTGCCGAAACGCTCGTCGCCGATGCGCACGGCGATTTCCGGCCAGGATGCACCGCCGCCTTCCACGATCATCCAGGGCGGGGCCATGATAAAGCGGCCCCTGGGCGGCGATAGGGAAGGCAACCCCGCGTTGTGGGACATGACCCGCTCCCGCCATGCACGGATACGGCCTTCCCGCACGCGGTAGCTGTCTTCGACCGGTGAAAGCTGTAGGGAATGGATGTAGCGGGTCTCAAAATCCCGCCCCAGAGGGACGGGAAGGGTGAAAAGAATGTTCGGCGCCGCTCCGGGCGCGGCAGAGGGGGCGAAAGACGCCTCAAGGCCGTCCATGGGCCATCCGGCCAAGGCGATGCAGGATAATAGAAAAAACGCGGCCAGGTGGCGCAGGGGAAATCCCGGCGTCCCGCCGCGCCGGGTTGCCCCCTTTGCGGAACGGCCTGGAACGGGTACTATGCCGCCATGCAGCATGTTCTTTTCTTCCTTTCGGGCCTTGCCTACGCGTGCTCCGTGCTGATCCTGGCCGGCCTGCACCGCCGCATCGTTCCCGATGCCGCGCCCTCCGCTCAGACAGCGGCGGCGGAACGGGAAAATGCCGTGCCCCGGCGGGTGCTTCCGTATGCCGCGGGGTGTTTTGCCCTGGCCGCGTTCTTTGCCGTGCCGCCGGGAAGCGTCCCCCCTTTGTGCGATGCCCCGTGGGGCGGCGCGGCATTTTTCGGCTGCCTGCTGCTCTCGTTTTCCCGCGGGGCTGACAGGCGGGCCTGTATCGGCGGTCTGTGCCGTATCGGGATCATATTCGCGACCCTGGCTTTTTATTCCCACGAACGGGGAATCCCCGGCAGCACGTTCAATTTCGGCACGTATGCGGCCCTGCCGCTGTGGGAACCGGCCGGGTGGGCGGGCAAAGCGGCCCTCGGCCTGCTCTGCTGCGGCCTGATTCTTGAACTCGCCGGTCTGCCGCAACGGGAAAGGCACGTGCAGCGTCTGGCTCTGGCCTGCCTGCCCATAGTCTTTTTCGCGCCCTGGACCCTGGCCGGCCTTGTGCAATCCGCCGGTCCCGCAATACTTATTGTGGATTTTTTTCTGTTTTGGGGCAAGGTACTTTTTGGCGCCTGGGCTGTCCGCGCCGCAAGGCCGCAATTGCTCCGTGTCCCTGTTCCCTGGGTTTTTCTCTTTGCGGGCGCGCTGTTGCTGGCCGTTGACTTCTGGTAATGACGGAAAACAAAATCCATGATGAAACCACGCATTCTTCTGACCAATGACGACGGCATCGACTCCCCCGGCATCGTTGCCGCCGCCAGGGCCCTGTTGCCCCTGGGCGAGGTGACTGTCATCGCGCCGTCGCGTCAGCAAACTTCCATGGGCCGCGCGTATACGGGCGACCCGGAGGCCCGCCTGACGCCGACCTTTTTCGACGCGGACGGGGCGACCGTTACGGCGTACGCCTGCGATGCTTCCCCGGCGGCCGCGCTACGCCACGGGTTTCTGGTCTTTCCGGAATACCGGCCGTCTCTGCTGGTATCCGGAATCAATTACGGCGAAAACATCGGGGTGAACGTCAGCGGGTCCGGCACCGTGGGCGCGGCTCTGGATGCCGCCTGCCGGGGCATTCCGGCCCTGGCCGTGTCGCTGGAAACGGACATCGACACGCACCGGGGCTATTCGGAACAGAACTGGGAAGCTTCCGTGCATTTCACCCGCCTGTTTGCGCGGCTGTTATTGGAAAAAGGCCTGCCGCCGGACACGGGCATCCTGAAAGTGGAAGTGCCTGCCGCCGCGACGGAAGCGACGCCCTGGCGGATTACGCGGCTGTCGCCGTATCCCTACTATACCGTGGATCTGCCGCGTCCGGGCCTTGAAGCCAGGCGAAAGGACGCGGTGTTCGGCAAGCGCGACTGTCGGGACGATCCCCGTGACACCGATTCCTATGCCATACAAGGGGCACAGGTAGTTTCCGTGACCCCCCTGACGGTGGATTTCACGGCGCGCGCTCCGCTTGATGCGGTGCGCGCCTGGCTGGATGCGCCGTGAGTTCCCTGTTTGATCTGCGGACGGAATACGTTCCCGGCGGCGACCAGCCCGAGGCCATCGCCCAGTTGGTGGCCAATCTGCGGCAGGGTGTGCGCGACCAGGTGCTGCTGGGGGTGACCGGGTCGGGCAAAACCTTCACCATGGCCCAGACCATCGCGGCCGTCGGGCGGCCGGCCCTGATCCTCGCGCCCAACAAGACCCTGGCCGCCCAGTTGTACAACGAGTTCCGGGGGCTTTTCCCGCACAACGCGGTGGAGTATTTCGTCAGCTATTACGACTATTATCTGCCGGAGGCCTATGTTCCGGCGGCCGATCTGTACATTGAGAAAGATTCCTCCATCAACGACAACATCGAAAAACTGCGCCATGCGGCCACCCATGCCCTGCTGACCCGGCGGGACGTGGTCATCGTGGCCTCGGTATCCTGCATTTACGGCCTGGGTTCGCCGGACTACTACGCCAAGCTGATTATTCCCGTGGAAGCGGGACAGCGCCTGTCCATGGACGAGGTCATGACCCGCCTGGTGGAGATCCAGTACACACGCAACGATTACGATTTCCACCGGGGAACCTTCCGGGTGCGCGGGGACGTGCTGGAGGTAATCCCGGCGTACCAGCACGAGCGGGCGCTGCGTCTGGAATTTTTCGGGGACGAACTGGAAGAGATCAGCGAAGTGGATGCCCTGACCGGCGAAAAACTGGCGCGTATGGGCAAGACGGTCATCTACCCCGCCAGCCACTACGTTTCGGACAGCGGCAACCTGTCCCGCGCCGCCTCCGCCGTCCGCGAAGAACTGCGCGAACGCCTGAACTGGTATCAGGATCAGGGCAGGGTGCTGGAGGCGCAGCGTCTGGAGCAACGGACCCAGATGGACCTGGAGATGATGGAGGAAATCGGGTACTGCAAGGGCATCGAAAACTAGTCCCGCCATCTGGACGGCCGCGGGCCGGGCACGGCCCCCGCCTGCCTGCTGGATTATTTTCCCGACGATTTTGTGCTGTTCATCGATGAATCGCACATCACCGTGCCCCAGGTGGGGGCCATGTACAAGGGCGACCAGTCGCGCAAGCAGACCCTGGTTGATTATGGTTTCCGCCTGCCCTCGGCCCTGGACAACAGGCCGCTCAGCTTTGACGAATTTTTGCGGCGCATCCGCCAGACCGTATATGTTTCCGCGACCCCCGGCCGCTGGGAAATGGACCGTGCGCAGGGCGTGCTGGCGGAGCAGATCATCCGGCCCACCGGTTTGGTGGATCCGGTGCTGGAAGTGCGACCGGTCAAGGGCCAGATGGACGACCTGATGGCCGAATGCCGCAAGCGCGCGGCAGCGGACGAACGGGTGCTGGTCACCACCCTGACCAAACGCATGGCCGAGGACCTGACGGAATATTTCCGGTCCATGGGGGTCAATTCCCGTTATCTGCACTCGGACATTGACACCCTGGAGCGCATGGCCCTGATCAACGCCCTGCGCCGGGGCGAATTCGACGTGCTGGTGGGCATCAACCTCCTGCGTGAAGGCCTGGATATTCCGGAAGTATCCCTGGTGGCCATTCTGGACGCGGACAAGGAAGGTTTTCTGCGTTCCACCGGCTCGCTTATCCAGACTTTCGGCCGGGCGGCGCGCAATGCGTCCGGCCGGGTGATCATGTACGCGGACGGCGTGACTGCCTCCATGCGCGCGGCCATGGACGAGACGGAACGGCGGCGGAGCAAGCAGACGGCCTTCAACGCGGAGCGCGGCATCACCGCCGCGACGATCAGAAAGGCGATCGACACCCCCTTTGACAATCTGTTCGCTCCGGAAGAGGCCTCGAGCGCCAGAAGGCGGGGCAGGGGGACGAAACAGGAAAGCGTCCGCCGCGCGCCGGAAAAGGCTGCTGAAGCTGCCCTGTCCGCGGAGGATATCGGCCTGCGTATCCAGAAACTGGAACGGGAAATGCGCGACGCGGCCCGCGATCTCGAATTCGAACGGGCCGCCGTGCTGCGCGACGCCATACGGGATTTGCGTGAACAATTGCTCCGGTTGTGATGGGACATTTGTATTTTGAAATGCCGAGGGTCTCTGCTGGGGATGTTTTTTCCAGTGCCTGGCGGTGTTCAGGGGAGGTTCCATGCGTCTGGCGGTCTGTATTCTGCACTACGGCGATCCGGCGCTGGCCGCGCGTCTGCACGCGCAGTTCGTGCGGGCCGATCCGGAAACGGCCGGCGACGTGCTGGTGCTCGATAACGCGGCCCCGCAGCCGTATCCCGATCCCTGGCGCCGGCTGCGGCACAATGTCTATTGGGCGGGAGCGCTGGCCTGGTCGCTGGACGCCCTGGACGCGGAGGGCTATACACATGTCTGGTTCTGCAACAATGACGTGGAACTGGTTTCCGCTCCGCCCTATATGAGCAGGGCGGCGGCGCGCTGGGGCTGGTTGGAACGGCGGGGCCGGGTGGGTATGGTTTCTCCGGCCGCGACGTCCAACCCGTACCACGGCCAGATGGTTCACGTTCCGGGCGCGGAATGCCGTCGGGCGCCCTATGTGGACGGCATCGCGCCCATTATCAGTCTGGAATGCGCGCGGGCTTTGGGTGGCCTGGATTGCAGGGACAATCCTTACGGGTACGGAGTGGACGTGTGGTTGTCCCTGCGGGCTTCCCGCTCCGGATGGGGCGTGTGGGTGGACCACGGCCTGGTCATGCGCCACCGCTACCACACGACCGCGAACGGCGAACCGGGTTTCATGCCCCGCGCGGCGGCGGCGGAACACATCTATATGAGCGCCAGGCTGGGACCGGATTGGAAACGGACGCTCGCGGCGCTGCAACACGACTTCAAAGGCGAGGCATCGTGACTTTCTCACAGTCTCAAGAAATTCCAGACAATGTCAAAGCGCGTTCAGCCGAATTGCGACGCGATCTGGAACACCATGGCTGGCGCTATCACGTGCTGGACGATCCGGAAGTTTCCGATGCGGAATATGACAGGCTGTTCCGCGAACTGATCGACCTGGAAAAACGCTATCCCGGTTTGCGCGACGGGGCGTCTCCCACGATGCGCGTGGGCGGGGCGGTGCTGGACAGTTTGGCGACCCGGCCCCATTCCCTGCGCATGTACAGCCTGGACAACGCCTTTTCCGAAGCCGATCTGCGCGATTTCATTGAACGCATCCTGAGGCTTTTGCCCGGCAAGACGGCGGAGGATCTGGCTTTTTGGGTGGATCCCAAGATGGACGGTCTGGCCATGGAGTTGATTTATGAAAATGGCGTACTGGCCACTGCCCTGACCCGCGGCGACGGAGAAAAAGGCGAAGTGGTCACCGAATCCATGCGCACGGTCAGGAATGTGCCCCTCGTCCTGCGCGGCGAGGCTGTTCCGCGCTATCTGGAGGTGCGGGGCGAGGTGGTCATCACCCGCAAGGATTTTGAACGGCTGAATGCCCGCCAGGCGGGCAGTGGCGGAAAACCTTTCGCCAATCCCCGCAACGCGGCGGCGGGTTCCGTGCGTCAGCTCGATTCGCGCGTGACGGCGGCCCGGCCCCTGCGCTTCATGGCGTACGGCGCGGGTTTGGTGGACGGCGTTTCCGGCGGCCCCTGGCCGACGTACGAAAAAGTGATGCGCGCTCTGGAGAAGATGGGGTTTGCTTCCGCGCCCGGCGCGCGGCTGTGCCCGAATCCTCAGTCTGTGGAAGCGGCTTTCGCCGAACTTGCGGCCAGACGCCGCGACCTTCCTTTTGACATCGACGGCGTCGTGGCCAAACTGAACGATCGCGCGCTGCATGATCAGTTGGGATTCACGGCCCGCGCCCCGCGCTGGGCGCTGGCTCTGAAATTTCCGGCCGAACAGGCGGAAACGCTGCTGCTCGATATCGCGGTGCAGGTGGGCAGGACCGGGGTGCTGACCCCCGTGGCCGTGCTGGAGCCGGTGCAGGTGGGTGGGGTCAGCGTGTCCCGCGCCACGTTGCATAACGAGGACGAGATCGCGGTCAAGGATCTGCGCGTGGGCGACACCGTCATTGTGCAGCGGGCCGGGGACGTGATCCCGGAAGTGGTGCGGCCGGTGCTGGACAAGCGTCCTCCTGGCGTGACGTCTTTTGTTTTTCCCGACCTTTGCCCCATGTGCGGCCAGAAAGCCCACCGCGCCTCCGGAGAAGCGGCCTGGCGCTGTCTGAACCACACCTGTCCCGCGGTGGTGCGCGAAGCCATCAAATTTTTCGCTTCCAAAAGCGGGCTGGACATTCAGGGCATCGGCAGCCGCTGGATAGAGGAATTCGTGGACAAGGAACTGGCGCGCACCCCGGCGGACCTTTTCCGCCTTACGCGCGGACGGTTGCTGGGCATGGACCGCATGGGCGGCAAGCTGGCGGACAATTTTCTGGCCGCCCTGGAGCGGGCCCGCACCGGCAGCGCCTTGCCCCGCTTCATCTGCGCTCTCGGCATCCGGCATGTGGGGGAACAGACAGCCAAAGCCCTGGCTCTCCGGTACGGGAACATGGACGCGCTGATGGCGGCGAGTTTCGACGACCTGCAGACCGTGCCCGACGTGGGGCCGGAAGTGGCCGATTCCATCTGCCGGTATTTCGATACCCCCGGCAACCAGGCCCTGCTGGCGGAATTCAAGGCTCTGGGCCTGTGGCCCGCGCAGGAAACAAGGACCGGGCCCGCCGGCCCCCTGTCCGGCAAGTCGATGCTGTTTACAGGAACCCTGCCGGGGATGACCCGTGGCGCGGCCGAAAAGCTGGCGGAACAGGCCGGGGCGCGTATTGTGTCCTCCGTTTCGCGCAAGCTGGATTTTCTGGTTGCGGGCGATGCCCCGGGTTCCAAACTGGCCAGGGCGCAGGATCTGGGTATTCGGGTTCTGGACGAAGCGGCCTTTCTGGCTTTGGTCCGGGGGGCGAATCAGGCCCCGGCCGCCAGGGCGGAACAACTTACTCTCTTGTAGTTTTGCGGAAAAAGGATACGCCATGGTAACTCCTATCGTCGTCATGGGCGCGGCGGGCCGCATGGGCTCGACCATTTCGCGTCTGGTTCTGGAAGATCCTTCCCTTGTTCTGGCCGGTCAGGTGGAGCATCCCGGCAGGCTGAGCGCCCTGCAGCCGCGCGAAGGCTGCTTTGTTTCCTCGGACCTTGGTTCGATTCTTGCCCGACTGCAGGGGGCGATAATCATCGACTTCACCGCGCCGGAATCGAGTGTGGCCACCGCGGCTGCCGCTGCCGCGCACGGCGCGGCCCAGGTTGTCGGCACCACAGGCCTGAGCGAAGAGCAGCAGAAGGAACTGGCGGGCTTTGCCGCGAAAACCCCGATTTTCTGGTCGCCGAACATGAGCGTCGGGATCAACGTGCTGGTGAAGATCCTGCCGGAGCTGGTGCGTCTGCTCGGCGAGGACTATGATCTGGAAATGACGGAAATCCACCATAACAAAAAGAAGGACGCGCCCAGCGGCACGGCGCTGCGCCTGGCGGAAGCCATGCTCGCGGCCAGAAACTGGCAACTCGGGGACGCCTGCTGTTGCCGCGAAGGCATGGTCGGCGAGCGGCCGCGCCGGGAAATGGGTTTGCAGGCCATCCGGGGCGGCGACGTGGTGGGCGTGCACACGGCCTATTTCATTGGCCCGGGTGAACGCATCGAGGTGACCCACCATGCCCATTCGCGCGACAATTTCGCCCAGGGCGCGCTGCGGGCGGCCAGATGGCTGGCCGGACAGAAACCGGGCAGGTTGTACGGCATGAATGATTTGTTGTAATGTCACGGGGCGGACGCTCCCGCGGCAACCCGGGGGCGGCGTCTTCTGGCCGTCGGAGGCAGGGAATGAAAATAGGCGTTCTTCAGATCAATCCCGTGGCGGGCGATGTGCGCGGCAATGCTGCCGCCCTGGTCGCCGCGGCGAGAAAAGCCGCCGCGCTGGGCGCGGAGTTGTGCATCACGTCCGAACTGGCCTTGTGCGCGCACCCGCCTTCGGACATGCTGCTGCGCGAATCGTTTATTGTCGAATGCGGTCAGGTGCTGCGGAAAACGGCGGAAACGCTGCACGCGGACGGCCTGCCTCCGCTGCTTTTGGGCGCTCCGGTGGCCAACCCCGTTCTGCAGGGCAAAAGCCTGCACAACGGGGCGGTACTGCTGCGCGACGGCAAGGTCATCGTCATTTCCCGCAAGGTGCTTTTGCCCTGTGAAGATACCCTGAATGACACGCGCTATTTCGAACCCGGCGTGGCCTGCGGCATGGTGCAGTATAAAGGGTGGCGGCTGGCCGTGACCATCGGCGAGGACGTCTGTAACGACCGTACGTTCTGGCAAGGGCGGCGTACGTATGAAGTGGATCCGGTGGCCGATTTCATGACCGGCGGCGCGGACGGATTGATCAACCTGACGGCCCTGCCATACCAGTCGGGCGGCGCGGCCCGGCACGAGCGCATGCTGAGCTGGTCCGCGGTGCGGTACCGGGTTCCGCTGATTTGCGTCAATCAGGCGGGCGGCCAGGACGGTCTGGTGTATGAAGGAAAGAGCGCGCTGGTCAACGCCTTCGGCATGGTCACCGCCAGAGCGGCCGCCTTTGCCGAGGATCTCCTGCTGGTCGATCTGATAAAACCGGGAGAAGAAGCAATTCCGGAGCATTTGACCGAGCTTGAGGAGTTATGGCTGGCCCTGGTCACCGGGCTGCGCGATTTTGTGCGAAAATGCGGCTTCAGCCAGGCCGTTCTGGGCCTGTCCGGCGGTATCGATTCCGCCCTTGTGGCTGCGCTTGCCGTGGAAGCCCTGGGGGCGAAAAACGTGCTGGGCGTGCTGCTGCCGTCTCCCTATACCAGCCGGGACAGCATTGAGGCCGCGCAGGATTTGGCCCGCAACCTGGGCATCGAAAGCCGCGCGCTGCCCATCACGCCGGTCATGGGCAGTTTTGACGCGGCGCTGGCTCCGCTGTTCGCGGACTGCCCGCGGGATGTGACCGAAGAGAATATACAGGCCCGAATCCGAGGGGTGATTCTGATGGCCCTTTCCAACAAGTTCGGTAAGATGCTGCTGAACACCGGCAACAAGTCCGAATCGGCCGTCGGCTACAGCACCCTTTACGGTGACAGCTGCGGGGCTCTGGCGGTGATCGGCGACGTGTACAAGACGCAGGTGTACAGCCTGGCCCGCTGGCATAACGAAAAGGCCGGGTATGCGCGCATTCCGGCGCTTATTCTGGAACGCGCGCCTTCCGCCGAACTGCGGCCGGACCAGAAAGACCAGGATTCGCTGCCGCCTTACGACGAACTGGATCGCATTCTGTGCGACCATATTGAGCGGAATATGGGCCCCGACACCCTGATCGAAGTGGGGCATGATCCGAAGACCGTGGCGCGGGTCGTGCGCATGGTGGCCGGGGCCGAATTCAAGCGCCGCCAAAGCCCGCCCGTGCTGCGTGTCACTGCGCGGGCTTTTGGCGACGACTGGCGCATGGGCATTGCCTTACGTCCGGACACGCGCGGAAAGGCCGCTGTGAAATAGTTCCGTTCCCACCGGCGAACGGTTTCGGAAACCATCCTCGCTGCATCGCAACGGGGATGGTTTTTTGTATTCCGTCCGCATGCTGTTGTTTTTCACGATATCATTTTACATATATACAATCATTGGATATGTATGCATGCATCCGTGCATCGACAACACCTTCCTGGAGGGGATATGTCCATAAAAGTAAAATTGATTCTGGCATTTCTGCTTTCCATCTTCGTATCCACGGCCAGTATTGTCGGGGTCATCGTTTGGCAGATGCGCTCGGATGCGCGAAGCGAATTTGCGGCGTCCTCGCGGGAGCAGTTGGCGAGGGTCAACAACATTCTTGAAAACACCTTCCGCCAGAACGAAGAGGTAGCGGCGTACGCGGCATCCGTGCCGACTGTGGGCGCCGCGCTGGGGTCGCTTCCCGTCTATGCGGGCAAAGACCCGGTCACCCGCAAACGGGAAGAGCTCTCGCCCGAGGGCAAGGCGCTTGACGACCATTTCCGGCTTCTGCAAAAGGCCCACCCCGCGTTCACGGTGGTCAGCGTGGGTATGGAAGACGGCTCGTACTGGCAATACCCCAACACGTCCAAGTCGCCGGGCTATGATCCCAGAGCCCGGAGCTGGTACAAGCAGGGCATGGCCGGCGGCGAAACCGGCGTTACCCCGGCTTTCCGGTCCACAAGCGGCGGAGCCATCTACTCCGTGATAGCCAAAGTCCGCAATGAAAACAAGATCGTGGGCATCCTGACGCTGGACATTTCCCTGAACACCCTGGTCCAGATGGTTTCCGGCATCCGTATCGGCCAGACAGGCTATATCATGCTGCTGGAAGATAACGGCACCATTTTGGCCGACCCCAAACACAGCGATCTGTTGTTCAAAAATATCGGCGAAAGCGGCATTCCCGCGCTGAAGGACATCGCGAAAAGCCGAGACGGCACCGTTCAAACGGAAATCGACGGCACATCGCGGTTCGTTTCCCTGATAACCGGCGTGCGGGGGTGGAAACTGCTGGCCGTGATCGACGCTGCGGAAGTGTACGCCGATACGAATGCCGTCATTCTCAAGATCATCCTGATTTCCTGCCTCATCGCTTTCCTCCTGCTGCTGGGGGCCATGAAGTTCGCAAGCACCATCAGCACGCCGTTGAAAACAATGGTGGACACCGCCAGGCAGATCGCCTCGGGCAACCTGCATGCTCTGTCCGGAGAAAGCGGAGCGTCCCTTTCAGGCGAAATGCGCGATCTGGACAACAGCCTGCGCGAAATGGTGGCCAAGCTGGTGCAGCTTGTCGAAAATTCGGAAACCAAGAACCGCGAAGCGGAAGAGCAGACCGCGCGGACTCAGGACGCTCTCCGGCAGGCGGAGCTTTCCCGCGCGGCGGCGGAACGCAACCAGCAGGAAATGCTGACCGCGGCGAAACAGCTGGAATCCGTCGTCGCAATCGTGTCCGCCGCTTCCAGGGAACTGGCCGGGCAGATCGGCGAAGCGGAACAGGGGGCCGTGGAACAGGCCGCCCGCGTGGCCGGCGCGGCGACGGCCATGGAGGAAATGAACGCCATCATGCGCGAGGTCACCAGAAGCGCGGAAGCCGCATCCGATGTTTCCGCCGGCACGCGGCAGAAAGCGGAAGCCGGTTCCGGCGTGGTGGCGCAGGCCGTGCGGGCCATCCGTCAGGTCCAGCAGGAATCGCTGAAGCTGAAGGCCGACATGCAGACCCTTGGAGGACACGCGCAGTCCATCAACCAGATCATGGGCGTCATTTCGGATATCGCCGACCAGACGAACCTTCTTGCCCTGAACGCGGCCATTGAAGCCGCCCGCGCCGGCGAGGCCGGCAGGGGCTTTGCGGTGGTGGCCGACGAAGTGCGCAAGCTGGCCGAAAAAACCATGGCTTCAACCACGGATGTGGCCAACGCCATCAAGGCCATCCAGCAAAGCGCGGGCGCCAGCATGAACCAGGTGGACCTGGCTGTGACCGCCATTGAGCAGGCTACGGGGTTCGCCAACGAATCCGGAACCGCGCTGACCGAAATTGTCAGCATGGTGGACGGCACGGCCGATCAGGTCCGCTCCATAGCCAAAGCCAGCGAGCAGCAGTCCAGCGCCAGTGACGAGATCAACCGTTCCATCAGTCTGATGAGTTCCATCGCCGATTCCACAGCCCGCAGCATGCAGACGGCTTCCAGAACCGTCGAGGATATGGCCGGGGAAGCGGGAAAATTGAGCGAGCTGATTACGAAAATGCGGAACCGGTCGTAACCGTATCCGCCGAAGCGGCATTCCGGCCGGTCGAGGCAGAAAAATCAGGACCGCCCTTTTCATGGGCGGTCCTGATTTTACGGGTGTCCGGATTGCTTACGGACGGCAGACCTGTTCGCTGCCCAGCAGGGAAATGCCGGCTTCTTTCAGCACCTCCAGGGCGGCGTCCGTTTTGTTGAACCGGAAAATCATCACCGCGTCGTCACCTTTTTGCACAAAAGCATACATATACTCGACGTTGATGCCTTTTACCCCCAGCAACTGCAGAATGGTGTTCAGCCCGCCGGGTTTGTGGGGCACCTCGACGCCGACCACGCTGGTCAGCCCGACGGTGAAGCCGGCGGTTTTCAGGGCGGCCTTGGCCGTATCGTGGTTGTCGACGATCAGGCGCAGGATGCCGAAATCCGAAGTGTCGGCAAGGGACAGGGCAAGAATGTTGATGCCCGCCTCAGCCAGGGCCCGAGTGACTTCGGCCAGACGACCGGCTTTATTTTCAAGAAAAATGGACAGCTGTTCGATTCGCATACGGCGCTCCTGAATAGAGGGCGGATTGTCATGCCATGGTATGCAGCCTAGCATTGCGGACGCGTCTTGACAAGGCGGACCAGCGCCTTGCAGGCCGGAATAGCTGGAAATTCCGAGCGCGCCGCCGGTGCCCGCCTACATGAAGTCCGGATCAATGGCCGCCGTGCCGTTGGCCATCATGATCTTGACATAATGCACCGACCGCTGGTCCACCGGGATGATGGGGAATTTTTTGCGGCAGACGTCGCATTCGATCAGGCCCGGTTGCGGCGGGGAAACCAGCGGTATTTCACGGCGGCAGAAGGGGCAGGCGTAATAGAAAATCAGCTCCATGCCCACGGGTTTGGCCGGGGTGACGGGTCTGGCGGAACTCATGTTTCCTCCCACAGGCTTTGTCCCGTCATTTCTTCGGGCACGGGAAGGCCCCACAAGCGCAGAATAGTGGGCGCCACATCCCCCAGCCTGCCGCCGGGGCGCAGTTTTTTCACCGGGCCGGCGTCCAGCACGGCCAGGGCTACTTTGTTGGTGGTGTGCGCGGTCTGGGGCTGGCCGTCCGGGGTGAGCATTTCCTCCACATTGCCGTGGTCGGCGGTGATCAGAATGCGGCCGTTTTTCGCCAGCACGGCCTCAATGATGCGTCCGGCGCAGGCGTCCACCGTTTCGCAGGCCTTGATGCCGGCGGGAACGACCCCGGTATGGCCCACCATGTCCGGGTTGGCCAGGTTGCAGACCACAAGGCTATAGTCCCCTTCGGCCCATTCCGTAAGGAACGTGTCCGTGACCTGATACGCGCTCATTTCGGGCTTCAGATCGTAGGTCGCGACTTCTCTGGGGGAAGGGATCAGCCGCCGTGTTTCGCCGGGGAATTCGGTTTCGCGGCCGCAACTGAAGAAATAGGTGACATGGGCGTATTTTTCCGTTTCCGCGATGCGCAGCTGTTTCACGCCGAGGCCGGAAACGATCTCGCCCATGGACCGGGCCAGATCCGGCTTGGTAAAGGCGGCCGGCAGGGGCAGGGTGCTGTCGTAAGGGGTAAAGGTGGCGAACGCCGCCAGGGTCGGCACATGGGCCCGGTCAAAGCCGGCGAAGGCGGGGTCGTAAAAGGCGCGGGTCAGCTGCCTGGCCCTGTCCGCCCGGAAGTTGAAAAAGAACAGGCCGTCGTTGTCCGCGACGGACAGGGTTTTGCCGTCCGGGGACGTCACGATGCGGGGTTTCAGAAATTCGTCGGTCTCATTTTTCGCGTAGGCGGCCTGCACGGCCGCAAAGGGGTCGGCGACCCGTTCGCCCTGCCCGTGGACCAGGGCGTTCCAGGCCAGAACGTTGCGTTCCCAGTGGGAATCACGGTCCATGGCATAATAGCGGCCGATGATGGTGCCCAGATGCCCGTGATTGATGGCGGCCATGAATTCCGTGATATCCTTGATGAAATCCGCGCCGCTGGTGGGGGACGTGTCGCGGCCGTCCATGAACGCGTGCAGCACGGCGGGCACGCCGGCGGCTTTGGCGGTTTCCAGCAGGGCCTTGACATGGTGGATATGGCTGTGCACTCCGCCATCGGACAGCAGGCCCATAAAATGCGCCCGTCCGCCCGCGGCCCCGGTTTTGGCCAGCATGCCGGCAATGGCCGGGTTGGATGCCAGCTCGCCCCGTTCAATAGCCAGATCAATCAGGGTCATGTCCTGGTAGACGACTCTGCCCGCGCCCAAATTCATGTGTCCGACTTCGGAATTGCCCATATAGCCGGAAGGCAGCCCCACCGCCCGGCCGGATGCCTCGATTTCCGTGCGGGAAGGGTGGGCCAGGACCATGTCCAGCGTGGGGGTGCGCGCCAGTGCTGCCGCGTTTCCGGGGCCGGCCGGGGCCAGTCCCCAGCCGTCAAGAATCAGAAGAACCGTGGGGGTCAGTTTTTTCATATATGCCTCGCGGCGTCAGCGCCGCCTGGTGTCAGCCACGATCCGCGCGTTTTTCCACAGATCCTCAAGGCGGTAGAGGTCGCGGGTTTCCGTTTGGAGTATGCTGACCACAGTGTCGTTCAGGTCCAACAAGATCCATTGCCCGGCCTGATATCCTTCCATGCTCAGGTATTCGAATCGCGCGTCCCTGCATTCCTGCAGGACATGGTCGGCCAGGCCCTGGGCATGCCGCAGGGACGAGGCGGTCACGATCACGATGCCTTCGGTGAAGGTATGGCAGCTCGTCAGGTCAAGAGCGATAATATCCTCGCCTTTCTTGGCGGACAGCCAGGAAACCAGGGTCTCAAGTTTTTGCCGGACCGGAGTCCCGGCCGTATTTTCGATTTTTTCGGGCATGAAGGGTGACGGTATCCTTTTACGGGTAGTAGTGACCTGGTATGCTACACCATCGCGGGACGCTGTGCAAACAATCAATAGGAACAAGTTGACCCGACGGCCCGAATGGGGCAGAACCTTTCTGGCTGCAAGAAAGATAATGAGTCTGTGGGAGTATGGCAATGATGTTCAATGTCGAAATGGAAATGATGCCCCGCGAGGAACTGCGGGCCCTGCAACTTTCCCGTCTGCGGGATATGGCGGAACGGGTGTACGCCAATGTGCCGCATTACCGCGGGGCCTTTGACCGGGCGGGCGTGCATCCTTCCCGTCTGCGCACGTTGTCCGACCTGTCCGCGTTGCCGTTCACCGAAAAGCAGGACCTGCGCGACGCCTACCCTTTCGGCATGTTCGCCGTGCCCCGCGATACCATCGTGCGGCTGCATGCCTCCAGCGGTACCACGGGCAAGGCCAGCGTGGTGGGCTACACCCGGCGCGACCTGGACATCTGGGCGGAAGTCATGGCCAGAAGCCTGGCCGCGGCCGGCATGACCGCCCGCGACTTTCTGCATAACGCATACGGATATGGCCTGTTCACCGGGGGGCTGGGCGCGCATTACGGCGCTGAAAAACTCGGGGCCACGGTCATTCCGGTTTCCGGCGGGGCCACCAAGCGCCAGGCCCAGCTGCTGCGCGATTTTGGGGCCACGGCGGTGTGCTGTACCCCGTCATATATTCTTTTTTTATACGAAGCGGCTCTGGAGATGGGCATCGACATCAGGGAACTGCCGCTTCGGGTCGGCATCTTCGGCGCGGAACCGTGGACCGATGAGATGCGTCAGGACATCGAGAGAAAACTGGGCATCGACGCGTTGAACATCTACGGTCTTTCGGAAGTCATGGGACCGGGCATCAGCATGGAATGTCTGGAAGCCAAAAAGGGCATGCATATCTGGGAGGACCACTTCCTGCCGGAAATCATCGATCCGGTGACATGCGAAACCAAAGGACCGGGAGAAGTCGGCGAATTGGTGCTGACCACCCTGACCAAGCAGGGCATCCCGCTGGTGCGGTACCGCACCAGGGACATCACGTCCCTGGACCATACCCCCTGCGTGTGCGGCCGCACCCATGTGCGTATGGGCAGGGTGCTGGGGCGCAGCGACGATATGCTGATCATCCGAGGGGTAAACGTGTTCCCGCAGCAGATCGAAGCCATTCTGCTGGAAACCGAAGGCGCGTCCCCGCATTACCAGATTGAGGTGCGGCGCGAGGAAAATCTGGATGTGCTGGAAGTGAAGGTGGAATTTTCCGAAGCCATGTTCGCCTCGGACGAAGTGCGCTATATCCAGCGGCGCGAATCCGGCATCCAGAAAGCCATCAAGGATTTCCTCGGGGTTTCGGCCAAAGTGCGCATGGTGGAACCCAGAACGCTGCAGCGTTACGAGGGCAAGTCCAGCCGCGTAACCGACCTGCGCGGCACGGAATAAACTCCTCCGGCGTGATTTCTTCCGGCCGGCGTCTGCATCCGCGAACGCCGGCCGGCTGTTGTTCCCTCAAAAATGTCTGCTCCGGCGCCGGCATGCCCAGCAGGCGGACACGGAAAAAACGCGCCTTCTCCGGTCGTTCCCTGACAGGCCGGCGGGGTTTTCCTTCAGAAACGCGGGGCGGCGTTTTAGCAGAGCACGGCTTCCACCAGGGTATGCGCGATCTTCTGCGCATCCGCCACGCCCCTGAAGGTGCATTTGCCGTCCGCGATGTTCAGCCCTTTGGCCAGGGCGGCGTCGGAACGGCAGGCTTCCTTCCAGCCCATATTCGCAATGCGAAGGGCGTAGGGCAGGGTGACGTTGGTCAGGGCAAAGGTCGAGGTGCGCGGCACCGCGCCGGGCATGTTGGCCACGGCGTAATGGATGATTCCGTGTTTGACGAATACCGGGTCCGCATGGTTGGTAACGCGGTCCATAGTTTCGATGCAGCCGCCCTGGTCAATGGCTACGTCGATCATGACGCTGCCGGGCCGCATGCTTTTGACCATTTCTTCCGTCACCAGAATCGGGGTTCTGCCGCCGGGGATCAGCACCGCGCCCACGACCAGATCCGCCGTGCGCACCGCTTCGCCGATGGTATGGGCATTGGCCGCGACCGTGCTGACCCGGCCGCCGAAAATGTCGTCAAGATAGCGCAGCCTGTCGATTTTGATGTCGAACAGCGTGACGCGCGCGCCCATGCCCACGGCGACCTTGGCCGCGTTGGTGCCCACGATGCCGCCGCCGACGATCGCGATATGCGCGCCCGGAACGCCCGGAACCCCGCCCAGCAGAACCCCGGCGCCGTCGCCTTCGTATTTGGCCAGAAAGTGCGCCCCGATCTGGACGGCCATCTTGCCCGCCACTTCGCTCATGGGTTCCAGCAGCGGCAGGGCGCCGGAAGCAAGCTGCACGGTTTCATAGGCGATGCCCGTCATGCCGCTTTGCAGCATGGATTGCGTCAGTTCCGGTTCCGGCGCAAGGTGCAGATAGGTAAACAGGGTCAGATCGCGGCGCAGAAAGGGGAATTCCTGCGGCAGCGGTTCTTTGACCTTCAGCACGAGGTCCGCCTGCCAGGCTTTGGCGGGACTGTCCGTGATCGTCGCGCCGCAGTCGGCGTATTCCCGGTCACTGATGTTGCTGCCTGTGCCGGCGTTCGTTTCGATGAACACCTGGTGGCCGGCCTTGACAAAAGCCACCACTCCGGCAGGAGTGATGGCCACGCGATTTTCGTTGATCTTGATTTCTTTTGGTATGCCGATGCGCATAAGTGCTCCCGCGGTGGCAGATTGGTTCAGGAAAAGGAGAGTATTTATATATGGAACCCGCGCGCGGCGCAAGACGAAGCGTTCCGATCGAAAAAGAAAATCCGCCGTCGCCCCGCGGGACGACGGCGGATACGGTCACGATTCGAAGCGGAAAACTCAGCCGACACCGAGCAATCTGCGTTTCAGGCCGTCGTCGCCGTGCAGCACGCTGGGGCAGTCGTCAAAGATGCATTCGCCCATTTCCATGATGCAGCAGCGGTCCAGATCCTTGAGCAGATGTTCCGAAAACTGCTCGACCACGATGGTTGTGACGTTGAAGTCCTTGCGGATTTCAAGAATCATCTTGATCACGTCCTGGGCGATGTTGGGGGCCAGCCCTTCGGTGGGTTCGTCCAGCAACAGCAGGCTGGGGTTGCCCATCATGGTGCGGGCGATGGTCAGCATTTGCTGTTCGCCGCCGCTCATCTGGCTGCCCAGCTTGTTGCGCATATCGTACAGTTTCGGAAAAAAGCGGTACGCGTCTTCAATGGTGAACAGTTTTCTGCCGCCGGGCAGATATCTGGCGGCTTTTTCACCGATCTGCAGGTTGCGGCGTATGGTCAGGTTGGGAAAAATCTTGCGATCTTCCGGCACCCATCCGATGCCCAGGTTGGCGATATCATGGGGCGCCATGTTGGTGATGTCCTGCCCCTTGAACAAAATCTGGCCCTGCACCGTGGGCGGTTTCAGCCCCATGATCGCCCGGAACAGGCTGGATTTTCCCGATCCGTTCCGGCCGAACAGACCGATGAATTCCCCTTCCTTGACGTCCATGCAGTATTTGAACACCACATGGGCGCGGCCGTAGAAAATATCAAGATCCTTGACCTGCAGCATCATCATGCCACCTCTCTTCCCAGGTAGGCGGACTGCACTTCTTCGTTGGCGGCGATGGCTTCCGGTGAACCGGTCGCAAGAATGGCGCCGTGGTGCAGTACCAGAATGTGATCGGAAATGCCGAACACGAGGTCCATGTCGTGTTCCACGAGAATGACTTTGCGGGTCTCGCTCAGCTTTTTGATCAGTTGCGTGATGCGCAGGCGTTCCGCCTTGGACAGGCCGGCCATGGGTTCGTCCAGCAGCAGGGTCTCCGGACCGGTGGTCAGCGCCATGCCCAGATCAAGGATCTTGCGGTCCCCATGGGGAATGGAGGCGGCAGGCAGATCCGCCATTTCTTTCATGCCCACCTCTTCCAGAATTTCCATGGCTCTGTCCGTTACCGCCGAGGCAGCCTTGTAATTGAGGAACATCCGGTTCATGAACCCGAGGTTCCGCTGCACGCCGACGCGGACGTTGTCCAGTACGGACATTTCTTCGAACAAACTGACGATCTGGAACGAGCGGGATATGCCGTAGCGGATGATTTCGTACGGTTTTTTACCTGTGACGTCCTGCCCTTTATAAAAGATTTTGCCCGAATCCGGCTTGAGAAAGCCGGTCAGCAAGTTGAAAAACGTGGTTTTTCCCGCGCCGTTGGGACCGATGATGGAGAGTATCCCCTCCCTTTCGATCTCCAGCGTCACGTCGTTTGTCGCTTTCAGAGCGCCGAAGCTTTTGGTCAGTCCTTGTATGGAAATGAAGGCCATAATTCCTCCTGCTGTCTGGGTTTCTCGGGTTGCCGCGGAAATCATTCGCCTTTTTTGTCCGATTTTTTCCGCAGCATGCCCATAAGGCCGGTGGGGAACAGCGAGAGAATGACCACAAAGGACAGACCGTACAGGAACAGCCAGTGATCCCAGAGGGAACTGAGCAGGTTTTTGCAGATGATGAAGATCAGCGAACCCAGAATGGGGCCGTAAAAGCTGACCGTTCCGCCGCCCAGCAGGGTGGCCATGACCACGTCGCCGGATTTGCTCCAGTCCAGAATATCGGCGAACGCCGATTGGGTAAGCAGGCAGTACAGCGCCCCGGCCAGTCCGGCAAAGCCGCCGGACAGGGCATAGACCCCGAACTTGTACATGCCGACGTTATAGCCCAGATACTGCGAGCGGATGTGGTTCTGGCGCACGGACTGAAGCGACAGCCCGAAGCAGGACCGGGTGATGGCCCGGATGACCAGCGCGCAGATGATGAACACGCCGAAACAGAAGTAATAAAAGACCTGCGAATCGGCCATGGAAATGCCGAAAAAATCCAGACGGCGGATGCCGGACAGGCCGACTTCGCCCCCGGTCACCGCGTCCCAGCGCCAGCAGATGCCGAAGCATATCTGGGTGAAGACCACGGTGAGCATGGCGAAATACACGCCGCGTTTGTCCTTGATCAGCCAGCCCAGCAGGGCGGAAGACAGAACGCCCATGGCGATGCCGGCCAGAATGGGCATGACGAAACCGCCGTTCGACAAGCGCAGAAAGGTGATCGCGGCGGCATAGCTGCCCAGGCCGTAGAACGCGCCGTGCCCGAAGGAGGGCAGGCCCGTCTGGCCGAGGCAAAGGTTGAAGCTGAGCGTGAAGATGAACCAGAGCAAAAGCTCTGTTCCAAGGGATATGAAGCTGCCGATGTACGGCATGAAGGGATAGGTCGAAAAAATCAGGAAAATCCAGATCAGGGGATCTTTAATGATTCTGCTCATGGGCGCCTCCTCCAGCTACTCGATGATGTTCTGCTGTCCCATGAGACCTCTGGGCCAGAAGTAAACGATGAAGCCCATCAGCAGATAGGGCATGATATCCACATAGCGCGGGGCGACCAGGGTGCCCATGGACAGGGTGATGCCCACAAGCAGGCCGCCGATGAGCGTGCCGGGTATGCTGCCCAGCCCGCCCATGAGCACGATCAGGAAGGACGGCATGAGGATGGAACTGCCCATGCCGGATTTGACGCTCCAGATGGGGGCGGCCAGAATGCCGGCCAGACCCGCGATGAACGAGCCCAGAACCATAATGTACACGCGCATGCGGTACAAATCGTGGCCCAGCGCGCCCACCATTTCGCTGTTGAACATCCCTGCCTTGACTACTGCCCCGTATTTGCTTTTTTCCGTGAAAATCCACACGGCGGCGACCATCAGGGCGGCCACGGCGGCAATGAAAATTCGGTACTGGGAATAGAGGAAGTCGCCGAAGATGATGACGCCGTTGGCGAAAGAGGGCGCGTCCACGTTGTACGGGTTGGGGCCGTAAATCATGCGGATCAGTTCTTCCATGGCCATGGCGAAACCCAGCGTGATCAGAAGGCCGAACAGCGGATCCTGGCCGTACACGCGGCGGATGATGATGCGTTCCACCAGCAGGCCGATCACGGCGACAGCCAGGGGCGAAAGGATCATGGCCGGAATGTAGCCGACGATTTTATACATGCTCCAGAAAAAATACGCGCCAAAGGTGAATGTAATCCCGTGGCTGAAATTGATGACCCCGGAAACGCCCAGAACAAGACTGAAGCCCAAGGCCACGGCGGCATAAACCAGCCCGAGCACGATGCCGTTACAAAACAGGGATAGTTCAAGCATAGCCGTCCTCTTATGCAGCCTGATAACCGACAAGCCTCAGGCCAGGATAAGTGTTCACAGAAAAAGGCCGGCCGCTCCCGAAGAAACGGCCGGCCGAAAGGTTATTTCTTTTTGGAAGCGGCGCAGCTGATGTCAATGGGGTTTTCGGCTTTGGTCATATCGAACTGGGTCGCATCGTAGGTCTTCAGCATCTTCCAGATTTCAATGCCGGTTCCTTTGGGGTTGCCTTCCACCATGACGACCTTGCTCATGAACTGGTGGGTGCGCGGATCGACATAGGTCGGCTTGTCACGCAGGTTCTTTTTGATTTCCAGGCCTTCCAGTGTGCAGATCAGCTTGTCCACGTCGGTGGCGGTGCCGGCTTTTTCGATGGCTTCGGCAATGCCCATCATGGCAACGTAGCCGTTGTAGTTGCCGTTATCCACGACCGGGGCCGCGGCTTTGGGGAACATTTCATGGAATTTTTTGGAGAACGCCCTGGTCTTGTCGCTTTCGTCCCACGAAACTTCCGTGGCGTAATATCCGCGGTGCTCATCACCCTTCAGAGGATAGATGTCGCAGAATTCCTGCAGGGTATAGACGACCTTCATCTTGTCGTGGATGCGGTATTCGGCCAGTTGCTTCATCAGGGCCACGTTGTCGAAACCGGCGCAGGTGATCATCAGCACGTCGGCATTGGAGTTGCGCACCTGCATCAGCTGGGCGCTGAAATCACGGGTGCCCATGGGGAATTTCACTTCGCCCACTTCCGTGCCGCCCTTCTTTTTCAGAACGTCGCGGGCCCAGCGGGTGCCGGAATGGCCCCAGGAATAGTCATGGGTCATGAAGAACCATTTTTTGCCCAGATTTTCAATGGCGTAGGTGCCGGCGGCCCTGCCCAGGCTGGCCATGCTGGGGGCGGAACGGAACATGTTGCGCACGGCTTTGCTGGAGGTCAGTTCGTCGGAGTTGCCGTTGGTGGCGATATACAGGATGTTGCGTTCCGTGGCCACGGCGGCGACGGCCATGCACACGGAAGAACTCACGCCGCCCATGACGATTTTCACGCCGTCCTTTTCAATCAGGCTTCGCACGCGGCGGGCTGCGGTATCGGGGTTGGTTTCGGAGTCCGCAACGATGAATTCCACCTGTTTGCCGGCGATTTTGCCGCCCAGCTCTTTCAGCGCCATTTCCATGCCCGCGCGTTCAAGGGCGCCGTGGTCGCCGTAGTTGCCGGAAACCGGGCTGACGATGCCGATTTTCAAGGTGTCCGCGGCCGAAGCCGAAACGGCCGAACCCGCGATGCAGATGCACAGGGCCAAGAAACCGGTCCAGAAAATTCGTTTCATAACTGCTCCTTTTGGTTACAGGTGCGTGTTGCCTTGAAACATTCAATCCCGGTTGCCTGGGGGCGCCGGGGGCTGGAATTTTTCGTGCGCCGGAAGAGAAAACACGTTTTGCTGGGGCATGCCGCGCTGTCCGCTTGCTGGCGGATACGCCGCGGGCGGCGTATCCGCCGGAGCGCTTCACGGTGAAAATGCCCTTAGTGGATGGTCCAGCCTCCGTCGACATACAGAATATGGCCGGTCACGATATCCGCGCCGGGTGAGGCAAGATACAAAACGGCGGCCGTGACGTCGCCGGGTTTCGCTAGGCGCGTCATGCGCAGCTTGCTGAAGACATAGTCGCTGAACGCCTTGTCTTTCAACATGTTGGCCGTCATGTTGGTTTCAACGAACGTGGGGGCCACCGCGTTGACCGAAATGTTGTTTTTGGCCCATTCATAGGCCATGACACGGGTGAACTGGTCCACCGCTCCCTTGCTGGCGCAGTAGACGGAACGATTGAGCAGGGCCAGTTTGCCGGACTGCGACGACATGTTGATGATCTTGCCGCCGTTTTGTTCGACCATGATCCTGCCGAAAGCCTGGGCGCAGAAGAACGCCCCTTTCAGATTGATGTTCATGACCTGGTCCCAGGTGGCTTCATCAACGTCCACAACGGGCTGGGGCTTGTTCGTGCCGGCGTTGTTCACCAGAATATCCACCCGGCCCATGGCTGCGGCGGCCTTGCGGGCCATGGAATCCAGACGGGGAACGTCGGTCACGTCTATGGATTCTATCCATGCCTGGCGGCCTTCGGCCCGCACAAGGGCCGCGGTTTCTTCCAGTTCGGAAGCGGTGCGGCTCCAGAGCATGACATCTGCGCCGTATCGGGCCAGACCGACGGCGATATCCCGCCCCAACCCTCTGCCCGCACCGGTAACAATCGCTTTTTTCCCAGTTAAATCAAACTCTTTCTGCATAGATACCCTCGTTGATGGACAAAAGTGGAATTATAAAAGTTATGCATCTTTTATGCCGTAAAAGCGTTGCGGCAGGCCGAAGACAGCGTTCCCACGCGTAATTCCCCGTCGTTGCGCCTTTTCCCGAAAAGGCCGCGACGGCGCCGAAACCATGCGGCCGGGCCGGGCGGAGCTTCCATCCCGGTTGGCGAGGAGCCGAACAGGCTTGGCGGCGTATTGTTTTTCCAGGGACACGTCGTCCGGCCGGCTGCTGGCGCGGCTTTACACAATGTTCCGAAAATGGAATATGTGCCGCTTTCGGAACGTGCGGTATTCCTGCCGTGAAACAACAAAAATTTGTGATTGAATGCACAAAGTTGTTCCATATGCAGAACAGCCGGTATGCCGCCAAACGAAATCCGCGCTTTCGGAATCTGCGACAGGGACCACCCGCGGATTGCCTGCCGGAGGGGTTCCATCCCCTGTTCTTTGAGGCCGCGCACAAAAGCGGCCTTTCTTCGGGCCGGGCAGCCGGGGCGGATCGTCCGGATTGGCACGGTGCTTGCTCACGCAGGGCTGTCCACGGCGCGGATGCCGTCTGGACGGCAGGTGCCATTATAAATCGTATTTTTTTTTACAACAAGGTGCAGCCATGGTTCAATTCCTAACCCCCCGCCAGGCGGCGGATCTTCTTGCCGACGGCGACACGCTGGGCGCTTCGGCGTTTATTATCAACTCCCTGCCGGATGCGTTGTTCAAAGCCATCGGCGAACGTTTCGAGCAGACGGGGCACCCGAAAAACCTGACGGTTTTTTACGGCGCGGGCATCGGCAACGGGGAACAGCGCGGCCTGAACTATCTGGCCAGGGAAGGACTGCTGAAGCGCGTGGTCGGCGGGCACTGGAACATGAGCCGCCAGATCGGCAAGTTGGCCATGGCGGAAAAGATTGAAGCCTACAATTTGCCCCAGGGCGTCATTTCGCACATGTTTCGCGACATCGCGGCGGGCAAGGTCGGCACCGTGACCCATGTGGGGCTGATGACCTTTGTGGATCCCCGGCTGGGCGGCGGGAAAATCAACGCATCGGCCAAAGACGACCTGGTGGAGGTGGTGACTCTGGCCGGCCGTGAATGTCTGCTGTACAAAGCTTTTCCCATCAACATCTGCATCCTGCGCGGAACCTACGCGGACGAGCGCGGAAACGTCACCCTGCAGTGCGAGGGGGCCACTCTTGAGGTGCAGGCCGTTGCCCAGGCGACGAAAAATTCGGGGGGCAAGGTCATCGTCCAGGTGGACGCCGTGGTGAAAAGCGGCACCCTGGACCCGCGCCTGGTGAAAATCCCCGGCATCTACGTTGATGCCATCGTCGTTCCGGACGAGGCGGACATGGCCGCCGCCAAAGGCGACCAGCGCGCCTGGTTCTGCGGCGACGCCTGTGTGCCGGCATCGAGCATCGCGCCCCTGCCTCTGGACGAACGCAAAATCATCGCCCGCCGGGCGGCCATGGAACTGCGGAAAAACACCATCGTCAACCTGGGCATCGGCATGCCCGAGGGCGTGTCCATCGTGGCCAACGAAGAGGGCATCGGCGACTACATGACCATGGTCGTGGAAGCCGGCGCCGTGGGCGGCATTCCCCAGGGCGGGCTGTGGTTCGGCATGTCCGCCAACCCGGAAGCCATCCTTGACCAGCCCGCGCAGTTCGATTTCTTTGACGGCGGGGGTATTGATCTGGCTTTTCTGGGCATGGCCGAATCCGACGAGGAAGGCAACGTCAACGTAAGCAAACTGGGCAGCCGGGTCACCGGCGCCGGCGGCTTCATCAACATCACCCAGAACGCCAAGCAGCTGGTGTATTGCGGCACGTTCACGGCCAAAGGGCTGGAAATCCGCACGGGCGAAGGCCGGCTGGAGATCGTGTCCGAAGGAACTCAGAAAAAATTCATCAAGACGGTCGGGCATGTGACCTTCAGCGGCCGCTATGCGCGCAAGGTCAAGCAGCCCGTCTTGTACGTCACGGAACGGGCCGTGTTCGCCCTGCGCGAGGACGGCGTGCACCTGATCGAAATCGCGCCCGGCATTGATCTGCAGAAAGACGTGCTGGCGCACATGGATTTCGTACCCATCATGACGACCCCGCCCAAACTCATGGATGCGCGTATTTTCACGGACGCGGTCATGGGCCTGGCAAAATAGTTTTTTGCGCACGGATACGGCAACCATTTTACCCCGCTGGAGCAAACAATGTTCATGACCAATGAAGATCACGACCTGATCCGGAACATGGTCCGCGAGTTCGCGGAAACCGAAGTGGCCCCCATTGCCTCGGCCATCGACAAAAAGCACGAATTCCCCGTCGCGACGGTCAAGCGCATGGCGGAACTGGGTCTGTTCGGGCTGACCACGCCGGAAGAATACGAAGGCACCGGCGGCGACAGTATCAGCTATTCCATCGCCATCGAGGAACTGTCGCGGGTCTGCGGCACGCATGGCTGCATCCTGTCCACCCACGTGTCCTTGGGCATTGCCCCCATCATGAAGTTCGGCACGGAAGAGCAGAAGAAAAAATACGTCCCCGATCTGGCCAGCGGCCGCAAACTGGGCGCGTTTACCCTGACGGAGCCCAACGCCGGCACCGACGCTTCCGCGCAGCAGACCACGGCCACGCTTCAGGGCGACAAGTACATTCTGAACGGCTCCAAAATTTTCATCACCAACGGCGGCGTGGCCGACACCTTCGTGGCGTTCGCCATGACCGACAAATCCAAGGGCCTGAAAGGCATTTCCGCCTTTATCGTGGACAAGAAATTCCCCGGATTCAAAGTGGGGCAGATTGAAGACAAGATGGGCATCTGCGCATCGTCCACGGCGGAAATCATTTATGACAATTGTGAAGTGCCCAGGGAAAACCTGCTGGGCAAGGAAGGCGAAGGTTTCAAGATCGCCATGCAGGCCCTTGACGGCGGCCGCATCGGCATCGCCTCGCAGGCTCTGGGTCTGGCCCAGGGCGCTCTTGACGCCGCGGTCAATTATTCAAAGCAGCGCATCCAGTTCGGCAAGCCCATTTCCGCCAACCAGGGCCTGCAGTGGATGATGGCGGATATGGACCTGCGCACGGACGCCGCCCGCCTGCTGATCTACCGTGCCGCGGCCGTCAAGGATACGGGCGCGCGGTACAGCAGGGAAGCGGCCATGGCCAAGCTGTACGCCTCTGAAACAGCCATGTGGGTTACGACCAAGGCCGTGCAGATTCACGGCGGCATCGGCTACACCCGGACCTATCCGGTGGAACGCTTCATGCGCGACGCCAAGATCACGGAAATTTATGAAGGCACCAGCGAAGTGCAGCGCATGGTCATCGCCGCCAACCTGCTGTCCTGAGCAGGGGGGACGGACCCGGAATTATGATGCGGGCGGCGGCGCCGCCGTCGGGACAACATTCTGCAACACTACTGCGAGGGTAGCATCGTGCCAGTACTCAAAGCGAAAGTCGGCGACAGCATATCTTTTTCCAAAACGATCAGCGAATCGGACGTGTATCTGTTCGCCGGGCTTATCGGCGACTTTTACGAAATCCACCTGAACAGGGAATACGCGGCGAAAACACCCATGGGCCGCCAGATCGCGCACGGCGTGCTTGTTCTGGGTCTGGCCAGCACGGTGGCGACCAACATCCAGAAAAAATACGAGTACGGAACCCCGGCGGTCCTGTACGGCTATGACAAGCTGCGCTTCGTCAAGCCGGTGTTTTTCGGCGACACCCTGACGGCGACCCAGACCGTGTCCGAAGTGGACGAGGCCAGCGGGAAAATGGTCAGCAAAGTTGAGATCGTGAATCAGCGCAACGAAACAGTGCTTGCCGCGCTGTGCATTCAGAAATTCGTGCAGTAGTTGATGCGGCCGTCGGGCGGGGGCACCCCCGCCCGGCTGGCCATGTTTTGCAAACCCTGTTCGCGATGTTTGCCATGCATCAAAGGCGGGGCTTTCCCCGTTGCGGCCGCCGAAAGGTTTCAGCGGCCCGTTGTTCGGCTTCCGGCACTGTTGCCGCGGGGTTTTACGGGAATGTACTGGCGGGTTCGCGTGCGGCGGGATTTGCCGCGCGCATAAAACCGGAAGGGTTCATGTCCGGCGATTGAAGCTTTTCCGGGTTTTTCGCAGTGAAGATGCGCCAAATACTTTGATGCCGCGCCGTTCGCCGATGACGGCATGGCGCCCAACCCATTTTGACGTGTATGCATTGAGAAGCGGTATTCCCTGCGTGATGGTCAACTTCAAATCTGAAATGCTTCAGGAGGACCCATGAAGGCTATTGTACGGTTTTTCGTTGTGGCAATGCAGCGATACTTGCCCGACCCTCTGATTTTCGCGCTGCTGCTCACCTTCGTGACGGTCGTTGCGGCCTGGGCGCTTACCTCTTCCGGCCTGATGGCCCTTGTCAACATGTGGGGCAACGGGCTGTGGGGCATCCTCGGGTTCGCCATGCAGATGGCTCTGATCGTCATCTGCGGTTCGGCCATGGCCCAGAGCAAACCGTTTCGCGCTTTTCTCGGCTCCTGGGCCGGGCTGGCGAAAAACAACGCCCAGGCCGCCATGCTCTGCTGCGTCACCTGCATGGTCTGCTCGTTCATCAACTGGGGCTTCGGCCTGGTGGCCACGGCTCTGGTGGCCCGCGAACTGGCCCGCCGCGTGCCGAAAATGGATTACGGCTATGTGGTCGGCTGCGGGTATTCGGGCTATGTGATCTGGCATATGGGGCTGTCCGGCTCCATTCCTCTGGCCATCGCCACGCCCGGGCATATCGTGGAAAAACTCATCGGTATCGTTCCCACGTCGCAGACGATCTTCTCTTCCTGGAACCTGATCACCTACGGCCTTATTTTTGTCACCCTGCCCATTTTGTGCAAGATGATGGCCCCGGCGGACAATGAAATCCGCGTGGCCGATCCGTCCATGCTGCAGGATGCGCCGGAAATTCCCGAACCCGAAAACAAGACCCCCGCGGAAATGCTCGAATACAGCCGGGTGATCACGTACCTGATCTGCGCCATGGGTTTCGCGTACATCGGGTATTATTTCTACACCAAAGGCTTTGAACTGACGCTGAATATCGTCATTTTCGTGTTCCTGATCGTGGGCATGCTGCTGCACCGTACGCCGATTTCGTACATGCGGGCCGCCGAAGACGCGGCCAGAAGCGTCGGGGGCATTGCCATCCAGTTCCCGCTGTACGGCGGCATTCAGGGCATCCTGATCAACTCGGGTCTGGCGGCGCTGATCGCCAAAGGCTTCATCAGCATTTCCACCGCCAAGACTTTCCCGCTGCTGACCTTCCTGTCCGCGGGCATCGTGAACATTTTCGTGCCCTCGGGCGGCGGGCAATGGATTGTGCAGGGCCCGGTCAATATCCCGGCCGCGCTTGAAATCGGCGCGAACCCGGCTGTGGTGGCCATGGCCATAGCCTGGGGCGACTGCTGGACGAACCTGATTCAGCCTTTCTGGGCCCTGCCGCTTCTGGCCGTCGCCAAGCTGGGCATTCGCGACATCATGGGCTATTGTGTGCTCAGCCTGATCTGGTCGGGTATTCTCATGTGCTTCGGCATGTACTTCCTGACCTGAGAAACCGCCTTATTCCACGCGGAGAGCATGGAGCCCGCCATCCTGTGAAGGAACGGCGGGCTCCTGTCGTGAAGGGTCCGGGCGGCGTGATCCCAAAGGATCTTGCCGCTCACGGGCGTTTTGCGCCGCCCGCCGGTTTGGCATACTGGCTCTTTTTCCGCACATAGCGTGTGGTCTTCATTCCCAGGGATTTGGCCGCGGCCCTGACGTTTTTGTGCTTTTCATACGCACGCAGGATATAAGATGATTCCAGCCTGGCCAGGATGGCGTCAAGGTTGACGGTGTCGTCCAGGTGCAGAATTTCGAATTTTCCCGTGGGCGCGAAAGGCAGTTCGTCATGCATGACGGTGTCGCCCTCGCACATGATCAGGGCCTGCTCAATGACGTTCCGCAGCTCGCGCACGTTGCCCGGCCAGTTGTAGCTTTGCAGGGCCTGGTACGCCGTGACGGAAATGGTCTTGTTCATGCCGTATTTTTTGTTGAATTCATCCAGAAACCTGGTGGCCAGGGGGATGATGTCGTAAATGCGTTCCCGTAGCGGGGGCACGGTGATGGAGGTGACGTTGAGGCGGTAATAGAGGTCCGAGCGGAACAGGCCCTGCTGCACCATTTCCTGCAGGTTCCTGTTCGTGGCGGAAAGAATGCGTACGTTGGTCCTGATGGGTCTGGTGCCGCCGATGCGGAAGAACTCCCCTTCCTGCAGGACCCGGAGCAGTTTGACCTGCATTTCCATGGGCATTTCGCCGATTTCGTCGAAAAAAAGAATGCCGTTGTCGGCGGCTTCAAAAAATCCCGCTTTGCCCGAAACGTTTGCCCCGGTGAACGAGCCTTTTTCGTAACCGAACAACTCGCTTTCGATCAAGGTCGCGGACAGGGCGCCGCAGTTGATTTTGATCAGGCTCTCATCGCGGCGGTTGCTGGCCTGATGGATGTATTTGACCAACTGCTCTTTGCCCGCCCCGGTTTCGCCCAGGATAAGCACCGTGGCGTCCACTTTGGCTATCTTGTCCGCCTTGTGCAGCGTATCGAGCATTTTTGCATCCGCGGCCACGAGCGTACCGCCGTTGCCGTTCTGCGACTGCAGGGCGTCTATCTGATGTTTGTAGCGGTTGGCCCGTTCTTCCGTGTCGGCGAGGCGTTCCTTCAGGGTGGCGATTTCCTTGAGGTCCCGGTTGTTGGTGATGGCCATGACGATGTTGCCGGTGGCGTCGAAAATGGGCGTGGTGGTCACGTGGGTGGTGCGGTTCGTTTTGAAGATGGTCTGTTCGATGGTGACCTGTTTGCGTTTTTCCAGCGCCCGCAACGTGCAGGATGTGGAAACCTTGGTGTTTTCCATATCCCGCATGTGCAGGCCCAGAAGATCCCCGCGTTTTTCGCCGCTGAGTTTTTCATAGGCCTTGTTGACTTTGACGATATACCCTTCACCCTCGGTGACGAAAATGCTGTCCTGGGAATTCTCGATAATCGTTTCCAGGTTCAGGCAAAGTTTGTGCAGTTTGTCGTACTCCGCCAGAATCTTTCCGCGGGAGGCCAGCGCCAGGGCCGCCCTGTTGGTCTTGCCCATGTTGAAAAAATCGAACGCGGATGCGTCCGGCTTTTTGCTGTCATCCTTGGCCATGCTCATTGTTCCGCTCCAGATGTTCGGACGCTGTGCCCAATCGCGGCAATTTTGCCCGAGCGGAGGCTGCCGGGCAAGCATAAAGATAGGCGGGGGATGGAAAAGAACGCGGGAAGCGAAAGCCTGGTTGCGGCACCTTCCGGCCGGATATCGTCTGGAATGAAAGGGCGCCGGCCCCGATGTTTCCGGTGAGCGGCGTTTCAGCGTTCTGCATTCAGAAAGCAAAGGCATGGAAGCAGGGCCGGTAAAGTGAAAGAGCCTTTCCATGGTACGGAAAAGCTCTTTCGCAAAAGGGCGCCAAGGGACGTCCCTTGGGCAGGGCATGGGGGAGGCCGTCCCCCGCGTCTTATTTTTTCTTCTGCAGCGCGGCCTGCATGGCCAAACCCAGGGTACCGCCGAAAGTGGCGGGGCCGGCCGGTTTTGGGGCGTGCTTTTTCCAGTCCTTTTCCTCGCTGCGGGACAGGGGGCCCGTGCCGGGGACTTCACCGCCGTCGGGCAGGCCCAGGGTGACCTTGCGGCCCGTCATGTCTACTTCGCGGACGACGATTTGCACGGCATCGCCGATTCTGGCCTTGTCCAGGCCGGCCTTGTTGCGGGAAGCGGACAGGGCGGACGCGGGCAAAAGGCCCGTGACGCCGGGGCGCAAGGTGATGAACACGCCGAATTGCGCGCGTTTTTCCACTGTGCCGGTGACTTCCTGGCCAATGGGAAAATCCTGATCCACGCCGTTCCACGGGTCGCCGCCCACGTCACGCAGGCTCAAGGACAGGCGCTTTTTGTCCAGATCCAGACCTTTGACTTTCACGGTGACAGTTTCGCCGACAGTGAGGATTTCGTCGGGTTTGCGCACGTGTTTTTCATAGGACAGTTCGGAAATATGGATCAGGCCGTCGATGCCGGGCAGCACTTCGACAAAAGAGCCGAAAGCCGCATTGCGAACGACCTTGCCGGTGACGATCTGGCCGTCGGTCAAACGGTCGCCGATGGTTTTCCACGGATCGTCCGTCGCCTGGCGGGCGGACAACGATATGCGCGGCCCTTTGTCGGACGTGGCGATATCCAGGATTTTTACCCGGATGCGGTCGCCCACGTTGACTGCTTCGTCGGCCTGGCCCACGCGGGCCCAGGATAGTTCGGACAGATGGATCAGCCCTTCCACGCCGGGGGAAAGTTCAACGAAAGCGCCAAAGGGCGCCAGACGGACCACGGAACCTTCCAGCGTGTCGCCCGCGGACACGGAAGAGAGAAAGGCCTCGCGGTTTTCGCTCTGTTCCGCTTCAAGCAGCACCCGGCGGGACAGCACGATGTTGCGGCCGTTTTTTTCCAGCTTGGTAATGCGGAAGGGAAAAATCTTGCCGATAAACGAGTCGGGATCGTCAACCGGACGCAGGTCCATTTGGCCCAGGGGACAGAAGGCCCTGCGTTTCATGACTTCCACGGCGAATCCGCCCTTGACCGTGGCCTGAACCTTGCCTTCGACGGGCAGGTGGGCGTCGCGGGCCTCTTCCAGGGCGGTCAGGCCGCCGGCCCCGCGCATCATTTTCGACAGGCGCACTTCCTGCGGAGAGACCGTCACCACATACAGATCCAGCTGATCGCCCACCTGGCAGGGGGGGGTGCCGTTTTCTTCCAGTTCGGACCGCTCGACTATGCCGTCCACTTTGCTGCCGGTGCTGACAAAGACCGTGTCGGTCGTCACCGCGACCACCGTCACCGTCACCCGCTGGCCGGGGGCAAGGTGGGAACCGGGCGCGCTTTGGGCCGCGAACAGTTCGGCAAAGTTTTCCGTTTCCGTCGTGTCGGGAGCAACCGTTTCCGGCGCGGTGGCGGGCGCTGCGGGCGCATCCGCCGGGGCGGCATGCCCGGCGGTCAGCTCCGCCTGGGAAGAGTCCTGTTGGGATAGGGGCGAGGTATTTTCCGGCATAGTCTGCTCCTTGAACAGCAACAACCGTTATAACGGTCGGATTCACATATCAGCGAGCGCGGCGGGAGGCAAGCGTTGACTGCTATCTGCCGAAGATTTCCTTGCGTTCTTTCAAAATCGTTTCAAAGCGGCGCAAGGCTTCGGTCTCTTCCGGCGTTTTGGCGGCGTTTTTGGCCCGCTGCAGGTTCTGTTCCGTTTTTTTGCGGTCATTGAGGTACATGGAACTGTAAGCCATGTGCAGGTATGCCCGGAACAGCTGCTTGGTCTGCCCCAGGGACTGGGCGTAAAAATAATGCACCTCGGCGTCTTCCGGCAATCGAAGCAGAATGTCGCGGAAATATTCCTGCGCCTCCCGGTTTTTGCCGGCGTCATCCAGCAGCCGGGCGTAGAAAAACAGGGCCATGGAGTCCTTGGCGTTCATGCCGACGGCGCGATTGAGCAATGAGGACGCTTCGTTTTTCGATCCTTTCATATAATGGAAAATACCGGCTTCGCGCACGATCAGCTCTTCCCGGGGGTTGCAGGAAAGGGCTTTGGCGAAGAGATCCCGCGCTTCGGGCACGCTGTTTCTGCGGCTGTAAATGATGCCTTTGCCCATCAACGCCAGGCAGCGGACAGACCCTTGGGCCTTTTCCTGCTCGTTGAAAACGGCAAGGGCCTGATCCACGTCGCTGTACCGTGAACGGATCAGGGTCTGGATGCGCAGAAAATCCGCGTCATCGTCCTTTCGGTTACGGATGGCGGCGGGCATGGTCCTGATGCGGGCGGAAAGGATGTTGATGCGGTCCAGCACGTCCGGGTGCGTGGAAAGATACGTGGGAATATTTGTCCCCAGCAGCCACTGCTTGCGCCGGATTTTCTCGAAAGACCCCACCATGCCTTCCGGCGGATAGCCGGCGGCGATCAGATAGCTCATGCCGACCTGGTCGGCGTCGGTTTCATCGGCCCGGCTGTAGCTGAGCTGGCTGGCCTGTCCGGCTGCCAGCGCGCCGATGGCCAGGCCCTGCCCGGCGTTCCCGCCGACAAAAGCGCCCAGAAGCGCCCCGGCCAGGCTGAGCAGAGTGATCTTCTGCATCTGGGCGATACGGCCCGCGATATGGCGCTGGGTGGCGTGGGCTATTTCGTGGCTGAGCACACCGGCCAGTTCCGATTCATGGTCCATGGCCAGAATCAGGCCGGTGAACACGAAAAGATTGCCGCCGGGCGCGGCAAAGGCGTTGATGGCATTGTGGTGGACCACGTTGACTGAAAAGGGAAAGGGCTGGGGCGGAATTTTCGCCATCAGCCGGTTGACCACCTTGGTGACGTACGCCACGATTTCCGGGTCATCCACAATAGGAAAGCTGGACCGGATGGAAATGCGGATTTTTTTGCCCAGTTCCGCCTCATCCTTGATCGTGAACTCGCCCCAGGCCGCTGCCGGGCGCGGAAACAGCGCCGCCGACAGCATCAGAAGCAGCATGAAAAGGGCCGGCAGGCGGCGCGCGGCTATGCTATATCCCATAGAGCTCCTTGCGCGCTGTCGCGTACGGTCACGCCAAGAGATGCCAGTTCGTCGCGCAGGGCGTCGGACCGGGCGTACTCTTTTTCCTGCCGGGCCTGCCGGCGTTCTTCCAGCAATTTTTCGACGCGGGCGATGTCCAGGTTGATCCGTTTCGCCCGGCACATCTTCAGGTCGTGCAGAAAGAGTGCCGCATCTTTGCCGAACAGTCCCAGAATGCCGCCCCAGGTGGCCATCAGATCCAGAAAACGGGTGTACAGGCCGCGTGCTCCATCTGTTTTGCGGGCGTTTTTGTCTTCAGTCAGGCGGTTGATCAGGCGCACCAGGTTGTTGAGATGCCCGATGGCGGCCGCGGTGTTCAGATCGTCGTCCATGGCCTCACGCCAGGCTTTTTCCAGAACCTCAAACTCCGCGCTGAATTCGTCCGGCAGAGGGGATGCCGTCCATTTTTCCCGTTGCAGCTCTTCGCGGGCCAGGGCCAGAGTTTCATAAACGCGGCGCAAATTTTTTTCCGTTTCTTCCATGGCGTCGAAAGTGAAATCGATGGGGCTGTGGTAATGGCGGGCCACAAGGAAAAAACGCAGGGTTTCCGGCAGGTAGGAGGCCAGAATGTCCCGGATGGTGCGGAAATTGCCCAGAGATTTGGACATTTTTTCCGAATTGACCTGCACAAAGCCGTTGTGTACCCAGAAGCGGCAGAAAGGGCCGTTCACGGCGGCTTCCGTCTGGGCGATTTCGTTTTCGTGGTGGGGGAATATGAGATCCTGTCCGCCGCCGTGGATGTCCAGCGGCAGAGGCGCGTATTTTTCGCTCATGGCCGAGCATTCGATGTGCCAGCCGGGTCGGCCATTCCCCCAGGGGCTTTCCCAGAAGGGTTCCCCTGGTTTGGCACTCTTCCACAGGGCAAAATCAAGGGGATCTTCCTTGCTTTCGCCGGGGGCGATGCGCGCTCCGCTGCGCAACTCGTCCACGCTGCGGCCGGAAAGTTTGCCATATTCCGCAAAGGAACGGACCCGGAAATACACATTACCGTCACTCGTGGCATAGGCCTTGCTTTTTTCAATCAGCGTTTCGATCAGGCGGATCATTTCACCGATGTGTTCGGTGGCCCTGGGTTCCACAGTGGCCCGCTGCACGCCGATGGCGTCCATGTCCTGATGGAAGGCGGCGATGTATTTTCCCGCCACGGCTTCGCTGGAAAGGCCTTCCTGCCCGGACCGCGCGATGATCTTGTCGTCCACGTCGGTGAAGTTGCGGATGAAGGTCACATCCAGACCCAGAGAGCGCAGGTAGCGCACCAGCACGTCGAAAACCACGGCCGAGCGGGCGTGCCCGATATGGCAGAGGTCGTAGGCGGTGATGCCGCAGGAATACAGGCTGACCTTGCCGGGACGGACGGGAACGAATTCTTCTTTTTTGCGCGTCAGAGAGTTGTACAGCTGCATTATCGATCCTCGGGAGTGTTGATTGCCTCCGGCGGCCAAAGGGGTTCTGCCTCTTTGGAAATCCTGCAAGGGGCACGGTCCCCTTGACCCGCGAACAGGGGAAATTTTCCGTTGTGCGGCACATTCCACCCCGACCGGGTTCCAAAGGGCATTGCCCCTTGGCGGGGTATGAGGCGGAGCCCCATTTTCGTTATCTCGCTTTATCCTTCAATCTTTTCCACCCGGCGTTCATGGCGGCCGCCGGCGAATTCCGTGGTCAGAAAGATGCGGGCCAATTCCTGGGCCAGGCCGGGCGCGGTGACGCGTTCGCCCAGGCAGAGGATATTGGCGTTGTTGTGCTCGCGCGCGGCGCGGGCGTGAAATTCGTGGGTGCACAGCGCCGCCCGGATGCCCGGATGTCGGTTGGCGGCCATGGACATGCCGATGCCCGTGCCGCAGATCAGGATGCCGGGCGTATTGTGGCGCAGCACGGCTTCGCAGGCCGCATGGGCGAAATCGGGATAATCGCAGCTGCCCCGGATATTGGTGCCCAGGTCGGTCACGGTCCAGCCTTCGGCGCGCAAGGTGTCGGCCAAAGCTGTTTTCAGCGAAAATCCGGCATGGTCGGATGCGACGTATACGGTTTTCCGGGCTGTCGCGGTCATGGTTGCACCTCGGGAAATGGGCGGTTAGCGGTTCTGGGGACGCAGGGGAGCAAAGGCCGTATCGAGGGGCAGGGCCAGTTCCAGCTGTCCGGGGGCAAAGGGCCGCACCCGGGCCAACTCGCGCACGACCAGAGTCGCCTCGCCGCCCTTGGGGTGGGATATCTGCACCTTGCGCGGCGTGGTTCTGGTGCTGTCTTCGCGATACTCAAGGCTGAGGGTCCAGCCGTTGCCTCCGCTTTCCCGCCAGTTGAGAGGCAGACCGTCGGGGGACAGCTCCAGCAGGCCCGGCGAGCGTCCGTTCCGGGCGTCCAGGGCGTACAGGGTGGAACCGTTTTTTCCCGCATAAGCCGGAGGAGCGGGAGACGAGGCGTCCAGGGCGTCGCGGTCCAGAAAAAGGCGGCGGTACTGCCCGGTCAGCAGCAGAGAAAGATCGGCCAGCGAAAAGGGAACGGGCACGCCGAAGGCGAGCAGGGCCGGGCCGTCCCCGGTATAATAATAGGCTGTGGCGTCACGCGGCACATACACAGTGAAATCGCTGCCGTTTTCCGCGATCATGGCCATGACGCTTCCCGGTCCCATCAGGATGTCCATGCGCAGGGGCCAGATGGCGCGGGCGTCGCCGTGAACCTGGTTGCCCCAGAAATAGACGGTCACCCGCTGGCTGTCTTCTTTGCCGGCGTAGTACAGGGTTGCGTTGATCCTGAATGGGGCGGCGAGGGTTTCGGCGTTGTGCGAAACGGCTTCAAAGCGCGTCCAGACGTTTTGAGCCGCGACGGGGTCGGCCGGGTTCAGATCTGGCCTGACGCCCGCCGGGGCGCAGCCTGCGCAGATCAGCAGGCCGTACAGAAAAAGCGGCAGGGCCCCGTGTTTCATCACAGGCTCCGCATCTTTTCGCGGATGGCGTCCGCATTGTCCGGCTTGCCTTTCAGCGCGTTGCGGTAGCCTTTTCCGGCTTCCGCCTTGTTGCCGATTTTCATGGCGATGTCGCCGTAATGTTCCCAGATCACCGGGTGGTCGCCCCCCAGGCTGATGCTTTTGCGTATGGCTTTCCACGCTTCCTGGTAACTGCCCATCCGGTAATGGACCCAGGCCAGGGAATCGGCGATGTGCGGATCGTCCGGCGCTTCCGCCACGGCGCGCTGCAACAGGGCGTGCGCCCGGTCCAGATCGCGGCCGGCTTCCGCCAGGGTGTACCCCACATAGTTGAGCGCGCCGGCATTGCGCGGTTCCACGGCGATCACCGATTCCATCAGGTCGAAGGCCTCGTCCTTTTTGCCGACGGAGTCCAGAGCATATGCCAGATTGTAGGTCAGGCCGGCGTTGTCCGGCCATTTCCGCGAAGCTTCGCGCAGAATTTCAGCGGCCTGGTCGTTGCGGCCGGCCTTGGTCAGCGTCTGGGAATAGATGATCTGGTACACGGCGGCATCGGAGTGCGCGGCGGCGGCGTCGCGGGCCAGAATCAGGGCCTCGTCGGGGCGGTTGGCTTCTTCCAGAAGTTGCAGCCGCCAGCGCAGGGCGCGCTCGGCCAACCGGCTGTCCGGCGGAACCTGTTCCAGCATCTGCAGGGCTTCGTTGGTGTTCTGCGCGCTTTCCATGGCCAGGGCGGCGAGATAGAAATGCACTTCGTCCGGAGCGCCCGGCGTGTTTTTCACCCGGGTCAGCACCTTGCGGGCGGCGGGGTAGTATTTTCCCTCCAGCAGCAGCAGCCCGGCTTCCGTCTGCAACGGCACGGAAGAGGGGGCGTCCTCCAGGGCCTGCAGTGCCAGGTCGGGCCGTTTGCTCCGTACATGCATATCCACCAGCCGCAGCCAGAGAGACAAATTTTCCGGATCGCGTTCCAGAGCCTGACCGTACAGGCGTGCGGCTTCCGCGTTTTTGCCGCGCAGTTGCAGGCACATGCCCAGATTGGTCCATGCGTCCATCATGTCCGGGTCCTGCCGGACCACGGTGCGCAGTTCCCTTTCGGCCTGCTCCAGAAAACTGCGGTCAAGCAGCGAGCGGGCGTGCAGAAAACGCAGATACGGGGTCACCCGCCCCGCGGGCAGGCCGCGTACCAGATGGTCCAGTTCGGCGTGGCGTTTGGACAGCAGCAGCAGGCGGGCCAGTTCCTGCACCGGTTCGGTTTTGCCGGGATGGCTTTTGACGAACTGGGTCAGGGTGTCCAGCGCGTCATCGGCACGGCCTTCCTGCATATAGCTGTCGGCAAGGACCAGGGTCAACTGCAGATCGTCGGGATATTTTTCCAGACCGTTTCTGGCGATGTTTCTGGCTTCCGCCCATTCGCGCCGGCGCAGGGCGAATTCCGCGGCGTCGGCGAAAACCCGGGCATCCGGATCAAGGGTCAAAAGCTTTTCGCTGGATTTTTTGAAAGCCGCCAGATCGCCCGTGGCCGCGGCTTCCTGCTGCATCAGATAATAAAAGACGCTCTTCCCTTCAGTCCCCAGATCCCAGGCCGGGGATGCCGCGGAACGGCCGGAACATGCGGCGGCGAAAGAAAGGGTCGCCAGCATGCCGCACCACGCGGCGAAGCGCAGTACGGCGGGCCGTGCGCGAGACGGCAAGACGCCGTGGCCCGGGGGCGCGGTCTGCGGAAAAACTGTCATGAGCGTACCGTTATTCCTCTTTGACCCAGTCCGAAGAAAAGTCTTTGATTTCCTTGAACAGGTGATCGCGCACTTTTTGCAGCAGCCGGGCCTCTATCTGGCGCACCCGCTCGCGGGTGATGTCGTACCGTTCGCCGATTTCCCGCAGGGTGACGGGATCGTCCGTCAGCAAACGACGCTCAAGAATATACGCCTCTTTTTCCGAAAGCAAAGGGATAATGCTTTCCAGCCGGTCGCGGACCATGGTCGCGATTTCGGTATCCGCCAGCACTTCTTCGATGCCGGGCCCCAGAGACGGCAAAAGCTCGATGCGGCTGGCTCCCTGGGATTCTTCGGAATTGAGCGGCGCATCCAGCGACACATCGGCCCCATCCATGCGCTGTTCCATTTCCACAACCTGGTCTTCGCTGACGTTCAGGCTTTTGGACAGGGTCGCGGCGTCGGGGTCAAAGCCCTGGGCGATCAGTTTTTGGCGTTCCTTGTTCAGGTTGTAGAACAGTTTGCGCTGGGCCTGGGTTGTGCCGATTTTGACCATGCGCCAGTTGTCCATGATGAACTTCAGGATGTAGGCCTTGATCCAGAAAGCGGCGTAGTAGGAAAACTTGATGCCTTTTTCCGGGTCGAACTTGTGCACGGCGCGCATCAGGCCCACGTTGCCTTCCTGGATCAGGTCGAGCACGTTCTGCATCCAGCGGCGCTGGAAATCCATGGCGATTTTGACCACCAGACGCAGATGCGACGACACCAGGCGAAAGGCAGCATCCGGGTCGTTTTCATCAAGAACCTTGCGGGCAAGGGAGTATTCTTCTTCCGGGGTCAGCAGGGGAAAGCGGCTGACTTCCTGCAGGTACAGGCTCAGGCTGTCGCGTGCGCCGCGCCGGTGCAACGGCATGGGCAGATGGTCCGGCGCGGACTGTTCAACCAGCAGGTCAAAGCCGCCGCGCGCGGGCATGCCGTCGCCCTCGCCGTCCACGGCGATGTCCAGATCTTCCGGATCGTCAAGAAGCGCTTCCGCATTGTCATCTTCGGATTCTTCGGCATCGAAGAAATCGTCCGTTTTTTCCGTTTCGTCCGCGTTCGCGGGAAGGGGCGCGTTGCGGGCGGCATGTTTCGTTTTCATGATGGCGATCCTTACCAGAAGCTTCGAATGGAGAAAAGGGCACTCTCTCACGCCTTCAGCCCTTGCGGTCGGAACGCCCGCCGCCGGGTGCGGCTCATGGTGCGCCAGTCTTATACTTACAGTTTTTATTTGTTCTTTTCAACGATTTTCAGTAGGAAAGCGGAACATTATCCGTATGGGAGAAAATTATGCCTCAGTTTTGCGATGCCTTGCGTTCCGGCGTTCGCCTGTTCTTTGACGGGGGGCTGGGAACCATGCTGCAGGCCAGGGGGCTGCCGGCCGGGGCCAGCCCGGAGCAATTCAGTCTGGACCGGCCCGAAGTACTGCGCGGCATCCACCTGGAATACGCTCTTGCCGGCGCCGACATCCTGACCACCAACACCTTTGGCGGGACATGCTTCAAACTGCCTGCCGGGCTGGAACCGGCGCCTTTCAATCGCCGCATGGCCGAAATCGCGAAAAATGCCGCTCGTCAGGCGTCCGGCGAGCAGAACCGCCCCATTTACGTGGCCGGCAGCATCGGGCCGGTGGGCAAATTCCTGTGGCCGCTGGGAGATCTTTCTTTCGACGAGTTGACGGCGGCGTTCCGCGAGCAGATCCGGGGCCTGACCGAAGGCGGGGTCGATCTGTTGCTGATCGAAACCCAGTTCGATCTGGCCGAGGCCAGAGCGGCTGTGGTTGCCGCGCGTATGGAGGGAACCCTTCCCGTCGGCGTGTCCATGACCTTTGAAAACGCCGTCAGCCTGACCGGGTCCGCGCCGGAAGTGTTCGCCGCGACCTTCGCCAACATGGGCGTCGATTTTCTGGGCACCAACTGCAGCGCCGGCCCCCTGGAAATGGTCGACGCCGCATCCCGCCTGCTGCGTCATTCCGCTGTGCCGGTGATGGTGCAACCCAACGGAGGCCTGCCGGAACTGGTCAACGGAGAAACCGTGTTCCGTCTGCCACCGGAACCGTTCGCCGAGGCCGCCGCGCAATTCGCCGCCGCCGGCGCGCAACTTCTGGGCGGGTGCTGCGGCACCACACCCGCGCACATCAGGGCCCTGCGCGATCGCGTGGGGCCGGAAGCCCGCGTTCGCTGCAGCGGGGCGAAAGCGGGGCACATCACCCTCACCAGCCGTTCCAGCATGGTGCGCATCGGGTTTGACGAGCCCTTCCGCATTATCGGCGAGCGCATCAACCCCACAGGCAAAAAGCAGCTTTCAGCGGAGCTTGCGGCCGGAGAATTCACGACGGCCCTGCGTTTTTCCGACGAGCAGGTCGCCGCGGGCGCGCATATTCTGGACGTCAACGTGGGCGCGCCCATGGTGGATGAAGTCTTGCTGCTGCCCGACCTTGTGGCCCGGCTGGCGGCCCGGCACAGCGTGCCGCTCTCGCTGGATTCGTCGCATTCCGGGGCGGTGGCCGCCGCGCTGAAAGCGTACCCCGCCTGCCCTCTGGTCAATTCCATCAGCGGGGAAGCGGGGCACATGGAAACATTGGGGCCGCTGTGCCGGGATTTCGGCGCTCCCTTCATCCTGCTGCCGCTTCGCGGCAAAAAGTTGCCGGAAACCGCGGCCGAGCGCATCGCGATCATCGAAGACCTGCTGGCGCACATGGAACGGCTGCGCGTCCCACGGCATCTGGCCATGGTGGACGTGCTGGTGCTGACCATTTCCGCCAACGCCCTGGCCGCGCGCGAATGCGCATCAGTCATCCGCTACTGCACGGAAACGTTGCATCTGCCCACGGCGGCGGGCCTTTCCAATGTCTCTTTCGGCCTGCCGGCGCGGGAACTGGTCAACGGGGCTTTTCTGGGCATGGCTGCCGGAGCGGGGCTGTGCGCCTGCATCGCCAACCCCGGCAGCGCCAGAATCCGCGAAGCCGTGGCCGCCGCGGACCTGCTCGGCGGCAAGGATCCGGCGGCCGGGCGTTTTATTGCCGCCCATGCGAATTGGACGCCGGGCGGGGGCACGATTCCGGCGGGGGGATCCTCCGGCGCCGCCGCCGGAGGCCGGGTGGAAAAAAACGCGGTCCTCAGCCTGGAGGATGCCGTCATTCTGGGCCGCATCGACGACATCACGGCCCTGGTGCGGGCCGAACTGGACCGCGGGACCGACCCTTTCGCCCTGGTCGGCGACCGGCTGATCCCGGCCATTACCGAAGTGGGCGCGAAATACGAACGGCGGGAATATTTTCTGCCCCAGCTCATCCGTTCGGCGGAAACCATGCAGACCGCCTTTGCCGCAGTGCGGCCCCTGCTGGAAAAAGACGCGCGGGCAGGGAAAAAAACGGTTATAGTGACAGCGACCGTGGAAGGCGATATTCACGACATCGGCAAGAATATCGTCAATCTGATGCTGCGCAATCACGGTTTTGACGTCATCGACCTGGGCAAGGACGTGCCGGCGCGCGCCATCGTGGACGCGGCCCGCGAAAAAAGAGCGGCCGTCATCGGGCTGTCGGCTCTGATGACCACCACCATGGTGCGCATGCGGGATACGCCAAGCCTGCTGGCCGCGGAAGGGCTGGCCATCCCGGTCATGGTGGGCGGGGCTGTGGTGACCCCGGAATTTGCGGAAACAATCGGCGCGCGGTATTCGTCCGACGCCGTGGATGCGGTGCGCCTTGCCCGCGAACTGACGGAACAGGCAACTGGAAGAGACGGAAAAAATGGCGTAGAGTAAACGCCGTGGCGGCGTTGCCGCCGGCAAAAGGAAGAATCGTGACACACAGAATCCGCATCGCCGCCCTGCTGGCGGTTTGTATCGTTTTCGCGGCCCGGGCTGTCCCAACCGCGCATGCCGCCGCACCGGAAGAACCGGCCGTTCTGTCCTATGCCGAAGTGCAGGCCATGGTCATAGCCAACAAGGGTAAAGTGGTGGTCGTCAATTTTTTTGCCACATGGTGCCCGCCCTGCCGGGAAGAGATCCCCGGCCTGATGCGCATCCGCAAAAGCTTCGGCGAGGACAAGCTGATCCTTGTCGGCGCGTCTCTTGATGAAAATAAAAAGACCCTGGCCGAGTATATGAAGCAGACGAAGTTCAATTACCCCATCCGCATGGCCGGGCCGGACCTGGTGCGCGCGGCGGGGGTTTCCAGTATACCCCACCTTTTGATTTACAACGGGAAGGGCGAGGCGGTGGCCAACCAGGCGGGCCTGGTTTCGGAGAAGGATTTGCGGGATTTTCTCAAAAAAGTAATGGAATAGCCCAGGGTATCGGAAGGAAGATGACAGTACTGCTGCGCAAGGCGCATACAAAAGATGTGGCGGGCATTCACGCCCTGTTGATGGATGAGACGAACAAAGGCATTTTGCTGCCGCGTTCACTGAACCAGATATACACCTGTCTGCGCGATTTTTTTGTGGTGGAGGATCAGGACGCCGGCGTCCTGGCCGGGTGCTGCGCCCTGGCCATCAGCTGGGAGCGCATGGCGGAAGTGCGCTCGCTGTTTGTGCTTGAAAAATACAGACGCCAGGGGCTGGGCCTGCAACTGGTCAGGGCCTGCCTGGAAGAGGCGGTGGCCCTCGGCGTGACCCAGGTTTTTTCCCTGACGTACCAGCGGGAGTTTTTCGCCAGCGCCGGGTTCCATGAAATACCCAAAGAGTCGCTGCCGCAAAAGATCTGGACGGATTGCATTCATTGTCCCAAGTTTCCCAACTGTGATGAAATCGCCATGATCCGGGCCGTATGATGCAAAGAGCACAATACCCCATGCGCGAACTGTTTTCCCAGACGGCCATCGCCGGCCGGGTGCAGGCCATTGCCGCGGAAATCAACGAATTGTACCTGGGCGAACCGTTGGTCGTCATCTGCGTGCTGAAGGGCGGGTTCATGTTCTTTTCCGATCTGGTCAAGCACATGGCGGTTCCGGGAATGGAACTGGATTTCGTGCGCCTTGCCAGCTACGGGGACGGCACGGAAAGCACGCGGGCCATCAGCTTCACCAAGGACGTGGAAATATCCCTGTCCGGCAAGCATGTGCTTTTGGTGGAAGATGTGGTAGATTCCGGCCACACCATGCATTTTCTGCTGCACCAGATGCGGGCGCGGGGCGCGAGATCCTTGCGCCTGGCGGCTCTGGTGGACAAGGTGGAGCGCCGCGAAGTGCCCGTACATGTGGATTTTGTCGGTTTTCGCTTGTCGCGGGGATTTATCGTCGGATACGGACTTGACTATGCCGAGCGTTTTCGCGAACTGCCGTCGATATATGAAATATTGAACGAATAGAGGCTATTGATGATAGCATCCTGCCCCAGTTGCGAGACAAAATTCAATGTGCCCGACCATGCGTACGTGCCCGGCCGCAAGGCCCGCTGCTCCAACTGCGGCCATGTGTTTGCGCTGCCGGAACTGACGGATCCCTTTTCTGCTTCTTCTCCTTCTTCGCCGCCGCCCGCTCCCGCGCGGACCGAGCCTGTCCGGGCCGAGTCCGCACCTCTTTCCGGCAATATTCCGGATACACCGGCATCGGGCGAACCCCGTGAAGAGACGTCTTTTCAGGAACCCGACGACGTGGTCCTGGCGCCTGCCGGGGGCAAAGCCCCCGCATCCGGCCGCTGGAAGAACAAAAGCCGCGTTCTGATCCTGGCCGGAATTTTCTGCGTTCTCGTTTTGTTGGGATACGGCGGGTACAAGGTGTTTTCCTCGTTCAGCAAACCGGCGCCCACACCCGATGCGAACGCGGGCAAGGAAGCCGCCCAGCAGGAGTTGGTCAAGCATCTGGCCCTGGAGAACGTGCGCCAGTATGTGGTGGCCAACAATGAAAAGGCCGGGCGCATGGTGGTTGTCGAAGGCGAGGTGGTCAACAACTTCTCCGTGCCCAAGGAACTGATCTTGCTGGAAGTGACCCTGTACGACGACAAGGGCAAACCCGTGGCCGCGCGGCAGCAGTATTGCGGCATCGTGCTCTCGCTCTTCCAGTTGCAGATTCTGTCAAAACAGGAACTGGAAGACGCCCTGAAGAACCAGGTGGAGATCCTGACCAACAACACCAATATTCAGCCCAAGAAGAAAGTGCCTTTCATCACCGTCTTCTTCAATCCGCCGGATACCACGTATGAGTTCGGGGTGAAGATCGTCGATGTGAAAGACCCCGCGCCGAAGAAATAAGAAACGCCCATGGCGAAGCAGCGTGAAATTTACATCTGCAGCGCCTGCGGCGCGCGGTCCATGCAGTGGCGTGGCCAGTGCGCGGCCTGCCAGGCGTGGAACACGCTGGAAGCCGCCTTTGCCGCGCCGGAGCGGAACAAAGGGTTTGGCGCCCGGCCGAGCCAGACCCGCGAGACGCTTGTTTCCCTGAAAGACGCTCCTGATTCCGGTTCCGCCGCGTTCACCACCGGCCTGGACGCCCTTGACCGCATCCTGGGCGGCGGGCTGGTGCCGGGCGCGTCCGTCCTGGTGGGGGGGGAACCGGGCATCGGCAAATCGACTCTGCTGTTGCAGCTTGCGGGGGCCGTGGCCGCGTCCGGCCGCACGGCGGCCTATGTGTCCGGCGAAGAAGGGCTGGCCCAGATCAAGGCCAGGGCGGCCCGTTTGGGAGTGCTGCACGAGGGTCTGCAGGCCCTGGCCACTTCGCAGGCGGAAGATATCTTCCCCGCGTTGCAGGGCGCGAATCCGCCGGACCTGCTGGTTGTCGATTCCGTGCAAACGCTCTCGTCTCCCCAGGCCGAAGGCCTGCCCGGCAATGTCGGACAGGTGCGCGCCGTGGCCACGGAAGTGGCGGAAATGTGTCGCAAAAGCGGCACCTGCGTGCTGTTTGTGGGGCATGTGACCAAGGACGGAGCCATTGCCGGGCCGAAATTGCTGGAGCATCTTGTGGACACGGTCATTTCCCTGGAAGGGGACCGGCACCAGATGTTCCGCATTCTGCGGGTGCTGAAAAATCGTTTTGGCCCCAACCAGGAATTGCTGGTGTTCCAGATGCTGGGCCAGGGCATGGAGCTGGTGCCCGATCCTTCGACGTATTTTCTGGGCGCGCGCGATCCTTCCCTGTCCGGCACGGCCGTTGTCATGGGCATTGAGGGACAGCGCCCCTTTGCCGTGGAAGTGCAGGCTCTGGTGACCCGGACATTTTTGGCCATTCCCCGGCGCACGGGGCTGGGCTTTGACGTCAATCGCCTGCATCTGCTGCTGGCGGTGCTGGAAAAACGCCTGCGTCTGAACCTGTCGCAGGTGGATATTTATGCCAAGGTCGGCGGCGGCCTGCGCCTGCAGGATCCCGGCATGGACCTGGCCCTGGTGGCGGCGGTTTTGTCCTCGTTTTACGATATCCCCCTGCCGGAACGCGCCCTGTTCTGGGGCGAAGTGGATCTTAACGGCCAGATACGCCCTGTGCTCGGCCACGTCATCCGTTTTGACCAGGCCCGGCGTCTGGGATATGCGCCCCTGTTTCACCCGGAAACAGGCAAGGACGGCGGCATCGCCACGCTGACCGCCCTGCAGAAGGCTCTTTTCGGCAACAGCCGTTCGCGCGCCGGACAAAGCCCCGACGGCGCCGGTCGCCCCCGCCCGGCGCAAGGAGAGTAAACGGCAGCGGGAACAGGCATGCCGCAGTCCCGCTGTGGCGGTCATGGTCTTTTCCGCCAGCTTGCGCGTTCCGTCGGCCCTGGCCGCTTCAACGGCCGCGGTGAGCGCCAGATGAAGATCCGCTGCCCGGAACGTTGTACTTTTTTCCCGAGAAGGCTTGCCTTTTTTCAAATTTCGCGTAGTACTCGGCGTTCACGATACGGCGGTTTGCCCGCCGCACGGCATACGACGCCAAGGGAGGTGATTTCTTTGCCCGGAGTGTACCTTCACGACGACGACTACAGCTTTGACATCGCGTTGCGCCGCTTTAAAAAGCAGGTGGAAAAGGCCGGCATTCTTTCCGAAATGAAAAAACGCCAGCATTACGAAAAGCCCAGCGTCATGCGTAAAAAGAAGAAAGCCGCCGCCCGCAAGCGTCTGCTGAAAAAAATCAGGAAGATGAATCAGGCGTAAGCCGTTTTTCAGTCTTTACGTCATGTGTTTCAGGCCGGGAAACCCGTATCGGGTTTCCCTGTCCTGTCTTGTCGAGTCTGTGCGGCAATTTCGCTTTTTTGCGGGATTGCGTTACCCCAACGGGGTTTGCCATGAATTTGTCCCAACGTCTTGAGGCCGATTACGTGGCGGCATACAAAGAGAAGGACGCGGTGCGTCTTTCCGTGCTGCGCCTGCTGAAAACCGCAATGAAAAACCTGCTGGTGGAACGGCTGCAGAAACCGCTGGAAGAGGGCGACATCCTTGATCTGCTCGCCAGGCAGTGCAAGCAGCGCCTCGATTCCATCACCCAGTACCGCGCGGCCGGCCGCGATGATCTGGCCGCCAGGGAAGAAGCGGAACTGGCCGTCCTGAAGTCCTATATGCCGGAACAGATTTCCGGCGACGCCCTGCGCGCGGTCATCGTCGATCTTGTCGCTGCAGCCGGCGCCGCGGGTATCAAGGATATGGGCAGGGTCATGCAGGCCCTGGCCGCCGCCCGCAAGGGCCAATATGACGGCAAGGAAGCCAGCGAACTGGTGCGTTCCGTGCTGGGCGGGCGTTGACGCCGTATGGAAGACCGCGCGCTCAGCCTGCTGGAACTGCCGAAAGTTCTGGCGCGCCTTTCGGCCATGGCCGTTTCCGAAGCCGGGAAAGAAGCCTGTCTGACGCTACGCCCCGGCGACAGTCTGGCGGCCGTGCAGCACAAGGCTGCCTGGTTTGGCCAGGGACGGATATGGCGGGAGAATACGGGCTTTGCCCTGTCTTCCTTTCCGCCGCTCGACGGTGTGCTGCGTTTTCTGGAAAGCCCGTCCGCGCTGCTGGATCTGGATGCCCTGTGGGCTTTGCGCCGCGCTCTGGCTCAAGCCAGAGAGCTGCTTCAGTCCATGCGGGGCGAGGAAGGGGGCGAGACCCCGGCGCAGTTCTGGCCGCTTCTGGCGGAGCGCGCCCGTTCGTTTCTTCCGCCGGTGCAGGTGACCTCCGCCCTGACCCGCTGCCTTTCCGACGACGGGCATTTGCGGGATGAGGCGTCCCCCGAACTGACCCTGGCCAGAAGCGGCATCCGCAGCCTGCACCAGATGTGCACGCGCAGGGTCAAGGAATTCATCCAGCGCCACAATCTGGAGCAGTACCTGCAGGACGACTTCATGACTTTGTCCTCGGACCGCTACGTGCTGCCGCTGAAGGCCAATTTCAAGGGAAGGCTGCAGGGGGTCATTCACGATTATTCCCAGACCGGGGAAACATGCTATTTCGAGCCGATTTTCCTGATGGAAGTCAACAATCGCCTGCAGGAACTGCGGCGCGAGGAACGCGAGGCCGAACTGAAGGTTCTGCGCTATCTGACGGATCTGGTGCGCGGTGAACTGGCCGGCGTGCGCGATGCCTACACGCTGCTGGTGGATGCCGACGTGCTGCTGGCCGTGTCGCAGCTGGCGGCCCGGTATGACGGAACCTCAGTGGAATTTGACGAGGGCCGGCCCGTGCATCTGGTCGACGTGCGCCATCCGCTGCTGGTTCTGCAGCACGAAGCCGATCCCGGGACCGCACCGAACCCCGTGCCGGTGGATCTGGCCTTGAAGGCCGGCCAGCGCGCCCTGATCGTCAGCGGCGGCAACGCGGGCGGCAAGACGGTCAGTCTGAAAACTCTGGGCCTGACCGCGCTGATGGGCATGTGCGGCCTGCCCGTGCCTGCCGGTCGGGGAGGTTCTCTGCCGTTCTGGCGGCGCATGCACGTGTTTATCGGCGACGAGCAGAGCCTGGAAGACCACGTTTCCACCTACACGGCCCAGATTCGCCATCTGTCCCGGATATGGGACGAAATCGGACCGCATTCGCTGGTTATTCTCGATGAATTCGGCGCGGGAACGGACCCGGCCCAGGGTGCGGCCCTGGCCCAGGCCGTGATGGACGGCCTGCTCGAACGCGGCGCATACGTCGTCGCCGCCACCCATTTTCCTGCCCTGAAAGCGTACGCCCTGTCCCGGGACAGCGTGCGGGCGGCCAGCGTGCTGTTCGACCCCGGGTCCAAAAAACCGCTGTTTCGTCTGGCCTATGACCAGGTGGGGGCCAGCCAGGCTCTGGACGTGGCCAAGGAACACGGTCTGCCCGAATCCGTGTTGCGCCGGGCGGAACAATATTTGCTGCTGGACGGGGCCGATACCTCCGCTCTGGTGGATCGTCTGAATTCCCTGGCAGTGGAACGGGAAAAGGAACTGCGCGATCTGGCCGCGGAACGGGCGAAACTGCACGAAAAACGCCTGCGCCTGGACGAACGCTATGCCAAAGACCGCGACGCTCTGTTCGCCCGTATCCAGGCCGACGCGCAGACTGTGCTGCGCGATTGGAAAGCGTCGCGCATCAGCCACAAGCAGGCGTTGAAAGAACTGTCCAGAACCAGAAAAACCCTGCAGGAAAGCGGCGCTGCCGGTCCCGTTCCCGCCGGCGGCGAAGAACGCGCGTCCCTTGACCCGGCGGCGTTGCGGCCGGGCGTGCGCCTGTATTACCAACCGTGGAGCAAAAACGGCACGGTGGTTGATGCGGACAGCCGCCGGGGCAAGGTGCGGCTGGATCTTTCCGGCGTGACCCTTTGGGCGGAAATCGCTGACTGCGCCCTTTCCGGCGGTACGGAAACATCGTCCCCCAAAGCCGCCCAGGGCGGGGTGCGCGTGAATTCTTCGGCAAGCGCTTCATTGCGTCTTGACTTGCGGGGCATGCGTGCTGATGTTGCTATAGCAGAACTTGAGCGTTTTTTGGATGCGTCCATCCTGAGCGGTCGTACGGATTTGGAAATTCTGCACGGCAGAGGCACCGGGGCGTTGCGTCGCGAAGTGCATGCGTTTTTGCGACGGTTTCCCGCTGTGGATTCCTTTGCGACGGCGGCGGAAGATCAGGGCGGCGACGGCCTGACGCGCGTGACGCTTAAATAAGGCGGTCTGAACTTGGGAACAGCGTCCAGGGGGTCTGCAACGCAGGCGATCAAAGCGCGCCTGAATATCGCCGACATTGTTCGCCGGTACGTGACATTGCGGCGGGTAGGCAACCGCTGGGTCGCGCCCTGTCCCTTTCATCAGGAAACCAAGCCCTCGTTTTCCGTGAACGAGGAGGAAGGATTTTTTCATTGCTTCGGCTGCCAGGCGTCCGGCGATATTTTTGATTTTTACGCGCGCATCAACGGACTGGAATTTCGAGACGCCCTGGAACAGCTGGCCGAAGAAGCCGGCGTGCGTCTTGACGAACGTTCCGGCCCGGCGGACGGGACAGCGGCAAAAACGGCCCAGGCCCGACGCGCCGCGCTGAAAATGTATGAACTGGCCGCCGGCTACTATGGACGCAACCTTGCAGGGCCTGATGGCGCGGAATGCCGCGCGTATCTCGAAAAACGCCGTCTGGCTCCGGAAATAATCGAATCCTTCGGCCTGGGCTGGAGTTCACGGGAGTGGAAAGGACTTGCGGATACGCTGCGGCGATCGGGTTTTTCTGCGGACGAAGGAGTAAAAACCGGGCTGCTCAGCGCGTCCGACAGGGGGGCGCCCTATGACAGGTTCCGGGGACGTCTGATGTTCCCCATCCGCAACCTGTCGGGCCAGACCATCGCATTTGGCGGGCGGATCATCACGCCCGACGAGGACGCGGCGAAATACATCAACAGCGCGGATTCCGTGCTGTATAAAAAGGGCGATCATCTGTACGGGCTGTTTCAGGCCCGGCGGACCATCAGCGCGAAAAAATCCGTGCTGCTGACCGAAGGGTACATGGATGTGCTGACCCTGCACCAGTTCGGGTATGCCAACGCCTGCGGCGTGCTGGGCACGGCATTGACCCAGGAACAGGTAAAACGTCTGGCGAATTTCTGTTCCGACCTGGAATTGCTTTTCGACGGCGATACGCCGGGGCGCAAGGCGGCCTTGCGTTGCGTCGAAATGGCCATGGTCAAGGGCCTGCGTTGCCGGGTGGTGTTGATGCCCGACGGCGAGGATATAGACAGCCTGCTGCAGCAAAACGGGCCGGATGCCTTTGAAGCCCTGCGGGCCAACGCCCCGGAAGGGCTGGATTTTTGCGTCCGCGCATTGGCGGGCGCTTCTCCGCGTGAGGCGGTGGACTGGGTGAAAAATTTTCTGCGCCAAGTGGAACAGCCCGAACTGCTGTCCGGTTATGTGAGCAAGTTGGCGCGCGGCCTTGACCTGGACGAGGCGGAATTGCGCCGGGGCCTTCCCGTTTTTTCGAATTCCGCTGCCCGCACGGCCCCTGCCGCGCCGCCAAAGTCGAATTCGACGGGGCTGGAAGCGCATTTGCTGCATTATGTGGTGCGCAACCCGCAGCATTTGCCCCTTCTGCGTGACCACGGGGCTGAACTGACCCTCAGCCATCCCTTTGCGCGCGGGCTGTGGGCTGCCGTGGCCGCGGCGGCTCCGGATTTTTCCGGGGATAGGATTTATGCCGGACTGGCCGATAAGGAAAAGGAATTCTGGATCAGACACCGGATGGCCGGGCCGTCCGGAGGGAATGATACAAACGGACAGTCGGAAAAGGCGGAGCGGGAGTTGCGCGACATCTGCGATCGTCTGGATGTCGTGAGCCTTGAGCGGCAAGGTAAAGCCTGCCTTCAGGCCTTGCGGCGGACCAGCTCCGGCGACGACTATGACGTTGCGCTTTTGAATGCCCTGCAGGATGCTGTGCGGAGGAAGCATGGGAAACATTAAGGATATACAACAGATCAAGGTGCTGATTGCCAAGGGCAAAACAGCCGGGTTCCTCACGTTTGACGAAGTGAACAAGGCCCTGCCTTCGGAAGTGAGCACGCCGGAACAGATCGAAGAGATCATCGGCATCTTCGACCAGCTGGACATCGTGATCGTTGACTCTGAAAAAGAGGGCAAAAAGATCAGCGTGTCCGCGGGAGAACCGGAAGAAGATCCGGTGCCGGAACCGAATCTCGATCTGGTTTCGGACGACGAAGACGCGGCCGACTATTCGTCGCGCAGCACGGACCCGGTACGCATGTATCTGCGCGAAATGGGCGCCGTGCCCCTGCTTGATCGTGAAGGCGAAGTGCAGATCGCCAAAAAGATCGAGATCGGCGAACAGGATGTTCTTTATGCCCTGGTGGAAGTGCCTGTGGCCGTCGAAGAGCTGATCAGCGTGGGCGAAGACCTCAAGCACAACCGCATCAAGCTCAAAGACGTGGTGAAAACCATCGAGGAGGACGACCCCAGCGAAGACGAGATGAACCAGCGCCAGCGGGTTATCCTGCTGCTTGATGAAATCAAGAACACGTTCAAGAAAAAGCGCAAGCTGTACTCCCGGCTCGACGAATGCTGCACTCTGGACCGCCGCGTCGCGGCGCTGCAAAAGGAAATCGTCAGCTACAAGGACGACGTGGTCACGCGCCTGCGCGACATCAAGCTGGAAAAAACCCTGATCGACCGCATCATCGAAACGGTCGAGGATTATGTGCGCCAGATGCACAACTGCCAGCGCGATCTGTCGGCCTATATCCTGTCCACGGGCAAAAGCCAGGCGGAAGTCATGGAACTGTTCCGCAAACTGGAAGAGCGGGAGGAAAGCCCCGCCGTGCTGTCCGAGTGTCTGGGGCTGAACATTGAAGAGATGTTTTCGTTCAAAGAAATGATCTTGGGCAAGGTCGAAATACTGGCCCGGCTGCAGGAAAAATGCTGCCACAACGCCGGCGACCTCGAAGAGGTGCTTTGGCGTGTCAAGCGGGGGAACATCGCGGCCATGCGAGCCAAGCAGGAATTGATTCGCTCCAATTTGCGCCTGGTGGTTTCCATTGCCAAAAAATACACCAACCGCGGCCTGCAGTTCCTTGACCTGATCCAGGAAGGCAACATCGGTTTGATGAAGGCCGTGGACAAGTTCGAATACCAGCGCGGATACAAGTTTTCGACCTATGCCACATGGTGGATACGCCAGGCCATCACAAGGGCCATCGCCGACCAGGCCAGGACCATCCGCATTCCCGTGCATATGATCGAAACCATCAACAAGCTTATCCGCATTTCCCGTTACCTGGTCCAGGAACTGGGACGCGATCCCACGCCTGAAGAAATCGCCGACCGCATGGACTATCCTATCGACAAGGTGAAAAAAGTGTTGAAAATCGCCAAGGAACCCATCTCCCTTGAGACCCCTATCGGGGATGAGGAAGATTCCAGCCTGGGCGACTTCATTGAGGATAAACGCGCGGTGGCTCCGGCGGAAGAAGTGGTCAACACGAAATTGTCCGAACAGATTACTTCCGTCCTGGCCGACCTGACCCCGAGGGAGGAACAGGTCCTGCGCAAGCGTTTCGGCATCGGCGAAAAAAGCGACCATACCCTGGAAGAAGTGGGGAAACTCTTTAACGTCACCCGCGAACGCATCCGCCAGATCGAAGCGAAAGCGTTGCGCAAGCTGCGTCACCCGGTGCGCAGCCAGACCCTGCGTTCCTATTACGAAAGCTGAACAAAGACATTCGGAATGCTGCCGCCGGCGGGGCTGATTATACAGCCCTGCCGGCGATTTTTTACCCCCGACGCGGCCTTCCCCCTTTTCAATTCACGGGGTATGCGGTAAGCTATTCGTTAAAGTCCATATTTGTGAGTACGCTATAGTACATTAACCATTCAAAAAATACACTATTTTTTTATGCAAACACCATACGAAGAAAGAAAAGATGATTCATCGCCATTATATTTTTCTTTGTTCAAAATGTTCGATAAGATAGGTGTTGCCAAAGCTACAAAATGGCGTTCATTGTTTCTCTATTTCAGAGAAATGAAAGATTATACCCATCTAAGCGATGCGCAAAAAACACAGATACAACTTTTGATGACAGAGACTCTTGAAAAACGTGATTACACAGAAAATAATTTGAAGACAGTTTTAAATGAATATTTACGCATTGTTGTAAGTCCATATAAAAAGAAAATTGATGAACTTCTTCGTGAAGCTTCAGGCATTATTCAAAGTTTTCAAGGGTTATTATCGAAACGCTATGGAGATATCAGCTGCCTGGAAGAAGCAACTATCGCTTGTATAGAAACTGAAACCGATGAACAAATTGTGGTGCAGAAACTGCGCGGCGCGTTCAATGGTATCAAAGTGCTGCTGGAAAACGATATGCGATCCCTGGAGTGCTTGGCCAGCAAGGATCCCCTGACCAGCATTGCCAACCGCAGGGCTTTTGATTCGTTTATGGATGCGGCCGTCGTAAAATGGTGTGACGAGGGACAAAACATCGCACTGGCGCTTTTCGACATCGATTTTTTCAAACGCTTCAATGATGAGCACGGGCACAGGATAGGCGACCAGGTTCTGGTCGTGGTGGCCAAACAGTTGACAAGTTGCATCCGGGCATCCGTGGGCGATACGAGTTCAGTCCTGGCCGCCCGTTACGGCGGCGAAGAATTCGCCATCGCCGCCGTGGGCCCGGCAGCGCAAATGCTTCCCCAACTGGCGGAGAAAATTCGTCTGGCCATTAAGAATTTCAATTTGCTGATCCGCGATTCCCATGGCAACGTGGTTGAAAGCGGGCTGCACATTACCGTCAGCGCGGGTGTTACTTCCGCCTGGTCCGGCTGGTGCGGAGCATATGCCGAAAACCTTGTGGATTGCGCGGACAAGGCATTGTATCATGCGAAACAGACGGGCCGGGACAGGGTTGTGCTGTTTGATCCCGAAGGGAGAGAATGCTACGTGCCCCTGACATTGCATAACGCCTTAGCCAGTCCCGTCTGCAACGCGCAAAGGCCGCCTCTGGGCGGCCTTTGCGCGTTGCAGACGGGAATAAAATGCCCGCGGGGTTTGCGGCAAGCCGGTTCAGAGCATTTTCACGGTGAAAATGCTCTACTTGTTCATGACGTTCAGAAATTCGCCGTTGCTCTTGGTGCCGCGCATCTTGTCCAGCAGAAATTCCATGCTGTCGATGGGACTCATGGGCGCCAGGATTTTGCGCAGGATCCAGACCCTGTTCAGCACGTCCTCGGACAGCAGCAATTCTTCCTTGCGGGTGCCCGTGCGGTTGATGTCCATGGCCGGGAACACGCGTTTTTCCGCCAGGTGGCGGTCAAGATAGATTTCCATGTTTCCGGTGCCCTTGAATTCTTCAAAAATCACTTCGTCCATGCGGGAACCGGTGTCGATCAGGGCGGTGGCGATGATGGTCAGGCTGCCGCCTTCCTCGATGTTGCGGGCCGCGCCGAAAAAGCGTTTGGGCCGCTGCAGGGCGTTGGCGTCAAGGCCGCCGGAAAGTATGCGCCCCGATGAGGGGGTGACCGCGTTATAGGCACGGCCCAGGCGGGTAATGGAATCAAGCAGGATCACAACGTCCCGTTTGCGCTCGACCAGGCGCTTGGCTTTTTCCAGTACCATTTCGCAGACCTGCACGTGGCGGGTCGGCGGCTCGTCGAAAGTGGAGGATACGACTTCCGCATTTTTCACGGTGCGTTCCATATCCGTCACTTCTTCGGGGCGCTCGTCGATTAAAAGGACGATCAGATATACGTCGGGGTTGTTGGCGTTGATTGAATTGGCCAGGGTCTGCAGCAGGATGGTTTTGCCTGTACGCGGCGGGGCCACGATCAGGCCGCGCTGGCCGCAGCCGATGGGGGACATCAGGTCGATGACCCGGCTGGAAAAATTTTTGCCCCCGTTTTCCATGACCAGGCGGCGGTCGGGATACACGGGTGTGAGGTTGTCGAACAAAACAAGGTTTTTCGCGTGTTCCGGCGCCTCAAAGCCGATCTCGTTGACTTTCAGCAGGGCGAAATAGCGCTCACCCTCCTTGGGCGGCCGTATCTGGCCGGACACCACGTCGCCTTTGCGCAGGCAGAATCGCCGTATCTGCGACGGCGAAACGTAAATGTCGTCAGGGCCGGGCGTATAGCTGCACAGCGGGGACCGCAGAAAGCCGAACCCGTCCGGCAGTATTTCCAGCACCCCGTCGCCGTAAATGGCGCCGTTCTGCGACGCGCAATTCTGCAGCAGGGAGAAAATCAGCTCCTGCTTGCGCATGTTGCTGGCGTTTTCAACGTTATACTGCTCGGCAAGTTCCATCAGTTCGAGCATGCTTTTGGTCTTGAGTTCCGAAAGATTCATGCCGGAAGGTTCGATTTCTTCCTGCACGACAGGGGGGGGGGTTTTCTTTTTACGCATAAGCAAGGCCGGAGGGGGGGTAAAAGGTCAATAAACGCCGCTT
>JAVBOK010000061.1:0-39350 GCA_031550605.1 Desulfovibrionaceae bacterium | reverse complement strand
GAACGTCGGCCAGTCGTCTTTGAGCCCCAGGGAGGCGGTCAGGCTGTAGCCGGCATCCAGCGCGGCCCTGACGCCCGGGCCTTTATACCAGCCGTATGGCCAGACCAGCACACGGGGGCGGCGCCCGGTGCGCTTGGCGATGATCTCGGCATTGCGGGTGACGTCTTTTTTGATCCGCCGGTAAAAATTCTCCGCGTTTTCGTACGTCTTGCGGGCAGGGTCATAGGCCAGGGTCGCGGCAGCGGGCTGCGGCACCCCTTGCGGGTTGCCGCTGTGCCCCCGGTGCAGGTCGTGGGTGTGCCCGGCAAGCTCCACCAGACCGGAATCGGCCATTTCCCTGATCTGGGCCCAGGTCATGAAATAGGAACGCGGCAGTTGGGCCGTGCCGCCATAATCCACGGGCTTGTGCGCGGGCGTCTCCAGCCATGCCGTTTCAAGGGCCAGCATGGCGGGATACTTGTAGGCGCGCAGCAGGGGATAGACCAGGTGGTAAAAACTCGCGTACCCGTCGTCGAAAGAAAGCAGCACGGCCTTGGGCGGCAGCTCTTTGCCGCCCTTGTCCGCCCTCAGGATATCGTCGATGCTGACGGCCGTGTACCCGTTGTCCCGCAGCCAGTCAAACTGATTGGTCAATTCTTCAAGAGTGATGGAAATCGTGTCCGGAGGCGCGAGGGCGCCGGGGGCGGGCAGCACGTTGTGGTAGCACAACGCGACAAACACGGGATGTTTTCCCGCTGTTTCCGCCCGGGCGGAAGAGAAGGCCAGCAGCATGGCAAGGCAGAGGCCGGCGCCGGCCGCGCGCAAATATGATGTGCTGTGGTGCGGCATATTAAAACTTCCAGTTCAGATTGACAAAAACGTTGCAGTTGTTCTCCTGGTCGCCGTCGTATGGTCTGCGTTCGAACCCCACGCCATAGGCGGCGGAAAACCTGTCGGTCCACTGCAGATTCTGGCTGTACTCAAGGCTGAACACAGGCAAAAGGCCATAGTACTGCTGCGCATAGCCGCCCAGCCCGGCGGTGACGGCATGGCTCAGCGATTTGTCATCGCGGCGCCACAGCACCGCCCCGTAAGTCAGGGCGCCGTCGATTTCCGCATCGGCTTTGGGGTTGAAATAAGGACGGTCTTCGTCCTTGCTGTTGCCGCCGAGGTACATGCCGGCGGTGAAGTCCACATAGCGGGTATATTGCTGCCACAGCCGCTGGGTAAGGCTGGCGTCCAGGCTCAGGCGCCGGTTGCCGTCGGAAAAGCTCATGCCTTGAGCGCGCGCCCGGGCCGAGCGGCTTTCATTCCAGTAATAGTTGGCTCCCGCGCTGTAGCTGTCGGCGGTAATCCCTTCGTTGCGGGCGCGCAACGGGGTATCGCGGCTGCCTATTGCGAAAGAGAAGGGAAAAGACCAGTGATCGCCCGGCGTCAGTGCGCCGTGCAGCGAGGCGCCCATATCGTTTGACCCCGCGTCGTCGTATCCGGCTTCAAGATTGGCCGTTATCCAGGGAACGCGGTATTCGACGCCCAGAAAGGAAAGGAACTGCCGGGCAATCCCCTCGTCATAACGGCCCCCGGCAAAGGACGTGCCCGCATACAGCCGCCAGTCATAGCCCAGCGGAGGGCTGTACAGCCGCCCTTCAAGGGAGGACGTCTGCGCGCGGCTGGAGGTGCCGGGCGCTGTGCCGCCCAGAGGAGAGGCCCAGTTGCCCTCCAGCCGGAATTCATGCAGGGAGTGGGTTTCCCAGCGCCGCTGCAGCCGCCTGATGTCGTCGGAATAGGGGGCGTAGGCTTGCAGGTCGTCTATGATGGCCTTTGCCGCGCGCCAGTCCTTGATGTCCATGAGGGCGTCGGCTTTGTGCGCCGCCAGGTTGATATCGTCCGGCGCAAAGATCCGCGCTCTTCCGACGGTTTCCAGGGCCGCGCGCGGCAGGCCGCGCAGCAGGTACGCGGCAGCCAGACCGCTCTGCGCGTCGCTTGCGGCCGGGGCCTTGCCGGCCATTTCCCTGAAATGCCTTTCCGCTTTTCCGAATGCGTTGGTGTACAGAGAGGCGTAGCCGAGAGAGGTGTCCGCATCCTGCTTTTTCCAGTCCGTATCCTCCACGTAAGGTTGTCCTCCTGCGGGATGCAGGACGGATTCCCGCGCGGATTCCGCCTGGCGCAGCGCTTCGGCCAGTTGTTCGTTTTCCAGATAGGCCCGGAAGAGGCCGTTGTGCGCCCTGTACAGGTCGTCCCGCGAGATCCGGGGATTGTACCTGTCTTTGGCGGCGATAATGGCCGCGTATATCTCCCGGGCTTTGTCCGGCTGTTTGAGGCGCATATAGGCCCTGGCCGCCGCCAGCTGGGCCGATGGGGGGAGGATGGGAACGCGGTTTTTCACCGCCTCATACTGGGCCGCCGCCTCTTTGGCCAAACCCAGATCAGACAGGGGTTGAATTCTGGCGATGTCTCTCTGCAGCAAGCAGTCCGTTTCCGGCGGGCATTCCGGGTCGGCCTTCAGACTGTCGAGAAGGGAAAGGGAGGCGCGCAATCTGCTTTTACGCGCCGCCAGGTTGCGCGGGATCGCGGCCTGTTCGCCCCAGTGGGCGCTTTCCAGCGCCGCGGCCCGGGTTATGGCGCGCAGGCGTTCAGGGGAAGCGACCGGAGGGTCTTTACCTCCAAGCTCTCCGGCGATGCTGTGCGCCTCCCGCGCGCCGCCGGCGGCGCCCAGATCCATGGCCATGCCCTTGCGCGCGGCCCGGCCCCCGCCGCCTCGCGCCGCAACTCCGATCCTGTCATGAAGGTCGCGCATGGCCATGATGCGGTCGTAGCCCATGCTTTCGCGCACGGCCGCGATCCGTTGCCCCAGCCCCGGGGTCCGGCTGCGCTCCGCCTCGTCGAGAAGAAGGGAGGCCTTGTACACGTCGCCGGCGCCGGCAAAGACAGAAGCGGCGGTCACAAGCAATTCCGGGTCGCGCCTCTGGGCGGCCAGGGCTTTTTCCAGAAGCGCTTCGCAGCCGTATATGTCGCCCGCCGCGGCCAGCGCTCTCGCCCCCGCCTCAACGGCATAGGGGGGCGCCGCGTCAAGGCGCAGGCGGCGGGAGTATTCGACGGCTCTGTCGTTTTCTTTGTTCCACTGCAGCAGGAAAAGATAATCGCCAAGCAGGTACTGGTCGTCAGGATAGCGCCGGTACAGTTTTTCGACGACGGCCAGGCCCTCGGCCGCATGCCCTTCGCGGGCTTCGGCCACGGCGGCGTCCTGCTCGGCGCGATAGGACGACTCGGGTCTGGGCGGCGTGACATGGGGCCGGGGAGGCGCGATCCGGCGGCGCAAATACGCTTTCCCCGCGGCTATGGCTTTGGCGTCGGCGCCGGGGAATTTGCGGGAATAGACTTCCAGCTCCCTGAGGCCCAGCGCGGCGTGCCCCCGGTCTCCCAGGGTCAGAGCCCTGCCCAGGGCGATGTCCGCATTGCCGGGAAAGCGCGCGGCCCCCGCATCATACCAGCGTTGGGCTTTGGCAAGGCTGCCGCTTTTGCGCAAGGCGGCGGCGACAGCCTGCGCGACATATTCCGGAACCTGCTCCGGCGTCAGGCCGGAACTCAGGGCCGCGGCGTCGGCGTAGCGCCCGGCCCAGCCGGAGACCACGATATAGTCGTACAGGACGGCGGCATCGTCGCGATGCGCCTCATGAAGCCGTTTCAGGGCCGCCAGCGCTTCTTTGTAATTTCCTCCGCGAGCCTGAGCCACGGCCGCCTCTCGAGTCTCCTCGGGCGCCGCTGGCCGGTCAGCTTTCCCGGTTGGTTCCATTGCGGTCACTGCCTGTGGAGAAAGCGCGCAGGACAATGCCAAAAGGCATAATAGTATACGTACCATGGCAATAAATACATTTTTCAACGCTGGCCGCCGCGATCGGGGTTTCGGATGAAAGCCTGCGGAATGCCGAGCGAAGATCCCCTTATCACAACCATAATCTATTATCCGGTATTGTGCGAGAAATATCCTGCGGAGACAGACAACAAAAAAGGGCACGGACCATGATGTGCGCGATGCCGCTTCCAGCGGGCCGATACTCTGTTCGGATCGTCTGTACGTTTTGCTTTTTCGGCATCAGCTTTTGCCTTCAGAAGGCGGAGCATTTCTTTCCGGGTCTCAATTTCCCGGTCGGCGATGCGTCGGACGAGCGCGCTTTCCTCACCGGACGGTGCATGGTGGGTAACGGCGGATTGCGGGGACAAAAACCATCGGCTGCCGCGTGCCATGGCGTTCGAATCTGACGGCCGGCCTCAAGGGCTGGCTCTCGTCTCCTTCGGAATTCCCGGCCATACGAACGCGGATGCAGCCCTCATGGGCCTGCCACCACCTTTTGTCCCGGGATGAAAACCCGGGGCTGCTCACGATCGCCTATCAGTTCATGCGTTCGTGATATTGACATTTTCTTATATTTTTCGCTATTCTATTATATTAAATTACATATTGTCTTTGAAAATGCCTTTCCGCCCGTGGCCACCGCGTGGGGCAGGCAAAACGGCGGCTCCTGGGGGGGGCCTTTCCATGAAATTGCAATTAAAAATTCTTTTCCCGATTCTTCTGTTGATTATTCTGATGGCTGGAACCATCGGATACGTATCCTACCAAAAATCGGCGGACGAACTGCGCGGGGCGCTGGTCGACAATATGAGAGGCCAGGCCGAGGCCCTGGCGCGGGCGGTCAACACGATGACCCGTAATGCCCTGACTGATATCGCGCGCGTTGCCGGGCGCGCCGATATCCGCGAGCTTCTGAGGAACAGCCGGAACGATGCGGGTTCGGCCAAAATATTTTCGGCGGAGTTGAAAAGCATTGAGGAAAGCTACCCGGACTTCGACCTGATCACGATTCTGGACAGCCGGGGGACGGTCGCCGCGTCCTCGGACGCCGGCACCATCGGCCGTGATTTCAGCAACCGCGAGTACTTCAGGGAAGCCATGGGCGGCAAGACGTTTTTCACCCCGCCATTCAAAAGTCCGGTAACATCCAAAGGCACAATGGTGGCCGCAGCGCCGGTCATGGTCGACAACAAGGCCGTCGGCGTGGTTTTTTGCACCATCCTTCTGGATCATTTGTACGAAGTGTCCGTGGCGCCCGTGTCGGTGGGCACGCGGGGCTACGCTTTCATTCTCGGCCCGGATGGCCTTATCGCCGTGCATAAAAACACGGACTGGATTTTTAACTCCACCCTCTCCTCCATCCCGCATTATAAGGAGATGGCCGTTTCCACCGCAAGCGGCATCAAGGAATTCATCGGCAATCTCGGGACCCGGGTTTTCAATTATCACGCCAAGGACGCCTTTTCCGGCCTTACAACTGTAATTCAGGCGGAATCCGACGATGTCTTTTCCGGTCTGGCTGCCCTGCGCCGGAACACCATTATCGTCGCCGCCATTTCCATTGTTTTGGCAGGGTTGCTGGTTTTGCTCGCCCTTCGGCCCGTGCTCAGCGCCATTAACGCCGGCGCGCGCTTTGCCGGGCAGGTGGCCGCCGGCGACCTTTCCGGAACGCTGAACATAAACAGAAAGGATGAGTTGGGGCAGCTCGCGGGCGCGTTACGTTCCATCCCCGAATCGCTCAAGCAGATCATCGCTGAATACCAGACTCTGGAAAAGAGCATTGAGAGCGGGCAGCTTGACGCCGAGGGCGACCAGACGCGCTTTTCCGGCGATTTCGCCAGCCTCATCCGCGGGACCAACGTGGTTCTGGCCCGCTTCCGGACAATCATCGACAACATCCCTTCGCCCGTGATGACGATCGGCAAAGATTTGAAGCTGCGCTACATGAACGCCGTGGCCCAGCAGATGACCACCTCGGACTATAAAGGGAAAACTGGCGAGGAGCTCTTCTGCCCGGAGGATATGAACAGCCCGGAAAACGGCCTCAAGCGCGCACTGGCCACAAACAGGGCGAGCACCGCCGAAACCCGCGCCCATGTCGGCGGCAAAGCCCTGGACATCAGCTACACGGCCATTCCGATGCACGACGCGAGCGGCGGCATCACCTGCCTGCTGCAGCTTGTCATCGACCTTTCCCATGTCAAGGAAACCCAGCGCATTATCATGGACGTGGTAAACAACGCCATGAGTATCTCCAACAGCGTGGCGGCCGCTTCAGAGCAGCTTGCCGCCAACGTGAAGCAGGTCAATGCCGGGACCGAGGGGCAGCGTAGCCGGGTATCCTCCACGGTCACGGCCATGGAGGAAATGAACGTGACCGTTCTTGAGGTGGCGCGCAACTCCGGGCAGGCCAACGAACAGGCCGACGAGACGCGCGCCAAGGCTGACAAAGGCTCGGCCCTCGTGCAGCAGGTCGTTTCCGCTGTCCGCGAAGTGAACGTCGTGGCGGAAGAACTGCAAGGCAACATGAAAGATCTGGGCGCGCAGGCCGAGGCGATCGGCGGCGTCATGAATGTTATTTCAGACATCGCGGACCAGACGAACCTGCTGGCCCTGAATGCGGCTATCGAGGCCGCCCGCGCGGGAGAAGCGGGACGCGGCTTTGCGGTCGTCGCTGACGAAGTGCGGAAGCTGGCCGAGAAAACCATGAGCGCCACGACGGAAGTCGGCGGTAGCATCCGGGGCATTCAAAACGCCACGACCAACAATATCCGGCGCGTGCTCGAAGTGGGAAAGAGCATTACGGAAGCCACGCATCTGGCGGCCACGTCAGGCGAAGCCCTGCAGGAAATCGTCCTTCTGGCCGGCAAAAGCTCCGCGCTTATCGCAAGCATTGCCACGGCCGCTGAAGAGCAGTCCGCCACCTCGGAGGAAATCAACCGTTCGCTCGAAGAAATTAACAGCATCGCGGAGAAGACCTCGTCTGACATGCGTGAATCCGCTTCATCCGTGCAGTCGCTTTCCCAACTGGCGCTGGAACTTAAAGAACTGCTGAACAAACTGCGCTCCTGACCGCCGTTGCAAACGGTCCATGCCGCAGCGTGGGCATGGCGAGCCGCCCGCTGCCCGCGTGGTCTGAAATTCACGGCCACAATGCCCGGCGCCGCGCGCCTGACGTCGCGGTCATGGCGCCGGGCAACCGGTTTTCGTCTCCCAAAGGCCGCCACGCGCCTTCTCACCACTCTGGCCGCCGCTTCAGAGGCATGCGACCGCGGTTCCCGCTCCTCCGCGGCGAAAACGGGCCGTTTCTTTTTGCGCTCTTTCGCGCGATCATTCATTTGGTGGTCTTTCTCGATGGTTGGATGGTTGATTGACGTTATCCAAAATTCAACCAACTTGGCGGGCTGCCGCTATTTTTGCGGGTTTCGCAAAAAACGCTTGGGCATTTATCAAATTTGAGATATTTTTTGAAAAACTTCGCAAATCACGAAAAGGATTGAAGCCGATGCCTGCCCCCCGGTTGCGGAAATTCACGCCCACATGGGCCGAAACCGGATTTCGCAGAGACCTGCGCGACCCCGCGATCGCCCGGTGGGAGGAGATCCAGCCCCTTTTGAAGACGCTGAGCGGCCTTCTGGATGTGGAGATCGCCATCATCGACGGAAACTATTTGTGCGTCGCGGGCACCGGCCCCTACGAAAAGGGGCGTGGATACCTCGTTCCTGAAGACACGGCGCTGGGCTTCAGTTTGCGCTCGGGTGAAGGGGCCGTGGTGACCAACCCCGGCCTGGACAAGGCCTGCATAGGGTGTTCGATCAAGGACCGCTGCCGTGACCAGGCGAATTATACGGGACCGGTGCGGTTCGGCGGAAACATCCTCGGCGCGCTTCAGATTGTGGCGTTCAATCACCACCAGCGGGCTATCCTGCTGGAAAAGGCGGAAAGCGCTTTCCGTCTGGTCCACCAGCTGATTGAGCAACTGTACAAGACCGGCCGGATCGGCCGAGAGTCCGGAAATGAGGTGTTTTCTTCCTGGAAGGACTCGCTGACGAGAAACGATCCGTTGGAGGAAATCATTGGGGAAAGCCCGCCCATGCGTTTTCTGAAGGAACAGATTCTCCAGACGTGCCGGACCGATTCCACCGTGTTGATCCACGGAGAATCCGGCACCGGAAAGGAATTGATCGCGCGGGCCATCCACAAAAACAGTTCCCGGCGGGACGCCCCCTTTATTGCCGTCAACTGCGGCGCCATTCCCGAAACGCTCATTGAAAGCGAGCTGTTCGGCTACGAGCGCGGCGCGTTTTCCGGCGCCAGCGCCGAGGGCCGGAGCGGATTGTTGAAATTGGCCCATGGCGGCACCATTTTTTTCGACGAGATAGCCGATCTGCCGTTCAATATGCAGGGAAAACTGCTGCGCGCCCTTCAGGAGCAGGAATTTCTGCCGGTCGGCGGCAGCCGTCTCGTGCGGGTTAATGTCCGGGTGCTTGCCGCGAGCAACAAAAATCTCGGGGAATTGGTGAAAAGGGGGGAATTCCGGGCGGACTTGTACTACCGCCTGAATGTCATCCCGATCATCGCGCCGCCTTTGCGCGAGCGAAAAGGGGATATCCGCATTCTTGTGGCTGGTTTTATGGCGGAATTCCTGTCGCATACGGACAAAAAAATTCCGGGCGTGGCAACGGAACTGATCCGGCGGTTCGAGGCGTACCATTGGCCCGGAAACGTCCGGGAACTGAGAAATTTCATCGAATACGGCATTCAATTCTGCCAGGGGGGGGTGCTCACCTGGGAACTGATGGCGCATCGCTTTGAAGTGCCCGGCGAGAAGGGGCCCGGATCTTTGGCGGCTTGCGGACCCCGCCAGGAAAGAATCGCGGAGCAGGGGTTGTCACAGGTCCGGAAAAGGGCGGAAAAGGAGCAGGTGCTTCTGGCCCTTGAAAAATTCGGGCGCAGCGTACAGGGAAAAAAGGCCGCTGCCAAAAGCCTCGGCATCAGCATTGCCACCGTGTATCGCATACTGAAATCCGATTTCTGAAAGGCGGCCCCCTTCAGGGGCAGCACTTTCCCCGTGCGCGCCGGCGTCTTTCCAACGAAGCCATCCCCGCGGGGCGCCCGCGCCGCGTTGCCTTTGATGCCCCGTCCCCTTTCCGCTCCCGTCACCGGGAAAGCCTCCGTGTGCTTTCCCGGTGACGGGAGCTGTTTCTTATTTATGATAAATTTATCATTTCTCAGCGGAGAACGTGTGGAGAAATCCGAGTGCCGCAAAAAAGTGGTATATATTCTGCGGTAGTATACGCGCATTTATTTGGAATGTTTTATGCTATGGATGGCGCGCGCCGTGTTGCGCCGTCCATGCGAAAGCACGCCCCCCCAAGGAGAACCCGCCGTGAAAATAAAGACCTTTCTTCAACAGGAAGTAAAACCTGCCTTCGGGTGTACCGAGCCGGGTGCCGTCGCTCTGGCTGCCGCGCTGGCGGCCCGGGAACACAGGCACGCCATCGAGTCCATCCACGTCCGCATGTCGGTGAACGTTTTCAAGAACGGCCGGTCCGTGGGCCTTCCCGGCCTTGACGGGCTGCGGGGCAATACCTTGGCCGCGGCCATCGGCGCGTTCGGCGGCGACCCGGACAAAGGCCTGATGGTTTTGCAAAACGTCCCCAAAGACATAGTCCGGAAAGCTGAAATGTTCGTGCGCCAGGCGAAGCTTACACAGGAGATTGTCGACAACGTGCCTTCCATGTGGGTCGAGGTCACGGTTTCCGGCCAGGGGCATTCCGCTCAATGCGCGCTGGCCCACAAGCATGACCGCGTGGAATATATCAAGGCGGACGGTTTCGCCGTTTTTGAAGCTCCCCCCGTGACCACCGGCGCTCCGGATACGCTGTATGAGGAAATCCGCTCTCTTTCGATGAAGGATCTCTGGGGCCTTGCCATGGATATTGACGCGGAGGATGTGGCAACCCTGCTGGAAGGCGCGCATATGAACATGACCATTGCCGAGGCGGGTATGGTCAGGGATTGGGGGCTCGGTGCGGGGCGCAGCCGGCCGGGGGACGAAAAAAGCCTCGGCATGCGCGTGCGCCAGGCAGCGGCGGCTGCATCGGAAGTGCGCATGGGGGGCGGAGATTTGCCCGTCATGAGCAGCGCCGGGTCCGGAAACCACGGAATCACCGCGATCATTCCCATCGCCGTCGCGGCGCGGGAATTGGGCGCGGACGATACGAAACTCGCCCAGGCTCTCGCGGTCAGCCATCTTGTCTGCGCCTATCTGAAAGCCCATACGGGCAGGCTTACCCCCATCTGCGGCTGCGCCGTGGCGGCCGGCGCCGGAGCGGCCGCCGGCCTTGTGTTCATCCAGAACGGGGACGTTGGCGCGGCCGAACGGGCCGTCAGCACCTTTGTCGCCAGTCTCGCGGGAATGCTCTGCGACGGAGCCAAGGAAACATGCTGCCTCAAAGTCGGTTCGGCTGCGGCTGAAGCCTGGTCCGCCGCCACACTGGCCCTGCACGACGGCGGGGTGAGAGTCGAACAGGGGCTTGCCGCGCCGACGATCGAAGAAACAGGAAGAATTCTGGCATCCCTTTCCTCGGGAGCGTTCAGGGAACTTGACCGGCACATGGCCGCCATCATGCTGGAACGCACTGTGCCGTGAAGCCGGAAAGGCGGCGACGGACCCGGTTCGGCCGCACGATTCGGGCATGTTATAATTGACCTGTCCGCTTTTTCCCAGTATGGGGATAGAATCGGAATAGGTACCGGCACAGTCGGATTTTCAGAAGTTTTGCAGCCTGTACCGTGCAAACAGATGGAGCATGATATGGCAAAAAACAGCAAAAAATTGACGACGACGGCAGGGGCTCCGGTGGCGGACAACACCAATTCGGTCACCGCGGGGTCCCGTGGGGGCATGATGCTCCAAAATCCCTGGTTCCTTGAGAAACTCGCCCATTTCGACCGTGAAGTCATCCCCGAGCGGCGGATGCACGCCAAGGGCTCCGGCGCTTTCGGCACCTTCACGGTAACGCACGACATCACAAAGTACAGCAAGGCCAGGATTTTTTCCGCCACGGGCAAAAAAACCGAAGTGTTTGTCCGCTTTTCCACGGTCGCGGGCGAACGGGGCGCGGCGGATGCCGAGCGCGACATCCGGGGTTTCGCCATCAAGTTCTATACCGAGGAAGGAAACTGGGACATGGTGGGCAACAACACGCCGGTCTTTTTCCTGCGGGATCCCTTGCGCTTTCCCGACCTGAACCACGCGGTCAAGCGCGATCCCAGAACAAACCTGCGCTCCGCGCAGAACAACTGGGACTTCTGGAGCATGCTGCCCGAAGCGCTGCACCAGGTGACGATCACCATGTCCGACCGGGGCATTCCTCTTTCCTATCGCCACATGCACGGCTTCGGCAGCCACACCTTCAGCCTGATCAGCGCGGACAACAAGCGGGTGTGGGTCAAGTTCCACCTGCACACCCGGCAGGGCATCAAGAACCTTACGGATCAGGAGGCCGATACAATCGTCGGCTGCGATCGGGAAAGCCATCAGCGCGATCTGTATGAAGCCATCGAACGGGGCGATTTCCCCAAGTGGGATTTTTTCATTCAGGTTATGAGCGAAGACGCTGCAAAGAAGCACAAGGAAAACCCCTTCGATCTCACCAAGGTCTGGAGCCACAAGGAATATCCCTTGATCCCGGTGGGCGTGCTCGAACTGAACCGCAATCCGGAAAACTATTTCGCCGATGTGGAGCAGGCCGCCTTCAACCCTGCCAACATCGTGCCGGGCATCGGCCTTTCCCCGGACAAAATGCTGCAGGGCCGTCTGTTTTCCTATGGAGACGCCCAGCGGTACCGTCTGGGCGTCAACCATATGTCCATCCCCGTGAACGCGCCCAGGTGCCCTGTGCATGCCTACCACCGGGACGGGCAGATGCGGGTTGACGGCAACTATGGATCGACCATCGGCTATCAGCCGAACAGCCTGTATGAATGGGACGAGCAGCCGGAGCAGAAGGAACCGCCGCTGGAAATCCAGGGCGCCATGGATTCTTACGAACCGAAGGAAGACCGTACGGACGACTGCTTTTCTCAGCCCGGCGATCTGTACCGCCTGATTGCCGAGGACAAGAAGGCCGCGCTGATCGACAATACGGCCCGGAACATCGGTCCGGCCACGGAAAACGTCAAATACCGCCATGCCGCCCATTGTTATCTTGCGGACAAGGACTACGGCACCCGGCTGGCGAAAGCCCTGCAACTCGAGCAGGACAAGGTGGAAAAACTGGCCGGCATGTCGCACCGGGAACGGATGAGGGCAACGACGGCCAAATGACCGCCGCGACGGGGCGCCGGCCGGTCCGGTACCCGCCGGCTTCCGCGCGGGGCGCCTTCTTCCTCCGCCTCTGCGGTGCAAACACTGTCCCCCGGCAGCGCGAGCTGCCGGGGGACAGCCGTTTCGTGTTCAGCGCGGCTGAGCCGCAGCCGGCAGCGGCGCTGCGGCATTCAGGCCGCGCGCGGCTTGCCGGGATGTTTGCGGTGCGCCTGATGGCATGGACGCTTTATTGAGAATAAATTTCATTACACGTCAGCCTCGCTCATGCCCTTTCCGCGGCGGATGCTTCGCGCCGACGCGCTGGCAGGTCCCGGCAATCCACGGCATGGGGGTCGATTCTTCGGCTCTTTGTTCCATTGACACAATGGCGTGGATATAATAATGAATTTCAAAATCAATTAATGACGGGCGATGGCGGCTGCCGCGCTCCGGACGGGAACCGACATGACACGATGGAAAAGGGCGTACGGCCTGATCGCGGTAGTGATTCTCCTGCAGGCGGCTCCGGCTTTTGCCGGAGAAGCGCTGCCGCCTCCGCTGCAGGGCGGCGGCATGAGCCTGTTCGAGGCTTTGAAAAAGCGTTCTTCCGCCGCCGGGGGGGATTTTTCCCTTGCCGAAGTCACGCGGGAGGAACTGTCCACCGTACTCTGGGCGGCCAGCGGCCTGAACAGGGAGGGGAAGGGCTGGACCGTTCCCATGTCGCGCGGCGCGCCGCCGTATTGCCGGATCTACGTTGCGGCGAACGAGGGGGTGTTCCTCTATGACTGGAAGGGCCACAGTCTGGAACCGGTCAGCGGGGAAAACATCAAGGCAAAAATCGGCAGGCAGGCTTTCGTCAAAAAGGCCTTTTTCTCCCTCGTCTTCGTTTCCGACGGCGAAGCCCTCGCGCAATTCAAGGACGATGCGCTGAGCAGGGAATTCGCCCAGGTCGCCGTCGGGGCCATGACGCAGAACACCTATCTTGCCTGCGCCGCGCTGCGGATCGGCACGCGGTATATCCACGCCGTCAACAGGGACGAAATCGTCCGCGCGCTGAAGCTTCCCCAGGGGGACGTCCCCATCGCGCTGATGCTTCTCGGGAAATAGCGGTCCGTCAAGCCACAGGGATAAGTGCCGTGATCGATATCTTTGTATTGAGAAAGAAATTCATTGTCAGTTTAATCTTCATTGTGGCGCTGTGCCTTGCCGCCCCGTTTGCCGCGCAGTGCGCCGCGAAAAAATACGCGAACTGGGGCGAGATCGCGGGCGAAATGGCGGCGTGCCTGAACCAGTCGTATGACGCGTATTTCCGCAAGGATGTCGCCAGGGCGAAAGCGCTGGTGAATGACGCCTATTTCGGGTTCTACGAAAAGGAAGGTTTCGAGCGCACGGTCATGGCCTATATTTCCGGCAAGCGCGGCGCGCTGGTGGAATACCAGTTTCCGCTTCTCAAAACCATGATGGACGAGGGCAGGCCCAACAAAGAAGTACGCGCTTTCCTGGATGCGTTGATCAAAATGCTGCAGGAGGACGCCAACAAGCTGGACGGCAAGGAAGAAAGCGGTTTCGGCGTGTTTCTCGCTTCGCTGTTCATCATTCTGCGCGAAGGGATTGAGGCCATTCTTGTCATTGCGGCCATGGTCGCCTATCTGACGCGGTCAGGCAACGGAGCCATGGCGCGGACTGTCTACTACAGCGCCGGCGCGGCCGTTGCCGCCAGTTTCGCGGCGGCTTTCGTCATGCAAAAGGTCCTGCGGGTCAGCGGCGCCAATCAGGAAATCATTGAAGGCGTTTCCATGCTGCTGGCGGCCGTCGTCCTTTTCTGCGTCAGCAACTGGATGTTTTCCAAGGCCGAGGCGGAAGCCTGGAAAGGGTATATTGAAGGCAAAATGCAGAGCGCTGTCGCGACAGGCAGCGGTTTTGCGCTCGGGGCGGCGGCTTTTCTCGCTGTTTTTCGCGAAGGGGCGGAGACCATTCTTTTTTACCAGGCCATGCTGGTTGATGTGCAAAGCAACACGGGCATGATCTGGATCGGTTTCGGGGTCGGCTGCGCCGCCCTGGTGGCGGTGTTCGCCCTGGTCCGCTACGGATCGCTCAGAATACCGCTGAAGCCTTTTTTCATCGGCACCAGCGCGCTCATGTCCGTCATGGCCGTCGCGTTCGCGGGCGGCGGCATAAAAGAATTGCAGGAAGGCGACATTGTCGGCGTGACTCCTGTGGACCATATCCAGTCCATTGATCTTCTGGGCATTTATCCGACGGTTGAAACCCTGCTTCCGCAGGCGGCCCTTGTGCTGCTGGCTCTCGGCTCCGTGTTGTACTGCCGGGGCAGGGCCCGGCCGTGACCGCCGCCGCGTGGGGCATCCGATAGTGTGTTTTCAGGCTTGGTATTGAGGCACCTTGTAACATTCAATGGAGTTTGCGATTATGAAGCGTTTTGTGTTTGTCCTGGCATGCGCTCTGTCCCTTTCCTTTGCGGCCGCGGCGTCGCATGCGGCCGCCCCCGCCCCCGGCGGCGCCGAAACCAGGGGGTTTGAAGAGTTCCCTCTGGGCGACGAGCACAAGGTCGGCCCCCTGACCATCGCCGGCGTGTACTTTCAGCCCGTGGACATGGAGCCCGCCGGGATCGGCGGCCTGCCCGCCTCCAGGTCCGACATGCATCTTGAAGCGGACATCAGCGCCAATGAAGGCAACAACCTCGGATACGGCGCGGGCGACTTCGTGCCGTACCTGACCGTACGGTACAAGGCCCAGAAAGCCGGCAGCAGCAAGGTCATCGAAGGCACCTTCATGCCCATGAGCGCGTCCGACGGCCCGCACTACGGCAACAACGTGAAGCTGGACGGTCCCGGCAAGTACAAGATTACCTTCATCGTCGAAAATCCTGAAAAGCAGAGCTACCTGCTGCACGTGGACAAGGAAACCGGTGTGAGCGGCCGGTTCTGGAAAAAACCCATCGAAGTATCCTGGGACTTTGATTTCGTGCCCAGAGCCTGGAAATAACCCTGTGATCGCGCTGCCCGCGCCGACGGCGGGCAGGCCTTTTGACGATGAGGGCGGGGCGCGCTTTACGCCGGGAAAGCACGGACTGGCCACCCCGCCTTCGATCGCCTGAAAGCCGCGGGTCCACGGACGCGCGGCGGAGCCGGAGAGTTTCATGCCGCAGTACCTGATCAGCGTCGCCGACAATACGCTGCCCGCCACGATTGTTTTTTCCCTGCTGTTTCTTCTGGCGCAACTCGCCAGCCGGAAAGGGCAGCGTTCGTTCCTGCTTTACGGCATCGCGCTCGGCGCGGCGGCGGCCCTTGTCTATGCCGTGCTGAAGCGCAACACCGGCTTTGCCGTCCGCGAATATTACGATCTGGGGGTGATCGTTCCCTCCCTGCTGTTGCAGGCCGGCATGTTCGTCGCCCTGTGGCGGCTGTTTGCCGAAGGCAACGAAGCCGGGGCGGCGGGGCGCGCGTTGATCGCGCTGCTGCTGGCCGCTCTGACCGCGTATTGTCTGCCCAGCCTGCTGCTGTATCCCCTTGACTTTGCGGTGGGCATGGAATCGGTTTTCAACACGGACTTTCTGTACAACGTCATCGGCTATTGCCTCGGCCTGCTGCTCGCGCTTTTGCTGGGGATGGGCATTCACGGCATCGCGGGCAAGCTCCCGCGCAATTTTCTGCTCGCTCTGTTTTTCGCCGCGCTGCTGGTCTTTTTTGCCAAGCAGGGCTTGGAAGCGGCGCAGATCCTTGTGGCGCGGAACATGGTCCCGCGCCGGCCCCGGCTTATGTCCCTGCTCATTTTCATGCTGAGCAACGTGAACTGGTTCGCCTTCGCATTGATGGGGCTTACGGCCTTTCTCACGGGATCGCTCGCGCTGCGGGTCCGGTTTGAACCCGCGCGGTCCGGCAATTCGGCGGTCAGACGCAAGCAGAAGGCCGAGCACAGAAAGCTGTACCGCCACTGCGCCTGTATTGTGCTTTGCCTGCTCTTTTCAGGACTTACAGTCACCGTCCTGCGCTCTTACGCCAACCGGGAGGCGGAGATATCGCCGCCGCGTGAAACCGCGGCCGTGGACGGGAAAATCCTGCTGCCCATCGCAACGGTCAACGACGGCAATGTGCACCGCTTTCAATACAAAACTTCGGGCGGAACGGCCATCCGGTACATCGTGATCAGAAAATCGGAAACCGCGTACGGCGTGGGGCTTGACGCCTGCGACATTTGCGGCCCCACCGGCTATTACCAGCGCAAGGGCCAGGTCATCTGCAAGCTGTGCGACGTGGTCATGAACAAGTCCACCATCGGCTTTCCCGGCGGGTGCAACCCCGTGCCGTTGCGTTTCGCCATTTCGCAGGGCAGCATGGTCATTCTGGCGGCGGATCTTGAAGCCGAAAAACAGCGTTTTCAGTAGGGGGTGGGGATGTTCCGGAAAATGATTTTCGGCGCGCTGACCCGCCAGAAAAGCAAACTCGCGCTGATCGCCTTTACGGTGGCGCTCGGCGTTTCGCTGGCCACAGCCATGCTGACCGTCATGTTCGACGTGGGCGACAAGGTCAACCAGGAACTGAAAACCTACGGGGCCAACCTCGCCGTGATGCCCAAAGGCCTCTCGATGCTCGGGGACATGTACAGCCTGGACCCGGCCGAGGGCGGCGCGTCCAGACGGCCGGAGCAGTATCTTGCCGAAGCGGATCTCGGCAAGATCAAAATGATTTTCTGGGCCTACAACATTGTGGATTTCGCGCCCTATCTGGAAACGAAGATCACAGCCGGCGGGCAGACGGTCACCCTTGTGGGCACCTGGTTCGACAAGCATCTGAACCTGCCCACGGGGGATGAAGTCGACACCGGCATGACGCGCATGAAATCCTGGTGGGATGTCTCCGGCGCCTTCGGCAGGGACGACGAGCCGCGCGGGGCCATGGTGGGCGCATCCCTGGCCGCCAGGCTGAATCTCAGGGCGGGCGATGCGCTGCCCATCGCAACGGCGGACGGCAAAGACCAGGGCAGCCTTGTTGTCCGCGCCGTGTTCCATGGCGGCGGCGTCGAGGACGGGCAGATCTTCGTTCCCCTGCAACTGGTTCAGCAGATCGCGGGAAAACCCGGCCTGGTGCAGCGGGTGGAGGTCAGCGCCCTGACCACGCCGGAAAACGATCTGGCGCGCCGGGCCGCCCAGGACCCGGGCAGCCTTTCGCGCATGGAGTGGGATACCTGGTACTGCACCGCGTATATCAGTTCCATCGCCTACCAGATCGAAGAAATCATGCCGGGCGCGCGGGTCAAGCCGGTGCTGCAGGTGGCGGAATCAGAAGGCGCGATCCTGCAGAAAACGCAGTTGCTCATGCTGCTGCTCACCGTGCTCAGTCTGGCCTGCTCCTCTCTGGCCATCTCCAACCTGGTGACGGCCAGCGTCATGGAACGCAGCACGGAAATCGGCCTTTTGAAAGCCCTTGGCGCGACCACGGTTTCGGTCGTGCTGCTGATCATGGCGGAAGTACTGATCACCGCCTTTGCCGGGGGAACCGTGGGCTATTTCGTGGGGCTGGGGTTCGCCCAGATTATCGGCCGCACGGTGTTCGGATCTGCCGTTGCCGCCAAAGCCCTGGTGGTGCCCCTTGTGGCGCTGCTGGCGCTGCTGGTCACGCTGGCGGGCAGCCTTCCCGCCGTGCGCATGCTCCTTGTGCTGCGGCCCACCGAAGTGCTGCACGGCAAGTAATGCATACCCCGTATCCCGACTGGATGACACATGAAAAAGAATACCTCCTTCATGATGAAAATGCTCCGGAGTTCGCTTGTGCGCCGCCGTTCGCGCATGGCCGTAGCTCTTTTCGGCATCGCCATCGGCGCCACGGTCCTGCTCGGCATGGTCACGCTGTGCTACGATATCCCGAGGCAGATGAGCAAAGAGTTCCGTTCGTACGGGGCCAACATGGTTCTGCTGTCTTCCGGGCGGCACAATCTGGACCTTGGCGGCATGGCAAAGGCGGCGGGGCATTTTCCCGAGGGCGCGCTTGTCGGCATGACCCCCTTTCGCTACATCCCCGTGCGGAACAATATGCTGCCCTATACGGCGGCGGGAACGGATTTCGAGGCCGTCAGAAAGACCAGCCCCTACTGGCGGGTCACGGGCGCATGGCCCGCAAAGGGCAACGAGGTGCTCGTGGGCGCTGATATCGCCGAATATGCGCGCATCGTGCCGGGCAAAACCCTCTCCATCGACGGCCGCAACAGCGGACAGGCCAGGTTCGAAGCGGATATGACCGTCACCGGCGTGGTCAAAACCGGGGGAGTCGAGGACGGGTTCATCTTCATGCGCCTGCCGGCCATGGAGGCCATGACCGGCGAGAAGGACTTCGCGGACGTGGTCGAGATAAGCTGCAGCGCCGGGGAGAAGGATCTGCGAAAAATTGCCGGGGCCATACGCGCGGACATGCCGTCTCTTGAGCCGCGGCTGGTCAAACGCGTGACGCAGTCGGAAGCCGCCGTGCTGGGCAAGCTGACAACGCTGGTTTATCTGGTCACGCTGGTTGTGCTGGTGTTGACCATGATTTGCGTGGCCACGACCATGATGGCCGTGGTGATGGAGCGGCGTCGGGAAATCGGCCTGAAAAAGGCGCTCGGCGCGGAAGACCGCCGCATAGCCGGAGAATTTCTTGCGGAAGGGGTTGCTCTCGGCCTGGCCGGGGGCCTGGGCGGCGGTTTGTGCGGGCTTCTGTTCGCGCAGTTGGTCAGCGCGAACGTGTTCGGCCGTTCCGTATCCGTGGAGCTGCATCTCATCCCGGTGACGGTGGCCGTGTCCGTTCTGGTGACCGTGGCCGCCTGCCTGCTGCCCGCCAGGCGGGCCATGGAAGTGCAGCCGGCTCTGGTTTTGCGGGGCGAATAGCGCATCTTCCCTTTGAAATTGTCCATACGGGCACAATGCTCCGGTCTTGCTAGGCATGGGGTGGCAAGGCCCGCGGGATTGGCGCAGGCGGGCGTTGCCCGCCGTTACGCGACAATCCCGAAGCGAAACTGCCCAAGGAGGAACTATGAACATTCTGGAAATACAAGATATTTCCAAGGTATACGGAACGGTTCACGCCCTGCGGAACATAACCCTCAGTGTGCAGCAGGGCGAGTGGACGGCCATCATGGGGCCTTCCGGATCCGGCAAGACGACCATGATGAACATCGTCGGCTGCATGGACAAACCCAGCAGCGGCTCGGTCATTCTGGACGGCGAGGACATATCGCGCCTTTCTTCCGAGGAACTGACCGGCATCCGCCGCGACAGGATCGGCCTCGTGTTCCAGCAGTTCCATCTTGTGCCGTATCTGACCGCGCTGGAAAACGTGATGCTGGCCCAGTATTACCACAGCCTGACGGACGAGGCCGAAGCCATGCAGGCTCTCGGGCGCGTGGGGTTGCGGGACCGGGCCAGACATCTGCCGCGCCAGCTTTCCGGCGGAGAGCAGCAGCGCGTGTGCATCGCCCGGGCGCTGATCAACCACCCCAGACTGATCCTGGCGGACGAACCCACCGGCAACCTGGACGAAGCCAACGGAAGCATCGTCATGGATCTTTTCCGGCAGTTGCACGGGGAAGGCAGCACCATCGTGACGGTGACCCATGATCCCGACGTCGCGGCCCGCGCGGAACGGACCGTTGTGCTGGAGCACGGGCGTCTGGCGCGCATCAGGCAAAACCCCGTTTTTCCCCCCCCCCGCCCCGCCGACAGCGCGCCGGAACGGATGGCCTCATGAAGCGTTCCCTGTTCCCCGGGCTGCTCCTTCTTCTGACCGGGGGGCTCATTGCGCTGACGCCGCAGTTTCTGCTGCCGGTGTGCGAGGGAGCCCTGTCCACGGCCGCAGGCGCGTTCGTGCCCATGAAATGCTTCTGGACGGCCAGGGCGGAACTGGGCGCGGGCGCGCTCGTGGCCTTCGGCGGCCTTGCGTGTTGCCTGTCCGGCAACCCGGCCGTTCGTCTGGGCGTTGCCGCGGCCACAGCCGGGGCCGCGCTGCTCTCCATCGCATTGCCCGCATGGCTTGTCGGGGTTTGCGGTTCGGAATCCATGCCCTGCCGCATGGGCACGCTGCCCGCGCTGGTTCTGCTCGGCGGGGCGGGCTGCGCCGTGTCTTTGTGCGCCTGCCTGATCTTTCGCCGCGCCGTCCGGCAAAAGGGGGAACCGCAATGACGGCTCCGCCCCTCACGACGCGCGCCATCGTCTTTGCCAACCTGCGGCGCAAACCGTTCCGCGCGTGGAGCCTGGCGGTTATCGTGGGTATTTTTTCGTGCATGCTCTTTGGCGGGGCGGTTGTGAACGCGAATTTGCGGGAAGGGCTCGGCGCGCTTTCCGGCCGCATGGGCGCGGATATCCTCATCGTGCCGCACGGCTATGAAAAAAGCCTTCAGGCGGCGCTGCTGCGCGGCGAACCCGGCCAGTTTTACATCAAAGCCGGCCTTGCGGACAAAATCCGTTCGGCGCGGCATGTTGCGGCCGCCTCGCCCCAGCTCTTTCTCACTTCGCTGTCCGCCGGTTGCTGCACAGCCAGGGTGCAGCTTGTGGGGTTTGACCAGAATACCGATTTCAGCGTCGCCCCCTGGATGCAGCGGAAACTGGACCGCCCGCTGCAAGGGGCGGAGGTTGTGGCCGGCTCCATGATCATTCCCGGCGTGGGGGAGCGGGTGACGTTTTTCGGCAAGACCTACACCATTGCCGCAAAGATGGACCGCACCGGCATGGGCTTTGACTCCTCCGTGTTCATGACTCTTGACGCAGCTCGCTCCCTGATGCGCGAGGCCGGGCTGGTGACGGGCGACGCGGATGCGCTGGAGGGGTATATTTCTTCGGTCATGGTCAAGGTCCGGGACGGTTTCGACGTCAGAGACGCCGCAAACGAGCTGATGCGGGCCCACGCGGTCGACTACAACCTCGACATGGTGGTGGCCGCGAACATGCTTTCCAGCATCGCTGCGGGCATACGGAACATGTCTCTGACCCTGTTCGGCCTGGCCTGCGCTCTTGGGGTCATCGCGCTGATCACGCTGTTCGTGGTCTTTTCAGCAGGGCAGAACGAACGCAAATACGAAATGGGCATCCTGCGCATTCTCGGCGCCACGCGGCGCAAGCTGGCCGTGCTGATTCTGGCCGAATCGCTGTATGTCAGCGCCGGCGGGGCGCTCGGCGGCATCGGCCTGGCCGCGGCCCTGGTTTTCCCGTTCAATTCTCTGATCGGCAAGTGTCTGGGGCTGCCGTTCGCGCAGCCTTCCGGCCCGGAAACCGCCGTTCTCGCGGCGGCGGCGTTCCTCGCGGCGGCGCTTGTCGGCCCGTTGGCCTGCACCTGGTCCGTGCTTTCCATAACCCGCTTTGACGTCCATGGAATCTTCAGGGAGAAATGATGGCTCTCGTTTCCGTCACCGGACTGCGCCGGGAATATTCGCGGGCGGGGAAGAGCTTTGCCGCCGTGGACGGCGTGAACTTCAGCATGGAATACGGCGAGCGGGTGAGCATCACCGGCCGTTCGGGCAGCGGCAAAACGACCTTCATCGGCATGCTGGCCGGGCTCATATCGCCGGGCGGCGGCGAAATCCTGCTGGACGGAAAGGATATCACCGCTCTGGGCGACAAGGCCATGTCGCGCCTGCGCAATACAGTCATCGGCTACGTGCCGCAGGGCGCGAGCCTTCTCCCCACGCTGACGGCGCTGGATAACGTGCGTCTGCCCCTGTACCTGGCGGGCGGAACGCGCGCGGCGGACGGCGCGGAGAAAGCGTTCGCGTTGCTGGAGGCGGTGGGAGCGGCGCATCTGTGCGATGCCTGCCCGCACGATATGTCCGGCGGGGAAATGCGCCGCGTGGCCATTGCCCGAGCGCTCGTCAATGCCCCCAAACTGCTGCTGGCGGACGAGCCCACCAGTGACCTGGACGAGGAAACGGCCGGCGACGTCATGCGCCTGCTCTCCGGCGTCAACGAGGAGGGCACGGCGTTGCTGGTGGTAACGCATGACAGGGAACTGGCCGGCACCGCCGGCCGGATCCTGACCATGGCATCGGGCAGGTTCGCGCATGGCGCCCCGGCGTTGTAGAGCCTTTTCCCTTTCGGACCCGGTCCGGCGGACCCGGTTGCATTTGCAGCCGGAAACGCAAGCGCGGACGGCCTTTTTTCTCCGGGGCATCCCGCGCAAGGATTCAGCGCATGGTCCGGGCGGCTTTGCTTTTTTCCGGGGTTGCCTGTGAAGCAATATCGCGGTGCTTTTTTACTTGTCGAGCAACTTCGCGAAAACTGTTTTTTTTATGCTGTTTCCCATTATGCTGGCCTCATCGTCACCTTTGAACGGGAGGATGCGCCGTTGCCGGCGCATGAGAACAGGCCATGTCCGTATTTTTTTCCGAACGCGCCGCGTCGTTGCAGTCCCCGAAGGCGCAGTTCGTCCGTGTTTTCGAATCCGCCGGATGCCGGACCCAGGTCGAGCTGGCCGCCATTCTCGACATCCGGCAGGCGTCAATTTCCGATGCGAAAGGCCGCGGCAGCATTCCCCCGGAATGGTTGGTCAAACTGCTGCGTCTGCGCGGCGTGAATCCGGACTGGATCCTGTCGGGGACCGGTCCCAGGTTTCTGATGCCCCTTGCCGACCTGGCCGAAGAGGGCGCGTTTTCCGGAATCCCGTCGCCGGACGGCCCCGCTGACGGGGCGCTGGCGCGGAGCATTCTCCGTTGTTTTTCCTCGGGGGAACTGGTGGGCGAATTGCTGCGCAGGAACAGAAAAGCGCCGGAAGAGAAGCGGGAACGCCTCGGCGGGAACGAAAACGCCCGGTAGGCGTTTTTGCGCCCGGCCGCGCGGGACAGCGAGCTGCGGGCCGTGGATGCCGTAACGAATTTTTCGCGCGCGAAAAAGCGGCGTCCCGCCGGCGGGCACGGTTTTCGCGTTGCCCGCGGCGATGCGCATTGCGGTCAGGTCGGCGGCTGCCGGGTTCGAAGCGCCCCGTTCCGGATCAACAAGGCAGGGTTGATCCGGAATTGCAGCTACAGCCAGGTCCAGACGGTCTTGCCCAGAATGCCCAGGCCCGTCAGCACGCAGACCCAGGCCACGGTTTTCCGCAGAACGGCGGCGTTCAGAAAGCGGGCCACAGCCAGCCCCGCCCACACCCCGGCCACCTGGCCCACGGCGCACAGCGCCGCCAGGGAAAAATCCACCGCGCCGTGCAGGACGTTGCCCACGGTGCCCGCCGCGCAGACCGCGATGACATAGGCCATGCCCGCGCCGATGGCCGCCAGCGGCGCATAGCCCATGGCGATCATGGCCGGCACCGTCAGCACGGGGCCGCCCGCGCCGGTCATGCCGGAAATGACGCCCACGGCGCCGCCCAGAAGGGCCAGGCGCGCGCCCGGCCGGGCCAGCCAGCCGCCGCCCGCCGTCCGGGGCGGTTCCTGGGGCAGAGTTGCGGGACGGAAGGCCATGGCCCCGACAAGGATCACCAGCGCGGCCAGAAGCAGATTCAGAACGTCGCCGTGCGAAAAGGCCTTCAATTCGGTGCCGATAAAAACGCAGACCACGCCGGAGGCGGAAAGGGGCAGGGCGGAAGCCCAGGCCACGTTGCCATGGCGGCGGTGGGACCAGAAGGCCAGGATGCAGGCGGGCAGAAAACTGGCCATGCTGGTGCCCATGGCCAGGTGGGTATTCAGGCCGAGCAGCACGATCATGAACGGCGGGATGAGGATCCCCCCGATGCCGGTAATCCCGACCAGCACGCCCACCACAAGGCCGCACAGGGTGACGCCGAGAATCGTCAGCATGCCGTCCCGTTCCTGTCCGCTCGTTCCGGAGCAGCGTTCCGCGCGGCCCGTTGCCGCGCCAGCCGTTTATGTCACTATCAGATCGCCGTTCCGGAGTGAACAGAAAACAGGCTTTTCCCAGGCCGGATCGCTGTCCGGATAATCGGAACGATAGTGCGCGCCCCGGGATTCCGTGCGTTTCAGGGCGCTTGCGGCAACCGTTTCGGCCACCAGCAGGCTGCGGGCAAAGGCCTGTTCCGTCCGGCCGCGGCGATCCGACCACGCGTCGCGCAGGCGGCGGATGTCGCGCAGGGCCGCATTCAGGCTTTCCCCGTTGCGGATCAGGCAGACCCGTTCCCACAGAAGTTCTTTCAGCCGCCGCATATCCTCCGCCAGGGCGTTCCGCGCGTCCTCGGAAGTGTCCTCCGCCCGTTCCGGGGTGAACTGGCCGTCCGGGGCGGGCTGTCCTTCCGTGGCGGCTGCCAGGCCCGCCCGGCGGCCGAAAATGGCCGCTTCCATCAGGGCGCAGCCCTCCAGGCGGTTCACGCCGTGCACGCCGCCGCAGACTTCGCCGGCGGCATACAGCCCCGGCACGCCCGTCCGCCCGTCCTCGTCAATGCGGATTCCCCCCAGCGTGTAATGCACGGCGGGGGAGCCCCTGGCCCAATCCTTGCGTAAATCGAGGCCGCGGCGCAGCAGAACGGAATAAAATTCGCCGAACGTGCTTTTCAGCGTATCTTCCGGCACGGATGTGCAATCGGCGTAAACAGAACCGTCGGCTCCGCGCCCGGCCTGCACTTCCATCCAGATGGCGCGGGCCATGGCGTCCCGTCTGGCCCCTTCTCCGTCGGGGTCGTACCGGTGCATGAAACGCTCGCCCTGGCTGTTGCGCAGCACGCCCCCGGCCTTGAGCAGAGAACCGGGAAAGGTCACCTTCATGGGGCCGTACATCATGAGCGGGTATACCTGCACGAATTCCATGTCGCGCAAGGTGCAGCCCGCTTCCAGGGCGATACCGGCGCCGTCGCCGTAGATATCGGAAACGTTGTTGTTCTGCCGGAACAGGCCGCCGTACCCGCCGCAGGCCAGAATCACGCTGCCGGCCGGCAGGACGTGGTTTTCGCCGGTTTTGCGGTCATACGCCGTCACCCCGGCGACCCTTTCACCGTCCCGCAAAAGGCCGGTCACCCGCAACCCGTTCAACTGGGGCACGCCCAATTCGTCCAGCTTTGCCGCGATCGGCTCCAGAAACGTGAGCCCCCGCGCGGAAAAAGCCACGCCCTTCCAGACGGTGCGCACCGTGCGGGCCACGGAATGGCCGGGGCTGAGCACGCGCTGGAAACCCGCGCCCTCACGCCGCAGGGCCACGCCCAGGCCTTCCAGACGCAGCAGCATGGATTCGGATTCGAATGCCAGCCGGGTCATCAGGGCCGGATCCGCGATGCCCCGTCCGGAAGCGCGCAGATCCTGCAGAAAGACTTCAGCCGTATTGCCCGGATCGGGCGTGGCGCTGGAAATGACTCCGCCAGCCACCACCGCGTTGCCGGACCGGCCCACCGGGCCCAGGCTGACCACGGCCGCCGTGCGGCCGGATTCCCGCACCGCCAGGGCGGCCATCATGCCCGCCAGGCTGCCGCCGACTATAAGCACGTCAGGTTTCATACAATTCTCCTACGGAATTGGGGAGCGGGAAGATCGGGATTTTGCCTCGCGCCCCATGCGATGGTAGCGCGCCCCCGTACGCGGGGTCAAGGGGACCCGGCTTTCCTGCGGGCATGGGCGGACCGTTCCGCGGTCCTGCGGAACGAGGCGGGGCGGCTGTCGGAACAGCCTTCTTTGGCAACAGCCCGCCACGCAGTTCCGGGCCTTGGCCCTTTCCCGGGGCCGCCGCCCCAGACCCCGTCCGGGGGGAATGATCCCCCCCAAGCCCCCTTGATTCCCGGCACGTGGCGCTTCGCGCCGCGTGCCGGGCACCGGGGGTGCGGGGCGTCAGTCCCCTGCCGGGGAAATTGGCGGGCGGAATCCCGAAGTACCGGGGACTGCGCCTAGCACAATTCAAAGGCCATGGCCATGCCGAGGCCGCCGCCGATGCAGATGGAGGCCATGCCGAACTGCGTGCCGCGCCGCCGCATTTCATGCAGCAGCGTGGTGGAGATGCGCGCGCCGGAGCAGCCCAGGGGGTGCCCCAGAGCGATGGCCCCGCCGTTGACGTTCAGCAGTTCGGGGTCCAGCTTCAGTTCGTTCATGCAGGCCACCGCCTGGGCGGCGAAGGCTTCGTTGATTTCAAACAGCGTGAAATCCGCCAGGGACAGCTTGCGTTCCTTCAGGGCAGGCAGCAGTCTGTTGGTGGCGGCAACCGGGCCCATGCCCATGATGCGGGGATCGACCCCGGCGGCGGCCGCGCCGATGATCTTCGCCAGGGGCTTCAGACCCAGGGAGGCGGCCTTGCCCGCTTCCATCAGCACGAGGGCGGATGCCCCGTCGTTGCGGCCCGAAGCGTTGCCGGCGGTGACAAAGCCGTCCGGGAAGATGGGCTTGAGTCTGGCCAGCTTTTCCAGGGACGTGTCGCGTTTGGGGTATTCGTCCACTGCGAAGATCAAGGGATCACCCTTGCGCTGCGGCAGGCTCATGGGCACGATCTCGTCCTTGAAGCGGCCGGCATCCATGGCGGCCACGGCGCGCTGCTGGCTGCGCAGGGCGAATTCGTCCTGCGCCTCGCGGCTGACTTTGAACTGGCGGGCCACGGTGTCCGCCGTCTGGATCATGGTGAACGACCCGTAAATGTCGGCGGGCTGGCTCTTGGGCTGGCTTTCGGTGTTGGGGTCGACGAGCTGCGTGTTGCCGTTGCCCACGCCGAAACGCGCGCCGCGGATGTAAAAGGGCGCGGTGCTCATGCTTTCCACGCCGCCGGCCAGCACGGCGGAAGAATAGCCGCACTGGATCTGCTGCATGCCGGACAGCACGGCCTGCATGCCGGACGCGCACTGGCGGTGCACGGTGTAGGCGGGCACTTCTTCCGGAATGCGGACCATCAACGCGGACACGCGGGCGACGTTGGGGGCGTCGGTGCTTTGCTTGGCGTGGCCGGCGATGACTTCGTCCAGAACGTCCTTGGCGATACCGGCCTTGTCCAGGGCGCCCTGGTAAGCCACGCGGAGAATTTCCTCAGGCTGCACGTCCTTCAGGGTCCCGCCGATGGACCCGATGGCGGTCCGCACGGCGGAGACAACAACGACTTCTTTCACGACATCCATCCTTTTCTTTTCGCGCATGACGCGCGGATAATCGGGTATTCCGAAAAGCCCGCCTGCCGCGGGGGCAGGGGATCCAGGCCCCCGCGCCGGCCGTTTCGCCGCGCGGCGCATTCGCCGGAGCATCCCGGCTTTTCAAAACGGAAACGCTCTGTCAGTTAAACCCGCCGTCGACGGTGATAAGCTGCGCGGTGACATAGCAGGCCTCGTCGGAGGCGAGGAAGGCCAGCACCTGGGCCGCGTCGCGCGGGGAGCCATAGCGGCGCAGGGGGATGGCGGCCAGTTTCTTCTGTTTGATCTCTTCCGGCACGGCCGCGTACATTTCGGTCATGATGGAGCCGGGGGCCACGGCGTTGACGTTGATGCCGTATTTGCCCAGTTCCTTGCCCATGACCCGGGTCATGCCGATGATGCCGGCTTTGGACGCGGCGTAGTTGGACTGGCCGAAGTTGCCGTTGTACGCGGAAACCGAGGACAGATGGACGATTCTGCCGTACTGCTGTTCCATCATGGCGGGGACGACGGCCTTGCTCATGTTGAACACGCCTTTGAGGTTGACCCCCAGCACCCGGTCGAACTGCTCTTCGCTCATCTTGTAGAACTGCGCGTCGGCGGTGATGCCGGCGTTGTTGATCAGGATGTCGATGCGGCCGAATTCCGCCTTCACTTTTTCGGCCAGTTCGGCGCACATGTCTGTTTTGGCGATGTCGGTCACATAGCCGCGCGCGGTGCCGGATTTGGACAGTTCGGCCACGGCGGCGTCAATCTTTTCGGCGTTCAGGTCGCAGATGACCACCTTGGCCCCTTCTTCCAGAAACAGCTGGGCGGCGGCGAAGCCGATGCCCGTGGCGGCGCCGGTGATGATGGCGACGCGGTCTTTCAGTTTCATATGCACGGCAGATTCCTCCTGTGCGATTGCATGAAAATGGTTGAATTGCACTTTTGCGCCATGGCGCCGGCAGGCGTTCCGATTGAACGGCATGCCGCCGGCCGCTCTCCTTTCGCGAGGTCAGGGGGCCTCAAGCGCCCTGGCGGGGAGCGGGGATCCGCCCCGCCCCCGCCAGACGCCTCAGCTCATTTCCGCGAAACTCTGGATCTTGGTGCGGGACTGGCCGCTGTCCTGGGTGCTCTGGTCGATTTCCAGACACAGGCAGTGCAGGCCGGCCTTTTCCGCTTCCGCCGCGATGAGCGGATAATCGTACTCTTCCACGTCGCAGAAGCGCATCAGGCACACGGCGATGCCCTGCGCGCCGGTTTTGCGCGCCATATCCACCAGCATCGTCCCGCGCGTGCTGGCTTTTTCATGGATCGTGGAGCAGCCGACGCGGTCAAGCCACTGCTGCGCCAGGCTCCGCATGGGGTCCTTGCCCGCCGGGATGGGGGTGCGGTACAGGCGCGATTCCTGGGCCAGATCGTCGCCCGTCACGGCGATGTTGTTTTCCGTGAAGATGTCCAGCAGCGATTCCGGTTCCCCGGTGATGCCGCTCAGGACGACTTTTTTGCCTTTCCAGACGTGGACGGGCAGTTTCTTCAGTTCCGCGACGACGGCGCGCACTTTCCGCGTGTGTTCGTCCTTGGGGATGAAGGTGGCGCTTTTGTACACCGCGTGGCGCACGGCCGGGGTGATGAGGTCCAGGTGCCCGTTGGCGACGGCCGCGAATTCTTCCATGGCCGCGCTGTGGTCGTTGTACACTGCGATGGCCTGCTCAAGCGCCGCATCGGTGATGCTGCATCCGGTGTATTTCTGCAGCCGCTCGCGCACGGTTTTGTATTCGTCGGCCATGAAAGCCAGGGCGCCGGGATCGGTGCGGTTCTGGGGATGGATGAAGGGGATGAGGGGGATGTCCTTCACCCCGGCGCGCCAGCTGGCGCTCAGGCCGCGGAAGGTGTCGCACAGGGTCGGCATCACCACGGCGGACAGGCCCGCGTAGACGCCGCTCATGCCGTATTCCAGGCAGGAGCGCATGATGGAACAGGTGAAAATGGGATGGTATTTGCCGGCCAGGGTGGGGTTCACCTGACCGCCCCACAGGCCCATGGGCACCATGCCGCCGGCGTGCACCAGCTCTTCGGGGGTGTAGACGGGCATGCAGCCCACGACTTTTTTCCCCGCAGCGCGGTGCTGTTGCAGCATTTTGCCGGGGTGGGCGGCAATGTCGCCGAGTTCCTGCAGCAGTGATTTCAGATCAGACATGGCGCGCCTTCTTGTTTTCGTTCATGATTTCCACCAGGCCCTGCAGCCGGGTTTCGAACTGGGCCTCGCTGAACACGCGGGAGTCCGACTGGTCGCCGTCGAAGTTGGCGACGGGCACCTTTGCCTGTTCCTCGACCATTTCGCGCCCCACCATGATGTGGAAAGTCATGAGCTTGCAACTGCGGTTCACATGGCAGAGCATGCCTTCGCAACCGAACTTGTCGATGGAGGCGATGCGTTTGCCCATGATGGCCGGCGTGCTGTGCGAGTTGGTGGAGGATACCTGGTACGCCCTGGCCATGCCGTCCATGTCGCCCGGCTCGTACGCCACGTCCCAGGCGGTGACGTAGCCGTTCATGACCGCGTTGATGCCGTAGCTGCTCAGGGTTTTCAGGTTGTGGCCGAGGTTGGGCCAGCAGGCGATGCCTTCCCAGTGCACGCGGTATTTTTCTTCCCCGCGGTGCGTGGAGGTGTTGTTCGCGATATGCTCTTCCACTTCCTTCTTGAGTTCCTGCAGGATGGCGGTGGTCGATTCCTTGCCGCGGCAGATGACCAGCGGCGCCATGTAGCTGAACAGGTCGAATCCGTTCAGGGGCGAGGGGTTGCGCGCGTTCATGGCGACGATCTCGTTGAACAGCACGCGGTTGACCTGCGAGATGCGCTGTATTTCCAGAAAGCGCTCCCGGTCGAATTTTTTGCCGAAAAATTCCTCCATCTGGCTGATGGCGGTTTCGATCTGGCTGCGCACGTAGGCGACGCGGTGCGGCGCGGGCGTGGTTTCGTGGTAGTTGAACAGGCAGTCCACGAAGAAGATGGGAATGTTCAGGTTGCGGGCCAGGTTTTCATACCATTTCATCAACTGGGTGCAGCTGTTGTTGGCCAGACACAGGAAGGTGGGCGGGGCCATGGCCGGTTCCACCCGCTGATAGGCCGGGTCCTTCATCATGTCCGCCATGCCCATGTTGAGGCGGGCATAGGAACAGATGTTGATAGGGTAGCCCATCGCGCCTTCGGCGTGTTCGATGAAGGCGTCACCCACATGTTTGGCGGAAACGGCCGCCGCGTTGTTTTCGGGGTACAGCAGGGGGATGTCAAAGGTTTCGCACAGTTCCTGCGGGAAAATGGCCGTGGACCAGCCGATGTGCCCGCCTGTTTCGTGCGCTTCCCAGGCCCGTCTGTAGACCTCGTCGGTCTGTTCGCTGACCATCACCCGTGATTTGGGCAAGGGTTTCTTGGGTTTTTGCTGCGTGTTTTCTGCCATGAGATGCTCTCTCTTGCTGAGTTTGAAGATCAGCCCGACAGTTCCTGCCAGGCGAAAAGCGCCGCGCCGACAGCCCCGGCCATCTGGCAGTCCGGATGGATCAGGATGTCGGTTTTCAATTCAATGCTCAAGGCCTTGACGATGCCCTTGTTCAGGGCCACGCCGCCGCTCATGGCCACGTCCTTGACGATGCCGTTGCGGTGCGCGAGAGCCGCCACCCGTTTGGATACGGACCTGTGGATGCCCGCCACCAGGTCGGGCAGCCTGACCCCGGTGGACAGTTTGGAGATGACTTCGGATTCGGCGAACACGGTGCAGGTGTTGCTGATGTTCACTTCTTCCGTTGCCCCTTCGGCGATGTCGCCCAGATCTTTCGTCTTCACGTTCATGACGCCGGCCATGACGTCCAGGAACCTGCCTGTGCCCGCGGCGCATTTGTCGTTCATCACGAAATTTTCCAGGGTGCCCTTGACGCTGAGGCGCAGGGCCTTGATATCCTGGCCGCCGATGTCGATGACCGTGCGCGCGGAAGGCAGCAGAAAATGGATGCCCTTGGCGTGGCAGCTTACTTCGCTCATCTGGCTGTCGGCGCCGTCAACGGTGAAACGGCCGTATCCGGTCAGCAGCACGCGGGCGATGTCCGCCCGGGTCACGCCGCCGGCGGCCATGACCTGGTCGAATACCTGCCGCGGGCCGACGGTTCCGGTGCCCAGCGGCACCACCGCGCGGGCCAGGATTTCTTTGCCGTCCCCGATGATGACGGCCTTGCATGCGGTGGACCCGATGTCCACCCCCGCTGTTAGCATGATGCGATCTCCTTAGAACATTTCACGCGTGAAATGCCCGCAAGGATTTGTCTTCAAATCCTTGCCGCCACACCGGCGCGGGCGGGATGTGCCCGCGCCGGCGTGGCGTGTTGACGGCTTTAAATGACGCCTTCGGCCTGCAGTTTTTCCAATTCCTGCTCGGACAGGCCCAGTTTGCCGCAAAACACTTCCTTGTTGTACGCGCCCATATCCGGGCCGGCCCAGTTGACCTTGCCGGGGGTGCCGGACATTTTGGGCACCACGTTCTGCATGCGCAGGGTGCCGAACCTTTCGGTGGGCACGTCCACCAGCATTTCTCTGGCCTTGATGTGTTCGTCGGCAAAGATGTCCGCCGCGTCATAGACTTTGGAGCAGGGGATTTCCTCGCCGAAGATGGCCAGGCATTCGTCGATGGTGCGCTGCGCGGCCCAGTCCGCGACGATCTGGTTCAACTCGTCGCGGTGTTCGGTCCGTTTGGTCTGGCCTTCGTAGCGGGGGTTGCTGAGCAGATCTTCGCGTCCGATCTTGCGGCAGCATTCGGCAAAAAGTTTGTCGCCGGAGATGGTCATGACCAGGTACTTGCCGTCCTTGGTGAGGAAATGGCCGGAAGGCACGGTGACCATGGCGGCGTTGCCGATGCGCTGGCGGACATCGCCGTCGTAGGAGTATTCGGCCAGGATGGATTCCTGCAGGCGGATCATGGAGTCGGTCAGGCAGCAGTCGACCATCTGGCCTTTGCCCGTGCCGACGACATCGCGGTTGTAGACGGCGAACATCACGCCGATGCAGGCGAACATGGCGCAGTAGAAGTCCGCGGTGGATATGCCGGGTTTGACGGGCGGCGTATCCGGGTAGCCGGTGACCTGCAGAAAGCCGCCGGCGGCCAGGCCGATGCGGTCCATGGCGGGCAGATGGGATTTAGGGCCGCTCTGGCCGAAGCCGGAAGCGCAGGCATAGATCAGGCGGGGGTTGATCTGCTGCAGCTTTTCCCAGGAGAAGCCCAGCCGGCCGAAGACGCCCGGCCGGAAGTTTTCGATCAGCACATCGGAGCCCTTGATCAGTTCCGTCAAAAGCTCCTTGCCGCGCGCGCTTTTCAGGTCGATGGTCACGGTTTTCTTGTTTCTGGCTTCAACGGCGAACCACATGTTCTTGATGCGGCCCATGTTGCGCGCCAGATCGCCCACTTTGGGCGGCTCCACCTTGATGACTTCCGCGCCGAAATCCGCCAGGAGGGTGCCGCAGAAGGGGCCGGCCAGAATGTTGCCGACTTCCAGCACTTTCAATCCGTGTAACGCTTGCATGATCACCTCTATCTTGTGTTGTTGTATTGCTCTACTGCCGCGGGCGTTTTTTGAACAGAAGCGTGCAGTCGCCGGTTTGAACCACTTCGCCCCGCTGGTTTATGACGTCGCGGTGCATGACCAGTTTGCCGCTGTCCGCTTCCGGTTTTGAATCAATCTTGTCGGTGATGGTGATGATGACGTGGATGGTGTCGCCGATGACCACGGGTTTTTTGAATTTCCAGCTGGTGTATTCCGTAAGGGCGGTCAGGTTTTCATTCATCGACATGTAATAGGCGGTGCGGGTGAACAGCCCCGCGGCGACGGACAGGATCAGCAGCCCGTGGGCCACGCGCTGGCCCGCGATGGAAGAGGTCGCGAATTCCCTGTTCGTGTGGATCAGGTTGAAATCCCCGGTCAGCCCGGCGAAGTTGACGATATCGCCTTCGGTGATGGTGCGGCCGACGGACGTGATCGTATCGCCGACCTCGACGTCCTCGAAGTATCTTTTTTCCAGCAGTTTCATTGCGCCGTCCTCGTATTAACGGTTTGCCCAGCGAGAGTGCTCGTAGGCTTTGGGGTTGTAGACATGCGGCCATTTCTGGCCGTCAAGCGTGGCCAGAACGCCGCCGGCGACCATGTCGGACATGGCCTTGTACGCTTCACGGGTCAGCGCCGCCATGTGCGGCGTGGCCACGAAATTGGGCAGCGTGAACAGGGGGCTGCTGGGGTCCATGGGTTCGTCGTACATGACGTCCACCCCGGCGGCGCCGACAGTTCCGTCCGTCATGGCGTTGTACAGGGCTTTTTCCACGACCACGTCGCCGCGCGCGCAGTTGATGAGGATCGAACCCCGGCGCATGGCGTTGAAGGCCGCCTCGTCGAACAGGCCGCGCGTTTCCGGCAGGGCCGGCACGTGCAGAGAAACGATGTCCACCACGTTCAGCATGCCGTGCAGGTCGCTTTCATAGACGTAGCCGAGCTGCTCCACCGTTTCCCGTTTGACAAGGGGGTCGTATACCGAAACCTCCAGGTCGTTGTTGCGCATCAGCCTGGCGACCTGGCGGCCGATGGCCCCGAAGCCGACAACGGCGGCCCGCCGTCCGCGCAGTTCCATGGTGGCGCCCTTGTTGCGGATGGCGTAGTTGCCCTTGCGGGTTTCGATGTGGCTTTCCACCAGGTTTTTGGCCGTGGCGTACAGCAGGGCCATGGTGTGTTCCGCCGCGGAACGCGAATTGGCCCCCGGCGTGATGGTCACCGGGATGCCGTGTTCCGCGGCCGCGCCGGTGTCGATGGTGTCCACCCCCACGCCCATATACGCGATTACCGCAAGTTTCGGGCAGCTTTCGATGATGTCCCGGCCGACTTTGCCGATGCGCACGACCAGCGCTTCCGCCTGCCTGATGTCGTCGATGTAGGAAGCGGTGTCGGCGTTGCCGGCGATGATCAGCTTGGCTTTCGCGCCGATTTTTTCCATGGAGGCTTCATGAATGGCGTGGGAGAAGACAACGGTTTTCATGCGGTACGTTTCCTTGTGAGTTATTGCTTTGCGACCGAAATGGCAAAATCCGGGCAGCGCATCTCACATTGATTGCAACCGGTGCAGTCGTCGACCCGCGCGATGACGGGGGCGCTCAGCGAATCGGCGTCGTAGACTTTTTTCGGGCAATAGCTGATGCACAGCCCGCATTTTTTGCACCATTTCCGGTTGATTGTCACTGTATATGACGCCATGTATTTCATCCTCCCTTACCGTGCGGCCAGCATGGCGCGGCCTTCCGTGAATCCGTGCCCGAACGCGGCCCTGTTCAACTGGTGCGTTCTGGCCGGCAGCCGGGAAAGGGCCGAATCCAGAAGCGCATCCCTGGCGATGAAGTCATTGAGGCCGGCCAGCATGCCCAGGGCCACCACGTTGGCGGCGCGGATTTCGCCCAGGGTGTTTTTCGCGTAGTCAGATATCGGGTATTCGAAAAGCCTCACGCCGTCGACGGGTTTCGTTGCGGCAAAGGTGTTGTCGGCCAGGATCATGCCGCCTTTTTTCACCCCGCCGGCGAATTTGTCGAAAGAATCCTGGGTCATGGCCAGCAGCATGTCCGGGGCGGACACGTCGGGGAAATCGATGTCCCCGTCGCTGATCACGACTTCCGAACGGCTGGCGCCGCCGCGCGCTTCCGGTCCGTAGGACTGGGTGTGCACCGCGTTTTTGCCCTGGCGGATCATGGCTTCGGACAGGATGATGCCCGCCAGAAGCAGTCCCTGGCCGCCGGAACCGCTCAGGCGGCATTCGTAGCGCCGGGCGTGCAGCGGGGTGGCCCTGTAGTCGCCGGCATCAAGGGATGTCAGTTCGTCCGAATCCCCGATCGAGTCCAGCATGGCGAAATACCTGCTGATATATTCTTCCCTGGCGGTTTTTTTCAGCACGCCGGTGACGATCCTGCCGCGCAGTTCCTCTTCGCTCATGGCCCTGGCCTTTTCGGCGGAAACGGCGTTGTCGCGCAGCTCATCGTACATTTCCGTGGGATTTTTGTAGCCGTTACGGCCGCCGAATCCCGTGGGGCAGGGAGAGATGATTTCAATCACGCTCATGCCCTTGTTTTCAAAGCCCTGCCGGATCAGGCCGGGCAGCTGCGCCGCGTGGTATGCGGTGGAACGCGCCACGAAGGTGGCCCCGGCGGCCATGGCGATGCCGCAGATATCCAGCGGCTCGTCCACGCTGCCGTAAACGGTCGTGGTGGTGCGGCTGCCGAACGGCGTGGTCGGCGACACCTGGCCGCCGGTCATGCCGTAGATGAAATTGTTGAACACGATGACGGTCAGGTCGATGTTGCGTTTGCAGGCATGCATGAAATGGTTGCCGCCGATGGACGCGCAGTCGCCGTCGCCCAGCATCAGGAACACGTGCTTTTCAGGCCGGAACATTTTCATGCCCGTGGCGAACGCCAGAGCCCGGCCGTGCGTGGTCTGGATGCTGTTGAAATCGATGTAGGCCGGGGTTCTGGCCGAGCAGCCGATGCCCGAGACGGCGTACACGTCGTCCTTGGCGAAACCCATGGCCGTACAGGCCCGCACCGCCGCCTGGGTGATGATGCCGTGGCCGCAGCCGGGGCACCAGATGGTGGGGAATTCGGAGGTTCTGAGCAGGGATTTGTCGAAAGCCATGGCTAACACTCCTCCAGAATGCGGTCATAGATGCGGTCCGGATGGATGAATTCGCTGCCGACCTCGCAGAGTTTCACCACCCGGACCGATCTGCCCGTTTCCCCGAGTATGCGGCAGACTTCGCCGGCGTATTGGCCGTAGTTCATTTCGGGAATGATCACGGTTTTGACCTTTTCCGTCGCGGCGAGGATTTCCTTGTCCGGCGACGGCCACATGCTGACGGGCCGGAAGAAGCCGACGCGCTTGCCCGCTTCCCTGGCCTTGCGCACGGCCCCGTGGGCGGGGCGGGCGACGCTGCCGTAAGCCAGGACCAGAACGTCGGCGTCGTCGGTATGGAAGCTTTCGCTCAGGACGATGTCGTCCCGGTTCAGGGCGATTTTGTCGTGCAGCTTGGTCATCAGCCAGCGCGCAACGGGATAGGAGGTCATTTTGGGCGATCCGGTTTCGTCATGGGTGCAGCCGGAAATGTAATGGCGGTAGCCGTCCCCGATGTTGGCCATGGGCGCGACCCCCGGCACGGGGGATCCCGCGGCGTCGTACGGCTTGTAATTGGCGAGGCCGGGTTCGGGCCGGATGCGGTTGTATATCTGAAGATCTTGCTGTGCCGGAATTTCCACCCGTTCGCGCATGTGGCCCATAATGGCGTCCGTCAGTAAAATGACCGGGGTGCGGTATTTTTCCGCCATATTGAAGCAGCGGATCATCAGGTGGAACGTCTCGGACACGCTGCTGGGGCAGTACGCGATGACCGGATGATCGCCGTGGGTGCCCCAGCGCGCCTGCATGATGTCGGCCTGGGCGGACAGGGTGGGCAGGCCCGTGGACGGGCCGCCGCGCTGCACGGCCACGACCACGCAGGGAATCTCGGAAATCATGGCGTAGCCCATGTTTTCCTGCACCAGGGTGAAGCCGGGGCCGCTGGTGGCGGTCATGGCCTTGGCGCCGGCCAGGGCCGCGCCCACGACGGCGCCCATGCAGGCCATCTCGTCTTCCAGCTGGACGAAACATCCCCGTGTCTGCGGAATGCGGCGCGAGAGCACTTCCGCCACTTCCGTGGCGGGGGTTATGGGATAGCCGGCAAAGAAATTCACGCCGGCCGCGATGGCGCCTTCCGCGCAGGCTTCGTTGCCTTGCAGAAAACAGATTTTCTTACCGCTGCTCATTATGGCTGTGCCTCCTTCAAACCTCGTTTCCGAGGTCACTTTTTGAGAACGGCCCCTTCCCAGACGCTGCTGACAGACCGGGCGTAGCGGGAGAGGTACCCCATGTCGTCCGGAATTTCCGGAGCTTTCCAGGCGGCGCGGCGCGTTTTTAGCTCCGCTTCGGGCACTTCCAGTTCCAGCTTGCGGGCCGGAATGTCGATGGAAATCATGTCGCCATCCCGCACCAGGGCGATGGGGCCGCCCACGGCCGCCTCGGGGGTGACGTGGCCGATGCAGGGGCCGCGGGTCGCGCCGGAAAAACGGCCGTCGGTGACGATGGCCGTGGAATCGCCCAGGCCGTATCCCATCAGCGCCGTCGTTGCCGCGAGCATCTCCCGCATGCCGGGGCCGCCTTTGGGGCCTTCATAGCGGATGACCACCACGCTTCCCCTGGGCACCTTGCCGCCCCTGATGGCGATGATGGCGGTTTCCTCGCTGTCGAAAACGCAGGCGGGGCCGCGGTGCACGTGCATGGCGGGGGCCACCGCGCCCTGCTTGACCACCGCGCAGCCGGGCGCGAGACTGCCTTTCAGAATCGCCAGGCTCCCCTGCTTGTGGTAGGGATCCGCCGTGGTGCTGATCACGTCGTGGTTGGAACTTTTGCGGCCCTTGACGATGTCGCGCCATTTTTCACCGGTTGCCGCCGGCAGATCCAGATTCAGGTACCGGTCCCCCAGCTCGCCCATGACGGCCAGCAGGCCGCCGGCCAGCCACATGTCCCACAGGGTGTATTTGCCGCCGGGCTTGACGTTGACCAGTTGCGGCGTGCTTTTGCCGGCGGCGTCGAAATCGTCCGCCGTGAGGGTCACGCCGAACTCCGCGGCGATGGCCGGCAGGTGCAGCGTGGAGTTGGTGGACCCGCCGATGGCCATGTCCACCCGCAGCACGTTCAGGAAGGTGTCGCGGGTGATGTAGTCCTTGGGTTTGCGGTTGCTCTGCACGTTGTCCATCACCAGGCGGCCGGTGGCCCTGGCCTCGCGGATCTTGTCCGCGTGCACGGCATGGGTCGCGCCGCTGCCCGGCAGGGAAAGGCCCAGCGGCTCCATCAGGCAGGACATGGTATTGGCCGTGCCCATCATGGGACAGGAACCGGGGCCGGTGCAGACCGAATATTCCATGATTTCATATTCTTCTTCGCTGAGTTCCCCGGATGCCACCTTGCCCGCGGCTTCACGGACCTGCCAGGCCCCGCCCATGGACTGGCCCTTGTAATAGCCGGGCAGCATGGGGCCGCCGGTGACGAAGGCGCAGGGCAGGTTCAGCCTGCCCGCTGCCCTGGCCATGCCGGGGATGATCTTGTCGCAGCCGGCCAGAAAAACCAGCCCGTCCAGGCGCTGGGCCTGGGCCATCAGCTCCACGGAATCCGCGATGACTTCGCGGCTGGGCAGCACGTACCGCATGCCCGCGTGCCCCTGGGTGATGCCGTCGCAGATGCTGATGGTATTGAATTCGAAGGGGCGGCCGCCGCGCGAGATGACGCCTTCGGCCACAGCCAGGGCGAGTTCGCGCAGGTGCTTGTGGCCGGGGTGCATCTCGTTCCACGAATTGACGATGCCGATAAAGGGTTTCTCCATTTCCTCCCGGTCGACGCCCAGGGCGGAAAGCATGGTGCGGTTGCCGACGTTGCCCAGTCCCCCGACCATCTCGTTGCTGCGGTATTTTTTGGTGAGCATAGCCATGGTATCCGTTCCTTCGTTACTTTGTGGGATCCGTTATCAGAGACAGGCCGTCCTGTTCTTCTTCAAGGGTGTGCGCGGCCTCGTGTTCCGCCTTTGCTATCGTGTATTCGCGGACCAGGCACCAGACGAGGGAAAGCACGGAAAGGCCCAGAATGAACAAAGTGGACGGGCTGTTGACCATGGCGAAGAAATCGCCGCGATACTGCTGCAGGCCGCGCCGCAGATTGGCCTCCACCAGGGGGCCCAGGATCAGGGCCAGCAGGGCGGGGGCCACCGGGATTTTCGCCTTCATGAACAGGTAGCCCACAAAACCCATGCCGAACATGCAGAACAACTCGTACACGCGGGTGGTGGACGCATAGGTGCCGATGAAGCACAGGCCGAAGATGATGGGCTGCAGGATGCGTTTCGGAATATCCGTGACGCGGTGGAACCCGCGGATGCCGACCATGCCCATGGCCAGCATGAAGATGTTGGCGACGATCAGCGCGGCGTACAGGCCGAAGACGGTGCGGGCTTCCGTTTCGAACAGCAGGGGGCCGGGGGTCAGCCCCTGGACCATCAGCGCGCCGAGCAGCACGGCGGTCACGGAATCGCCGGGTATGCCCAGCGTCAGCAGCGGGATGAGCG
>JAVBOK010000047.1:0-36036 GCA_031550605.1 Desulfovibrionaceae bacterium | reverse complement strand
TTCCGTGATGATGACATCCTGCACCACATCCACCAGGCGGCGGGTCAGATACCCGGAGTTCGCCGTCTTCAGCGCGGTGTCGGCAAGGCCCTTGCGCGCGCCGTGGGTGGAGTTGAAGTACTGCAGAACGTCCAGCCCTTCGCGGAAGCAGGACGTGATGGGCGTTTCAATGATTTCGCCGGAAGGACGGGCCATCAGGCCGCGCATGCCGGCCAGCTGGCGCATCTGGTCCTGGTTGCCGCGCGCGCCGGATGTGGACATCATGAAAATGGGGTTGAAGGAGTTGTTGACCTTCTTTTCCCCGGTTTTTTCGTCGACCAGCACTTCCGTGGAAATGGCCTTGACCATTTCGGCGGACACGTCCTGGGTGGCCTTGGTCCACACGTCCACGACCTTGTTGTACTTTTCCGTGCGGGTGATGATCCCGTCGCGGTACTGGCGCTCAATGTCGTCCACTTCGGCCTGGGATTTGTCGATAATCCCCTTTTTGGCTTCGGGGATCTGCAGATCTTTGACCCCGATGGTGATGCCGGCCCGGGTCGCGAATTCGTAGCCGATATCCTTCAGGCGGTCGCAGAGGATAACCGTGGCTTTCGTGCCGGCATCGCGGTACGCGGTGCCCACCAGACGGCCGATGTTCTTTTTGTTCAGCACGCAGTTGACCAGTTCGAAATCAACGCCTTTGGGCAGCACGTCGTGGATCAGCACCCGGCCGGGGGTGGTGTCCACCAGTTCGCCGTCCATCCGCACCTTGATCCTGGCGTGCAGATCCACCTGTTTGAAGTCATAGGCCGCGATGACTTCCCAGGGCGCGCAGAACACTTTGCCTTCGCCTTTCTGGAAATCGCGCTCCACGCTCATAAAGTACAGGCCCAGCACGATGTCCTGGCTGGGCACGATGACCGGCGACCCGTTGGCCGGGGACAGGATGTTGTTGGTGCTCATCATCAGCACGCGGCATTCAATCTGCGCTTCCACGGACAGCGGCAGATGCACGGCCATCTGGTCGCCGTCGAAGTCCGCGTTGTAGGCGGAACAGACCAGAGGATGCAACTGGATGGCCTTGCCTTCCACCAGCAGGGGCTCAAATGCCTGGATGCCCAGGCGGTGCAGGGTGGGGGCGCGGTTGAGCATGATGGGGTATTCGCGCACCACCTCTTCCAGGATATCCCAGACCACCAGTTCTTCGCGTTCCACCATTTTCTTGGCGGATTTGATGGTCGAGGCCAGTCCCCTTTCTTCCAGCTTGGCGTAGATGAAGGGTTTGAACAGCTCCAGAGCCATCTTTTTGGGCAGGCCGCACTGGTGCAGTTTCAGTTTCGGACCCACCACGATGACCGAACGGCCGGAATAGTCCACGCGCTTGCCCAGGAGGTTCTGGCGGAAACGCCCCTGTTTGCCTTTGATCATGTCGGACAGGGATTTCAGCGGCCGGCCGTTGGTGCCGGTGATGGCCCGGCCGCGGCGGCCGTTGTCGAACAGCGCGTCCACGGCTTCCTGCAGCATGCGTTTTTCGTTGCGGATGATGATTTCGGGCGCGCCCAGTTCCATCAGCCGTTTCAGGCGGTTGTTGCGGTTGATGACCCGTCTGTACAGGTCGTTCAGGTCCGACGTGGCGAAGCGGCCGCCGTCCAGCGGCACCAGGGGCCGAAGTTCCGGCGGAATGACCGGAACGACCTCCATGACCATCCATTCCGGCTTGTTGTTCGATTCGATAAAGGCTTCGACGATTTTCAGGCGCTTGGTCAGCTTCCGTTTTTTGGTCTGCGACCGGGTGGCCTGGGATTCTTCGCGCAACTCGCCGCGAAGTTTTTCCAGGTCCAGCTCTTCCAGCAGGGAACGGACGGCTTCCGCGCCCATGCCCACGGTCAGGGCGTCTTCGCCGAAGCGGTCCAGTATCTGCAGATACATGTCCTCGGAAATGACCTGCAGCTTGGACAGGCCCGTGTTGCCCGGCTCCAGCACGATGTAGGAGTCGAAGTACAGCACCTTTTCCAGATCGGCCATGGTCATGTCGAGCAGTGTGCCGATTTTGGAGGGCAGGGTTTTCAGGAACCAGATGTGGGCGACCGGCGCGGCCAGTTCGATATGGCCCATGCGTTCGCGCCGCACTTTGGAGGCGATGACTTCGACCCCGCATTTTTCGCAGACGATGCCGCGGTGCTTCATGCGTTTGTATTTGCCGCAGTTGCATTCATAGTCTTTGACCGGGCCGAAGATTTTGGCGCAGAACAGGCCGTCCCGTTCCGGCTTGAACGTGCGGTAGTTGATGGTTTCCGGTTTTTTGACCTCGCCGTACGACCATTCGCGGATGGACGCCGGAGAGGCGATGCTGATCTGGATGGCTTTCAGGTTGCGGATGTTCGCAACGTTGGCTGAAGCGCCCCGTATGGTGAAAAGATCGTCAAGGGACATGATCTACCTCGATATATCTATGGACCGTCCGGCCCTGTGTTACTCGCTGTCGTCTTCGGTGTTGATGAAGAATTCGGGCCGTTCTTCGGCGGGCGCATCGAGCGATTCGGTAAAGGCGCTGCCGATCCGGTTGGGTTTCTTCTTGCCTTCTTCCTGGTGCAGGGTCACGTCCAGACCGAGAGACATCAGTTCTTTGACCAGCACGTTGAAGGATTCGGGCAGGCCCGCTTCCAGGAAGTTGTCGCCCTTGACGATTTTTTCGTACATTTTGACGCGGCCGGCCACGTCGTCGGATTTGACGGTCAGGAATTCCTGCAGCAGATAGGCGGCTCCGTACGCTTCCAGTGCCCAGACTTCCATTTCCCCGAGGCGCTGGCCGCCGAACTGGGCCTTGCCGCCCAGCGGCTGCTGGGTGACCAGGGAGGAGGGGCCCGTGGACCGGGCGTGAATCTTTTCGTCCACCAGGTGGTGGAGTTTCAGCATGTACATGACGCCCGTGGTGATGCGGTTGTGGAAGGGTTCTCCGGTGCGGCCGTCGTACAGCACGGTCTTGCCGTCTTCGGGCAGATTCGCGCGTTTGAGCCAGGACCAGATTTCGTCCTCCGTGGCGCCGTCGAAGACCGGGGTCTTGGTAATGATGCCCGGTTCCAGGGTTTTGACCGAAGCGATGAATTCCTCGTCGGAAAGTTCGTCGATCAGCTTGCTGGTGGTCTTGTTGTCGAAAACGGCCTTGACTTCGGAGCGCACCTGCTTGAGGGCCGCGCCGGAAGCCACCAGGGCGGAAAGCTGGCGCCCCAGTTCTTTGGCCGCCCAGCCCAGGTGCGTTTCCATGATCTGGCCGATGTTCATACGGGACGGCACGCCCAGGGGATTGAGCACGATGTCCACGGGGCGTCCGTCGGCGAAGAAGGGCATGTCCTCCACGGGCAGGATGCAGGAGACGACCCCCTTGTTCCCGTGGCGGCCGGCCATTTTGTCGCCCACGTTCAGCTTGCGTTTGACCGCGACGTAGACCTTGACCATCTTGATCACGCCGGGGGGCAGGTCGTCGCCTTCGGTGACCTTGCCGCGCTTGGAATCATAGATGCCCTTGATATACGCGATCTGGCGGCTGTACTCTTCCAGAGCGGTCGCGATCTGCTCGTTGACCTCGCGGCTTTTGAACAGGCCGGACAATTTTTTCAGCGGCACGTCGGCCAGAATTTCGGCCGTGGCCACGTGCCCCGCCTCCGCGAGGACCTCGCCTTTCTTTTTGCCGGTCAGGGTGGTTTCCAGCTGTTTGCCGGCGGCAAAGGCCAGGATGTTTTCCCGGGTGACCTCGGTTAGCGCGTCGATATGGTCGGCCTCCTTGGTGTCCAGGCGGGCCAGTTCGTACTGCTCGATGGTCAGGGTGCGTTCGTCCTTTTCGCCGGAACGGCGGTTGAACACCCGCACTTCGATAACGGTGCCCTCGATTCCCGGCGGCACTTTCAGCGAGGTGTTCTTCACGTCGCGGGCCTTGTCGCCGAAGATGGCGCGCAGCAGCTTTTCTTCCGGGGTCAGCTGGGTTTCGCCTTTCGGCGTGATTTTGCCCACCAGGATGTCGTCGGGGCGCACCGGCGCGCCGATGCGGATGATGCCGGACCCGTCGAGGTTGCGCAGCATTTCTTCGCCCACGTTGGGGATGTCGCGGGTGATTTCCTCCGGTCCCAGCTTGGTGTCGCGGGCCACCACCTCGAATTCCTCGATGTGCACGCTGGTGAAGGTGTCTTCTTTCACGCAGCGTTCGGAAATCAGGATGGAGTCTTCGAAGTTGAACCCGCACCAGGGCATGAAGGCCACGGTCAGGTTCTTGCCGAGTGCCAGTTCGCCGAATTCGATGCCCGGCCCGTCCGCCAGCACCTGGCCTTTCTTGACTTTCTGGCCGGGGCTGCAGGTGGGTTTTTGCCCGAAGCAGGAGTTCTGGTTGGATTTATGGAACTTCAGCAGGTTATAGGCGCGGGTGCCGCCGGATTCCGGGTACAGGCCCCCTTCGTAGGTGGCGATGATGCGGTCCGCGTCCACGTAACGGACGACGCCGTCCGCTTCCGCCAGGATGCACGCGCCGGAGTCATGCGCCACGTCGCCTTCCATGCCGGTGCCCACCAGGGGCACTTCGTTGCGCAAAAGCGGCACGGCCTGGCGCTGCATGTTCGAGCCCATCAGGGCGCGGTTGGCGTCGTCATGTTCCAGAAAGGGGATCAGCGCCGCGGAAATGGACACCATCTGCGAAGGCGAGATGTCCATCAGGGTGACGTCCTCTTTCGGCTGCATGAGCACGTCGCCCCTGACTCGGGTGGTGACGAACTCGTCAACGAGCATGCCGTCTTTATCCGCACGGGCGTTGGCCTGGGCGATGACCTCGTTCATTTCGGCCGAGGCGTCCAGGTAGATGATCTCGTCCGTGATCTTGCTGCCCTTGATCACCCGGTAGGGGGTTTCGATAAAGCCGTAGTCGTTGACCTTGGCATAGGTGGTCAGGGACACGATCAGGCCGATGTTCGGGCCTTCCGGCGTTTCAATGGGGCAGATGCGGCCGTAGTGCGAGGTGTGCACGTCGCGCACTTCAAATCCCGCGCGTTCGCGGGTAAGGCCGCCGGGGCCCAGGGCGGAAAGGCGGCGCTTGTGCGTCACTTCCGACAGGGAGTTGGTCTGGTCCATGAACTGCGACAGCTGGCTGGTGCCGAAGAATTCCTTGAGCACCGCGGACACAGGCTTGGGGTTGATCAGGTCATGGGGCATCAGCGTCGCCACTTCCTGCAGGCTCATGCGTTCCTTGATGGCCCGTTCCATGCGCACCAGACCGATGCGGTACTGGTTTTCCACCAGTTCGCCAACGGGCCGCACGCGGCGGTTGCCCAGGTGGTCGATGTCATCCGCCGGGCCGTGGCTGTCTTTGAGCAGGGTCAGCACCTGGATGGCCTTCAGAATATCCCCGTTGGTCAGTACCCGCGTTTCCAGAGGCAGATCCAGCTCCAGGCGCTGGTTCAGCTTGTAGCGGCCGACCGGGGACAGGTCGTAATAGTCGGGATTGCGGAACAGATTGTCGAAAAAGCTGGCCGCTATTTCAGGCGTGGGCGGGGAAGAGGGTCTGAGGCGCCGGTAGATTTCCACCTGGGCGCTTTCCATGTCCGCTATTTTGTCCAGCACCAGGGTGTCGCGGATGGACGACGAGGTGTCGGTGCCGCGTGTGTGCAGAACCGCGATGCGGTCGATGCCGAATTCGCGGATTTTTTCCATCAGGCCGGCGCTGATTTCATCGGCTGCTTCCGCCAGCACTTCGCCGGTTTTGGGATCCGCCAGATCTTCGGCCAGGAACAGGCCTTCCGCGGTATCGGGGGCCACGGCGATGGCCGGGATTTCCGCTTCGCAGATCTGGCGCCAGGCGCGTTTGGTCAGAGGCTTGCCCGCCTTGACGATGAGCGTGCCGTCTTTGCCCGTGATGTCGGCGTACGCGTTGTCCTTGCGGTACATGCTCTTGTTTACTTCCCAGAGCAGGGCGCCGTTCTTTTCCAGACGGTAGAATTCCTTCTGGTAGAAGAAATCCAGGATGTCGGCCTTGGTCATGCCCATGGCCTTGAACAGGATGGTGGCGGGCATTTTGCGGCGGCGGTCGATGCGCACGTACAAAATGTCCTTGTGGTCGAAGTCGAAATCCAGCCAGGAGCCGCGCATGGGAATGACCCGGCAGGAATAGAGCACCTTGCGGCTGGAGTGGGTCTTGCCGGAGTCGTGTTCGAAAATGATGCCCGGCGAACGCTGCAGCTGGTTGACGATGACGCGTTCCGTGCCGTTGATGATGAAAGTGCCCTTTTCGGTCATAAAGGGCAGGGTGCCGAAATAGATATCCTGTTCCTTGATGTCCCGGATGGTGCGGTTGCCCGTGGTTTCGTCCACGTCGTAGACCACCAGGCGCACCTTGATGCGCACGGGGGCTTCAAAGGTCAGGCCCTTGCTGATGCATTCCGCCTGGTCGTACTTGGGGTCTCCTATTTCGTACCCGACGTATTCCAGACTGGCGGTGCGGTTGAAATCTTCAATGGGGAAAACGGAGCGGAAGACGCCTTCCAGTCCCTCATCCGGCCTGCGTTCGGCGACGCCTTCCTGCAGGAATTTTTTGTACGAATCCACCTGCAGATTGAGCAGGTGGGGGATCGGAAGACTTACGTCGATCTTGCCGAACTGTTTCATGATCTGGGTCATCGCTACACCTCAGGGGGCGGAAACACTACTGTTGTTGCAATCGCGCCGTGCTCTGTCGATCGGGAAAAGCCCGGCCGGACAACGCGAAACGCACGGACGGCCAAAGGCGCCCGTGATTGTGCGTGCCGGCAAAACTCACATGGGGATATGCACAGTAAGCCGTTCGTTTCCGGAGAAACGCGGTTGGCGCAATCCTGATGTCTGAAGCGTCGTGACGCTCCCTTCGGCATGGAACGGCGGATTGCGGACCGTTCGGACCTTCGGGGCGGGCGACGGGTCCCGTCACTTTTCTACGAACATGGAAGCATATCCCGCCTTGCGAAAAAAGGCAAGGGGTCGTGAGATGTTTTTGAAATTTTCTCCCGAACCCTGTGGATATGCCGCTACGGCTCACATTTCCATTATTTCTTTTTCTTTGGCCTGATATTTCTGATCGGCCTTGGCCACTTGGCCGTCGGTCAATTTTTGAATGGTTTCCTGCGCCTTTTTGATGTCATCTTCGCTGTGCGCCTTGTCTTTTTCCAGCTTTTTCAGGGCGTCGTTCGCGTCGCGGCGGATGTTGCGGATGGCGACTTTCGCTTCTTCCGTATATTTGCGGGCGACCTTGACCAGATCTTTTCTGCGCTCTTCGGTCAGGGCGGGGATATTGATGCGGATCAGTTTGCCGTCGTTGATCGGGGTCAGCCCCAGGTCGGATTTCAGAATGGCCTTTTCAACCAGGGCGAAAGCGCCTCTGTCCCAAGGCTGTATGGTCAGGGTGCGGCTGTCGGGTACCGCCACGGAAGCCAGCTGGTTGATGGCCGTGGGGGTGCCGTAATAGTCCACTTTGATGTCGTCCACCAGGGACGTGGCGGCGCGGCCGGTGCGGAGCTTGGAAAAATCGCGGTCCAGGGCGGTAAGGGCTTTGCCCATGCGCTCTTCCGCATCGCGTTTGACGGATTCCATACCTGTCAGCCTCCTTGTACGATGGTGCCTACGGATTCGCCCCTGATCAGGCGGCAGATGTCGCCGCCGAACATGTTGCAGACAACGATGGGCACATTGTTTTCCATTGCCAGACTGATCGCCGTGGTGTCCATGACGCCCAGGCGCTTGCCCAGCGCTTCTTCAAAGGACACGCTGTCGTATTTCACGGCGTCGCAGTGTTTGACCGGGTCTTTATCATATACCCCGTCCACTTTGGTAGCCTTGATGATGATGTCGCATTTCAGTTCCATGCCCCGCAGCGCGGCCGCGGTATCCGTGGTGAAATACGGGTTTCCCGTGCCCGCTGCGCAGATGACGACCCGGCCTTTTTCCAGGTGGCGTTCAGCCCGGCGCCGGATGTACGGTTCGCAGATTTCCTGCATGGTGATGGCGGACAGAACCCGCGTCGGGTGCCCCAGGGTTTCCATGGCGTCCTGCACGGCCACGGCGTTCATGACCGTGGCCAGCATGCCCATGTAGTCTGCCGTGGACCGGTCCATGCCGCGGGCGGCCCCGGCCATGCCCCGGAATATGTTGCCCCCGCCGATGACCAGGGCGACCTGCACGCCCAGGCGAACAACCTGGGAGATTTCTTCACATATCTTTGAAACCGTGGCCGGGTCAATGCCGTATTTCTGTTCACCGGCCAAAGCCTCTCCGGACAGTTTCAGCAAGATCCGCTTGTATTTCGGCATACCCTCTCCTGTTATGGAATTGTAATTTCCCCATCCCGTATTGCGCACAGAGGCAAGAAAACAAAACGCATTCTTTTCCGGATGAGGACAGGCCGAAGCGGCTTGTCCCGAAAGCGCGCCGCGCCGGCAGCCTGAGGGCGGGCACTCCGCCGCGTTGTGTATCCGTCCGGAGCTTTTCCACAATGAAAATGCCTTACTCGTGGTCAAAGGGTTTACCCCAGGATGCGTCCAGCACCCGGACATATTTCAAAAAAGCGTAAAACGACCCGTGGGCCGCGGCCAGAAACCCGGCGCGGCCGTCCCGGAATCCGGCCTTCAGGACGTAGATGCGGAAAAAACGGGCCAGGGCGTGCCCCACGCCGCGCAGAACGCCGCCTTTTTTGCCCCGCCGGCGCATGTCTTCCGCCCCCTGGGTGGCGTAGACATTGAGTTTTTCCAGTTGATGAGCGAATCCGGTGTAGGGGTAATGGATGATTTCCCCTTCGCCGATGTGCGCCGTGGGGCCGTCCGGGTGATACTGGATGTGCGCGTCTTGCGAAAAGGTGATGCGTCCGGTCCGGAACAGGCGCGGAATATGGTCGGGGCTCCAGCCGCCGTGTTTCATGAAACGGTCGAAATACCAGGACCGGCGGGAAACGGAAAAGGCGGCGAAAGCGCCGGGGGCTGCCGCACGGGCCGCAACCGCCGCGCCCAGCGCGCCGGAAGCGCGTTCGTCCTGGTCCAGAATGAAAAACCATTCCGTTTCCACTTTGGACGCGGCAAAGGCGAACTGCGCGGCAAAACCCCGCCAGGCGTTGTGCAGCACCGTTGCCCCGGCTTTTTCCGCGATGGCCACGGTGGCGTCGGTGCTGCCGCAGTCAACGATCAGGAGGGAGTCGCAGAACCAAAGGGAAGAAAGGCAGGCGGCAAACAGCCGTTCGCCGTTCTTGGTCAGCACCACGCCGGTGATGCCGGGGCGGCGTGCTATGGCAGATGCGGCATCCATTGGGCATTGCAACTTTCAAATTGTGTGTCACGCATGGAGGCGAAAAAACAAAAGGGCATCCTTTCCCCGACGCGCGCACGTCGAAACGGCTTGCGCCAGAGGCACGCCGCGCTGTCCGCTTGCCGGCGGCTGCTCCGCTGCGCAACCGCCGGAGCATGTGCGCATTTTCAATACGAAAGTGCTGTAATGAAACAAGAGGGGGGCAATGCCCCCCCCAGATTTTTTCTATTCGCTGACACCTTCACCGAGTTGCAACCGCACGTAGCGTGCGACGCTCAGCGTATCGCCCAGGGCTTTGCCCTGTTCGGCGAGCAGGGCCTTGATGGTCATTTTGTCGTCGCGGATGTAGGTCTGCTCAAGCAGACAGACTTCCTGATAGAATTTCTGAATGCGGCCGTCCACGATCTTGTCCACGATGTTCGCGGGCTTGCCTTCATCCAGGGTTTTCTGGCGGAACACTTCCCGTTCGCGGGCGATCAGAGCGGGGTCCAGGCTGGCCGTGTCCAGGGCGGCGGGGGAGGCGGCGGCCACCTGCATGGCGATATTGCGGGCCAGTTCCAGCAGCCGGGGATCCTTCCCGGTTTCCGCCTTGGTGCAGGACAGTTCAACCAGCACGCCGATCTTGCCGTTGGCGTGGACGTAGCAGCCCACGACGCCGTTGTCTCTTACCGCATAGCGGGCGAGACGGTCGACGGACATGTTTTCGCCGATGGTGGCGATCTGGTTGCTCACCGCGTCGCCCAACAGGGCGTTCAGCGCGGCGGAATCGGCCGGGGCCTTGTCAAAGACGAGGTCAACGACTTCTTTGGCAAAGGCCTGGAATTTGTCGCCGCGGGATACAAAGTCTGTTTCGCACTTGACTTCGACAATGGCGGCGATGCGGTTGTCGGCCTGGGTCTTGGAGGCGATGAGGCCTTCGGACGTTGCGCGGCCGGCTTTCTTGGCGGCCTTGGACAGGCCTTTCTGGCGCAGCCAGTCGATGGCCGCTTCCATGTCGCCCTTGCATTCGGTCAGGGCGTTCTTGCAATCCATCATGCCCGCGGCGGTGCGCTCGCGCAGCTCTTTGACCATCGAGGCGGAAATATCAGCCATTGGTGTTGCCCTCCGTGGCGTCGGCAGCCCTGTCGCCCGCGTCGGCGGCCGGAGCGGTGTTTTCCTGGGCCATGGCCGCTTCGATGGCCGCTGCGGAAAGGCCGTCTTTGCCCATGGCCTGGCCTTCGCGGCAGGCATCGGCAATGTGGCCGACAAAAAGTTTGATGGCGCGGATGGCGTCGTCGTTGCCGGGAATAATGTAGTCGATGACGTCGGGATCGCAGTTGGTGTCCGTCACGGCCACAATGGGAATGCCCAGCTTGCGGCATTCGCTGACCGCAATGGATTCACGGTGCGGATCGATGATGAAGGCCAACTGGGGCAGGCGTTCCATGTCCTTGATCCCGCTCAGCACCAAACGCAGTTTGTCCAGTTCGCGCTGCAGGGACAGGGCTTCTTTTTTTTGGTATTTGCCGATGGAGCCGTCTTCGAACATGGCTTCCAGTTTTTTCATCCGGTCAATGCTTTTCTGGATGGTGGAAAAGTTGGTCAGGGTGCCGCCCATCCAGCGGTTGGTCACATGGAACTGGCCCGCGCGGGACGCTTCGGCCGCGACTGCCTCCTGGGCCTGGCGTTTGGTGCCGATGAAAATGACCCGGCCGCCGGAAGCCACGGTACTGGCCACCTTGTCGTGGGCGGCACGGTACAGTTTGACCGTCTGCTGCAGGTCGATGATATGGATGCCGTTACGCGCACCGAAGATGTACGGCCGCATTTTGGGATTCCAGCGACGGGTCTGGTGACCGAAATGCACGCCGGTTTCCAGCATCTGTTTCATAGAAACATAAGGCATGTCATGCTCCTGGGTTTTGCTTCCACTCCGGCACGCGGCCCTTCAGCCCGGCGACCGTCGCCGGGCACCCCGGACCTGATCCGCGAGTGTGCTTATTGCGAAAACGGTTCTATTTATATCTCAATTTGGGAAGTTGCAAGTGAAAAATTTACCGCAGGCAACGGGCAACACATGCGGCTTGGCGCCGTCTCCGGACACGAGGCACGCCCCGCGCATGTGGGCGGGATGCGGTTCATCCTGCAAGGCAATGCAGCCTTATATCCCGTATTTGCTCATTTTCGCGTACAGCGTGGTCAGCGAAATGCCCAGTTCCGCCGCAAGACCTTTTTTGGCGGCCAGACTTTCGCCGTGTCGGCGCAGCCCGGCCAGGATGGCATTCTTTTCCGCTTCCGCCACCGTGTCGGCCAGTTTCAGGCCGGGCGCGGCGTTCTCTTCGCAGAGGGCAAACACGGTTTCACCGTCCGCCTTCACGGGGGGCAGGGAAAGGATGTTGGGGGGCAGGTTTTCCGGCCTGACGGTATCCCGCGCTCCCCCCATGTGCGCGGCGTATTCGACGGCGTTGCGCAATTCACGCACGTTGCCCGGCCACGGGTAACGGCGCAGGGCGGTCAGGACGGGGGGCGGGAAATGAATGTCCTTTTCCGGCTGGTTCCATATCCGGCGGGCAAAAAATGCCGCCAGCAGGGGGATGTCGTCGGCCCTGGCCCGCAGGGGCGGCACTTCCAGGTGCAGGGCGTTCAGCCGGAAAAAAAGATCGCTGCGGAACAGACCCTTGCCCACCAGTTCGTTCATGTTCCGGTTGCTGGCGGCGATTACCCTGACGTCCATGGGGATTTCGTCGGTTTCTCCCACCCGGCGCACGGCTTTTTCCTGCAGCACGCGGAGCAGTTTGGCCTGCGCCTCGGTGGACAGTTCCGTCACTTCGTCCAGGAACAGGGTGCCGCCGTCCGCCACTTCGAAAAAACCTTCCTTGCCGCCCCGTTTCGCGCCGGTGAAAGCCCCGTCCGCATAGCCGAACAATTCGCTTTCAATGAAGTTGGGGGCCAGCGTCGCGCAGTTCAGGGCCAGAAAGGGTCCGCGCGAACGGGAACTGGCGTTGTGCATGGCCTGGGCGAAAACTTCCTTGCCCGTGCCGCTTTCTCCGGTGATCAGGATGTCCGCGCCGGATGCGGCCATGGCCCTGGCTTTGCGCATGGTTTCGCGCATGGCGGCGCTTTCGCCCACAATGTCGGCGAAAGTGTAGCGGGCGCTGTTGATGCGGCGCAGGCTGCTGCGCAGCTGTTTGGTGCTGCGCTGGAACCGGGCCAGCTCTTTGGACAGGCGCTGCACTTCGGTGATGTCCTTGACCACCGAAATGCCGCCGACAATGCGGCCTTCGTGATAAAACGGCGACATGTCCACCACGTATTCGACGTCGCCTTCGCGGCGGTAGGCTCCTTCTATGGGCCGGCCGGTACGCACGACGTCGGGCAGCATGGCGCCGGGGCGGACTTCGCGCAGAGGTTTGCCGATGATGTCCTTGGCCTCGATCCGCACGATGCGCAGGTATTCCGGATTGACGTAAATAACCGTGGTGTCGGCGTCAACGATCAGGATGCCGTCGAAAATGGAATCAAGAATCCGGATGCTGTGCTTTTGCAGAATGTCGGAAAAGCATAGGTCCTGAGCTTCCATGCCGTCTTTGATACGCGTATTTGCCGAAGGCGTAAAGAGATCGCTTCGCCGGAAGCAGCCCGGAAGCGTCGCGGGAATTGGCGTCTTCCGGAAAAAAATTTTACTGCCGTACTGACGATACATTGATCCGAAGGGGGCTGGCATGCGCTGGCAGAACAGGGATGAAAGCGGCAACGTCGAAGACCGCCGGGGGCAACCTTCCAGTATACGGGGGATTCCCGTTCGCGGCAAGGCAGGGGTGCTGCTGCTCATCGTGGTTATGGTGGCCGGATATTACGGCATCGACCTCACGCCGCTGCTTACCGGCGGCGCGAACTCGGGGACGACTGCCAGCAGGCCGCATGCGCCGTCAGCGAAAGAGCGGGAAATGGCGCGGTTCAGTTCCGTGGTGCTCAAAACCACCGAAGACGCATGGCACACGATTTTTCGGAAAATGGGCAAGGCCTACAAGCCCCCGAAGCTGGTGCTGTACAGCGGCAGCACGGACACCGCCTGCGGCTACGGCCGGTCGGCCATGGGGCCGTTTTACTGCCCCGGCGATACCAGCGTGTATATTGATCTTGCCTTTTACCGGGACATGAAGAACACGCTGGGCGGCGGGGGCGATTTCGCCCAGGGCTATGTCATCGCCCACGAGGTCGGGCACCACGTACAGCATCTTATGGGCATCACGGACAAGGTCCGGAGCATGCAGCGCGGCGCGCCGCAGGCGCGGGTCAACCGGCTGTCGGTCATGCTGGAACTGCAGGCGGACTGTCTGGCCGGGGTCTGGGGGAACGCCATGAAACAGGAAAAAATTCTGGAAGCCGGCGACCTGGAAGAGGCCCTGCGTACAACGGAAGCCATCGGCGACGACAGGCTGCAGAAACAGCGCGGGGGCAGGGTGGTTCCCGACAGTTTCACCCACGGTACGGCAAAGCAGCGCCAGACCTGGTTCCGGCGCGGTTTCGACACCGGCAATCCCAACAGTTGCAATACGTTTGACCAGGCGATCCGTTGAGAGGGGATCATCCGCTGTGTGGGGCAACCCGTTGCCAAAGAAGACTTTATTGACAGCCTGGGGCGGAAAGCCGTGCTTTCCGCCCCTTTCGTTTTTGATCCGGCGCGGCTTAGTTGTCCGGAATGGTCATGGTCAGCAGGCCGCCGGACAGGGATTTGCCGTGGATGTCCAGAGCCAGGGTGCGAGTAACCCCGCCGCCCAAGGCTTCCTTCATCACGAAGTTGAGCGCGCCGAGCTGGGGCAGTTCGTACCGGGTGACTTCCCCCTTGACGATCTCGCCGAAAAAGTCTTTGACCCTGGCGGCGGTCACGTATTTTTCGATCAGGGGATAGTCCTTCATGTCGTAGGCGATCAGCGAGATGTTGGCCGTGTTGCCTTTATCGCCGGTGCGGGAATGGGCAATGTCGTGGAGTTTCATGCTTATACCTCCTCATAGGCTACAACGGGCCTGACCATGTCGCGGGGCACAAAGGTCGACAGCACCGCCACCACCTCGCGGGCGATTTTCAGGGCGCCGGCGCCCCCGGCCGGGCCGGTGACGTACAGGGCTTCCACTTCGTTGCCGACCAAGGCCGCTTCTTTCAACGATTTCGTGCGCACTGCCACCCGGGCCCGCACTTCGTACGGATCAGGGGTTGAGGCGCTGATGGCGTTGCCGTGCAAGGCGTTAATGCCGATCAGGTCGTACCGTTCCTCGACAATGTCCAGGCCGATCAGGCGCAGGCGCTCCTTCACGGTTTCCAGGGCCAGGCGGCCGCGGGCGACGGCCCCGGCGCCGCCGTAACTCATCTGGCCCTCGCCGATGTAGCTGTCCACGTACCCGATGGATACTTTCAGGGTGTCCGGCCGCTGCCTGCCGGTAAACCCTTTGACCGCCACGCGGTCCTTGCCGATTTCCTCGAACGTGACCCCGGAGAAGTCGGCGACGACATCGGGCGTTTTGTAAGCCGTGGGGTCGTGCAGTTCATACAGCAGCTGTTCCGTGCAGGTGTGCCGGTCGACCATGCCGCCGCTGCCTTCCACTTTGGTGATGACGATGGAACCGTCCTCGGACACTTCCGCGATGGGAAAGCCCAGACGCGCGGGATGCGGCACGTCCTTCTTTCCGGGGTCGCCGTAATAGCCGCCCGTGACCTGGCCCGCGCATTCGAGCAGATGCCCGACCCCGGTGCCGATACCCAGCTTGTGCCAGTCGTCCATGGACCAGCCGAATTCATGGATCAGCGGCGCCATGAAGATGGCGGGGTCCGCGACCCGGCCGGTGATGATGATGTTGGCGCCGCCTTTCAGGGCTTCCACGATGGGGGCCGCGCCCACGTATGCGTTGGCCGACAGCATGCGGTCGGCGATGGTGGATACGGGCTGGCCGGTTTCGTCAAGGGTAAACGAGCCTTTTTTCACCGCGTCCACCACGTCGTCGCCGGAAACGGAGGCGATTTTGAGGCCTTTCAGGCCCAGGCGGGCGGCGATTTCCCTGGTCTTTTTCACGGCGGCCAGGGGATTGGCCGCGCCCATGTTGGTGATGATGGTGACCTTGTTCCGCAGGCAGGCGGGCAGCAGTTTTTCCCAGCGCGCTTCCAGCAGGGGGTCGTATCCCATATCGGGATTTTTCATTCTGGCCTGCTGGGCGATGGCGATGGTGCGTTCCGCCAGGCATTCAAGGCTGAGGTATTGAATATTGCCTTTCAGCGCCAGTTCCAGCGCCGGTTCGATGCGGTCGCCGGAATAGCCGGCGCCCGATCCGATGCGTATGGTTTTCATAATCCTGAGACTCCCTTGGATGACTCGTTATATGGGGAACAGTCCGAGAACCACGCAGGCGACGGTCATAACCAGCGAAACCAGATAGGCCAGCGGTATGGTGAAGCGTTGGTGGTCGCCCAGTTCCACGTTGCACAGCCCGACCAGCAGCAATGTGGCCGGGGTAAGGGGGCTGACGGGGAAGCCCGTGGTCATCTGGCCGAGGATGGAAGCCTGGCCGGCCTGAATCGCGGGCAGACCGAAGCCTTTCATGACTTCGGCGATGACGGGCAGTACGCCGAAATAGAAGGAGTCGGGATCAAAAAGCAGGCTGAGGGGCATGGAAATGAGCGCCAGGCCGAAAGGAATGTGCGAGGCCATTTCCGTGGGAATGAAGTTGACCGCGGCCGTGGCCATGGCCTTGATGAAGCCCGTGCCTTTCATGATGCCGGTGAAGGCGCCGGCCGCGAAAAGCACGCTGGCCATCAGCAGGGCGGCCTTGGCGTGGGCGTCGACGCGGGCGCGCTGATCCGCGGGCTTGGGATAGTTGCAGATCAGGGCGATGACCGTGGCGGTCATGAACAGCACCGCGGGGGCGACTTTGCCCCAGATCAGGCCGGCGACGATGCAGACGGTCAGAACGATGTTGACCCAGAACATGCGGGGCCGGCGCAGGGCCTTGTCCGCATCGGAAATCTGGCGGGTGGTGATGTCGTCGACCCTGGCCTGTCCGGGAACGTAGCCGATACGTTTGGCTTCACGCTTGCCCAGCCAGAAGGCGATGGCGATAACAGTGAGCATGCCCGTGGCCTGAGCCGGCAGCACGGGGTTGAACAGTTCGGTGACCGGAATGTGCAGGGCTGTGGCCGCGCGCAGGGTGGGGCCGCCCCAGGGCAGAATGTTCATGACCCCGGCGCCCAGGGCAGTGACGCAGGCCAGCACGCGCATGTCCAGCCCCAGGCGCTGGTACAGGGGCAGCATGGCCGGCACGGTGATGATGAAGGTTACGGCGCCGGAACCGTCCAGGTGGATGATCATGGCCAGGATGGCGTTGCCCACCACGACCCGGATGGGGTCACCCTTGGCGGTTTTGACGATGAAGTCGATGATCGGGTCGAACATGCCCGCGTCGGATACCACCCCGAAAAAAAGAATGGCGAAGATGAACATGACCGCGATGGGCGCGATGCTGCCGATGCCGGCGACGATGAATTTGCCCGTGTTCAGGCCGAAGCCCATGATCAGCGCGCCGATCATCGGCACGGCAATCAGGGCGACCATGGCCGAAAGGCGCTTGGTCATGATCAGGGCCAGCATGATCAGGACGGTGAGTAGACCTGCCAGTGCCAACATGAGGCGTCCTCCTGCAAGAGAGTTGGTGGGATGTGCCGCGGGACGAAGAGCGCATGCACTCTGATGCTCCGCTGTAAGCAATGACCATGCCAGCCCCGCTGGGCGCTGCAAAACGGGCATGACGCGCCTGCGAAGTTCCGGAAATCGGGAAGAATAAAAAAGATTGGATCAAACAATGCGGCGGAATATAAAAGAAAAATGCGGCAGTGAATAATTCCGGATTTTCGGAATTATTTCGGATTTCAGGAAGATCCGGAATGCTATTACGGCCGGTCGAAAAACGGCCCGACTTCCAGAACGCGCTGACCGCGCGGGTATCCATTTCGCGCGGAAAGCCCGGCCTATCGTTTAGGGTGGACAATCACCGTGCAGGACATGCCGACGGACAGAGGCGGCCGTTCGCCGGTAAGGCGGATACGTACGGGAATGCGTTGAGCGAGGCGTACCCAGTTGTAGGTTGGATTCACATCCACCAACAGTTTGCCGCCCGTGGGATTTTCGCGTTCGCCGATACCCCTGGCGATGCTTTCCACCTCCCCCAAAAACGCGGGGGAACCATCAAGCATCTCGATGGATACGGAATCGCCGGGGCGCAGATAAGGCAGTTTCGTCTCCTCAAAATAGCCGCAGATCCAGAAGGAATCAGCGTCAATCACCGCCATGCGCGGCACTCCCGCAGGAGCGTAGTCGCCGGGGAACACGTTCAGATTGGTCACCCAGCCATCCACAGGAGATCGCACTTCCGTGCGGGCCATGTTGAGTTCCGCGAGATCCCTGCGAGTTTTCGCCTCGTTCAGACGGGTTTCGGCGGAAACGGCGGCAATCCGCGCTTGTTCGTGCGCCTCAGTGGAAACGACGTCGGTTCCTACCCGTGCGCGGCGCATGGCCTCGTCGCGCGAACGCTCGGCCTCGGCCTCCGCGGCGGCCACCTGGGCTTTGGTTTGGGCCAGGTTCAGACGGTAGCGTTCCAGGTCTATGCGCATGAGCAGGTCGCCTTTTTTCACAAACTGGTTGTCCTTGACCAGCACCTCGGCTACCAGCCCTGAGACGTCAGAGGCGATGGTCACCACGTTGGCCTGCACTCTGCCGTCGCGAGTCCAGGGCGTGTACATGTAGTGCCGCCAGAGTAACAGGGCGACCGTGGCGGCCAATGCCAGCGCGAGGCAGGTGATGAGAAAACGGAGCAGTATGGCGATACGCATGGAATCTCCTACCGGACTCGTTAATAAACGATGAGTCCCGCGCAACAAAATATCAGTACAAACGCGGCGATGCGAAACAGCGGCGGATGAGCCACCTTCCGGTACACATGCCGGGGGACGAAAACGTACTTGTCCAGCAACCACAGGAGGACGAGACAGAGGAAGAATATCGGAATCAGCGTGGGCATGGACAAACCCAGAAAAAGGCTCTCACGCGGCATGAGGGGATCTCCTTTCCGCTCTGGGCCGCCGGGTCGCGAACATGCGCAGTTCTTTCGCCATGCGCATCAACGAGCGCTGCAGAATGCGGGCAAGCGAAGCGGCTCCGCCGGGAGCGAAGGATGGGGCTCCGCCGGCGGTTGTTTCCTCCAATTCTCTGACTGTGCTCTGGATTTTTTCCAGGAGCGCGTGGTACCGCGAAAAGTCCGGGGTTTCCAATACGCGTCGCAGTTCCGCCATGACGGGACGCAGCAGGGCCTTTTCCCGGGGCGAAAAGGCGTCTCCGCTCATGTTGCTCCGGATTTCAATGATCACTCGGCCGAGGTTGCCGGTGGCCAGAGCACGCTTGAGCATGGTCTGCTTTTCTTTCTCGGTCGGCAGGAAGCTGGCGATGTGCTGCAGCAGGATATCGCGCACTCCGCTTTCAAATTGCGGCAATAGGGAATCAAGCCTGGCGCGGCAGGCTCGCTCCGCTTCGCGCAGAAGCCCCCGCTGCAGGCGCCGCTTCCACCAGGAGCCGCCCGGAGGCAAGAACACGGCCAACATGGCCGCGGCCACAAAAATTCCGGCCAGTTTGCTGAACCCGCTGGCAACCAGGAAACCGGGGTCAATATGCAGAACCAGGCCCGGATTGGCAAAAGAGGCAACCATGAAATTATACCCTCGGGCCAGGCTGGCAGCCGGCGGAATGGTCATCAGATACGGCCCCACAGCCAGAAAGGGAAAAAGAACGGCGCACATGGGCACAAAGTCGGCTATGCCTGGCAGCACCATAAAACTGTACGTCATCCCGAAGATGACCGCCATAACGCAGCCGCTCGCGCAGAGCAGACTGGAGCGCGCGGGGTTAGGGGCCGCGGTCAGGAAACTGCAGAAAACCACAGCGAAGACCGCGGCGTCAGACCCGGCAGACCAACCCGAACTCCGCCAGAATACAAGGACAATCGCCAATACCAGCGCCGCTCGCAGGCCGCAAACAAGCGCGATGCCTTTGTCCGTGCCCACGCCAAAACGGGCGGAACGCGGAGAATCGGGCAGAGGAGGCTCGTTGAGGCGCGCGTATTGCAGAAGGTAGGTCCGCATGTCCGTGAGAAAACGGTACAGCAGATGCACGCCGCTTTCGAGCAGCCGGCGCTCCTCCGGGAAAAAATTGGTCCGGGTAAGAAGATCGGCCAGATCCGCCTCAACCTTTTTCCGGTAATCAGCAAGGGAACCCATGACGGCCCGGGCCTCTTCGGCCGCGCGGGGAGGCGTTCCTTCCGGGGCCAGGCGGTTGGCCGCGCCAGCCAGAAGATCTTGGAAAAAAATCCGGAGAAGGTCATTTTCTTCCAGGGACAGGTGGACGATAAAAGCATGCAGGGCGTGAAAACTGGTGGAAACCGCCATGAGTCCGGTGTTGAACAGGCGTACCTGGTCATGGTCAAAGGCGCCCCCGGCCTCGAACGCGGCCGATGCGCCATAGCTGTCCAGCGTGGCCACTTCTTGAATAAAACGTAACTGCATCCGCTCCATCGTGGCGGGCTGCACGTCTCCGATCAGGGCCGTGCGCACCATGCCGCCAAAGGAGACAAAACAATTTTCGGCGGCGGCATAGAGCGTGTTCTGCACAATCTTCGGGAAAATACTTTCGCTGGTCAGGGCGGTGCAGAGAATGCCGACAAAGACTTCGGAAATCCGCAGGAAGGCGACGCTGAAAATATGCTCAGGGGTGCTGAGAACGGGCAGGGCGATGATGCAGGCCGTGTACCCGGCCAGCACGAACCCGTAAGATCGGGCATGGCGCCAACGCGTGGAACCGTATGTGCAGATGCCCACCCACAGGCACATTCCGGCCAGAAGCAGGGGCTGTTGCTGCGAAAACAGCGCAAAGAGCAGTACCGCCACCGCGCCCCCGGCGCAGGTGCCCAGCAGCCGGTAGAAACTTTTGGCGAGCACCGCTCCGCTCTGGGGCTGAATGAGCACCAAAGTGGTGATCAGGGCCGTGGCGGGCTGGTCCAAGTCCAGAAACATGGCGAGCCACAGGGCCATGAAAGCCGCTATGGCGGCGCGCAGCACAAATCCCCAGCGCGCGCCTTCCTGCCGCAGGATTGCGGGAAGCTGCGTCCGGATCTCGTCCCGCCAGGACAGGGAAGTCGCGCGGCTCCAGAGATGGGCGCTCATGGCAGGGCCTTTGCCGCGCTCGTCGCGCGTGGCGGATTTATTTCATCCTCTTCGGTCCCTCCGGCGCCGGCGGAATCCGGAGCCGGCGGGGCGGGCGGCGCATCAGCGGCAAAGGGAGCGGGAAATGAGGGTTCCGCCGGATCGGGACCCGCCTTGTAGCCGCCGCCGAGTTCATACATAAGCCGGGCATGGGCGTCCAACCGGCGAGCCGCAAGGGAGACCGCCCGTTCTTCTTCGGTGAGCAGCATGGTTTCAGCCGTCAGCACATGGAGATATTCCGTGAAGCCCGCCCGGTAGCCGCGCAAGCTGATAGAGTAAGCCCGCCTGGCCAGATTCAGGGCATTGCGCGCTTCCTCCTCCTGAATTTTCAGCGAGCGCAATTCCTCCACCCGGCCTGCCACCGCGGAAAGGGCGGAAATGACGGTTTCATTATACAGTTCCACGGCCGCGTCATAAGAGGCCGTATCCGCGGCAAGGCGGCCGCGCAAACGCCCGCCTTGGAACAGCGGCAGGGTTACGGCCGGCCCTATCAGACCGCTATGGGAACCAGGGGTGATGAACCGGTCCAGGCCGACGGCAAGGTAACCGCCCGAGGCGGCCAGGTTGATGTTGGGATAAAAAGCCGCCTTGGCCGCGACGATGCCTTGCCCGGCTGCCCGTACGCGCAGGCGCGCGGCCGTTATGTCCGGCCTGCGTCCGGCCAGTTCGGCGGGCAGAGCGGCGGGCGCGCCCACGGTTTCCACTGCGGACAGGGCCGGCTTGTGGATAGCCTCGCCCGCGCCGGGCCCCCGGCCGATAAGCGCGGCGATTTGCTGTTTGGTCGTGACTATGGCCGATTCCAACTCGGCTATGCGGATCCGCCCGGCTGCAACGGGAATGGCGGTCTGGTTGACGGCCAGATCCGCGCCGATGCCGGCGGAAAAAAGTTCGCGGGATATACGGTGCACCCGCTCCCGCTGGGACAGGGTGTCGCGGGCCACTCGCAGCAGTCCATACTGCTCGAAGAGCCGGACGTAGGCGCGGGCCACGCTGGTTTCCAGCACCAGCCTGGCGACCCGCGCCTCGGCGGAAGCTGCTGCGGCCGCGTTCAACCCGGCTGTGTAGGCGGCCTTCTCCCTGCCCCAAAGATCCAGGATATAGGAAGCGGAAAGCAGCGCGGTGTTATCCCAAAGTATATGTCCCGCCTGCTCTTCGGCGAAATAAATATTTTCGCTGTACCGGGTGTACATCATTTTACCGTCGGCATTGACCGATGGGTACAATCCGGCTCCTGCGGCCATGGCGGCGCCTTGCGCCATGCGCACCCTGGCCTTGGCCATGCGCAGGCTTGGACTTTCACGCAAGGCCTGCTCCACCAAACGATTAAGCTGCGGGTCGCGGTAAATCTCCCACCAGCGGTCCGCAGGCCAAACGGTTCCGTCCAGGCAAGGCAAAGCCGAGCCGGTTTCCAACCGAGCGGCGTCCAAAGGAATCGACTGGGGGATGATGTCGCGCGGCGCGCAGCCGGCGGCGGACAGCAACGGGGCCAGCCAGATGCAGAGCAGGAACGCGGAGCCAACACGACGAGAGCGGGCGGTCCAGGTCGGCGGGCGGATATGGCTTCGCGGGTACGGCATAAAAGAAGCGCTCCCTAAAATTCAGACAGGCGGACTCTCCCCGTTTTCAGCATACGCATATGTTATGTAAGCGGCCTGCTTTATTTTCCGCGTAACTATCCGCAGTCTTTGGGGTCCGTATACTGCGGGGCATATGACACCTGTATTCAGCATACACCATTTTTTACGCCTCTGACCAGTCCTAATTTTTATGGTCGGCAAAAAAGTGGCGCTGCGCGAATTTCACCAGGTTGCTTCCCAGCGCAAGCTGCATCACTCGGTAGTGTCCAGAATTTTTCGCACTTTCAGTAGCAGCCAAGTGGTGTAGTATTGGCGACCTAAGGAGCCGGCGCGGGCCTTGCGAGCGGTCCGGGATTGATGACAAACCGGCAAATCGGGTTTGTCACGGCACGCCCGCTCCGGCGCCGGTCTGCGCGGCGGGCTGCCGACGTTGACAGCAGCTTTGGGCCGCCCTTTGCGGAGCGGCCCGGGTGGAGTTCTTTCAGCCGCCCGGATCCGTCAGGACCGGATATACCGGCGTGTGGCCCGGCTGGAAATCGAAGTGAAGAATGAGGCGCAGGTGTTGACCGGAGCGCAGGCCATCAGGTCGAAGGGGGAGACGTACTGGTCGCCGTCGCCGCCGATGATGGTGACGATATCGCCGACGGCGCAGGGTATGTCCGTCACGTCGATGAAGCACTGGTCCATGCATACGCCGACGTAGCGCGTCCGCCGCCCGTTGACCAGCACGGGCCCGCCGGCCATGGCCACGTCGCGGTGCAGTCCGTCCACATAACCCACGCCCACGATGGCCACGCTCGAAGGGCGGTCCGGCCTGAAAAAGCGGCTGTACCCCACGCTGTCGCCGGGCCCAGCCGGGCGCAGATGCGTGACACGGGCCCGCCATGCCGCGGCTTCGCGCACGCCTAGAGGATTTGAACGGTCGTTCATTTTGCTGTAGCCCAGAAACAACCCGGCGCAACGCACGTGCGTGCCGTACGATTCGCGCATCCAGATGGTGGCGCCGGTATTGGCGGCATGGACCATGCGCGGCGTGATTCCCGCCGCTTCCAGCTGCGCCGTGCCTTCCTGGAAACGCTCCAGCTGCTGCAGGGCAAAGGCGTCATTGTAGTCTTTGGACGTGGCAAAATGGGTGTATACGCCGTCCACGCTCAGGCGGCGGCACTGTTTCAGGCTTGTCAGAACCTCGGCCAGTTCCGCTCCGGGGCGGGCGCCGAGCCGGTTCATCCCAGTCTCGATCTTGATGTGCACCTTGAGCCGTTTGTTCCGCCTTTCGGCTTCCCGTTCAAGCAGCAACGCCAGACGGGGAGTGAAGACCGTGGCCGTCAGGTCATATTCGACCAACGCGGGGACGGCCTCTTCGGGCACGGCGCTCATTACCAGGATGTCGACGGTCCGGGGCACGAAGGCGTCGCGCAGTTCCATCCCTTCGCAGACGTGGGCAACGGCCAGGACGTCGAAACCGCATTCTTCCGTCAGCAGGCGCGCGATCGGCAGCGCGCCCAGGCCGTATCCGTCTCCTTTCACGACGCCGATCATCCCGCAACCCGGCCCGATGTGCCCGCGAATTTTCGCGATGTTTTCCTTGATGATGTCCAGGTTGACTTCAAGGCAGGAATTGTGGTGTCCAAACGCGCTCATCGCATTTCTCCGAAACCGCGAGCCGGATTTTCAGCCGGCCCCGAAGGGCCGGCTGTTGCCGGCAAAGCCGGTGTTATGAAACTCGTTGCCGATGGAGGATTCTGCGGAACTTGCCCGCGGTCCGGCCCTTTTGCCCGGCTCCGCGCCGTGTTCCGCTATTGCAGCACGCCGGCTTCCTTGTAGTATTTTGCGGCGCCGGGGTGCAGGGGGGCCACGGAACCGCTCAAGATGTTCTTCGGCGAGAGGTCCTTGAAAAAGTTATGGCCCTTGACCAGCGTTTCCTTATTGTCGAATGCGCTTTTGGTAATATTGTACGCGACGTCGTCGGCCATGGATTTGTGCGCGATAAGCGTGGTCCAGTTGCCCACGGTGACCACTTCCTGCGTCTGGCCTTTGTAGCTGTTGGCCGGAATGACCATGCGCGACATCTCGGGATAGGCGGCGATGATTTTTTTGATCTGTTCGTCGGTCAGTGACAGCAGTTTGAAACCGGATCCGTCGCCGATGACGTCGTTCATCCACGAGGCTCCGATGCCGGTCGCGTCGAGAACGGCGTCCACGGAACCGGTCTTGAAACGGGAAGCCGACTGCACCCTGTTGCCGCTGTGCTCCATTTTGACCTTGCCGGAAAGGCCGAACAGTTCCGTCATCATTTTGGTCGTCAGTTCGATGCCGTCGCCGGGGGTCATGCACTCGAAGCGCAGTCCGGCAAGGCCGGTAATGTTGTCGGCGTTGGCCGAGCGCTTGGCGAGGATGTGGACCGGCGTGGCGTTCCAGTTGTACAGCGTGCGCACGTCGTCAATGGGAGCGCCCTTGAACTGGTCGGTTCCCCTGAACGCGGCGGCGATGGCCGTGGCCTGGCAAATGGCCGCCGTCAGTTCCTTGTTGTGCACCGCGTCGACGTTGAAGGCGCTGCCGCCCGTGGCCTGCGCCACGGCGCGGTATCCGAACTTGCTCACCAGCACTTCGGCGATCACCGCGCCCATGGTGAAGAAGTTCCCGCCAAGGCTGGATGTTCCGATGCCCACGTTGACCTGCGGCGACGCGGCGCCCGCGGGAACCGACGTTCCAATGAACAACACGGCCAGAATTGCGAAGACTGCGACTGCCTTTTTCATGTGCTAGCCTCTTGGTAATAGGGTTTTCTGTTTTCCCCGGGCCGGATGTCAGCGCGGCGGTCAATACGATTTGGCAAGGGCCTCGGTTTTCGAGATCGCGTTTGCGCCGGAACGCCGCGAATGGCGAAAGCCCGCATAGTCGACGAGGAACATTGCGGCGGTGCCGCCGATTCCCGCAAGCGAGACGTAGGTGTCGGGCCAGACCAGAGAGAGGCCGAGCGCGGCGTACAGAATCCGCCTGGCCGGTCCCACTGTTCTGAAAAACGCGCCTTCGCATGCGGCGCTCATGTATATCAGCCCCACGAAAGTCACGAAAAAGGTGAAGGAGGTTATCGCGATATCCACATGTTCACCGAGCAGAAGGTCGGGAAGATAGATGAAGACAAAGGGCACGATGAAGCCCGACATGGCCAGGCGCATCGAAATGAACCCGATGCTGTTCGGGTTGCCGCCGGACAGACCCGCCGCCGCATACGCGCCGGTGGCCACGGGCGGGGTGATGGTGGACATGCAGCCGTAATAAAAGACGAACAGATGCGCCGGCAGCATGTCGATGCCGACCATGGTCAGGGCCGGGGCGGCGCTGATGCTGGCCAGAACGTATGCGGCCGAGGTGGGCAGCCCCATGCCCAGGATCATGGCGACCACCATGGTCATGAACAGGGTGAGGACTTTGACCCCGCCGGTGAAGGTGAACACCATGCGGGCCACCGTCATGGAAAGCCCCGTCAGCGAGAAGGTGCCCACGATGACGCCCACGACGGCGCAGGCCACGCCCAGAATCATGGCCGTGCGCGCGGCGGTTGCCGCGATGGTGATAAATTTTTTGGGCGAAATGCGGGTTTCCCTGCGAAAGAAAGACACGAACAGCGCCACGCCTATCCCGCCCCAGAAGGCAGAGAACGTGGGCGTGTAATTGCTGACCAGCAGTACCACGATGCCCACCAGGGGCAGCATCAGATATGACCGTTTCGCAAGGCCCAGCCAGTCGGGGCGGGCGTCGTCGTCGCTGCTTTTCAGGTTCAGGCGCACCGCGCGGAAGTGGACGATGGAAAAGACGCTGGCGTAATACAAAAGAGCCGGCAAAAGGGCCGCGACGGCCAGCTTGATGTACGGTATGCCCAGGGTGTCGGCCAGCATGAAAGCCGTGGCCCCCATGACCGGAGGCAGAATCTGGCCCCCGGCGGAAGCGGCGCACTCGACCGCGCCGGCGAAATTCGGGCTGTACCCCACCCGTTTCATCAGGGGGATGGTGAAGGCCCCGGTCGTGGCCACGTTGGCCGATGTTTCGCCGCTGACCATGCCCATCAGGCTGCTGGATATGACGGCGACCTTGGCCGGCCCGCCGCGCTGGCGGCCGGCAATGGCATTGGCGAGATCATAAAAATAGTCGGCAATGCCGACTTCCTGCAAAATGGCCCCGAACAGCACGAAAACCACGATGATTTCGGCGGACACCCCCAGAGCAAAACCGAATATGCCTTCTCCGCCCAAAAAGATGTGGCGGATGATGCGATTGAGCGAAAAACCCGTGTGCCCCAGAACGCCTGTCAGGTGCTCGCCGAAAAAGGCATAGGCCAGCGCGACGAGGGACAGGACGGTCAGGCCGGGGCTGATCACCCTGCGCGCGGCCTCGTACAAGAGGAAGATGGCCGCGATGCCGATGTAGATGTCGATGGGCGCGTAGCGTCCGCCCATCATGACCAGCGTGTCGTAACGGACCAGGGCGGCGGTGAAAACGCCGATCGATGCAAGGGAAAAGGCCATGTCCGCAAGGCTTAACCGGGAACTGTCCGATCCGTGCGTGCACGGCGTGATCAGATAGACCATCAGAACCGCGAATCCCAGGTGGATGATGCGGACCTTGTGGGGCGCCATGAAGATGATTTGCGCGGCGATAACGGCTTGAAACAGCATCCACAACGCGGAAACGCAGATGATCAGCTTCAGGGTGGCGCCTGTGTACGATTTGCGCAATAATGCCCGACTCTTTTTGTTTTCCACAATGTTCTCCCAAGGTATACCGGATCGTGTGTTTCCGCTCATTCTCCACGCGCGGCGCCTTCTTTTTTCGGCCGACAACCGGGCTGCGCGCTTGCGGTCAACCCTCTCCGGTTGCGCCGGAAACGTTTTGTTCCATCTCAACGGGTTTGATGTACACTTCATTATCCAGCAGCATGGCTGCCCGCCGTTCAAAATCCTGCGCCAGTTCACGCCTGCGCAGCGCATAGCCCCGGATCAGCGCGTTGAACAAAACCATGGCTGCCGTGTACGAATAAAAAGGGGCCTTGTTCGGCGCCAGCAGACAGCAGGTCGAGACCCTGGCCAGCGGCGATCGCGCGTGGTCGGTGACCGCCAGCACCTTGACCCCCCGTTCCCAGGCGAAACGCATCAGATTCCAGGTTGAGCGCACATACCGATGGAAAGAGACCCCGATCAGCAGATCGTCCCGGGTCAGGCTTTCCAGCTTCTCGTATCGCATGCCGTCGCCCGAGGCGAAAAAATCGATGCGCACGGAAAAGGAACGCAGCACGGACCCCGCGTAGTGGACGAGCGCATACGCGCTACGGTCGCCCACCAGACAGATCGAAGACGCCGCCGCCATCAGCTGCAGCGCTTCTTCAAAACGGTCCTGCATGGGAAAGGCCACGAGGGCGTCGATGTTCTGCCGCTCGTAAAAGCAGACCTGCTCCAACGGGTCGCCGGGGTTGCCGGCCGTCTGGAAGTCGAAGGATTCCTTGATCTTGCGCAGGGGAAGGTGCTGCTCTTTCAGCAACATCTTCACTTCGTTCGCGAAAACATGAAATTTGTCATACCCGATAATGCGGAAAAACCGGGCCACGGTCGCAGGCGAGGTTTCGCAGGCGACGGCGATTTCCCGCCCGGTCAAAAGGGCCACCTGTTCCTGTTGCTGCAATATGAAATCGGCAATTCGCCGCATTTTCTGGGGCAATTCGCCGTATATGGACTGGATGTGCGTGAATATGGGGCTCATGTGCAATTCAGATTTAAAAAATTAAATATAAATTTCATGATTGACTTTTTCATATGGGGGAGACGCGGGCTTTGTCAAGCGGGATGATGGCGGACGACCACAAAAGCCTTCTGTTCCGCCAAGGGGACAGAAGGCTGCAATGCCGGTCGGCCGGATTCCCGGCAGTACGCCGGGCAGGGAAAGATCTGCGGCTGTTGGCAGAGTCTTTTTGGGCAACAAACTGCCACGCAGGCGCAGGCGGCATTCATTGTTGCCGGCAGGCGCCGGCGTGAGCGAGCCCTTGCGAACCCCGGCTGGACGGGTTTTGTCATCAATCTGGGGAGATGTCAGCCCGGCGAAGAGGCCGGCGGCCGTCGTTTGGCCTTGCCGCTGACGGAGTCGATGGAAACGGCGTATACGGCCGTGCGGTTCCATGATTTGGCGATGTATTCTTCCGCCTTGTCCATGTGTTCCGGCAGGTATTTTTCCGCCAGGGCCAGCAGGGCTTTTTTCTTTTCCCCGTCGTCCGTGACGGAACGGGCTTCGCCTTCGACCAGCGCGCTTTCGTAATAGGTGGAAAAGCTCGTGTCGAACACGGGCTGGGTGGAGCCGACCGCCGTCAGAGACACCTTGGGACAGAAAGCCAGATTGGCTACCTTGCGGCCTTCCGTCGCGCAGTGAAAGTATACGGTGTCATCAAGGACGACATAGGACAGGGGCACGCTGTAGGGGGCTCCGTCCCTGCCGACCGTGGCCATGACCAGATACTCGCGGGCATCAAAAAGCGCGCGGGCTTCTTCAGGGGAGATCTGTCTTTCTTTGCGGCGTACGGGATAATGCATGGCATGCTCCTTTCAGGACGCGCCGTTCCCCATGGCGCGGGGTCCGGGGGATGCCCTCCCCCGGCGGGGTTGCCGGAGGCGAAGCCCCCGGAGGTTCAAATAACCGTCACCACAGGCACGATCACCGGATCGCGGCCCACTATTTTGCGGAAAAAACGGCGCAGGGCGGGGCGGACCTTTTCCTGCAGTTTGTCCACATCGCCGGGTTCCGTGTCTTCCAGCACGTCAAGCACGACACAGCGGGCGTCCTCCAGCACGTGGCTGAACTGCTGCTCGAACACGAATCCCTTGGACAGCACTTCCGGCCCGTGCAGCACGTCCCAGGTGGCCCCGTTCAGGACCAGAACCACCACGACCATGCCCTCGTCGCCCAGCAGATGCCGTTCTTTCAGCACCGCCTGGCCCACGTCGCCCACGCCCTTGCCGTCCACCAGGATGGATTCGGCCTCAATGGGTTCTTCAAAACGCACGCCGTCCGTGGTCAGGGTGATGGGCTGGCCGTCTTCCAGGATCAGGGCCTTGTCTTCGGCTACCCCCTGCTGCGCGGCCAGGCGGCGGTGCTTGACCAGGTGGCGGTATTCCCCGTGAACGGGCACGAAATATTCCGGCCGCACCGCGTCGATCATGGCGGTCAGCTCTTCCCTGTGCGCGTGGCCGGATGCATGGATAGCCCGCACGGCTTCGTAATACACCTCCGCGCCCTGGCGGTACAGGGTGTTGATCAGCGCCGTCACCGCGGTCGTGTTGCCGGGGATCAGCCGGGAGGACATGATGACCGTGTCGCCCTTGTGAATGGCCAGCTGTTTGTGGTCGCCCCTGGCAATGCGCGAAAGCACGGACAGCGGTTCGCCCTGGGACCCGGTGACCAGCAGCACCACTTCTTCGTCGGGCAGAGCGGGCATGGACGCCGGGTCCAGAAACAGGCCCGGCGGCGGACGCAACCGCCCCAGGTCAAACGCCATTTCGATGTTGTTGACCAGGCTGCGGCCGTTGACCGCTACGCTGCGGCCGGTTTCCGCGGCGCAGTCGAACACTTCCTGTATGCGCTGGATATGGCTGGAAAACAGGGTGACAATGATGCGGCCGCGGCTTTCGCCGAAAAAGCGGCGCAGCGATTCAAGCACCTGACGCTCGGTCAGGCTGTGGCCGTCCCGTTCAATGTTGGTGGAATCGGACAGAAGCAGCCGCACTCCGCCCGGCCCGGCAAAGGCGCGGAACAGATCCAGGTTGGTGCCCGGACCCTCCAGAGGGTCGGGGTCGATTTTGAAATCGCCGGTATGCAGGATGGAGCCCACGGGGGTTTCGATGCCCACGGCGTAGCCGTCGATGATGGAATGGCAGACCGGGAAAAAGTGGAAGGTGCAGCCCGCCAGGGACAGCGGTTCCTCCGGCAGGACCGGTATGAGCGGCACCCTGCCGTGCAGGTTGTGCTCCTTCAGCTTGTGTTCGATCAGGGCCAGGGTGAAAGGGGAGGCGTACACCGGCGCTTTGACCTGGGCCAGCAGATGGGGCAGGGCGCCGATATGGTCTTCGTGGCCGTGGGTGATGACCATGCCCTGCAAGCGTTCTTTGTCCTGCAGGATGGAATCGAAGCGGGGGATGATGATGTCCACCCCCAGGTGATAATCGCTGGGGAACATCAGGCCGCAGTCAAGCATGACCGTGCCTTCGGGCGAGGCCAGGGTCATGCAGTTGAGGCCGATTTCTCCCAGGCCTCCCAGGGGGGTGAGGGTCACGTACGGTGAGGCGTCAGTCATTCTTTCTCCAAAAAGCGGATGCGTGCGGCGGACAATATGGTCCGGAAAACATACGTTTGTACCCTGAAAGCGGCACAAGGGCAATCGGTACGCTTTCCGCGCTCTGCACAAAATGGCGCGGCGGCACAGGGCCGGCCGGGACCTGTTCTTTCCGCCCGGCGGCTTTCCGGAAGCGCCGGACGCCGTGCGGGTGGAAAAGCGGGAACGGGAAGACCGGGAGGGCAGGTTCGACGGGCATGACCTGCAATAGGCCCGGTCTGGTTTTCCGATCAGGATGTGAAACTATCCAAACTGCCGCATGATGTTCCGGACAATATCCGGATACGTGAAACCGTGTCGTTTGTCCGGTTCCAGGTGGCAGCCTTCCCCCCATTCGTTCCAGGCGTTGATGAACAGATACTGCATGTCTGGGGGCAGAACTTCTTTCGTGTACGCGGCCAGGGCTTCCAGCATGACGGCAAAGGCTTCCGGCGACGCGCCCGTGCAGGCGATGCCCTTTTTCCCCCTGCGCGGGGTGTTGTCCCAGGCGGGAAAGGCGCAACGCAGCCGCGTGTACTCCGGCACTTCTTTCGCCAGCATGGACTTGACGGTCCGGATGTAATCCTGCCGCCTGGGCTCTTCCCCGGGCAGGGACAGCTGATGTTCCCGATGCCAGTTCGGCGCGAATTCCACCATGCAGTCAAAACCGTAAACGTCCGGACGGCAGCCCAGGTACGATTCGACCCCGGCCAGGCAGATGCCGGCAAACCCCATGCGCGGCATCTCCTCGCGCCAGACTTCGGCATAGCGTTTGATGTCCGGGCAGCGTTCGGGGGCGAACACGAGGAACAGGGGGCTGCCGTTGATCCGGAGATAGCGCGGGTTGGCGAAGTACGGCTGCAGGGCCCGGATCAGCTTTCGGCCTTCCTCGGGAGAATAAATCTGCTCTATGAACGGAACCTTCCGCTCCGGCAGCGTATTGTCGTACCAGCTGTGGTGATCCCAGCACAGGCAGAATTCGTTCCGGATATGGCGGCTGTTGCTGATGATTTTCAGGGGCCTTTCAAGCAGCGTGCGGCCGCCCATGTTGTAGTAATAATAGCAGAAAGCCCGTATGCCGTGGTCATAGGCAAGATCGTGCTGCGCTGTCAGAAAGGCCTCGTCCGTCAGATCGTAGTATCCGATGCGCTCATGGGGCTCGTGCGGCTGGTAGTGCCCTTCGAAACAGGGAAGCGCTGAGCGGACGTTGTTCCATTCCGTGAAGCCTGTTCCGTACACGGCCTCATTTTCCGGAATGACGTGAAACTGCGGCAGATAGAACGCGACGGCTTTCATGACGGCGGACTCGCATGGGTGGCATGGCCGCGAAACGCGGCGCGGGGAAGGGCTGAAGCGGCATTCATAGGGAAAAGCGATACCCGGAAACGCCGGCAAGGGCAATGCCGGGGCATCAGGATGCGCTTGTTTCCACCTCCGCCGTTATGCGTTGCGCCGCGGCCAGGGCGCCGGGCTTGTCCGGCGCAAGGGATTCGGCCTTGCGCGCGGCGGCGGCGGCTTCTTCCACCCGCCCCCCTTCCAGCAGGGCGGCGGCCGCTTCAAGGTACAGTCGTTCCGGTTCGCCGTTGTAGACGGCCGCGATGAAGGTGTCGTAATCCGGGCCGAAAACCGTGCGGATCAGGTCTTCCCGGTCGTGCAGAAGGCGGGCCAGATGCCTGTTGTCCGCCTGGTCCGCGTAATAGCGGCGGAATACGCTGCGGGCATGGGTAAGCAGGCGGCGGATGCGGTCCACGCCCCGGCGCATGTCCGCAGTGTTCTCGTTGGTGATCAGGCCGAAAGCCCCGGCGGCCTCGTCGCCGCGCACGGCAGGATCCGCTTCCGCCATGGCGGAAAGCCCGGGCGTGTAATATTGTTGCTGATGGGCGTCTTCCATCAGTTTGATGGTTTCGTGAAAAATGTATCCGATGGCCCAGTCCAGCAGGCGGGCCGCTGAACCGGCATCCCTGGCATCGCGCAGCACATGGTGGGCCATGTCTTTGAGCCGCCAGAGCAGGCCCTTGTCCATCATGTCGCCCAGAAGGTCGCGCAGCACGGGAAAGGACAGATTGCCCGCGCGGTCGAAACGTGCGAACTGCTCTTCCAGCGTGATGCTGACCATGCAGAAATCGCGCAGAATGTCGGCCACGAACCGCGGTTCGTTCGCTTCCAGCCATCGTTTAGGCATGGCCAGCCCCCTTGCGTTCTTCTTCCTGCAGCAGCGCTTCGGCAACGGCCGTGTCGTACAGCAGCAGGGGGTCCGCGCCGGTACCCCGTTCGCGGTACATTGCCGCCGCCGCGTCCAGAGCGGCCCGGCCCAGCCAGCCGTGCTTCTCCCAGACCTGGGGATGGTCCGCGTGCCACAGCCTGAATTCCGCGCCTTCAGGTCCCCGGCGCACGTATACACGGCTTTTGGGGGCCGCCGGGCAGGGATAATAGTAGGAACCGTTTTCGTCACGCATGGATGTATAGTGGCATGATGCGCACGATTAGGCAATACGGACGCACGTTGCGCAGCGCCTGGGTAATAGGCGTCATGACTAAGATATACCGATTATTTTCATAAGTAGCTGTTTCCCCTTACGGTCGCAGGATTTTTTCCCCTGGCCTTCCCGCCCTTGCCTTGACAAAAAAAACCGTGCCCCATAGGACTTGTGAAGATATTCATAAGCTGGCGTATACGAAAAAATGCTCACTCTTACATTGGAGGTAGGGTAATGGTGAAACACGCGACCCCCAAGCTGGACCAACTTGAGTCCGGCCCCTGGCCCAGCTTTGTCTCGGATATAAAACAGGAAGCGGAGCACAGGGCGGAAAACCCGGACAAGGTGGAATACCAGATCCCGGTGGATTGCCCCGAAGACCTTCTGGGCGTTCTTGAACTGTCCTATACCGACGGCGAAACCCACTGGAAGCACGGCGGCATCGTCGGCGTGTTCGGGTACGGCGGCGGCGTCATCGGCCGGTATTGCGACCAGCCGAACGCGTTCCCCGGGGTGGCGCATTTTCATACCATGCGCGTCAACCAGCCCGCGGCCAAGTACTACACCACCGAATTTCTCCGCCAGATCTGCGATATCTGGGATATGCGCGGGTCCGGCCTGACCAACCTGCACGGGTCCACCGGCGACATCATTCTGCTGGGCACCCAGACCCCGCAACTGGAAGAAGTGTTTTACGAACTGACCCACAAGGTCAATACCGACCTGGGCGGTTCCGGCTCCAATCTGCGCACGCCCGAATGCTGCCTGGGTCCTTCGCGCTGCCAGTATGCCTGTTATGACACGCAGGATCTGTGCTACACCCTGACCCAGGATTATCAGGACGAATTGCACCGGCCCGCGTTCCCCTACAAGTTCAAATTCAAGTTCGACGGATGCCCCAACGGTTGCGTGGCGTCCATCGCCCGGTCCGACTTTTCGGTCATCGGCACCTGGAAGGACGACATCAAAATCGATCAGGCCGCGGTCAAAGGGTATGTGGACGGCGACCTGGCCCCCAACGCGGGCGCTTTTTCCGGCCGCGACTGGGGCAAGTTCTGCATCGAGGACGAAGTCGTCTCCCGCTGTCCCACGCAGTGCATGAAATGGGACGGCTCCAGGCTGACCATCAACGACAGGGAATGCACCCGCTGCATGCACTGCATCAACACCATGCCGCGGGCTCTGCGCATCGGCGACGAACGCGGCGCATCCATCCTGGTCGGCGCGAAAGCCCCGATCCTGGACGGCGCGCAGATGGGCTCGCTTCTGGTGCCTTTTGTGGAAGTCACTCCGCCCTATGGCGAAGTCAAAGAAGTCATCGAGAGCATCTGGGACTGGTGGATGGAAGAAGGCAAAAACCGTGAGCGCCTGGGCGAAACCATCAAACGGCTTTCGTTCCAGAAACTGCTTTCGGTCACCAATGTGAAACCCCAGGCCGTGCATGTGAAGGAACCGCGCCACAACCCGTACATCTTTTTCAAGGAAGAGGAAGTGCCCGGCGGTTGGGACCGCGACCTTGAGGCCTATCGCAAACGTCATCCGTTCGTACGGTAAAGGGAGGGGATCACAATGGCATTCGTTTCTTCCGGATACAATCCCGCAAAGCCCATGGAAGGCCGTATATCCGACATCGGCCCGCGCAAATACGACGAATTCTATCCGCCCTTCATCGCCAAGAACAAGGGTGCGTGGGATTACCATGAGATCGTGGAACCCGGCGTGCTGCTGCACGTCGGCAAAAGCGGCGACACGGTGTACACCGTGCGCGTGGGCGCCGCCCGCCTGATGAGCGTCACCCATATCCGCGAAATCTGCGAGATTGCGGACAAGCACTGCGGCGGGTACGTGCGTTTCACCACTCGCAACAACATCGAATTCATGGTCACCAGCCTGGATGCCGTGAAAGCGCTGAAAGCGGATCTGGCCTCCCGCAAGTTCGCGGGCGGGTCCTTCAAGTTCCCCGTGGGCGGCACGGGCGCGGGCATCAGCAATATCGTGCACACCCAGGGCTGGGTGCACTGCCACACCCCGGCCACCGACGCCTCCGGCCCGGTGAAGGCGGTGATGGACGAAATGTTCGCGGACTTCCAGTCCATGCGCCTGCCCGCCAAGCTGCGCATCGCTCTCGCCTGCTGCATCAACATGTGCGGCGCGGTGCACTGTTCGGACATCGGTCTGGTGGGCATCCACAGAAAGCCCCCCATGGTGGACCATGAATGGGCCGACCAGCTCTGCGAAATTCCGCTGGCGGTGGCGTCCTGCCCCACGGCGGCCGTGCGTCCGGTCAAAACGGAATACAAGGGCGAAAAGGTCAACTCCATCGGCATCAAGAACGACCGCTGCATGTACTGCGGCAACTGCTACACCATGTGTCCGGCCCTGCCCATTTCCGACGGCGAAGGCGACGGCATCGCCATCATGGTGGGCGGCAAGGTGTCCAACCGCGTCAGCATGCCGAAGTTTTCCAAAGTTGTTGTGGCCTACATCCCGAACGAGCCGCCGCGCTGGCCTTTGCTGGTCAAGACGGTGCGGCACATCGTGGACGTGTACGCGGCCAACGCCAGGAAGTACGAGCGTCTGGGCGACTGGGCCGAACGCATCGGCTGGGAGCGGTTCTTCGACCTGACGGGGCTGGAGTTCACTTCGCACCTGATTGACGACTTCCGCGACCCTGCTTACTATACCTGGCGGCAGAGCACGCAATTCAAATTCTAACAGAGGGCGTATCATGGATGCTGACCAACAAAAGGTTGTGGATTTTTTGAAAGGGAAAACCAGCAAGACCAAGTTCTATTTTCAGGACTTCCTGGAAGTGTTCCCTGACAAGGGCCCCCGTGAGGTGAAAAAAATCCTCACCGCGATGATCAACACCGAAATTCTGGAGTTCTGGTCGTCCGGCAGCACCACCATGTACGGTCTGAAAGGCGCGGGCAAACAGGGGCAGGCGGAAGAAGGCTGAGCCGGGCACGCATGATGCGGGCGGAGGCTGCCCCGTGATCCGGCAGGGCCTCGCCCTGCGCCCCCGGGGCCTTGATCCCCTTGCCCCATAGCGTATGGCATGCAGGCGGCGCGCGGAAT